>CAJTOR010000052.1 GCA_910577675.1 uncultured Lachnospiraceae bacterium
ACAGGCGGTAGTCGATACGCTTATCAAAGTTATTCGCATTGCAGACGGAAACATTGAGATTACTTGGAACATTTAACCATTAACCATGAAAGATTGAAGTACAGCATTTTGAGGGAAATATTTTATGAGATATTTTTACTTCAATCCTCCCGTTTTGGTGAGAGCCTCCGCCTGATACAGGAGGAACTGGATTCGAAAAACTTCTATGCATTTAATCCTGCATTTGACCAGAAGTGCTGATTTCAGAGTCCAATTAAGCAATACAAAGATAAGTAGGGCGGTTCCCCGGCTTCAAATCTGCCGGGGAGCTGCCTTACTTTTTTGTGTGCCGGTTTAAGGTATGCCATGCCGGATATTTTTCACTGTGGTTGGCATAACAAAACTGTTGTGGTCTGTAGTATCAGATTCGTAAGAAAAAAGTTCTCGCCATTTTGACAGCATTGTGGTATAATAGCGCCAGATATAATTTATATCCTTAAATTGGAAATCAATGCGCTTTTTTCCTTGGAACCGTATAGACAAGGAAAAAAATGACTACAATGTTAAAAGGCAGGACAGCCAAAAGGAAATTAACGCAGAGTATGCAGGAAAGGGGTATCAAGATGATAAACATCAGGAAAACGCGCCTGATGACGAAACTTGCCCTGTATGAAACAGGGGAGGGCAGGGAGGATATCAGGTTAAGTAAATATTATAAGACGGATTATGTCAGGCTGCAGATACTGAAAACGCTGCTTGCAGTTACAGTGGGCTATATCCTGATCCTCCTTATGGTCGGGTTGTATAAATCGGAGTATCTGATTGCCCAGGCAGTCAATCTTGATTACAGGGCGATTGGGGTTACAATATTTGTTATATATGTGATATTGGTGACGATTTATACTGTGGGGGCGATTATCGGCTACTCAATTAAATATGACTTATCCAGGGGGAAACTGACACGGTATTTCCGTATATTAAATATAATGAAGAAGATATACCGCGAGGAGGAGGGCAGCGAGGCTGCCTCGGAGAAAGAGGAGGAAAGCAATGGTTAAGATTTTGGAGCTGCGCTCACTTTTGAGGACATACTACCAGAAATTCCAGATGGTGGTAGATCCGTTAATCAAGTTTGTTGCGGCCTTTGTGACATTTACAATGATTAACAAGGTGATCGGGAATAATTTGAAACTGGAGAAGACGGTTGTTGTACTGCTGGTATCGCTGTTGTGTGCATTTACCCCATCCTCCATCCTGGTATTTCTGGCGATGGCGTTTGTTATCCTGCATGTCGCGGCAGTTTCGCCGTTTATGGCACTGTTCGCCGCATTGATTTTTGTGGTACTCTACTGCTTTTTCCTGCGGTTTGCGCCACAATATGGATATGTGGTAGTGGCGATCCCGATCCTGTCAACCTTGCATGTGCCGTATCTGGTGCCAATCCTGATGGGGCTGGTGGCAAACCCGATTACCATACTGCCGTCAGCGTGCGGAGTGATTGTTTATTATATGCTCCAGATTTTGCAGGAACATACGGTTGTTAGTGACAGTTTTGCACTCGACGATATCCTTCCATTCTACACAAAGGTGTTTGAGGCACTGATTGACTGCAAGGACATCCTTATAGTATCCGGTGTATTTGCGGTGGTTATTATCGTGGTATATACGGTGAGGAAACTCAAGATGGAATATGCGGCGGAGCTCGCGATTCTTGCCGGTGCGGTAGTCAATGTATTTGGTTTCCTGATCTGTGACCTGCGCTTTGACACAAGGGTTACAATCGGCAGTATGATCGGCGGGACACTGCTTTCCGCCCTTGCCGCTTTTGTCGCGCTTTTCTTTAAGAGAGTGCTCGACTATACTGCGGTGGAAAATGTCCAGTTTGAAGATGATGATTACTATTATTATGTAAAAGCAGTGCCGAAAATTGAGATCGGTGTTGCGAAGCGCACGGTGGAACATATCAATGCGAAAAAGGAAGCGGTTGAGGAAGAGGACGAGGATGATTACGAGGAAGTACTTGACGAGGAAACGGGGGAGGTTATATTCCGACCGAGGAGTGGCGGCGGAACGGGCGGTCAGGTAAGGCGGCAGAAGGGCGGAAAAAGTTCCGGGTATTTCTACCGCAGGATGCAGGAGGAAAAGCAGCGGATACGCGAGGAGGAACAGCAGCGCGCACGCGCGCAGATGCTTGCAGCTAAGCGCTATGAGAGCGGGGAGGAACAGTACTCCGCAGATGAGGACTTTGGCGAGGAGCAGGAGCGGGAATTTGGATTAAGCGGACGGGATGAGAATAAATAAATTCCGCCATATATTATCGGAAACAGCAATGCCTGCAATCGGGACTGCTGCAAAAAGGGGGAAGGGCGATGAGGGGAATCCGGACATTTTTTGATGAGTACCTGATCCGGCTGACGCGCTTAAAAGTCGGGGATATCCTGGAAATACTGATTATAGCAATAATAATATACTATTTCCTGCGCTGGATAAAAACGACAAATGCCTGGGCGGTGTTAAAAGGGCTGGTAATGCTTTTTCTGTGTTGGCTGGTCGCATATATTTTTGACCTCCATGCCGTCCAGTGGATTTTTGTAAATGCGGTCGGAGTCGGTATAACCGCGCTGATTATTTTATTCCAGCCGGAGCTGCGAAGGGTGCTCGAACAGCTCGGTCAAAAAAGGTTTACTCCTTCGTTTTTTTCCGGGAGTGTTGATAAGGAGCAGCTCACCCCAAAAGATATAGAAGAACTCGTTAAGGCGGTTTACCGTATGGCGAGGGATAAGACCGGCGCACTGATTGTTTTTGAGCGCCAGATCAGCCTCCAGGAAAGAATAGACAGCGGGATAATCTTGGATGCAGAAATCTCCTCACAGCTTTTGCTCAGTATTTTTGAGGAGGGCAAGCCGCTACATGACGGTGCAGTGATCGTGAGGGGCAGAAGGCTTGCCGCCGCGACCTGCTATCTTCCTCTCTCAAAGAACATGCAGCTGGGGAAAGAGCTTGGGACAAGGCACCGGGCAGCGGTGGGGGTAAGCGAGGAAACGGACAGCTTTACCGTGGTGGTTTCGGAAGAAACAGGCACGGTGTCCACCACGAAAAACGGCGAGATTATCCGGGGGATTTCCGGAGATCGTCTGAAAGCGGAACTTTACGGTATGCAGGCAGTTGCGGAGAAAAATAAAGGCAGGTTGTTTTTGAAAAAAAGGGGTAAGCAGGTCTGAATGCCAAAAGGGGTAGGCGTATCTATGAGTGAATTTATAATTTTGGATGAAAATGAAAATCAGAAGGGCATTCCACAGACAGAGGAACCAAAAGAGCCGCAAAAAAAGCCATCGCGCCTGCGTGGCTATATTGTGGGTGTGCTCTGTTTCCTGCGAAAGAACCTACAGTGGAAACTATTGTCGCTGCTGGTGGCTGTGCTGGTCTGGGTGACCATAATGAACATTGATGACCCGTACATTACCGTTACGATCCCGGATGTTCCGGTATCCTCCCTGAACGAGAGCGTATTGCAGGAAAGGGGCAAGATCAGCGAGATTGAGAGTGGGAAGACTGTTACCCTAAAGGTGCACGCCCCAAGTTCCATTGCGGAGAAGCTGACAGCGCAGGACTTTCTGGCGGTGGCGGATTACCGGCAGATGTCACTGGTCTACTCGGTACCTATCCAGGTATCCGTGCGGGATGACAGCCCTTATAATAAGGAAGACATTGATATTACAATCGAATCGAGGGAGCCTGAGGTTATGGTGCTGACGCTCGAAAATTATACCAGCCAGACATTCCGTGTGGATATCCAGACCAAGGGGGAGGCAGCGGAGGGCTACTATGTTTCGGATATGGTAGTAAAGCCGAACCTTGTGCAGATCTCCGGTTCGGAAAAGCAGATTGAGCGCATTGAGCGCGTGGTGGTGGAAGTTGGCACGGGACAGGTAAAAAAGAGTTTTGAGCGGGATGCGGTGATCCATGCCTATGACAAGAACGGTTATGAGATTGACGAATCAATGATTACATTTGATACCAAGGAAGTCAATGTGGAAGTTACAGTACTTCCGACAAAAAAGATACTCCTTCTTATTACAACGCAGGGTGAGCCTGCCTACGGCTACGAGTGCACCAATATCCAGCATGTTCCGACCGAGATTATGATAGCCGGAAAAGCCGAGGATCTCACGGATATCTATTCGATGACCATACCGTTTGATATAACAATGCAAAGCAAGGATTACGGTGCAAAAATAAATATTGAAACCTACCTGGAGGAATATTACGGCGGAAAATATGTGCTGGTGGACGAGGAAAAATATGTTACGGTGACCGCCTATATCGAGCGCCTTCCATCAAGGGATTTCAAGATAAAAAGTGCCGATATCTCGGTGGTTGGGCTGACGGAGGGATACGACCTGATTTTTACTACCAAGAATGATATCAATATCAAAGTTTTTGGCAGGCAGGAGGAACTTGATAAACTGACACCACAGGCATTAAAACTATACGTTGATGTGACAGACTATGAGCCGGGTTCCTACTATGTATCGGTGAATTCTGCGACGGATGCCTTTGTCACGGTAAGCCACGGGACGATAGGAATTGCGATTGAGGAAGCGGTTGATGCCATGGTTGTGGATGATGGCACGGGCAATGTGGATGATGATATGCCAGATTCCGATGCCGGGGAGGATACCGGGCAGGAAGGAACTGCGCCGTCAGAATAAAGAGAGGGTTTACGGGGCAAGATAGAATTGCAGTATGTTATATAGAAAAGCACTTTAAAACACTTGATTGAAACGGGTATAAGAATGAAAACATTTTTGGCAAATTTTAAAAAATATCAGTTTTTACTTACGGAGCTGGTAAAAAAAGATATTAAACTAAAGTATCGGAATTCGGTACTCGGTTTTATGTGGACGCTTTTGGAACCCCTGTTGACCATGATCGTGCTGACCATTGTTTTCGGCACCATCCTGCAAAAAAAGACACCGCATTTTTCCGTCTATATCCTGACCGGGCGGCTGTTGTATTCCTATTTTTCAACCGGGACAAAACAGGCGCTAAAATCCATACGGCGCAACGGCGGGATGATCCGCAAGGTATATGTGCCAAAATACATGTACCCGCTGGCGGCATCGCTCTCAAGCTATGTTACATTCCTGCTCTCCCTTATCGTGCTGGTGATTGTTGCCGCAGTGCAGGGAATCCGACCGACCTGGTATCTGGCGGGCGCGTTGGTACCGCTTTCAACCGTCTTTTTGATGGTGACGGCAATCGGTTTTCTGCTGGCGACACTGGATGTATTTTTCAGGGACCTGGAATATATCTGGAATGTCACAACCATGCTTATTATGTATATGTCGGCGATATTTTATGAAGCGGATTCTTTGCTTGACAGCAAATATGGCTTCCTGATTAAGTACAACCCACTTTATTCCGTAATTACAAATTTCCGTAATACCGTTGTATATGGCAAGCCGCTCGAGGGCTTTTATGTATGGTATCCGCTTGCAGTAAGCCTGGTTGTGCTGGTTGTGGGGCTGGTCTTCTTCTATAAGAAGCAGGATAGTTTTGTGCTTTATCTGTAACTGGAATGGAACAGCCGTTAATATGCGGCGGAAGTGAGGTTGTTTTGGAAAAGAATACAGCGTTGCGAGTGGACAATGTCGGTGTTAAATTCCGCATGGCAAACGAGCGTGTGGACAATGTAAAAGATTATGCGATCAAGCTGTTGAAGCATGAATTGCGCTACCATGAATTCTGGGCGTTAAAGGATATCAGTTTCCGGGTTGCCAAGGGGGAGCGCCTCGGGGTGCTGGGTCTGAATGGGGCGGGGAAAAGTACGCTCTTAAAAGTGATTGCCGGGGTGTTAAAGCCAACCGAGGGCACCTTGCAGCGCAATGGCAGGATTGTGCCGCTGCTTGAACTCGGGGCAGGTTTTGAAAACCAGTATACGGGGAAAGAAAACGTTTTTTTGTACGGGGCAATGCTGGGCTATAAGAAAGAATTCCTGAAAGAAAAATATAATGAGATCGTGGCATTTTCGGAACTGGGCGATTTTATCAATGTGCCACTTAAAAATTATTCCTCGGGTATGAAGGCGCGCCTCGGTTTTTCAATCGCTACAATTGTGGAGCCTGAAATCCTGATACTGGATGAAGTGCTTTCTGTCGGGGACGCAAAATTCCGCAAAAAGAGTGAGAAGAAAATAAAAGATATGTTTGATAAGGGAATTACAGTGCTCTTTGTATCCCATTCGATCGGGCAGGTGCGCTCGCTCTGCGATCGGGCGATCATCCTTGAGAAAGGGCACCTGATCGCGCAGGGGGATGTGGAAACAGTGAGCGTGCTCTACGAGGAAGCAATCAAGTAAAAGGCAAAAAGACGGACGGGGGGATTTTATATGACGGGGATTATTAAACGGGAGGGAAAGCGCATTCTGCTAAGCGCCATCCACAAGGCGCAGGCGAAGGTGGAAATGGCGCGCGTCGCCGCGGAATTACAGCGCTATTCCACGGAAGTAATACAGAACGAAAAGCCGCAGAAAAAAAAGTCCATCCTCTTCCTCGTGACGCGAATGGTGCGTTTCCACGGCGGGCAAACCTCGCTGCTGCGGCTTGGGACAAAGCTTTCCATGCTGGGATTTGATGTCGGCTATGCCGTTTACAAGCCCCAGGATAGAAAAGAAATGGAGCGCTGTGTGAAAAGCAACCTTGCAGATTACCGCGGGAAGCTCTTTACCGACAAGGAGCTTGCCCTGATGATTTCAGGGGACAAGCGCGCATCGGATATCGTTGTGGCATCTTCGTGGGATACCGTTTCCTACGCAAAGAAGCTTTCGGGCTACAAAATGTATTTTGTCCAGGACTATGAGCCATATTTTTATCCGTTCGGCGAGCGCTTCCTGTTAGCTAAAAAAACCTATGAGCAAGGGCTTCACATGGTAAGCCTCGGGGCGTGGAACAAGCGCATGATCGAGAGGGAATGCCGCCCGGTATCACCTATTGATGTAATCGATTTCCCCTATGAGGCGGGGGAATACCCGTACAGGAAGCGGGATTTTTTGTCCTACCGGAGTAAAAAGACACTGCGTTTGGCTGTCTACCTGAAATATTATGGGAAGCGCCTGCCCTGCATTATTCCGGATCTTTTGTTGCAGTTGAAGAATCTGTTAGCGGAGGAAGGGATATCCCTCTTGGTGGAGTATTTCGGCGAGGCGAAAAGCTTTAGCGCCCCGGGAGGGAAAAACCTTGGAATGCTTGATAAGGAAAGCTTGAGAAAGCTCTATGACAGGTCGGATTTCGGGATGGTGGCATCCCTGAGCAATATCTCGCTGGTGCCATATGAAATGCTTTCTTCGGGGCTTCCTCTAATTGAATTTGAGGACGGTACATTTACAGAATTTTTTCCGGAGGGCAGCGCTACGCTGACCGGGTTATCAGCAAAGGAACTCTGCGAAAAGCTTCTTGCACTTTTGCGGGATCCTGCACAGCTAGGGGAACAGATGGAGCGGGCGCACAAGTATATGGATGGTCTCTGCTGGGAAAAAAGTGCAGCTCAGTTTGCGGAGATTATTAGGGGGCTGTAGCGGGCAGCCTGGCAGGTGCCTGCACGGACAGGAGGAATTTCCCATGCGGGAGAAAATCAAAAAACTGACACCGAAATTTTTGATCCGGATCTATCAGAGGGCGCGTTATCTCGCGGTAACTGCGCTTTTTTTTGCGTGCAGGATATTCCCGCTCAAAAAAAATCTGGTTGTTTTTTGCAGTGTGTGGGGGTACGGGGACAATGCAAGATATGTTGCCGAGGAATTAATTGACAGGAAGTGTGCGGGAAGGGATGCGGTGATGGAACTTATTTTTATCACAAACCATCCGGGGCAGGTGCCCGAAAACCTGCCCATCAGGGCATTGAAAACAAATTCGCCCGCAGCCGTTTTAGCTCTTGCCCGCGCTGCGGTGTGGGTGGAGAACAACCGAAAGGAAGCATATATAAGGAAGCGGCGGGGGCAATATTACATCCAGCTCTGGCACGGCGGGATCGCGCTGAAAAAAATAGAGGGGGACTGTGAGGAGGCGCTCGGGGCATCCTATATCCGCCGCGCAAGGAAGGATTCGGCAAACACGGATCTTTTTGTTTCAAACAGCACCTTTTGCACGCAGATGTACCGCAGGGCATTCTGGGCAAATTGTGAGATATTAGAGTGCGGCAGCCCACGAAATGACCGGTTTGTCCGCGGGATGGCGGGGTACGGGGATAAACCTTTTGCGCAGAGAATCGCAATCTATGCCCCAACCTACCGCGGCACCGGGAAAAACTACTGTGATTTTAATGCGGGGAAACTGCGCGCCGCGCTAGCCGGACGTTTTGGCGGGGAGTGGGAGATACTGGTGCGCCTGCATCCGCTGGTGGCGGGGCAGCACGAGTTTTCCGGGAAGGACGGAGTGCGGGATATCAGCGGGGAACCCGACCTGTACAGTTTTTTGTATTATGCGGATGTATTGATTACGGATTACTCCAACACAATGTTTGAATTCTGCATTGCGAAAAAGCCCGTCTTTTTGTATGCGGATGATTTGGAAAATTATAAGAGGGAGCGGGGGCTGTATTTTGACTATTTGGATCTTCCCTTCCCGAAAGCCTTTACGCAAGAGGAACTCTACGCAGCCGTGCAGGGGTATGAGGGGGAAAAGTATGTGGATTTGCAGCAGGAATTTTTAAAGAGCGCCGGGCTGAAAGAGAGCGGCAGGGCAGCAGCGGCAGTTGCCGACCGGATTGAAAAGATAATAAAAAGCTAGACATAAATTTATGTTGCAATTTCCCGCGCTCCGCGGTATGATATAGACGCTGTAAAAACAGCATACAATTTCATAATGATGAGAGAATATTTCATGAAAAATCAACGGAAACGTGCATGGCACGGGAAAGGAGCTTTTATGAAAAAGCATGGAAAAATTCTGTTGGCGCTGTTGCTTATCCTAGGTATCTCAGTATTTGCGGGGGGCTGCGGCAAAGATGAAGATTCTTCGGACGGCCAGAAAACGGAAGGCACGGATGGCGACACTGTGACCGATAACCCCGTTGCAGGTGGTGAAATCATTGTTGGAATTACCCAGGATTTAGACAGTCTTGACCCACACAAAGCACATGCGGCAGGAACTTTGGAAGTGATCTTTAATCTCTTTGACGGCTTAGTAAAGCCTGATAAGGATGGAAATCTAGTTCCGGCGGTTGCAAGCGACGTTGCGATTTCGGAGGACGGTATGACCTACACATTCACATTGCGTGAGGGGGTTACGTTCCACAACGGTGCGCCTGTAACGGCGGAGGATGTCGTATATTCTTTAAAGCGCAGTGCGGGGTTGCTTGAAACGGTCGATCCGGAGGTAATCGTGACATCCGCGCTTTCCTGTATCTCGGATATCACTGCATCAAAGGATGCATCCGGCAAGGATATCATCGTACTCAGCCTCTCCTCGGCAAACACCGAGCTGCTCGGCTATCTGACAAGTGCCATTATCCCGAAGGATTATAATAATCAGGCGAACTCCCCGGTTGGTACCGGCCCGTTCAAATTTATTTCCTACACGCCGCTCCAGAGTTTTGTAATGGAGAGGTATGTGGATTATTACGGGACTGCGCCGTATCTTGACAAAGTAACGTTCAAGATTTATGCGGATACCAACACCGCGTTTTTGGAGCTGCAGGGCGGCGGAATTGATATTTTCCCATACCTGACAAGCGAGCAGGCAAAGCAGCTTACCGATAATTACAACATAGAAAACGGCACGGCAAACCTTGTGCAGGCGCTGTTTTTAAACCAGGCGAAAAAACCGTTTGACGATGTCCGCGTGCGCCAGGCACTTTGCTATGCCATTGACCGCCAGCAGATTCTTGATATGGTTGCGGACGGCAAGGGGACTATAATCGGCTCCAATATGTTTGCGGGTTTCGCAAAATATTTTAATAAAGATGTGGTGAATATGTATTCCCATGACACTGCGAAGGCGAAGGAACTTTTGGCGGATGCGGGTTACCCGGACGGTTTTGAAATGACAATCACAGTACCGAGCAATTACCAGTTCCATGTGGATACCGCGCAGGTGATTGTGGAGCAGTTAAAGGAAGTCGGGATCACCGCGAAGATTGAGCTTGTCGAGTGGGGTTCCTGGCTTGAAAATACCTACCGCGGCAGGCAGTATGAAACGACCGTGGTGGGTCTTGATGCAAACCTTGCGCCGAGCGATGTGTTAAAGCGCTACCGCTCCACAGCAAGCAGCAATTTTGTAGGTTATGCCAACGATGAATTTGACCGAATTTTTGAACTTGCAGTGGCGGAAACGGATGACGCAAAGAAGGTGGAATACTATAAGCAGCTTCAGGAAATACTGGCGCAGGATGCCGCGTCGGTCTATATCCAGGACCCAGCTTCCTATGTTGCGGTCAGCAAAAAGCTTTCCGGCTATACCTTCTATCCGCTCTATGTGCAGGATATGTCGAAAATATATTTTGTAAAGTAAAATAGAAATTACCGGGGAGGAGGAAGGTCATGCGGTACTATGTCAAAAAAATAATTTCTCTCATTATGGTATTGTTCCTGATTATGCTGCTGACCTTCATCGCCTTCCAGGTTATCCCGGGGGATGGGGCGGTTACCCGTCTGGGGGTGGATGCGACACCCGAGGCAATCGAGGCATTAAGGGAGTCCCTCGGGTTAAACAGAAGCCTGCCTGCGCGCTTTTTTTCCTTTCTGGGCGGCGCGGTGCGGGGGGATTTTGGGATGTCCTACCATTACAGCAAGCCCGTCGGCGAACTTTTGGCAGCGCGGCTTCCCGCAACAATCGGGCTTGCCGCGCTTGCCATATTGTTGATTGTCGCGGTTTCCGTGCCGCTGGGGCTTTTGTGCAGCCGCAGGGAGAAAGGGGTTATTGACCGCACAATCACCATGGTAACACAGACGCTTATGGCGGTGCCTGCATTTTTTCTAGGAATTATTATCACGCTGATATTCGGCAGGATTTTAAGATGGTTTTCACCGGGGGGATATGTTTCGCCGGGGGAAGATTTTTTTGGCTATCTGAGCTATATGCTGTTTCCTGCCATATCGGTTGCCATACCTAAAATTGCGATGACCGTAAAATTCCTTAAAACATCGGTGCTGAGGGAACTGAAACTCGACTATGTGCGCACGGCGCGCAGCAAGGGGAATACGGAGAGAGCCATCCTGTGGGGACATGTACTTAAAAATGCGCTGATCCCGGTGATAACCTTTATGGGCATGGTGGTTGCGGATGTGCTGGCGGGCAGCATCGTGGTGGAGCAGGTTTTTAACCTGCCGGGGGTAGGCAGGCTTTTGATTACGGCGATCTCAAACAGGGACTACCCGGTGGTGGAGGCGGTCGTGGTCTATATTGCTTCCGTCGTGCTGATCGTGAATTTTATTGTTGATTTACTGTACCAGAAAGTAGATCCGCGCGTGCGGATTGAGTAACGGAAAGGAGCCGCGGGGAGTATGAAGAAAAAACGCAGGCAGCGAAACACAATAAACTTTAGCCTGGCCGTGGGCATCGCGCTGGTATCCGCGGTGCTCCTTTTTGTTTTTGTCGGGCTGTTTTACACGCCCTATGACCCGATGGAAATGAGCATGACCCTGAAAAACAAAGCGCCAAGCCTGAGCCATCCGTTCGGGACGGACTACCTCGGCAGGGATATTTTAAGCCGTGTTATGGACGGCGCGGGGACGACTTTTTTGATCGGGGCGGCAACGGTATTAATCGGGCTTGTTGCAGGAACACTGATCGGAGCCTTTACAGGTTATTATGGCGGGCTGGCGGACGAGATATTAATGCGTTTAAACGATACGCTGACATCTTTCCCAAGCATCCTTTTAGCGCTTGTTTTTGTCAGCGTGATCGGCACGGGGAAATACAATATTATCATTGCCCTAGGCATAATATTTATCCCGAGTTTTGCACGCGTGGTGCGCGGAGAGTTTATTGTGCAGAAGGAACTTGACTATGTGCGAAACGCGAAGCTTTTAGGGGCGGGCAACCTGCGCATCATGTTTGTCCATATTTTGCCGAACACCGCACCGATCCTGATTTCGGCAGTGACAATCGGCTTAAACAACGCGATACTTGCCGAGTCGGGGATGAGTTACCTCTCGCTCGGCGTGCAGCCGCCCGATCCAAGTCTTGGGCGAATGCTCTCGGAGGCGCAGGGATATCTTATGAGCGCGCCGTGGGCGGCGGTAGCGCCTGGGATGATGATTGTGCTTACTGTGCTTGGGTTTAGCATGATTAGCGAGAATATCGGGAGGGGGGAGATGCGTGGAAAATAGTGGGCATTTGCTTGAACTTAGCGGGGTGGCGGTTGGCTTCCCGGAAAAAGGACGGGGCGTGAAACTGGTTACGCAGGGGGTTTCGCTCTATGTGGATCCAGGCGAGGCAGTGGGCATCGTCGGGGAATCCGGTTCCGGAAAAAGTGTGAGCATGTTGGCGAGCGTCGGTCTGTTATCCGGCGGTGGCAGGATTGTGGAAGGGAGCGTGCGCTTTCTGCACGGGGAGGAGTATATTGAACTTAATACCCTGGGACAGAAAGAGCTAAATGAGGTGCGCGGTGATGAAATTTCCATGATTTTCCAGGAACCGATGACCTCCTTAAACCCTGTGATGACCGTCGGCCGCCAGGTTTGCGAAATGCTTGTGCTCCATACGGACTGTGCGGGTGAGGAGCGCAGGGGCAGGGTGCTTGACATGTTTAAGGAGGCGGGGCTATCTGATGTGGAGGCTCTTTATGAAAAATACCCGCATCAGCTCTCCGGCGGTATGCGCCAGCGTGTTATGATCGCGATGGCGATGATACTTCGCCCAAAGCTTTTGATTGCGGATGAGCCAACCACTGCACTGGACGTGACCGTGCAGGCAAAAATCTTGAAATTGCTGAAAAAATTCCAGACAGAGTACGGCACAGCAATCCTGCTGATCTCGCATGACCTCGGTGTGATAAGGAGTGTCTGTTCCCGCGCGGCGGTTATGTGCGGCGGGCGGATTGTGGAGCAGGGTGACGTTGAGAATCTGTTTGAACATCCGCAGGAGGATTACACAAAGAAACTTCTTTCGGCGGCGCTCGGAAAAGAGAATGTGTTAAGGGAAGCCGGTGTTAAAAGCAGCGGGGAAGTTTCTGTGCGCGTTGAGGACTACTCGGTGTTTTATGAGGAGAAGGCGAAAAGAAATGAGCGCGGGAAAAACAGGATAAAGGATGTGCCGGAGGGAAAGAGCCGATTGAGTGCGCTGTCCGCACTGCTAAACGGAAAGACCAGGCGCGAGGTCGTAAAGCATGTATCGTTTGAACTCTATGCGGGTGAGATTGTGGGCATTGTCGGTGAATCCGGCTGCGGAAAGTCTACACTTGCCAAGGCGCTTGCCGGCTTGAACCCGCTCACAGAGGGGAAGGCGTGGATTTCGTGCAGCCAGCCGCAGATGGTCTTCCAGGATCCTTACGGAAGTTTAAACCCTGCCAAAACTATTGGCTGGCTTTTGACCGAGCCGCTGCGCCTGCACCGTATCGGAACCAGGCAGGAGCAGTACAGGGCAGTATGCGAAATGCTCGATAAGGTGGGGCTTGGTGAAAAGTATTATGGGCGTTATCCCGGCACTCTTTCCGGCGGGCAGCGCCAGAGGGTGGCAATCGCGATGGCAATTATGTTAAGGCGCAGTTTTATTGTGCTGGATGAACCGGTTTCCGCGCTCGATGTGACGGTGCAGGAGCAAATCCTTGTACTATTAGTCAAACTGCAAAAGGAATTTGGTCTGACCTACCTGTTTATCTCGCATGATATGAATGTGATCCACCGCATCTGCGACCGGGTTTTTGTAATGTACGGCGGCGAGATTGTCGAGAGCGGTGAGGCTTCGCAGGTTTTTTTAAACCCCAAGCATCCTTATACAAAAAAATTGCTGAGTGCCAGGCTGTAGCACTGAGGAACATAATATAAAACACCGGGTGAACATGCGGCGGGCATATAGTGAATACCTAGTGTAACGGTTTTCTATCGGTTAGTTATTTCTAAATGATTGACAAGTGTTTTTCTATTTGTTAAAATATATAATGAAGCGCGTGGTAGCTGATAGAATAATGGTAAAAACGCTGAATATTTGACTTCAAAGGAGAAACACTATGGGAAGAGTCTGTATAGACACAAGCAAGTGTGTGGGCTGTAATGCCTGCGTCAGGGTATGTCCGGTACTTGATGCCAATATAGCAAAATCGGATAGTACGGGACGATTAGTAATCAATATTGATGAGAAAAAATGTATCAAGTGTGGTGCCTGCATCAGCGCTTGCTCTCATGGTGCGAGAACCTATGAGGATGATATTGATGCATTTATGCAGGATTTGGGTGACGGGCAGGAGATTGTACTTCTCGCAGCGCCTTCCATCAAAATCGGTTTCGAGGGGAACTGGAGACATGTGCTCCAGTGGTTCAGGAACCGGGGGATAAAAAAGATTTACGATGTGTCCTACGGCGCAGATATCTGCACCTGGGCGCATATCCGCTACTTGCAGCAGCACCCGGATGCGAAACTGATATCGCAGCCGTGTGCTGCGGTGGTAAACTACATAGTAAAGCACAGGCCGGAACTTTTGCCGCACCTGTCGCCGGTTCACAGCCCGCTGCTCTGCCTGGGCATTTATCTGCGCCATGTGCTTGGATATAAGGGCAAGCTTGCAGCGATCACACCTTGTATTGCCAAGGGGGATGAATTTAAAGAAACGCGCATCATCGATTATAATGTGACGATGGAGCATCTGAGGGACTACTTTAAGATGAACAAAGTTGACCTGCCGACCGTAAAGATTTACAGCCCATTCGAGTTTGACGGCGATATCGGTCTGGAGGGTGCAATCTATCCGAGGCCGGGCGGACTTATGAAAAACTTGCAGATTCATAACCCGGATCTTTGTGTTATCTCCTCCGAGGGGACGGAGCGCCTTTACGATGATCTGGATTTGTATTTGAAGCAGAGAGAAAAAGACCTGCCGGCGGTCTTCGATGTGCTAAGCTGCAAGGATGGCTGTAACGGCGGTCCGGCAACCGGTGTTGACTATCACTGCTTTGCCATCAACAATATTATGTATGATGTTGAGAAGTACGCGCGCAACGTGCGCCGAAAGAATGTAACCCGGCGCGGGGAGGATTTACAGTTTGCAGAATTTGACAAGAAACTTCGTCTTAGCGATTTCCTGCGCAGGTATGTTGCGAGCGAGGTAAAAGAGATCCCTGTGACCGAGGCGGAGATTGAGAGGGCATATCGCCTGATGGGCAAGACCACGGAAGATGAGAAGCATTTTGACTGTCATGCCTGCGGTTTCCGCACCTGCCGCGAGATGGCGATAGCCTTGGCGAAGGGTATCAATGAGAAGGAAAACTGCCACCAGTACATTATTACTTCCGTCGGCGCGGAGCGGCATAAGGTGGAGCAGGTCAACCGCAAGGTTCATGAGATGAACGGGAATTTGAGCAATGTATTTGAGCAGTTGAACAATAATATTTATGAGATCAAGGAAGAGGCTGACTTAATCCGTGAAACAGGTCTGCACACTGCGGAGAAGATGAGTATCCTGACAGATCATATGGGCAAGTTAGCAAGTCTTAACGAAGGTCTTAGGGAGTCCGCGGAGCGCATTACAAACAGTATCGAGAGCTACAATATTATGACGCGGGATGTGGAGAAGATTGCAGGGAAAATCAATCTTTTGTCGCTGAATGCGGCAATTGAGGCGGCAAGGGCAGGCGAGGCAGGCAACGGTTTTGCGGTGGTTGCCTCGAATATCCGGCAGCTCTCGGACAGCTCGAAATCCTCCGTTGCCTCCGCGAAGGAAAATGATGAGGCAATCAAGGGAGCCATTGACGCGATCTCGGATGTCATCGAGAAATTTAACAGCACAATCACGGAAACTCTCTCCTCCGTAAAGGCTGCAATCAAGGATGTTGATAAAACTTCCGAGAAGGGACAGACGATACAGGAGTCCATGGATGTGGTATCGAGAATGGCGGACGATGTGAAGGCTGTAATCCATGAAACCAATGTAATATTGAACTGATCTGCCGTAGCGCAGGTAAGTATGGGCGGCTAAGCGGGAAAGCTTGGCCGCCCGTTTATAAGGGCGGAATACAAAGGAAACGTATTATGATGGAAGAGAAAAAATATTATATTATGTCGGGGGCGGTTCTTGTTGTGCTGGCGCTCGTTGCTATCTGGTGTGCGGTTGGCGGCAGGAATGAACCGACTAAGATCCGGTTTGGGGAGATAGAAAAAATAACAGAAAACTGGGAAAGTAATATGGATGGAATTGTGGAACTTCCGAAAACGTTTTCGAATAGAAAAGACCAAGAAATCATGCTGACACATATTTTGGATGAAGATCTGCCTGACGGTTACGGCCTGATGTTCCATACCGGATACTGCATTTACCGGGTCTATTTGGACGATGAACTGATTTGGTCTTACGGCGTGGAGGGAAAGCCTGCCTTCGGGCGAATGCTCGGCAATATTGTCGCAATTGTCGAACTGCCGGGCGGTGCACCGGCAGGCGCAAAACTTGTGATCTCGCTGATTCCACAGTATAACCTTTTGCTCAACCCGCTCGATGTCACAGTGGGGTCTGTCGCGCAGCTAAAGGCGCAGGTGCTAAGGGATGGTGTGTGGCGCATTGTCGCATGTGCGCTTTTCGGGGTGCTGGCAGCAGTTGCCATGTTCTTTGGGATTGTGCATTATGAACACGGACTGAATTTCAACAGCACGGCATTTTTATACCTTGGTTTATTTGCCCTTTCCATCGGTGTCTGGCTTTTCTGTGATTCGGATTTGTCGCAGTTTATTACGGATGCAAACTGCACGGTGGCACTGTTAAATTTTATGAGCCTCCTTTTGGCGGCATCCATGTATATGGCATTTTGCGCGCAGCTTTTCACGGAACATAAAAGTTTGTTCCACAGGTTGGAATGTGTCGGTTATGCCATGATTTCCCTGCTGTTGGTCTTTTTTGTTACAGGGATCGCAGACCCGCCGCAGCTATTGATATTTGTCCATATTTATCTGTTTGCGGTTACCGGTGTGGCAACTGTATATATGTTCATACATATGGCTGGGCACAGGGATACAGCCATACCTGGACTGCTGCCCGCCAATCTGGTTGTTTTATTTACAGCCATCATATCGATGATATGTTTTTGGCTGGCCAGGGGGTCACAGTACCCTGCCATACTCTGCGCACTTGGATTTTTCCTTTTTGCCATTATGCTTTTGCGGATGCTTTTAAGGCAGGAAGTAAAGATATTAAAGCAGGGTATCTGTGCAAGTGTCTACAAGGAAATGGCGTACCACGACGGGCTGACCGGTCTTGCAAACCGCGCTGCCTTCGAGGATGATATGGACGCGGTGGCACTCCAGACCGCATATAAGCCGGAGGTGCTGCTCTTTATTTTTGACCTGAACGGTCTGAAATGGACAAATGACCATATTGGGCATCATGCCGGTGACCTTTTATTAAAAGGGGCGGCGCAGTGCATGAGGGAGGTGTTTGAACCCAAGGGCAAATGTTACCGCTTAGGGGGTGATGAGTATGCGGCAATCCTAATTAATCCCGCCCTTACGGCAGGAGAATATTGTGATAATTTAAACCGTGTGGTCGCGAAATACAATGGGAAAACTCCTTATAAGGTATCCATGGCAGTGGGATATGCGACAAGGCTGGTAGACTATGAGGACGACAATTTTAAAAGGGACTTTTTCCAGGAGGCGGATGAGGCAATGTACCGCGATAAGGAGCGGGCACATGAGCAGATGCGCAGGGAAGGAAAAAGTGTGAGGTGAGCGCAAGGGCTTATGGTGGTTAAGTATATAAAAAAATATTGGTTAAGTTACCTGCTCGGCATGTTTGTTTTGCTGGCGGTGGATTATCTTGGGCTTTTGATACCGGAGTACACGGGTGATGTGACGGACGGTTTGATTGCCGGGATGGATATGGCGGGTGTTATTTCCCTAATCGGGCGGATTTTGTTTGTCGGGTTATTGATGGCACTTGGGCGTTTCGGGTGGCGCTATTTTATTTTTGGCGCGGCAAGAAAAATTGAATATGAGCTGAGGGGGGAAATGTTTTCGCATCTGTCCACTCTCTCCATGCGCTATTACAATGAAAATAAGACCGGCGATTTGATGGCGCATTTTACCAATGACCTTGCGGCGATCCGCATGTCGTTAGGACCTGCGGTTATCTCAACTTTTGATGCCGTTGTGATGACGATTATGGTTATTGCAAAAATGATTGTGCATGTGAATTTGAGCCTGACGCTTCTTGCCTGTATCCCGATGACGGTCATCCTCTTTGGCGGAATTTATTATGGGGGTGCGGCGGAGCGGCGCTTTACCAAAAAACAGAAAGCATTTTCCGATATGACCGACCAGGTACAGGAGAGTGTGTCCGGTATCCGCGTTATCAAAGCTTTTGTACAGGAAGAAAAGGAGAAAGAAGCATTTGCTGTGGCAAACCGGAACAACAAGGAGATGAATCTGGGCGTTGTGAAGCTGCAGGCGTTTGTGATGCCGCTGCTTGACGTGATTGTCGGTATCTCGAGTGTGATTGCGCTCTTGTATGGCGGGAAGCTGGTGCTTTCCGGCACGCTCTCCCCGGGGCAGTTTGTTTCCTTTACCTCGTATGTGGGGATGCTTGCCTGGCCGATGATTGCGGTCGGTGACAGTATTAATTCTTTTTCACAGGGTTTTGCCTCAAAGAAGCGCGTGGAAGCAATTTTTGCGGAGGAGGCGGAGATTGTGGACGGCGCGCATATGAAGCGGGAAATAGAGGATTTAAGGGGCGAAATTTCAGTTAAGCACCTGACATTTGCCTATAACAAGGAGGCAGCCCCGGCGCTAAAAGATCTGTCCGTTTCGATTAAAAGGGGGGAAACACTTGCGATTCTCGGGCGCACGGGGAGCGGCAAGACAACTTTTGCAAACCTTCTCGTGCGCATGTACGATGTGGGGGAGGGGCAGATTTTAATGGACGGGCATCCGATCGGGGAGATTCCCCTTTCGGTGCTGCGCGAGTCAATTGCCTATGTCCCGCAGGATAATTTCCTTTTTTCCGATACATTGCAGACCAATATCGCGTTTGGTGTAAGAAAACTGTCCGACGTGCCGGAGGAAGTGTTTGAGGAAGGCGCGGCGGGTACCAAAATTTTTATGTCGCATAAAGAGAGGCTTGAGGAGTATCTCGAGCGTGATTTCTTCCAGTCGAAAAACCGTATGGATGAGGCGTATGGCGATCTCGAACCGGTTATGGAGGCGGCGCGGCAGGCATGTATCCACGAGAATATCATGGATTTTCCCAAGAAGTATTCCACGATGGTGGGCGAGCGCGGCGTAACCATCTCCGGCGGGCAGAAGCAGCGCAGTTCCATTGCGCGGGCGCTGATGAAGGACGCGCCAATCCTGATTTTAGACGATTCGCTTTCGGCGGTGGATACCGACACTGAGGATAAAATTTTGGAGGCGCTAAAGAAAAACCGCGCCGGCAAGACGACCATCCTTATCGCGCACCGCATATCGACCACGCAGAATGCGGATCATATTATGGTTCTTGAGCGCGGTGCGGTTGCGGAGTATGGTACGCATGCGGAACTGCTTGCAAAGGGCGGTATCTATGCGAAACTTTACGAAAAACAGCAGCTAGAAAAGCAGTTAGAAACGGAGTAGGGAGAGAGCGATGGACAGGAAAGAGATTGAATTGGAAAAATCGGCATCGCGGGGTGTGTTTTCGCGCTTGCTGGCATATGCGAAGCCCTATATACTCTGGATGGCAGCAGCGCTTTTTCTGGTGCTTGTCATCACGGTGCTCGAGTTGTACCGCCCGGTCATTATGGGAGAGGTGATTGACCTGTTTATGGAGGACGCGCCGTTTTCTAAGGTCAGGCGCTGCGGGCTGATTTATTTGGGTGTGCTGCTTCTCGGTTTCGTCTGCAATTTTTTGCAGACCTGGATTTTGCAGATGACCGGGCAGAATATTATTTACAATATCAGGGAGGAAGTTTTTGACCATATAAGCAGGCTTTCACTGCGCTTCTTTGATATTACGCCGGTCGGGAAGATTGTGACGCGCGCGACGAACGATGTTGAGGCGTTACATGAAATGTATGCAAATATTCTTGTGCGCCTGATTAAAAATGCAGCGACCATTATCGGGCTTGCGGTGGTTATGCTGATGTTGAATGTAAAAATTGCGCTGTTTGCATTTGCGCTCCTTCCGTTTATTGTGGGGCTAACAGTTTTGTTTAAGCGGATTTCCCGTATGACCTACCGCATCACCCGCACAAAGATTACAGCGTTAAACACTTATCTCTCGGAACATTTATCTGGCATGAAAGTGATTCAGATCTTTGCGCGCGAGAAAGAGAAAAACGCAGAATTCGGAAGGAAGAATAAGGATCTGTACAGGGCGAATTACCGCGAGATGATGGTATTTGCTGTGTTCAGGCCAAGCATCTATTTTCTCTCGGTTGTGGCGTTATCCATTATTATCTGGACGGGTTCTTCCTCGGTTATCAGGGGGGCAATAACGGTCGGGACACTGTATACCTTTATCCAGTATATTAATTCGTTTTTCCAGCCGATCCAGGAACTGGCGGAACAGTTTGGCACACTCCAGTCCGCAATGGCATCGGCGGAAAAGATTTTTACGCTGCTTGACGAGAAACCGATGATTGTGAATCCGGCGAACCCGGTTGACCCGGGGAGGGTGCTCGGGCGCATTGAGTTTGACCATGTATGGTTTGCCTACCAGGGGGAGGACTGGATATTAAAGGATGTTAGTTTTACCGTGGAAGCAGGCTCTAAGGTAGCATTTGTCGGGGCGACGGGCGCTGGGAAATCGTCGATCCTAAACCTGATTGGCAGGTACTATGATATCCAGAAAGGAAGAATTACCATTGACGGTATCGATATCCGGGAGATTGATAAGGATAGGCTGCGCTCTGCCATCGGTCAGGTACAGCAGGATGTCTTTATCTTTACGGGCGATATCAGCAGCAATATCCGCCTGCGCAGGGAGGATATCACGGATGAGGATATTGTGCGCGCGGCGAAACATGTCAATGCGGATGATTTTATCTCGCGCCTGCCCGGCGGTTACCATGAGCCGGTAACGGAGAGGGGAAGCACCTTATCGGCGGGGCAGAGGCAGCTTTTATCTTTTGCGAGGACGCTCGCCTATAATCCGGCGATCCTGGTAATGGATGAGGCGACAGCAAATATTGACACCGAAACCGAGCTTCTGATCCAGGAAGCGCTTGAAAAGCTGATGCAGGGCAGGACGACCATTATGGTCGCACACCGTCTTTCCACGATACAGCACGCGGATAAAATAATTGTTATGCACAAAGGTGAGGTAAGGGAAGTCGGCACGCATCAGGAACTGCTTTTAGCGGACGGGATTTACAAGAAGCTGTATGAACTCCAGCTACATGCAGAGTAAATTTAAAAACAGTATAAGACCGGACAGCGCCCGGAAAGAGGAACTGCGAGGGAAGCGAGCAGATGCACTTTCCAGGGAAGTGGCGCTGGGAGGACTTATACGGGACTAAAAAAACAGTATAAGACCGGACAGCGCCCGGAAAGAGGAGCTGCGAGGGAAGCGAGCAGATGCACTTTCCAGGGAAGTGGCGCTGGGAGGACTTATACGGGACTAAAAATAGGAGGAAAATATGTTAAAAAAGAAAATTGGATGCCTGGCACTTACTGCCATGCTGGCAGCGGGCATAATGGCAGGATGTGGAGGGGAAGATAACGGCGGGAAGACGCAGGTAACCGGGGCAGTTACGGAAGCCCCGACACCGCAGGCAACCGTAACGCCGGAAGCAACCCCGACACCTGAGCCGACTTTGACACCAACCCCGGAACCAACCAAGGCAGAAGAAGTAAGCAAATATGAAATTCCGGATGTGGTAATGGAAGCAAAGGAAATTCCGGACACGGACGCGTTCAAATTTACAAAGGATATGAAAATCGGCTGGAACCTTGGAAATACCCTGGATGCATCCGACTGCACATGGGTGGACGACGAGCTGAAATATGAATCGGCATGGTGCGGTGTTATCACAATGCCAAAACTGATCCAGTCCGTAAAAGAAAAGGGCTTTAACACAATCCGCATTCCGGTATCATGGCACAATCATGTTTCGGGGGAGGACTTTGCAATCAGTGAAGTGTGGATGGCAAGGGTAAAGGAAGTCGTTGATATGGCAATCGATGAGGGAATGTATGTTATCTTAAATATCCACCATGATGTCAGTGAATCCTATTATTACCCAACCTCGGAATATCTTGATTCCTCCCTGCACTATGTTAGCAGTGTATGGAAACAAATAGCAGAAGAATTTGCGGAGTATGACGAGCATCTGATATATGAAACCCTGAATGAGCCGCGCATGGTAGGTTCAAACTTTGAGTGGTGGATCAACCCAAGTGATGAAAGCTGCAAGGATGCGATTGAGTGCATAAACAAACTGAATCAGGCGGCAGTGGATGCAATCCGCGCGACCGCAGGCAACAACCCGACGCGATACATAATGGTTCCGGGTTATGACGCTTCGCCGGACGGCGCATTAAACGCTGGGTTCGTGCTCCCGCAGGACACGGCAGAAAATAAGCTGATTGTATCCGTACACGCCTACACCCCTTACAATTTCGCGCTGGATGAGAAGGGCACATCAAGTTTTGACTCGGATAAAACCGCCGATGTGCGCGGAATTACAGAATTTATGGATAAACTGTATGACCGTTTTATCAAAAACAGCATCCCGGTTGTGATCGGGGAATTTGGTGCGCGGGCAAAAAGCGGCAATGTGCAGGATCGCATTGATTTTTCTACCGCATATATCGCGGCGGCGCGCGCCAGAGGTATTACCTGCTGCTGGTGGGATAATAACGCCTTTATCGGGAACGGGGAAAATTTCGGGCTGGTTGACCGTGCATCGCTGAAATGGAGATTTGAGGAAATTGTATCGGGTCTGATGAAATATGCGGAAAGCGTTAAGGGGAACTAAAGCGGCAGCCATTTTTTATTGTATAGTATAATAAAGGAATAGGAAAATTAGTTTTAGGGTGTGGGCATACAGGAAATTATAGCATATTTTCTATAAGAATTCTGAATAATTTCGTATCCGCCGGAAACAATACTATCAGTACATGAGTTGTACCGTAAGAGAATTTGAGGAAAGGCGGCGCGAGAGGTGAAGGGAGATAAAAAAGAATACCAGAACAAAAAACGCCTGTACCTGCTTGGATTGTGCGGCGTGCTGGCAGTATCCGGCACAGTATATGCCGTGACGAGGAAAACAGAACCGCAGGAACAGCAAAAAGAGCTGGTGGATTTAAACGACGGGGAACAGGGGTTGCCGGATGGCACACATGAATTTGTGCAGAATACAACGGTAACACCGGCTCCGCCAGAGCCGACAAAAGCCCCGGGAACAGGAGTGGGGCAGGAAACAAATCCGAGCAGTCAGGTAGCACAAGGACCGACGGAAGTTCCAAAGCAGCTGACAGCTTCCGAGGATGGAAAGGATAAGCCAGTTCTGCCAAACCAGACCGAACCGACGAAAGCTCCGGTTCCGACCATGCATACAGCGTCCAATGAGGGAAGCGTAGGGCAGGGAGGGACAAAGACAGGAACAAACGATGGGCAGGAAGAAGAAAAACCGCCGCAGGAAACTGCACAGGTTAATAACCCGACGGCACAGGAACTGAAATTTTCTGAGGAAGACGGGCTTGGCTGGCCATTGTCCGGCAATGTCGTAAAAAATTACAGTGATGACAAATTAGTTTATTTTGAAACCCTGGGGCAGTTTAAAACCAATCCTTGTATTTTTATAGCGGGGGAGAAAGGCAGCCCAATCGTTGCGGCAGCAAACGGAATTATTACAGAGGTGAAAAAGGAAGATAAAACGGGGCATACCCTGGTAATGGACATAGGGGGCGGATATACGCTAACCTACGGTCAGATCGGGGAGGTTTGCGTAAAGATCGGGGATTATGTGGAGGCCGGGCAGGAATTAGCAAAGCTTGCAACCGTAACCAAATACTACCGCTTAGAAGGTGACCACCTTTATTTCCGGGTACAAAAAGACGGGCAGAATGTAAATCCGATGACCTTAATCCGCAATGAGTAAAAGTATTTTTTCTGCGTTCCACGGGACGGCAAAGCCGGACCGCGGGACGTTTTTTATGCATGCGGACGCAGAAAGGAAATATGCAGCGAAGGCTGCCCATATCAAGCGCACGATTAGGGGAAGATAACTCTTTTCTGTTTGATTGTGCACGTTGGACAGGTTTTTTGCATATATTGTGAAAGCGGGGAAATCCCGCGATGCCGGGTAACGTCTGCTACATACCGAAAACGCCGTAAGGCGGGAGAAGGAAAATAAACAGACGGGATTTTTATACGGGGAATTGTGCGGCAACCGCCTTTGTAAAGTACGAGATCACCCGGCTGTATTATATAAAGCGGGGCGTTCTTTAAGAACGCCCCGTATTATTATGCTTAATTAACTTATCAACTATGTCAGGTGGGGGATAAGCCCCATCTGACATACTGCATTTACATTGCCGACACATAGACAAGCATCATAATATAGTGGCAGAGGCTGCCGCCGATGCAGAAGAGGTGGAACAGTTCATGGTTTCCAAAGCCCTTTCCCATGCGGTTAAACAGCGGAAGTTTCAGGGCGTAGATCACGCCGCCAACCGTGTAGATAATCCCGCCTGCAAGCAGCCACGCAAACGCGCCCCCGGAGAGCGCCGCAACGATATCGCCCATCATAAAGACACACAGCCAGCCCATAATAATATAAATCATTGCGGAAAACCATTTTGGGCAGGTAATCCAAAACAGCGCCTGAAGGATGCCGACGATGGCGAGAGCCCAGATCACCGCAAACAGGGCATGACCTTTTTGTGAATGCAGCACGATCAGGCAGACCGGGGAATATGTCCCTGCAATCAGGATATAAATCATACTGTGGTCAACCTTGCGCAGGCGCTTGTTCACCACCTCGGAGATATCAAGCGCGTGGTATATGCCGCTCGCAGTATATAGCCCGATCAGACCAAATAAAAACAGGAGCATGGAAAACCCGTTCTTTGCGCCGGAAAGCAGGAACGCCCGAATCACAAGCGGTAATCCTGCCGCCAGGCAGATACCAGCAAAAATCAGGTGGCTTAGACTGCTGAAAGGGTCCTTAAAATGAAAAGCGCGGGTGTTTTTTGTAAGGGGGCGCATCCCCTGCACTGTGGATGTTTTTGACATGGCGGTAATCTCCTTTCTGAACTGGTTAGTTTTAGGCGTTTGCGAAACGCCAGAACCCGCATAAACACGGGATTCTTTTTGCTAC
>CAJTOR010000053.1 GCA_910577675.1 uncultured Lachnospiraceae bacterium
CACATGAAACTTATTAAAAAACTACTTATCATTGCCAGTTTGATACCTTTACTAACTTCTACAACTACACCGGATATCCATAGCACATCTAAAAAAGCAACTCTTTTAGCAGATGGGAATACACAATCCGGCGGATATGATATGGAAGATGAAATAATTATTGAACCAAAATCAATCCCAATCACTAAGGCAATTTAACCTCGCCGGGATAAAATTTTTCGTAGAGTTTCCTAACTCTTTGCGCACCACGCAAATCCCCCTGTGCCAGACTCAAATAATATGCCTGAACGAGCTGTTTTTTACAAAACGCTCGTTCTTTTTTTACAGACAATTCCTGTCCATTAACGGATTGCTCAATCATCAAAGCATCTTCTTTAATCTGTTGTTCTCTGCTCCATGCAATATCATACAAAAAATTAAACACACTTCCTAATATATTCCACCTCTTACACTCTTCCAATCCAATTTTACAATATTCCAAAGATTCTCCATATTTTTTTGTAATACACATCATCTGCGACAACCCACTCAGCGCACGCATATGCCACACCACATAATGCGCCACATCCATATATTTTCTTTCCACATTCTCTTTCAGTTTCAGCAAGAATTCTAATTCTATATCCATTTTATCTATGTTTGAATATGCATTTCCAACATTGGACAAGATATCTATCTCATTCTCATTAAACGGCCATTTTGCAATATCAATCTCATCCAACATCGGAACCGTCAGGCGCAATGCATCCAACAATATTTCCAGATACTTTTCTGCTGCCAGTTCACCTTGCTTATACGCCAGTGTTGCCCTCTGCCCCATTAAATACTGCTGATTCCTCGGATTATCCGGCATCATCATTGTTTCCAATCTCTCCAGTTTTTTCTCTGCCTGTTTGAATTCATTCCGGCATATATGTACGTGGATTTCCGCTTTTAGATTCAAGGCCTTGGAATCCATCACAAAAATTGACGAATAAATCCTTTCGGGAAGTACACCAAATCTCATCATGATTTTTTTGAAAACTTCGTTTTTTACCCTTGTTATCCTGCCTTTTTCAATTCTCCTTAAAGTATCCGTGGAACATATCACATTATCCTGTGTGCCCACCCCATCCGGGATTTCAATCAGTTCATCCTGTGTCATCCCCAATGCCTCGCGCCGCATACGAACCATTTCACTCAATCGATAAATTGCCATCCGTATTTCTCCTTAATATATTTTTTCAGTTCTTTTGCTTCTTCTTCCCCTTCATAAAAAGAAATCACAGTATACGCTGTCAGATAATCCCGCAGACATTCTTGTTTTTCCTCCTCGTCCTTTAGCCCTTTCCTCTCCCTTGCCTTTGCCCTTAAAATAAAAATCCGGGCTCGGTTTGCAACTTTCGACGTACCATATAGCTCCTCTAAAGCCTCATCACAGATTTTTATGCTATCTTCATATTTTTCATTCCCATACAAACACTCCGCATAGTACTGCATTGCAATGCGGTACGCCGGCGGGAAAAATCCCTCCCTTATACAATTCCATTGAAAATATTCATAAAATCCCCGATATGTCAATTCTCTTTCCTTCAAATCCTCAATGCAATGTATGATTTCCGCAATACATTCCAGTTCGAGATTGCTCATAACCCCTTTTCTTTCAAAAATTTCCTTATAATTTGGCGCAGTGATGGTAAGCGCGCTGAGAAACAGTTCTTTTTTCTTAGAAATATCAGGGTTCGTTTTTGCGCGTTCCAGTGAGGCTTTTTGAAAGAATAAAAACTGCCCATGAAAATCTTCTTCCCCGCATTTTTCCCTGTAAACTGCCAAATTTTTTTCGGCTTGCCCATATTCTTTATTCTGAATATTCATTTTGATTGTTTCCCTGAACTCATATATATCGCAGGTATTGTCATCAAGGATAAATTCATATTCTGTCTTTTCTATTTTCATCCGCTCTAAAAGTGCTTCGACCACCCAAAAATCTGTGATTTTTTCCCCGCTTTCAATCAGTGACAGAGTGGGAACGGAACAAATCCCATCACATAGATCAGACTGTGAATACCCCCTCGCCTCCCGGTTCATGCGGATATAATTTCCAATTCCATTTTCTGCATAATCTATTAGTTCTGGGCTGTTTATATTCTGCTGCATTTCACTTGCTCTCCTATCCATGTTATTTATCCTGCCGACATTATACCATGTCCTCCAGACATGTTTCCCTGCGGGGCATGCACACGGTTCGCCAAGGAAGATGTCCTCCCTTTGGTCGGACGGCGAACCGGTGCAGGTATAATGTCTGCCGACATTATACCATGTCCTTCGTCCATGCTAAGCGCATTTATGCGCTTTCCCTCCGGGGGGATGCGCATGATTCGCTGTGGAAATTTTTCTCCCCGCGGTCGAAAGCGAATCAGCGCTGGTATAATATCTTTCGATATTATACCACAAAAATCCAGCAAAAGAAAGTGTTTTTACAATTTTGCAGAATAAATTACAAATAGCTTTTAAATACAACAGCATCCGCCCTTTTGCATACCTTATCCAAAATAACAAAAAAGCTGTAAAAACGTCGGTTTTCACAGCCTCTTCAAATTATAGAAAAATTCAATGGCGGAAGATGGAATAGCTTAGGAGTTCATTTTTGCGACCTTTCAGGTTTTATGTTTCTCAGTTTCTCAAAATCAAAAACAGCAGTCCTTCTGTCAGACATGTGATTATCTATTGAATAATCTGATTGTACACTTCCTCATCTTCGCAAGTCACCTCGAGTACTCGGTAAAAAGTATCTAAAGTACCCCCATATCTTCCACATACTTTCTTCTCCCTGTATTTTCTCGCCGCTTCCTCGCCAAGTTCACGCCGCCCCGCATCGTCAAGACCCTGCGTAACAAAATTCTGTGCCATTAAAACCTCAAGATTGCTTAATGCAAAAAGCTCATCCCCTACCGCTGCGGAATCCATTGCTTCCGCCTCCGATACGGCAAGCACTTCAAATTCCTTATACTTCTTTAACAGGATATCCGCCGCTTCCTCTCGCTGCTCCAATGCACGGAGCCCATTAAAACTCCCAAACAAAATATTGACACCGTCCTCAATGCTGTCAAATGCATAAATATCCCCCAAAAACGGATATGCCAATACTGCATCTGCCAATGTATCCGTATCCATTGCCTCAATCATTTCCTCTGGCAATTGTAGCATTTCAACACGCACCGAATGATCGATTTCCGACTGCCACACATCACTCTCGATAATATTCTTATAATAAGTGGCATAGTCCATATCCGCACTTACTGTTTTTGCTGAATATGGACCATGTATCCATAGAGCGATACAAAGAACACCTAACCCCAAAACCTTCATAAAATATCTCATACAAACCTCCTCGTATAATAAGTTTGTAAACAAGAAAAACAGCTTACAGACTTATTCTTTTTTGATTCGACAGAAGAATCCATCGCATGTTAAAATTCTATAACAATAATACAATACTCACTTTAGCAGATATAATTTCCAATTCCATTTTCTGCATAATCTATTAGTTCTGGGTGGTTTTTATCCTGCTTCATTTCACTTGCTCTCCTATCCATATTATTTATCCTACCAACATTATACCATGTCCTTCGTCCATGCTAAGCGCATTTATGCGCTTTCCCTCCGGGGGATGCGCATGATTCGCTGTGGAAATTTTTCTCCCTGCGGTCGAAAGCGAATCAGTGCTGGTATAATATCTGACGATATTATACCACAAAAATCCAGCAAAAGAAAGTGTTTTTACAATTTTGCAGAATAAATTGCAAAAAGAACACTTCCTTTTACGGAAGTGTTCCCCTGTTCTTAATTCTTATTTTGCGTAATCAGTCACTCTGGACTCACGGATTACATTGACCTTTATCTGACCTGGATACTGTAACTCATCCTCGATCTTTTTCGACAGCTCCCTTGCCATCAGTACCATATCGTCATCGCTGACCTGTTCCGGTACTACCATCACGCGGATCTCACGACCTGCTGAGATCGCAAAGGATTTATCTACGCCCTTAAAGCCGTTCGCAATATCTTCTAACTGGTTCAATCTGTTGGTGTATGTTTCCAATGTCTCTCGTCTTGCACCCGGCCTTGCCGCCGAGATTGTATCAGCCGCCTGGACGATACATGCAATCAGGGACTGAGGCTCCACATCCCCGTGGTGCGCCTCCACGGCATTGATGACGAGCGGGGACTCCTTGTACTTGCGGCACAGGTCAACCCCGATTTGCACATGGGTTCCCTCCATCTCCTGGTCGATGGATTTCCCGATATCGTGCAGCAGACCCGCGCGCTTCGCATTCCTTACATCAACACCAATCTCCCCGGCAATCAGTCCGGAGAGCATCGCCACTTCAATTGAATGCTTGAGTGCATTCTGTCCGTAGCTTGTCCTGAATTTCATTTTGCCGAGAAGCCTTACAAGCTCCGGATGGATACCGTGCACGCCAACTTCAAGTACTGCTGCCTCGCCCTCCTGCCGGATCATAAGCTCAACTTCTCTCTGCGCCTTCTCGACCATCTCCTCAATGCGCGCCGGATGGATGCGGCCGTCCACAATCAATCTCTCAAGGGCAATCCTTGCGACTTCCCTGCGGATCGGGTCAAAACTGGAGAGAAGCACGGCTTCCGGTGTATCGTCAATCACAAGGTCAACACCGGTCAACGTTTCGATCGTGCGGATATTCCTGCCCTCACGCCCGATAATTCTCCCCTTCATCTCATCGTTCGGCAACTGTACGACGGAAATCGTCGATTCAGCCACATGGTCGGCAGCACATTTCTGGATTGCAGTTACCACGATGTCCTTGGCTCTCTTGTCAGCCTCCTCCTTCGCCCTGCTCTCCATGTCCTTAATCATTACCGCCGTTTCATGTTTCACTTCATCTTCAACCGTTTTAATAAGATATTCCTTAGCTTGTTCGGAGGTCAATCCGGAAATCTTTTCCAGTTCCGCCAACTGCTTTGCATGAGATTGCTCCACTTCTGTGCGGATCTTCTCAAGCTCCTGCTCGCGCGCAACCAGCTTCGACTCCTTCTTTTCCAGTGACTCCAGTTTACGGTCTGCGGCATCTTCTTTTGCCTGGACACGTTTTTCGTAACGCTGTACCTCTGCCCTGCGGTCTTTCGCTTCCTTCTCTAACTCATTCTTCGTCCTAATCGACTCTTCCTTCGCCTCGAGAAGCGCTTCCTTCTTCTTCGTTTCTGCGGTTTTTAACGCCTCGTCAATAATCTCCCTCGCCTTATCATCGGCATTGCCGATCTTGGCTTCCACCAGTTTCGTATGGTAGGAGATCGCGGCTTTCGCAGCGATGAAGGAGGCCACAACGGCAGTAATGACGACCGCAATCGCAATCTTCACTACATCGTTCACAGGAAGTCCTCCTTATAAGTTGCTATGCCATATGCCCGCACCATAATTCAAAAGCCGGGACATACAACATATAAATTTTATACTATTTTCCCGTGAATGTCAATAGAAACGTGAAATATTTATGCAATTTGTCAAATTGTCATAAATTTTTACCAAATGATATCAGTATGGTATCTTACAAAATTTAATACAAATAAAAGTTTTAAATAGCATAAAATACAATCCACCATGCTCTTTATACCGGGGCACCCATATAGTAAAATCCCATACATTCAAGGAGTTTCACCCTCACATACTTCCCGAGAAGTTTTTCATTCCCAGGAAAGTGGACAAGCAGATTATTTTCTAACCGCCCCGTCACAAAACCTTCACGCTGCGCATTGATCTCCTCGACTAACACCTCCGCTGTTTTCCCGGTATCCTCCCCCGCAAGTTCCTGGGAAATAGCCCTGATCCTTCCAATCAGCCGGTCATAGCGCTCCTTTGCAATTTCCTCCAAAACCTGCCCATCCATCGCGGCTGCCGGTGTTCCCCCGCGCGGGCTGTACAGGAAGGTATAGGCGCTGTGGTAGCGCACGCGCGCCACTAAATCCATTGTTTCCATAAAATCTTCTTCCGTTTCCCCCGGGAAACCCACAATAATATCCGTGGTAAGCGCCACATCCGGCATGGCTGCGCGGATGCGTCCTACAAGTGCCAGGTAATCCTCCTTTGTGTAATGGCGGTTCATAAGTTTCAGTATCCGCGAGCTTCCGGACTGCACTGGCAGGTGAAGGTGGTGGCAGATTTTTTTTGACTTTGCCATCACATCAATCAATTCATCGGACAGGTCTTTTGGGTGCGGTGTCATAAAACGGATGCGCCGTATCCCTTCCACCTGCTCCGCCCTTTGCAGGAGTTCTGCAAAACTAACCGGAGTTTCAAGTGTCTTCCCGTAGGAATTCACATTCTGTCCGAGCAGCATTACTTCCGTCACGCCGTTTTTTGCTAACTCCTCCATCTCCTGTATAATATCGACTGCCCTGCGGCTGCGCTCGCGCCCGCGCACATACGGCACAATACAGTAACTGCAGAAATTATTGCAGCCGTACATAATATTAACCCCTGCCTTAAAACCATATTTGAGCTCACTCGGAAGTTCTTCCACAATTTCCCTGCTCTCCTGCTCAATTTCAACCACCATGCCGCCCGCATTGATCTGGCGGTACAAAAGTTCTGCCAGTTTGTAAATATTATGTGTCCCGAAAATCAGATCCACAAAAGGATAGCTATGCTGTATTTTTGCAACCACATGTTCCTCCTGCATCATACAGCCGCAGAGTGCAATTTTCATTCCCGGGTTTTCTTTGCGCTTTATCCTGCCCAGATACCCGATGCGCCCGTATACGCGCGTATTCGCATTTTCCCGCACGGTACAGGTGTTGTAGAGCACAAAATCTGCCTTCTCCGTATCCGTAACCACATAGCCGATTGTCGTTAAAATTCCTGAAAGTTTCTCGGAGTCCTTAGCATTCATCTGGCAACCAAAAGTTTGGATACATGCGAGGGGATAACGCCCATTTTTTTGTTCAAACTCCCGAACCCACTCCCGACATTTTGCCATAAAATAATATTGCCTTTCCGGTTCATGCTCCGGGGGCGACCCCATCATATCAATTTTATCTAAATCAATTTCGTTCATCTAAATCCTTTCCCCGGTTTCCCGGCTGATAAAAGTTATTTCATGGAACTGTGGGCAAAACTTATTATCTTACCTGCCCGTTCCCGAACACCACATATTTTGTTGTGGTAAGCGCTTTTAAGCCCATGGGACCACGCGCGTGCAGCTTCTGCGTGCTGATGCCGATCTCCGCGCCAAAGCCGAACTCTTCGCCGTCCGTAAAACGCGTGGAGGCGTTGACATAGACCGCCGCCGCGTCCACCTCATTTAAAAATCGCATCGCACTGGCATAGTCCCTTGTTACAATCGCCTCGGAATGCCCGGTATTGTAGCGGTTAATATGTTCAATCGCCTCCCCGATATCCGAAACCACCTTGACAGAAATCAGGCGGTCAAGATATTCCGTCCCAAAATCTTCCTCTTTTGCAGGCTCCATCCCCGGGCATACCGCCCGTGCTTTCTCGTCCGCGCGCATGGTAATCCCCTTTTTGTCAAGGCATCCATAGAGAAGCGGAAGGAATTTCTCAGCAACCGCCCCATGCACTACTAACGATTCACAGGCATTGCAGACACTTAACCGGCTGGTCTTTGCATTGTCAATAATGGAGAGCGCCATATCAAAATCGGCGGACTCGTCCACATAGATATGGCAGTTTCCCGTACCGGTTTCAATCACCGGAACCGTGCTGTTTTCTTTTACCGCCTTTATAAGTCCCGCCCCACCCCGCGGAATCAGCACATCGACATATTCGCTAAGCCGCATCAGCTTAGCTGTTGTTTCACGGCTTACATCCTCCACTACCTGGATGATATCCTCCGTCACGCCACTTGCGGTAAGCGCTTCGCGCAAAACTTTCCCGATCACAATATTTGAGCGGATTGCATCGCTGCCCCCCTTTAAAATCACAGCGTTGCCCGCTTTAAAGCACAGACCGAATGCATCCGCTGTCACATTCGGTCTGGATTCATAGATAATGCCAATCACGCCGATTGGCACCCTGCGGTTTATTATCTCAAGACCGTTCGGGCGGCGCTCCATGGAAACTAATTCGCCGACCGGGTCTTTTAAACCCGCCACCTGGCGCAGCCCGTCCGCCATCGCAGATACGCGCGCTTTTGTCAGGGAAAGCCTGTCAATCATAATCTCGTTCACACCCTTTTCTCGGGCAGAAAAAACATCCATGGCATTCTCGGCAAGTATATCTTTACAGTTTTGTTCCAGCCGGTCTGCTGCCGCAAGCAGAACCTCGTTCTTTTTGGTTTCGTTGAGCAGCGCACACACCCGGGACGCTTTGTTTGCGCACTTTCCCATCTCGGTAATCTCTCTCATAATATCTTCTCCCTATCCGGATTATTTATTGCGATAAACTTCCCCACTTCCCTCCCCCATATCCACAACCGACGAAGCCGCACCTTTTACCGCGGCTACAGTGCCAGATATGCTCCCGCGCCCGTATATACAACCCCGCCCGGCAAAATAAGCGCGTGCGCTATTACATCATGCGCCTGTACCGGGAGGGATTCAAGCACAGAAAACGGGTAGGCGGGCGCGGCAAGAAAGGCTTCCTTATGCACTGACAGATAGCGGTCGTAATAGCCGCCCCCGTAGCCCAGCCGCTCCCCGCTCCTGGTAAAAGCTAACCCCGGAAGCAGCAGGAAGGTTTTTCCCATATCCGGGGTTAATACCCTGTCCGGTTTTGGCTCCAGAATTCCAAATGCGCCCGCGCTAAGGCTTAACAATGTTTCTACCTGATAAAATTCCATCTGCCCGCTGCCGGTCACTTTCGGTGCGGCAACAGTCTTGCCCGCCCTCAATGCCGCAAGGACAATGTCCTTTGTCGAAATTTCCGCACCGCAGGAAAGATAGGTAAAAAAAAGTTCGCAATCCGCAAACTCCTTCATGCACAACAATTCCCTTTCAATGGATTTTGCTGCCTCCTCCCTCTCCCTTGCGCTAAGGGCATTCCTTCTCTCCTTCATAAGTTTTCTTACGGCATCCTTCTCTTTCCCATCCATGGTCATTTTCCTTTAATTCTGTTTCGACAGCGCGGTAATGCTGCCATCCGCTTCCACAATGGAAATATTGTCAAGGGTTCCCCTGAGGTTTGCGCGGACAGCGGCCAGATACTCCTCCCGCAAAGCCTTTTGTTCCGCCAGTTCCTCCTGTGTCAGTCCCTCCCCCTTTGATTTATGGTACAACTCATTAATGCGTTTGATTTTTTTCTCGTCCATAAAAACCTCCTTGCCAGAAAAATTTTCTTAATTTCCAAAGAATTGTTACACCCGCCCCTCACACTTACCTAGTATTTCGGATACTGCGCTGTATACAGATAATCCTCCAGCTTGAAATCCTCCGCCCGGTGTGCCGGGAACAGGGTTCCGATACTCTTTCCTTCCATTATTTTACGAATATTTCCAATATCTTCCCCATTCGCAATCACCATATCCGCACCGCAGCCGACGGCAATCTTTGCGGCTGTAATTTTTGAGGACATTCCGCCCGTGCCAACACTTGTCCCGGCACCCTTGCCCATTGCCAAAATCTCCTTAGTCACCGCGGGCACGAAGGTAACCAGGCCCGCTTCCTTATTTTTTCTTGGGTCGTCCGTGTACAGACCGTCGATATCCGAGAGCAAAATCAGAAGATCTGCCTTGATTAATGCGGCAACCAGGGCGGAAAGCGTGTCGTTGTCGCCAAATTCAATCTCGTCGGTCGATACGGTATCATTCTCGTTTACAATCGGAATCACTTTCATTTTCGCAAGTTCCCGGAAGGTGTTCACAGCATTTTCCCGGCTGACCGCATTAATCATGGTATATTTTGTAAGCAAAATCTGTGCGGTTACCTGGTTATATTCCGCAAATAATTTCTGGTAGAGCATCATCAACCTTGCCTGTCCGACTGCCGCGCACGCCTGTTTCACCGATTTTTCCTCAGGCCTGCCTGCAATCTGCAAGGTCTTCCTCCCCGCAGCAACCGCGCCGGAAGTCACCAGCACCACCTCCCTGCCCCCGTTTAACAGGTCGGTAAGCACCCGCACAAGGCGCTCCATCTTCTCAAGGTTGATCTTCCCCGTTTCCATATGTGTCAGGGAGGAAGAACCTATTTTCACCACAATCCTCTGTTTCTCCTTTAGTTTATCACGGTATTCTTTCTCTGTCATCCTGAAATTCTCCTCTTCAAAACTCTATGCTTGAAACTGCGATGCAATCGCCTCAAATACTTTGATCCCATCCACCGCGGCACTCATAATGCCCCCCGCATAGCCCGCCCCCTCACCGCACGGATAAATCCCGTCGATATTGCTTTTATATTGTTCGTCCCTGGGAATGCGGACCGGGGAGGAGGTGCGCATTTCCACGCCCGAAAACACTGCTTCCTCATCCGCAAAACCCGGCATCATCCGGTCGAATGCCTCCATTCCTTCAAGGAGCGTTAAGACGGCAAAATCGGGCAGGCACTTTCTTAGGTCAGCGCACGCCCCCGCCCCCTTATGGCAGGGAATAATCCGTCCAAAACCGCTGCTCTCCCGCCCACAAAGAAAATCCCCATAGAGCTGGCAGGGTATTTTCCCCGCAGCCGCGCGGTACGCCAGCGCTTCGAAATGTCTTTGGAAATAAATTCCAGAAAGTGCCGCAGGGACATTTTTCCCATACATGGCACATGGAAAATCCGCCGGCGTAACCGTCACGACCAGCGCACTATTCGCATTCCGTCCCGCCCGGTCATAGTTACTCATCCCATTCACGACCAGATGCCCTTCCTCCGACGAAGCATTTACCACATATCCGCCCGGACACATACAAAACGAGTAGATTCCCCTGCCGTTTTTCGCGGTATGGGTCAGCTTGTAATCCGCCGCAGGAAGACCGCCCGCAGCCGCCCTGTACTGTACGCGGTTAATAAAATCCTGCTCATGTTCCACGCGCACACCGACCGCAAACGCCTTCGCCTCCATCAAAAGCCCCGCCCCGCTCAACATCTCCAAAGTATCGCGCGCACTGTGCCCGATGGCAAGTACAAGATGGCTTGTTGCGATTTCCCACTCCCCGGGTGCTACGGACTTTCCCGTATCCACACAGGAAATCCCGACGAGTTTCCCCTTGTGGCAGCGGATTTTTGAAAGCTTTGTATTAAAATGGAATTCGCCGCCCCACTCTTTAATCTGCCCGCGCATCGCGGCAACCACCGCGCGCAGGTTGTCGGTTCCGATATGCGGCTTATTCTGGTAGAGAATTTCTTCCGGCGCACCTGCCTCTACAAAGATTTCAAGCACTTTTCGGATGCGCCCATAAGTATCCTTTACCATGGTGTTCAGTTTTCCGTCCGAAAAGGTGCCGGCTCCCCCCTCCCCAAACTGCACATTTGATTCCGTATTAAGAGCCTCCCCCGAAAAGAAACGCTCCACCGTCGCAGTCCTTTGCCCCACTTCCTCGCCGCGCTCGATCACAATCGGCTTGTATCCCGCCCGCGCAAGGAAATAGGCGCAGAACATTCCCGCAGGACCGCTCCCGCAGACTACGGGGCGGGATGGCATCGGGATGCCGGAGGGCTGCGGGGCAATATATTCTACAGTTGTAGAACGCGTGATATCCCGATCCCTGTTTTTCTTTAAATATGCCTCCTCCCCCCGCAGGGTAACGTCTATGGCATATGTATAGTGAATTTCACTGGCTTTTCTCGCGTCAAGCGAGCGCTTGCGGATCTCATATTTTAGGATCTCCCCCTTTTCAACCCGCAATTTTTTTCTTAGTTTTTCAAAAAGTTCTTCCCCCGTGTGGGAAAGCGGCATTTTTAACTGACTGACCCTGACCAAATTGTATTCCTCCTGCCCTGCGGGCATTTTCCCTCTCTTTATCTTTTATCCTTCACAGCTTTTTCCTGCCCAAATTTTTCAAAAGACATTATATCCCTGTTTTCCCCATTTTTGCAAGGATTCCCTCCGCCGCGGCAAAACCTGACATAAATGCCCAATGCAAATTATATCCGCCGCAGGTTCCGTCAATATCGGCAAGTTCCCCGACCACATAGAGATTCCTTGTAAGCCCCGATTCAAGGCTCTCCCCGGAAAGCTCTGTCAGGTCAACCCCTCCCGCAGTAACCTGGGCATTTACAAAATCGTTTGTCCCGCAGATTTCAAGGCAGTAGTGTTTTATACAGTGCGAAAGATGCCGTGCAAAAACATCCTCCTTCCCGGATACACAGGGAATATCACAGGGCAGCCCCGCTTCCTCAAGCAGTGCTATGGAAAGCTTTGACGGCAGCATCCCGATAAGTAACTGTGATGCTTTCCTTTCCGGGAAGGCAGCAATGCGGCTTAAAAGCATCCGCCCAAGTTCCCCTTCCTCCATGTCCGGGAAAAAATCAAGAAAGATCCTTATTCTCCCCGCCTTTTCGCCCTTTGCAAGCTCTCTTGCTGCAAAGCGGCTTACCTGCATGACCGGGATGCCGGAAATTCCATAATCCGCAAACAGTACCTCGCCTTGCTCCCGGTAATGAAAGCTTCCCTCCCCGCGCGCTTCTACAGAAAGCAGGACTGACGCGCGCACCCGCACGCCGGATAAAGCTTTCAGGGCTTTTTTACTTGAATGGAGCTGCACAAGCGCGGGTACGGGCGGGATTATCCGATGCCCAAGACCCTTTGCAATCCCGTATCCTGAGCCGTCCGCCCCGCTGATATTCCCTGCACATCCCCCCGTGGCGAGCACCAGGTATTCCGCTTTAAAAGAAACGTTAAAGCTTTCAGAATACACTGGTTTTTTGGGCTTTTTCCCGGTCTTTTTTCCTGTTTCTGCGGAAAGTGGAACCCTCTTTTCTGCCTTGATATAAAAACCTTCCCACCCGCAGGACTGCGATGGATCTGCCTTACAAACTGCATCCACATGCGTGTTTGTATATACCGGGACATTCAGCTCAAAAAGCCTGATGGCAAATGCCTCGCGGACGGAGGCCGCCTGCCCGCTGTTCGGATACCAATAGCCATCCCGCTGCTTAGGAAGAATTCCAAGCCTGCCAAAGAACCCGAGGACACAGGGAACATCAAAGCGTTTTAACAACTGCATTGCCACTTCCGGGTGCTCCCCGCGGTAACAGGCAGCATTCTGGAAATTATTGGTAAAATTACATTTGCCATTCCCTGTTGCAAGTAACTTTTTTCCTGGTAGGTCGTTCGCCTCGATCAATGCGACATCCACCCCGCCCTCCGCCAGCAAAATGGCGGTGGCCATCCCCGACGCTCCCGCACCGACCACGGCCACCTGATGCTTTCTTTCCGGCTCCATATCCGTCCCCCTAAAAATATTGTTTAACTCGAATAACTTTCAAGCAGGGAAAACAGTTCTTCCTGCGTCCTTATGCGGATTCCCTCAAGCAGCGCAAGCCTCTCCTCCTCCGACAATAAAAGCGCTGAAATCCCCGTAAATTCGTAAACTGTATTCCGGTCATTATGGTACACCACCACTTCCCCGTTTTTAACTGCGACATAATACAGAAAATCAATCCGGTTTGAATCGTAGGTTTTGCGAACGATAATCCGATCTTTTGAAAAGGTAATCAGCTCGTTTAAGATTAATCCCTGGTCACGCTCGGAATCCGGCATATTGACAAGTTCCTGCGCCAAATAGTCCGTAAGTTCATCCCTCGTCATACCGATCATCGCGGAATCGGGCATTATTTCCCGCGTGGAAAACTTGCCCGTCACAGTATCAAAAGTTTCCGCAATAATCCTTGTTGTGGCAGAAACGCGCTCGGGCGCAATCTGCCCTGCCGCAACAGCGTCCTCCTCCTCGCCCAAAGGGTCGGGTGTCGGTGTCGCCAGCGCCTGAACAGGGATATCCTCCCCCCGGCTTTTTTCTTCCTCCATCTTGCCGGTCAGGTTGCGGAACATACGTTCTGCAAGCTTCATCTGCTCGTCAAAGAGAGCATCCATATCCTGCCTGCTCTCCATCCGGCGCAATTTCCCGAGCGCGCTGCGGTAACTCATATAATAGCACGCGGAAAACATAATGCCAAGTGCCAGTATAAAAGAACTATATCGAATAACCCGTTTCATCCTGTCCTCCTTTTTTGTTTTTCTAAAAGTATGGACAGGATTTTGTCACTTTATTCTGTTATCTTCTTTTGGCAGCAGATGCAGCCTGCGCAGGAACCTTACTAGGGCATGTCCCTTTGGAAAACCGCGAAGCTCCTCCTCCGAAACCGTGCGGGTTACAACCAAGAGCGCACAGTAACAGATCAATGCAAACCCGATTGCCGCTATAAGGGCTGGCAGGTTGCGCGCCGTAAGACCGTAAATGCCGTGGTAGGTAAGATAGGCAACCGCCCCCATAATGGCGGCGCACAGTGACGGCATCAGGAAGGTTGTCCTGATCTCCTGCCGGTAGTACGCATGCTTTCGGATGCCCGCCCAGTTGAGCGCGCACACACCGAGCGCATAGGTGATATTGCCAAGCACCAGCCCGTACACTGCCATGTTAAAAACCTTCAGCAAAACGAATAGCACCACCACATGGAAAACCAGGGAAAACGCGGCGTTAAGGACGGGCAGGCGCATCCGGTCAATCCCCTGCAAAATCCCGTTCGTCAAAGTCGAGTAGGCAAAAAACACGATCGCAATCGAACCCACCTGCAAAAGCCTTGCGCTCAATTCCGTTTCCGTACTTGGAAAAAGTGCCATAATAATGGGCTCTGCAAGAACTGCCATCCCCACCGCAGCCGGAATCGCAATCAGCATATTAAATTTGACGGAGGATGCTATCTTATCCCGCACACCGTCGTCATCCCCGATTGCATAGGTGTTGGCGAGCGCCGGGACAATCGAGGTGCCGAGCGCCGTCGCAATCGCCACCGGCAGGTTTGTAAGCATCCGGTATTTGTTTGAATAAATCCCCCATAAAAATGCGGCATCCTCCCCCACCACACCATCCATAACCTGGCCGAACACCGTATTGTCCACCGTCCCGCTAAGCTGGTAAATCGTCTGGCTCAAAATAATCGGGATCACCGTAAGAATCAACATGCGCGTGATCTCCGCCGTCCCTTTGGGTCTGTTTTTGCGGTCGAGTTTCACGCGCTTTTTGATAAACGCATAGTTCATCGCATAGATCCCGAGCAATGTGACAAGCCCAAAGAGCGCGCCTGCGAACGAGCCAAAAGTCCCGCCTGCCGCACCGTAGGCTTCCATGTCCACGGACGCATTGTGCTCCTGCATTAACCGGTATGCGGCTAACACGCTTGCAACCGCGTTCACTAGCTGTTCAATTAACTGCGAAAGCGCGGTCGGCACCATGGTGTGCTTGCCCTGGAAATACCCGCGGAACACCCCCATCACGGCAAATACAAAGATGGTCGGCGAAAGCACGCGCAGAGGGATTGCCACCGGCGCACTCTTTACCATGGAAGCCCACACCCCCGCAAATGCGTAGACAAACAGGCTCATCAAAAGCCCGACAACAGAGGCAATCTTTAGTGAGCAAAGAAATACCTGGTGCGCGTTGCGGTACTGTTTTTTTGATTCCATGCTGCTGACCAGTTTTGACACTGCGGTCGGGATACTGTAGGAAGAAAGGATTAGCGCAAGGTTATATAGTTCATAGGCCGAACTGTAATACCCCATACCCACATCCCCGACAATATTAGTCAGCGGAATGCGGTAGAGCATCCCGATAAATCGGGATATTATTGAGGAAAACGCGAGGATGCTGCCCTGAACCAGATAATTATTTTGCTTTGTATCCTTCATCAGTGCGCTTGCCCTTCCTGCCCGATTGTAATGTATTTTTCACGGTTTTGCGGAAATACGGCAATGTAGGTTCTGCCGGGATTGATGGTAAGTTCCTCCCCGTCCTGCCCGTAGTACCGCATAAAGCGCGTCTCCTCCTTCTTTTTCCAGGTAACCGGCACGCACACCCCGTTTGTCAGATAATATCCCGTTCCTGACGCATCCTCAATATCCATGGTCTGGTAACCGTTCTTGTCAATATTCCACTCATCAACGAGCTGGATAATCAGGTTTTTAAACGTTAATGCCCCCCCGGTATTATAATCGGTATGCACCCCGCCAAACTGGTAGCGGGTATAAAGTTTTGTATCTTTATCGTAAGTAAAATACGGGGAAGTGTAAGCAGAAAACCCAAGTGTAAGCCCCGTGGCTTCCTGCATTCCCTCCTCTGCCAAAATATCCGTATCCTGCGCATAAAAACGGAAATGGGACTCGTATCCCTCCTCATACTCCGTCCGGATGCCCGCCCGCTCAACTGCTTTCTCAATCCCCTCAAGCGAGGCAAAGGCATTGTGCGGTGCCTTGATGGATTTGTCGCGGTAAAAACTTGATACACCGGCTCCGTACATCCCCGTGATATGGTCAATCTTTAATTTCTTCATCTTTTTCGCTGCGTAGGTTGTTTCACCGAAATGTACAAAAATAGCATCATACTCATCCGCAAAGCTCACGAAATAATGCCTCGCGCTGCGCACCGAGCCAAGCCTGTCCGCCGCGGGGGTACCCTCGCCTATTTCGGAAAATAATGCCAGAAACCTTGTAATCCCCGCCTCCGTAAGTGCCTCATACACAATATCTGCCTGTCCAATCCCGCTTTGTGGGCTCGCCACCTTGATATTGTTTAACATAACAGCGTAGGGGCGTTTCTCCACCTGCTCTTTCTCAATCCATTCCCCGGTCAGCATACTCTGCTTTTTTCCCATATATGGGTCCAGTGTCGGCGTAGGGCTCGGCGCTTTCGTCGGGATGGGGGTTGGTGCAGGGCTTGGTGCCCCAACTGCAAATTCAGGGAGTTTCTCCCATGCACTGCCCATCCCCCCCTCCTGTTTCTTCCCGCAGCCGGAAAAGCTGCCAAAAAGACATGCCGCAAGCAGTGGCAAAACGCATGCCGCAAACCGTATCTTTCTTTGCCTGATCCTCATCTCTTCAAACCAATTCCTTCCAAAATTTCCCTCTGCCGCTGTTCCATAATAGCGCGCTCTTCTTCCTCCATATGGTCGTAACCAATGAGGTGCAGCATACTGTGGGCAACTAGAAAGCCAAGCTCCCTCTCCCTCGAATGCCCGTATTCCTCCGCCTGCGAGATAACCCGCTCCACCGAAAGTACAATGTCACCCAACAAAAGTTCACCTGTTTCTGGGTGGAAACAGTCAATCCTCCCGGAAACCATTTCAAAATCCGCAGGCGTATCATATTCCGCCGCCGGGAAGGAAAGCACATCCGTAGGTGCATCAATCCCCCTCTGCTCACAGTTTATTTCCCTTATGGCATCGTTGTCCGTAATCAGGATATTGACCTGCGCCTCATACGGGCATTTTTCGCTGTCAAGGACAGCCGGGACAACGCGCTCAATCACTGCCCTGTAGTCAATGCCAAACGCCGTTTCCGTTTCATATTCGATATCGATTGTCATAAGTTCCCCCTTTTTCGGAATGCCCTCAGCCCTTCCTTACCTTCTTGACCGCCTCACCGCGGCGGACGGCTGTGTTCTTCCCCCTCTGCTGCCTCTTTTCATAATTATCATACGCCATCACGATTTTCTGCACGAGCGGATGTCTTACCACATCGCTGCTTGTCAGGTAGGAAAACCCGATCTCCTCAATGCCGGAGAGAACCCTTACCGCCACGTCAAGCCCGGACGGCTGCCCCGCCGGGATATCCTTTTGCGTAAGGTCGCCTGTGATGGCAACTTTTGAGCCGAACCCGATGCGAGTCAAAAACATTTTCATCTGCGCCGGGGTTGTATTCTGGGCTTCATCAAGAATGATAAAGGCATTATCCAGGGTTCGCCCCCTCATATAGGCAAGCGGCGCAACCTCAATCAACCCCTTCTCCGCATTGCGAAGATAGCCTTCCGCCCCCATAATCTGGTAAAGTGCATCGTAGAGGGGTCTTAGGTAAGGATCTATCTTGCTCTGGAGATCCCCCGGCAAAAATCCCAGTTTCTCCCCCACCTCTATGGCAGGGCGCGTCAGGATAATCCTGCTTACCTCATCATTCTTAAACGCCGTGATGCCCATCGCCATCGCAAGGAAGGTCTTTCCCGTGCCGGCGGGTCCTATGCCGAATACAATCATTTTCTGGCGTATCTGGTCCACATAAGCCTTCTGGCCAAGGGTCTTTGGTTTGATTGGCTTGCCGGAAACCGTGTGGCAGATTAAATCCCTGTCAATCTCAAGCAGCGCGTCCGCCTTATCCTCCATATTCAGGGAAACCGCATAGTTTACGGACTGTTCCGTGATCTCCCCTCCGCCGCGCACCAAGGCAAGAAGTTTCTCAAGCACTGCCGCTGCAGATCCCGCAGGTCCCGGCTCGCCTATGATTTTCACGCTGCCATCCCGCGAAATCAGCGTGACATGGTAAGTTCTCTCCAAAATCTTCGCGTAGGCATCGTACTCCCCAAATATTTTTTTCTCATATTCTGCTGGTATATCAATTACTGTCTGTGTTATACTCATCCCTGTTATCGAACCTCCACTCTTCCGTCTTAATCCTGCGGTATTCCCATGCACTCTCATTAAAAATAAGCTGGCCCTCAAACACACATTTCGTTTTTGTGAAACGGGCAGCCACCTTTTTTTCAAGAATTACGGCACCGCCACGCTTTTTTTCCTCCAGATACCTCACCAGCAACTGGCGGGCAGCAAGTTCCGCCTCCTCCTTCGTGCGCACGGCAGGAACCAATGTGTACTCCCTCACTGTCGTCTTCCTGCACAAAAGCGGCAAATAAAAATTCTCGCCGATGCAGTACTGCCCCATTTCCGTTATTATATCACAATTCTGATAAGAATTACCAGAATTATATGAAAATATTTTTCTCCCAAAAATTTCCAGTACAATCCCCTTTCTGTCATGCCCGGTATAGACCTTTTCCTCATAGTTTAGCGGGACAGTTTCCTTGTAGTTCTCCACACATTTTAAGCGCACATTGCCCGCGGCAAGCACCGCGTGTTTCGCCACAACGCCCCCGTCATCACCGACCACATCGATCACGCCGCCAATCAGGATATCGCCCTTTTTCACCACATCCCCCGGCCTTACCATGGCGGTGCCGCTCTTTACAGTCAGTTCTGCCACAATTCCATCGCGCGCCGCCACGATATGCCCGGTTTCCTCCCCCCATGCATTTCCCAGGCCGTCCACAACCCTCTCCGCCTCAAGCGAGGGCATTCGGGTTTCCTGGATATGTATTTTCATAACTGTGCCGGTCAGTTCCGCCGATACCCATCCGATATCCGTAAAGCGGCTGCGGATACTCTCCTCAATTGCCGTGCAGTCAGCCGCATCCTTGCGGACACCCTCGGCAATCCCGATTTCGCGCAGGAATTCGCGGAGCTGTTCTTTTGTGTGATAATGGCATCCGTCGAATTCAATGCGCCATAAAAAACCCGAAAGATAATAGACCATCCCCACAAAGAGAAGGGCGCACAGAATCAATACCTTGCGTTTCCGGTTCTTTTTTAAGAAGAAGGGAAGCCCCGCCCGCTTTGTGATCTTTGGGCATATCCCGGTCTTTTTGATAACCGGGCGCAGTCGGAAATAATCCTTTGCGGGGAGTGTTGCGTGATAGCGGCATCCGTCCCTCTCTATATCCTTGAGCGGTATTTCCTGAAACTGGCAGAGATTGATAAAGCGCTCCGCATTGCTCCCGCTGATACATATCCGCGCCACACCGCCAAAATAACAGGAAAGCTTTCTGGTCATTTTGCTTTTCACTATGCCTCCTCCCCGTAGGAGATGCGCCGGATCAGCCCGCTGATCTTTAACTCCTCCTTCGTGAAATAATCAATTTTAAGGCGTTTCCCTTCAATTGCCAGCTTGCAGCTTTTTGTCTGTATCAGGATATGCTCCTCGCTATATTCCGTAATTTTTTTATGGTTTTCAATGTAGACTGCATTCCTGCCGTGCATCGTGACGATCGGCGCGCCCGCCAACACGTCCGGCGGCAGGCAAATGCTCTCGGAAAGGACTTCAAGGAAGCTTAACCTCTCCTGCTTTTCGCGCTTTTCCTGCTCCTTCAACTGTTTATACAGCCCGCTATTCTCCTTTTTCCGGTTCCTGTCGTGCTCCGGTTTGGTACTGTTTTGCCAGGTCATACTCCACACATCCTAAGAATATCCGGTTCCTTTTAACATATTCAAAAAACAGCAAAAAAAGACCTCAATCCGATCGATCGAGGTCCTTTCCTGCACATGATTATTTGAACTTTCTCTTGCGAGCTGCCTCAGACTTCTTCTTACGCTTCACACTTGGCTTCTCGTAATGCTCTCTCTTGCGGATTTCCTGCTGAATCCCCGCCTTCGCACAGTTCCTCTTGAACCTGCGGAGAGCGCTGTCTAAAGTCTCGTTCTCTTTAACAATAACGTTCGACATATTCTCTCACCTGACCTCCCTCCAGTTGTGTATTGTGCTTACACCAACTGTTTGGGTATTATAAAAGCACTGCCTACATTATAGCATATTTTTCTATTTCGTCAACTGTTTTTTGAAAAAAATTCAAAAAGATGGCGAAAAAGACATGTTATAGTGTTTATTATTACTACAAAAAAATTTTTTTATTCTATTTTCCCAAAATCTCATACACTTTTGCAATCGCCGCATCAATCCCTTCCGGGTTCTTGCCGCCCGCCTGTGCCATATTCGGTCTTCCGCCGCCGCCGCCGCCGACAAGTGATGCCGCCTCTTTAATCAGATTGCCTGCGTGCGCGCCAAGTTTCATTGCGCCCTCGGTTGCCATCGCCACAAGATTTACCTTTCCGCCCTGGCTTGACGCAAGGAAAACAACACCTTCTCCAAGTTTTTCCTTTAACTGGTCGCCAAGGTTCCTAAGCCCGTTCATATCCACGTCAGGCACCTTCGCCGCAAGCACCTTCATCCCACCAAGTTCTTTCACCTGGTTCATCACATCACCGAGGGAATTGTTCGCAAGTTTTGCTTTTAATTTTTCGTTCTCAGAATGCAGCTCCTTTATTTCCTCAAGAAGTGCCTCCACTTTCCTTGCAAGGCCTGCCGGTTCCGCTTTCACCGCCTTTGCTGCCGCGTTAAGCTCATTCTCTATTCTGCGGTAGTGCTCAAATACGCCCTCCGCCGTGATTGCCTCAATCCGGCGCACGCCCGCTGCCACACCGGACTCGGAAAGGATTTTAAACGCTGTAATCACACCCGTATTATCCACATGTGTTCCGCCGCAGAATTCTTTGGAAAATTCTCCCATACAGACAACGCGCACGGTTTCGCCATACTTCTCGCCAAAGAGAGCCTTTGCGCCGGTCTTCTTCGCTTCTTCAATCGCAAGCACCTGTGTTACAACCGGGATGCGCTCCGCAATCTTCGCATTTACAATCGCCTCTGTTTCCTCAATTTCTTCCTTTGTCATCGCCGAAAAATGCGTGAAATCAAAACGCAGGTGATTCGGGTTTACTAAAGAGCCTGCCTGCTCGACATGGGTTCCTAAAACCTGGCGCAGCGCTTCCTGCAAAAGGTGGGTCGCACTGTGGTTCCTACAGGTTGCGGCGCGCGCTGCCTCATCCACTTTAAGGGTGACGGTCTGCCCGGTCTTAAATATTCCGCTCATTACCATTCCGCGGTGCGCGATCCTGCCGCCTTTTAATTTTGCGGTGTCCGCAACCAAAAATTTTGCATCCCCAAAGACAATCTCGCCGGTATCGCCTTCCTGACCACCCATCGTTGCATAGAACGGTGTTTCATCCACAATAATTGTTCCGTTCCTGCCAGCGCTAAGTTCTGTTACAATCTCGGTTTCATTTGTTATAACGGAAATTTTTGAGTCTTTAACCAGGCAATTATATCCAACAAATTCCGATGTGATATTCACATCAATTTCATCGTACACTGTCGCGTCCGCACCCATGTAATTGGTTACACCCCTGGCTTCCCTCGCCGTTGTCTTCTGCACTTCCATCGCCTTCTTAAATCCGTCCATATCTAAGGCAAAGCCTTTTTCCGAAAGAATCTCCTCCGTCAAATCAATCGGGAAACCATAGGTGTCATAAAGGCGGAACGCATCCTCGCCGGAGAGTGTCCTGCTTCCGGTTTCTGCCATTTTCCCTTCCATTTCAGAGAGGATTAAAAGCCCCTGGTCGATGGTCTTGTTAAATTTTTCCTCCTCGTTTGTAAGGATCTTTAAGATATATTCCTTTTTCTCCTCAAGTTCCGGATAACCATCCTTCGACTCGTCAATTACGGTCTGCGCAAGCTTTGCCAAAAACAGCCCGTCGATGCCAAGAAGCCTCCCATGCCTTGCCGCGCGGCGCAGAAGTCGGCGCAGGACGTAGCCGCGCCCCTCGTTTGATGGCAGGATACCGTCGGAAGTCATAAAGGTGACAGAACGAATATGGTCGGTTATCAGGCGGATGGAGACATCCTTTTTTGCGTCTGTTTCATAGACCACATGTGCCATCTCACAAACCTTATCCCGGATTGCTTTCATTGTGTCAATATCAAAAACGGAGTCCACATCCTGCATTACGACTGCAAGGCGCTCCAAACCCATGCCGGTATCGATATTCTTATTTTCAAGTTCTGTATAGTTGTGGTTGCCGTCACTCTCAAACTGGGTAAAGACATTGTTCCAGACTTCCATAAAGCGGTCGCAGTCGCAGCCGACCTTGCAGTCTTTCTTTCCGCAGCCGTATTTCTCGCCCCTGTCATAGTAGATTTCCGAACAAGGTCCACAAGGTCCTGCGCCGTGCTCCCAGAAATTATCGCAATCGCCATTTTCATCGCGGTAAAAGCGCGTGATACGCTCCGCCGGAACACCGATCTCCTCAACCCAGATTTTAAAAGCTTCTTCGTCCTCACCGTAGACGGACGGATAGAGCCTGTCCGGGTTCATGCCAAGCGTTTTTGTCAAAAATTCCCATGACCATGCGATCGCCTCATGTTTAAAGTAATCGCCAAAAGAAAAATTGCCGAGCATTTCAAAGAAGGTAAGGTGCCTTGCTGTCTTACCTACATTCTCAATATCGCTCGTGCGCATACATTTCTGGCATGTTGTCACCCTTCGTTTTGGCGGGATTTCCTGCCCGGTAAAATATGGCTTTAACGGTGCCATTCCTGCGCCGATCAAAAGCAGGCTCTTGTCGTTCTGCGGCACCAGGGAAAAACTGTTCATTTTTAAATGCCCCTTGCCCTCGAAGAATTCCAGGTACATTCTCCTGAGTTCGTTCACTCCGTATGCTTTCATGTATAAGTCCTCCTATTTAAAGTACTGCATAAGTCCTTCCATCCCCCTTTTAGGCGGGAAAAACTTACGTCCGCCATGCT
>CAJTOR010000054.1 GCA_910577675.1 uncultured Lachnospiraceae bacterium
GCACAGGTAGTTGATTACCCAGTGGAAGTAGTAAGGGAATGGTCTGAGATGGCATGACCACCAACAAATGGATACGGTAAAAAGGAAAGGCATATTTGTTCCGGTACAGGAATGGATATGCCTTCCCTTTTTCTGTTGCATAAAATCATGCCAAAGGGAAAGCCTTGCCATGATAAACCGAAGGAATTTTTCCTCCAATATGTAGAAAGGGGGCAGTATGGCAAAACAAGATGACCGCATCATCACCTCTGTTTACTTGACAAGGGAAATGTGCGAACAGGTAGATCGGATGGCAGCCCGCGGACATATCTCACGGAATGAACAGATCCGCCGCTATATCGAAAAAGGACTGGATGTGGAGGGTTACCGACAGGATATTGATTTTATCGCGGGAATCATCCGGCAGGCACTTCAGGCAGTCTATCAAATCGAGGACATCAAGGCAGTGGTAGAACAACAGGCGAACCGAATTGCAAAGATGCACATGAAATCGGGAAAGATGGATGCCGCTGCATTTTTCCTGTTGGTTAAGGTGCTGATGAATATGGCACAGGAGGGGACAACGGAGCAATTTGACCAGATGTTAGGCAACGCCATCGCGTTAGGGGTTGATTATATGCAGAAAAAAGATTTCCAAATCAACAGCTTCTTATACGATACGGACAACTTAAAGGAGATTGCATGCAAATTATAATGGATGAGCTTTATCTAAGAAAACAACGCTTTAGGATATTTCTCCCAGTCAAGTGTCCACTCTGTTTCCAACACTTTCAGGAAAGTTTGTTGCTATAAGTCCTCGGCATCCGTCTTTTCCACGCAGAGTTTCAGACAGAACCTGTATATATCCGTACCAAACTCATCAATACATTTTTTTATTTCTTCTGCGTCCACTGTTTCACCTCCCCTGCCTGTTCACCCTATATTCGCCATAACCTTTTATAAGGTTCACTTTTTTTCAATAATTGAAAAACTAAAAAAACAGGAGCAAAGATAACATACCTTCGCTCCCGGTAATAACATGTCAAAGGAAATTCAGAATCCATTACTTCCCCATATCCCTGTGCTGCTCTCGCAACTTATCAGATGGAGCCTATCTCCCCACCTAACATAATTGGTAAGTTAAACTTCCTTTCCTGCTTTTCACTTATCTTCTATGCTAACCGCCAGAATAAAACGATGAAATCACGATTCTATAATAATCTACCCAAACGCTGCTTAAAATCCATATATTCAAACTTCCTCAGACAATGTAACTTTCTGTTATTATCGAAAACAAAAATTTCCGGCAGTGGCATACCATTGAAAGTATTGTTCTTACACATCGTGTAAATCGCCATGTCGCCAAACAGGAGCAGGTCACCCTCTCTCAATGGTCTGTCAAAACTATAATCCCCGATCACATCCCCCGCCAAGCAGGTAGACCCACAAAGACGGACAGTGAAGGGAAGCTCTCCCGGTTCCTTTGCGCCGTACAGCGGCGGTCGGTAGGGCATTTCCAGTACATCCGGCATATGGCAGGCGGCACTGGTATTAAGAACAGCGATTTGTGTTTCACCGTTTTGCAGTACATCCAGCACATGGGCAGCCAGATAGCCCGCATAAAGCGCACAAGCTTCCCCCGGTTCCAGATAAACTCTCAGATTCCATCTCTCCTGTGCCGAACGTATGCACCTCTCCAGCCTCACGATATCATATCCGGGTCTGGTAATATGGTGTCCGCCGCCGAAATTGAGCCATTTCATCCGGGGCAGTATATCGCCGAAGCGTTCCGCCACAGCTTTAAGCGTTGTTTCCAGCGCATCGGAATCCTGCTCACACAGCGTATGAAAATGCAGACCATCCAGCAGCTCGGTCAATTCTAACGTCATTTTCTCGTCCCACTGGGCGCGTGTGGTTCCCAGACGGCTGCCGGGGGCACAGGGGTCATAGATTGCATGTCCTTCCTGCGTGGAGCACTCCGGATTGATGCGCAGCCCAATGCTTTTCCCGGCTTTTTTTGCCCGGAAACCGAACCGATCTAGCTGGCTGGGAGAGTTAAATACAATATGGTCTGCGTACCGCAGCAGCTCGTCAAACTCTTCCTCCCGGTATGCCGCACAGAAGACATGAACCTCCTTTTCCGGCATCTCCTCCGCGCCAAGCCTGGATTCATACAGCCCGCTTGCCTCTGTCCCGTCAAGATACGGCGATATAACAGGGTAGAGATCATAGTTGGAAAACGCTTTCTGAGCCAGCAAAATCCTGCACCCCGTCCGTTTTGCCACGCCAGCCAAAATCTCTCCGTTCCGGCGCAGCATGGCTTCATCCAAGATATAACACGGAGTAGGCAGTCCCCCGAAAAGTTTATCCGGGGAACTGCCGCCTAACCCCTCAAAGGCTTTACGACTTTCTTTCACACCGAAACTTCCCATCAGTCCACCAACGCCGGCATCCGGCTCTCGCTTCTCGGCAGGCCATACTGATCCAGCGCCGCAAGGAAGGGATCGGGGTCAAACTCCTCCACTGTGTAGACACCTGCCTTGTTCCACTTGCCGGTCAACAGCATCAGGGCACCGCACATAGCAGGTACGCCGGTGGTGTAACTGATAGCCTGACTGCCCACCTCGCGATAGCACTCCTGATGGTCACTGACATTATAGATGTAATAGGTCTTGTCCCGACCGGATTTTTTTCCGGTAAAGATGCAGCCGATATTTGTCTTTCCCCTGGTGCGTGAACCAAGACTTGCCGGATCGGGCAGCAGGGCTTTAAGGAACTTGATGGGTACGATCTGCTGCCCCTCAAAGTCCACAGGACTGGTGGAGAGCATTCCCACGTTCTCCAGACAGCGCATATGATTAAGATAACTCTGCCCGAAGGTCATAAAGAAACGGATTCGCCGCACTTCCGGGATATTTAATGCCAGGCTCTCGATCTCCTCATGATGGAGCAGATACATGTCCTTGTGTCCCACCTGGTCAAAATCATACTCCCGCTTGATGCTCATAGGGGCAACTTCCACCCAGTGTCCGTCCTCCCAGTAACTGCCGGGAGCGGAAACCTCGCGCAGATTGACCTCCGGATTGAAATTGGTGGCAAAAGCATAGCCGTGGTCGCCGCCGTTGCAGTCCAGAATATCAATGGTGTCAATGGAATCGAACTCATGCTTTTTAGCGTAAGCGCAGTATGCCTGTGTTACCCCCGGATCAAAGCCGCAGCCCAACAGGGCAGTAAGCCCCGCCTCCTCGAACTTCTTACGGTATGCCCACTGCCAGCTATAGTCGAAATAGGCGGAGAACCCCGCCTCCTTGCAGCGCTTTTCGTAGACAGCCCGCCACGCCGGGTCATCAGTGTCCTCCGGCTCATAATTGGCAGTATCCATGTAATTCACTCCGCAGGCAAGGCAAGCGTCCATAATGGTCAGATCCTGGTATGGAAGCGCAATATTCATCACCAGATCGGGCTTGTAAGCGTTGATAAGGTCTATTACCTGCTGCACATCATCCGCGTCAACCTGGGCAGTTGTTATTTTGGTCGCGGTAACAGGAGCCAGCTTTGCTGCCAGCTCATCGCATTTTGATTTTGTCCGGCTCGCGATGCAAAGCTCCGTGAACACCTCGCTGACCTGGCAACATTTGTGGATGGCAACGGACGCAACACCGCCGCAGCCGATAACAAGAACTTTACTCATAATAACTCATCTCCTTTAATTATCAAAATCTATTTTTATGTATCGCTAAAATCAGTTCCCTCAAAACCTTGCAGGCAGTGGCGGTGGAAACACCGCTGGCATCCAATACGGGAGCCAGCTCGTTTATGTCAGCCCCAACCACATGGGCGGTACAGACTGTCCGGATGGCATCGAGCAGTTCAGGAAAACTGACACCGCCCGCTTCTGGCGTACCCGTTCCGGGAAACACGGAAGGATCCAGACAATCAAGGTCAACGGTGAAGTAGACGGGAACATTCTGCGCCTGCAGATCCGCAATGGTCTTCTCCAGTCCTTCAAACATAAAGAGGTGCATATCCGTGTGTTCGCTGGCAAAATAAAATTCCTCCCGGTCACCGCTTCGGATACAGAACTGATGAATATGCCCATCACCTACCAACTCATGACAGCGCCGAAGGACGCAGGCATGGGAAAGTTTCGCCCCAAGATAATCGTCCCTTAGGTCGGCGTGGGCATCGAAATGAATAATGTGGAGCTCCTTATATCGCTTCACTGCAGCACGCACCGCACCAAGCGTAACCAGGTGCTCACCGCCAAGTAAGATAGGAAATTTTCCATCTTGCAGTATCCTTGCAGCGCGTGCTTCTATTTCCTCCAGTGCCATCTGCGCGCTGCCAAAGCAAAGCTCGAGGTCACCGCTGTCAAATACCGCGCAGTCTGTAAGATCCGCGTCCTGATAAGGGCTGTAGGTTTCGAGCCCGAAGCTCTCATGCCGCATGGCGGAGGAACCAAACCTCGCACCCGGGCGAAAACTGGTGGTGGAATCAAAAGGTGCACCATACAAAACTATATGTGCCTGTTCATAATTGCAATCGCAGCCAATAAAATTTTCAATATTCGGTTTAAGCAAAGTTTATCCCTCCACTTCCTGCAACATCTCCTCCAGAAACGCTGGCAGACAGAACGCGCCCACATGGAGCCTCGGGGTATAGTAGCGCGTGTGCAGATTAAGCTTGCGCCATGCATCGGTATCCAGATCGTCCGTAGGATGATACTTCTTGCTGGCAAAACCGAACAGCCAGTACCCTGCTGCATAGGTGGGGATATGTGCCTGGTAGACCCGGCTGATGGGAAAGGTACTGACAATGCGCTTGTGGCTGCGCTGCATTGCCCCGGCATCCTCGGCGTAAAACGGGCTTCCCTGCTGGTTGACCATAATACCATCCTCCCGCAGTGCATTGTGGCAGTTGCCGTAAAACTCTCTGGTGAATAGCCCTTCCGATGGTCCAAAAGGGTCGGTGGAATCCACAATAATAAGGTCGTATGCCGCTTCCTGTCTGCGGATAAACTTCAGGGCGTTCTCAAAGTGGATATGAACTCTCCTGTCATCCATACGGCATGCATTGCTGGGCAGATACGTCCTGCATGCCTCCACCACAAGCGGGTCCATCTCCACCAAATCAATGTGCTCAACACGGTCATACCGGGTCAGCTCCCTCACCACGCCTCCATCCCCTGCCCCGATAACAAGAATGTCCCGTATGCCTGGATGAACCGCCATGGGTACATGGGTAATCATCTCATCGTAAATAAATTCATCCCTCTCCGTCAACATCACGTTGCCATCCAGAGTCAGCACCCTGCCAAATTCCGGCGTTTCAAAGATATCGATGCGCTGGTAATTGCTTTGTTTGGAATACAGATGCCTGTTGACCCGGATACTGTGCTTCACATCCGGGGTATGAAATTCACTGAACCACATCTCCATATTTGATCTCCTTTCACGCAAGTACGTTCAGCCTCTCCAGCTCCGGATCTTCCGAGCCAGTCATGCTGCACCCTTTTTCCTTGGCATACCGGATATGCTCCAGAATCTCCGCCGTGACCCGCTCCCCCGGAGCCAGCAGTGGGATACCGGGTGGATAGCACATAACAAACTCACTGCATACCCGCCCCTGCGTTTCTGCCAGGGGCAGGCTTAGCTTCTCCGCATAAAATGCCTCCTGCGGACTAGCTACCACTTCCGGCTCCACGTACTCTTGGCTCAAAAGCCCCGTCTGATCCCGCTGGTATCTCCTCCGTATCTCCGCTAAGGCGCTGACCAGCCTCTCCACCTCCTGGGGACGATCCCCCATGGAGAGGTAAGCCAGGATATTGCCGATATCACCGAACTCAATCTGGATATCGTATTCATCCCTCAGGATATCATACACTTCAATTCCAGCCAAACCAATGTCCAAGGTATGGACACTCAGTTTGGTGGTGTCGAAGTCGAACACCGAATCCCCGTTCATCAGCTCCCTGCCAAAGGCATAGTATCCACCAACAGCGTTGATTTCCTGCCGGGCGTACTCCGCCATGTCCGCCACCTGATGAAACACCGCCCGCCCCCGCAAAGCCAGGTTCCTGCGGCTGATATCAAGGCTTGACATCAAAAGATAGCTTGCGGAGGTAGTCTGGGTCAGGTTGATAATCTGCCGCACATAACCTGCATGGACATTTGGTCCTACCAGCAGCAGGCTTGACTGGGTCAGGCTGCCACCACTCTTGTGCATGGATACAGAAGCCATGTCCGCCCCCGCTGCCATTGCTGATACTGGAAGACCGCCGCCAAAATAGAAGTGTGTGCCATGCGCTTCATCCGCAAGGCATCTCATCCCGGCCGCGTGCGCCATTTTGACTATGGCGCGAAGATCGCTGCAAATACCATAATAAGTAGGGTTATTCACCAGAACTGCAACAGCACCGGGATGATCCGCAATGGCTTTCGCCACATGCTCCCGCCGCATCCCCAGGGAAATGCCCAGATTCTGATCCACATCGGGGTTTACGTATACCGGAACCGCACCGCACAAAACCAGGGCATTGATAACACTCTTATGTACATTGCGGGGAAGGATGATCTCATCCCCCCTCTTGCAGGTGGCTAAGATCATGCTCTGAACAGAACTTGTGGTACCTCCCACCATCAAAAACGCATGGGCGGCTCCAAAGGCATCCGCCGCCAGTTTTTCCGCTTCAAGGATAACCGACACCGGATGGCATAGATTATCGAGGGGCTTCATGCTGTTTACATCTACTCCGATGCACTGCTGCCCCAGAAATTCAGTCAACTCTGGGTTGCCCCTCCCCCGCTTGTGACCTGGCACATCAAAGGGAACCACCCTCATTTGCCGAAAGGACTCCAGCGCCTCATAAATTGGCGCTCGGTTTTGATTTGTTTGATTCGATAGGGTTCTTTTCAATTTCTTATTTACTCCTTCTCTCCGTTTGTTGGCAAAAAAACCGCAAGCTGCGCTGGCTGCACAACTTGCGGTCGTCATCATATAAACTTCATAGCTCCACCTTTTACCATACAGGCATTTTGAGGTGTAAGAATCTGTTCAAATAGGACGGAGGGATCAGAGTCTATATAGCAATTCTACTTTTACTACTCTTATTGACCGTTTCACAAGTCTGCGCATTAAGCACATTTCGGTTATGAAGTAACCAACTTATAAAATTTGAGCTTTTAACTCAATCAATAAGGCAACGCATGGCTGCCAATCGGCAGTGGACCCGGCTGTCCGTATGGCCTCAACTCCCCGTGGAGTGGTCCGTGTAATTGCTTTGAAAAGACTCTGAATAGGACCTTTTCAACTGTAGACATGCTACCACAGAATAATTATTTTGTCAAGGTACAAATAACATGCGGCACGGAAAACACATGAATGAATAAACCATAAACAAAGTGTTGCAAAAACGTAACAGGGACAAATTTTTGTTGGAATTTCAAAACACCATATATAAATATTCGATTTTGAAAAGTCTTCCCGCATACTTATTTGTTTTGTTGACAGAATGTTCATTCATGCATATGTCGTGAACATTTAGCACAGAAACCTGTTTACCAAAACAAAAATAAAACAAAAACGCCCGGACATTTTTATCTATTTCTTAATCTTACATACTAATAAACACGATTATGAGGGACTTCGATTTAGGTTATCAAAATGATAGTTCGACAGTTCTTTAAAACTTGCTATTGAATATCTCCCCCAAATCGTATATAATGGCGGCAAACCTGTTTTATAGCAGGATTGCCTGGGTTTTAACCAGACCGTAAGGCGGGGCTGCCCGCACTGGGAGTCAAAGCCCCGTTTCAAATTCACAGATGGAGTAAAGCATATGAGATTACGTAATATCAGGGGAGCAAAAGAAGCGATTGCAGCCAGCCCTTACGTTGTACAGGATGCACAGCAATATCGCGGGCGCTGGAATGAATTCTTTGGCAACTGCCACCCTCTCCATATCGAGATTGGTATGGGAAAAGGGCAATTCATTACATCGCTGGCACAAAAAAATCCTGGAATCAACTATATTGGAATTGAACTCTACGAGAGTGTGCTGATCCGCGCAGTTACAAAACGCGAAGCAATAGGTGAATGCCCAAACCTTATTTTTCTGCGCTATGGTGCAGAACACCTTGAGGGGGTGTTCGCTCCCGGGGAAGTTGAGCGGATTTACTTAAATTTCTCCGATCCGTGGCCTAAGGAACGGCATGCAAAAAGGCGGCTGACCTCAAAGGAATTTCTTTTGCGCTACGTAAAGTTCTTGCAGTCGACCGGACGAATCGAGTTTAAAACTGATAACCGGGCATTATTTGATTTTTCGCTGAATCAGGCAGAAGAAATGGGCTGGCAGTTGGAGGAAATTTCTTATGACCTGCACCACAGCCCTTATATGGAGGGAAATATTATGACAGAGTACGAAGAACGTTTTTCCGCCTTGGGCAACCCGATCCACCGCCTTGTAGCATTCCCGCCAAAGGACAGTCAGGTGCCTGTTTCCTGACTGATATGGGCATGAATGTATACCATGGGAGATTATATGCATATACTATAAGAAAATACTGCATAATAAGATGGGAGCAGAAGAATGTTTGTCAAGGGCTTTTCCTAATTTTTATGCAGCGAATAATGCGAGGTATACCATGGCTTCCTCCCTCAAACGTATCCTGACCCGTTTCTTCGATTCCCAACCGGGGCTGAACCATCAGGCGGTTGTTTTAAAACGGAATTTTGACGAGGTGAACCGGACATTACAATCAATCGGCAAAACCTCAAAAAAACACAAACGTGGACATTGATTTCCGCACAGCGCTGTGGGCGGAACATATTTCCCGAACCCAGGATTTTATTAATTTTTGGACAGCGCAGAAAGAAGGTACTTATGCAATATGTAAATGACAGCAATTTTGAAGCGGAGGTTTTAAAGGCGGATCTTCCTGTTCTGGTTGATTTTTTTGCGGAATGGTGCGGACCTTGCAAAAGAGTTGCACCGGTGGTTGAGCAGCTTGCGGAAGATTTAAAAGGCCGCGCAAAAGTAGTCAAACTCAATGTGGAAGAAGCGCCTGCAACCTCCGAAAAATACAATGTTATGTCGATTCCTACTTTTATTGTATTTAAAAATGGCACAGCGGTAAAACAGCATGTTGGTGAATTGTCAAAAGAGGGAATGACCAGCCTGATTGGTCTGTAATATTATTGCAGGATGAACCTGAAGATCAAGAAAAGAGAGGATTTTCCATCCTCTCTTTTCTTCTACATTCCTATGAAATATCAATCCTTTTCTTTTTCAATACACCGCTGACTGCCTGGTTTAACAAGTATGCCGCAACCGCAACCACAGGCACCCCTAAGAACATACCTATCACACCGCCGTATGCGCCTCCCACGGTAATTCCAAAAATAACCCAGAGCGGTGAAAGTCCCGTTGAGTCACCAAGAATCTTTGGTCCTAATACCCAGCCGTCAAACTGCTGCAAAATAAAAATCATTATAACAAATACCACTGCATCCAGCGGTTTGATACAAAGATAAAGTACGACCCCCGGCACTGCACCGATGAATGGTCCAAAATAAGGAATCATATTAGTAATACCGACAATCACACTTATTAATACCGCATACTCCAGATCGAGCAGTGAAGTTGCTATAAAACAAATAATACCGATAATCAGGGAATCAAGCGCTTTTCCGCTGACAAATCCCGAAAAGATCCTGCTGCACTCCCTCATTCTCGCACAAAAAATCTTTGCGCGCGCAGTCGGCAGCGAGGCATACACCACTTGCGTTCCCATTTTAATCAATTTACGCTTGTCAAACAGCATATAAATCGAAATGGCGATGGAGAGCAGGATATTAATTGCCAGTTTTGCCACCGACACGGTCATACCAATCACCTTTGGCACTAAATCCTTTGTTATGTTTGTTACAGTTGACAACAGGGTCGGCCACATTTCCTCAATCTTATCCGCAATAAATTTCAGGTCAATTTCTGGAAAATACTCTTGCAGCTTACTCTCATAAATAAATCGCTTCTCATAAATTTCATTGAGCTGCACCGTCACATCGCCCGCCACCCCAACAATACTGTCAGTTATCTGCGGTATTACATAAATCATTCCAATAATAATTATACTCAATAGTAGAATATAAGTAGTAACAATTGATAGTGCCACCCGCAATTTCGGCTTCTGTATGCGCAGAAGTTTCTGAAAAAAGTTTATCTCAAGCCAATTTACCAGCGGATTTAAAATAAAAGCAATCAAAAATGCTGCCAAAAACGGTGACAGTATACCTGCTAACCCTTTTAACCATAGCTTGACCGCCCCAAAATTTGCAATCAGACAGACAAAAATTGCAGCCGCCATAATGGTTACAAGTGCATAGACACTTATGGTGAAATAGTTTTTATTCGATTCAAATTTATGCTCCTCTCCCCCTTCACTCCCATTAAGCTCCTCAATCAATTCATGATCCGATTTTTCTTCCTCCCTGTTTACCTCCTCCTCCGAAAGCATACGGATTTCAATTGGTCCATATTCCAGAGGTTCCTTCTTTTTGGAGGGAAGTTTCTGCTTCGCCGAACGGAATCGCTCTCTTAATTTAACTTTATTTACCATTTATTTCCTCTTTCTGGTTTATAACCATTATTCCTTCCTACCTATTATAAACATTCACCCGGATGAATTCAACTAAAAAATTGATTAGATTTCGTGGATAGGGCATTTCTTATTCCCTTTTCAATTAATTTTTTTACTATTTCCTGCATAATTTTTATTGATTGATTAGGATTGAAAATTTTTTTAATTTTTTTTAAAAAAAGACTTGCTTTTTTTAAAGACTTGGTATATAATCAATCTTGCGTTGAGGGAAAGCAGTTCCTCAACAGAAAAAAATAAGCGCGATTAGCTCAGTTGGTAGAGCACCTGACTCTTAATCAGGGTGTCCAGGGTTCGAGCCCCTGATCGCGCATGTAAAGTACCAGTTTTGGGGAAATGTCCCTAGGGCAGGTGCTTTTTTTTGCCCTTTTATTGGATAGTCTTTCTAATACATTTACGAAGATGATTTTGTTCTGGAAACCCCATTTCAGAACAAAATAAAAACCCCTGCAAACCCAGTCTCCAAGGGCTTCCGCGCATGTTTTACCCTGTAGGTTCAGACCACGTATTACAGGAACGTGGCGCATCGGATTTTTCCCCGGTCTGGAAGGGGATTTTTAAGCGCGGGGCAATGAAAAGAAGCTTTGCAGTCCGCCCGGCGGATAAACCGCCGGACAACTTGCAAAGCTTCTTTTTTGAACCTGAAAAACACCCTGCAATCAGGGTGCCTTACTTTAGACCCATTCCCTCCTATTTCCCTGCGCTACAAGCGCCATCCCCTTCCATCCCCCTTTATGTTACAACAGTTTTCCGATGCAGCTTTTACGCCGAAGCGCCCGCTTTTTGGGGGCGGGACAATGACGCAGGCTGGGAGCGGGCAATATGAAAAGGTTATAGCCTGCTACAGAAATAACAGCATGCAAAATTTCTTCGCGCTACCGCTTGTTCATCACCCTGGTCCGCTCCGCGCCCTGCGGGTAGGTTTGTGGGGCTACCCTGGTCCCTGGGGAAACCCGGAGTCCCAGACAGGGGGCGCTTTCCTGGTGCTTATACAAAACATGGGTCTATCTGATAACAGTCATAATGCGTAAGAAGACACTGGCTTGCCAGGTGGATATAACCGCGTGTCACATTATAATCTTCATGCCCAAGATAAAGCCGGAGGTATTCAATGTTATTATGCGAAACCATGTAGGAGGTCGCAAATGTATGGCGCAAAAGATGGGCATGGATCCGCTGGATACCGGAACGCTTCTTTAGTTTCCGAAAAAAATTCTTCAACACATCCACTGTCAGTCCCCCGCCATCCTTATCAAGCAGCGCAAGCCCATTCCCTGGGTAACGACCGCCAAGATAAAGGCGCAGTAAAATGGCAACCGCTTCCGGCATGGGGAGCAGCCGGGATTTATTACATTTGGAATCAACAACATGCAGCAAGCGTTTTTCCATGTCCAGATGCTCCAGGCGCAGGTGCCGCACCTCGGACGACCTCATCCCACAGTCAACCATAAGCCGGAAAATCAGCATGTCCCGCAGGCTGTCTTCATTGCTGCGTGCAATGGTCGCGATCAGATGTTCCACTTCCCCGGATGTTAACGGCAGCACAAGCGCCGGATCTGGACGGGGCAGACGGATTTTATAGGGAAATACTGGGATATAGCCGTTTTCCATCAAAAAATGGAGGAATGCATTCACTGCCCGGAAGTTTGTTTTTATTGAGGTTGCCTTGATCTTGCGTTGCTCCCGCAAGTATATGCAATACTGTTTCACCATGTTTACATCCATATCCTGGGGATAGGTATAGCCGAATTCACTCCCCCAATTACAAAACAGACGGAGTGATTCCCGGTAAAAACGCAAGGTATCCGGGGCGCAGTAGACCGCGCGGTCAACAAGGAATTCCTCAACCATCCTATGGATTGTCCTGGTATCCTGCATCATAGAATTCACCCCCTTCGTCAATGATTGTGATATGGCGTTGTCGCCCATATCCTTGCAATGGGTCATCGGTTTCCCCGCGCACCTTGATATGCTTGTATCGATAAATGCGGGCAAAATCATTGTCATTTAACACTGCCAGGAGTTCCGCCGCATCTTCATATATGCTGGATGCCGGATTGCGGTTCAGGGAAAGCGCAAACGAGGAAACCGCATTTACAGCCCTTGTCTTCCGCATTTCCAGGTTAAGTTTGGATGCATAATTGCGGATGAGCTTCAGATGATGTTTGTTTGGCAGCACATCCACCTGCTTTGTATTCCGCAGGCGTTTCCAGAAATCCGTATAATCCGCACGCCATTTGTTCCTGTCCCCGTCCTTCCGCCGCACAAGCCGGAACGTGTCATGGGTCAGGTAGTCGGTGATAATCTTACGGTTTGCCAAAAAATCATAAACACGCCTGGTTGCCCCTTTGTCCATGTTGTCACGGATTGGGACAAGTTCAAAGGTCCGTGTCATGCTGCGCATGGTCTGGAACTCAACATTGATGACCTTTGTCAGTTCTGGGGTGTAGCGCTTCGCAAGGCGGTGTACCTTTGCATAATCCGGGCGTTCCTCTTCCATGGTCGCGCGGATCAGGCTGCGGTCCGCATCGGACAAAGTATTGTCATTCTCCAGGGCAAACTGGAGGCGGGCAAGGTCACAGTAATTCCAACGCCGTTTTTCATATGCTTTTTCCAACACATAAAGATCATAACGCGAAATAAGCCCCTGGAGCTGCCACAGCTTCAGGAACCAACCTTTAAGTCCCATTTCCACCACTTCTTTTGTTTTCAGGTAAACACGCAGGAAACATTTATCCCCGCGCTGCCCAAAGCAAAGATAATCCCATTCATATGATTTTTCAATATCGTCCACAGTACCATAATCTTCCATCCATCTTTCTTCAATAGGTTTCCTCCCAGGCTTTACTTTCCCGCGCTGGAAGTTTTCTGCCGCGCTGCTTGGCTTGAACTTATAATGGTAGTTTACACCGCGGAACCGGGAAACCTGCATTTCGGACAGGCGGTCGATCCGGAAATAGTTTTCCGGGTCCTGTAAGGCGTTCGTGTGCCAGCAGAAATCCGTGCGGTTTTCCTTGACCTCCGCAATATCAAACTGGAAGAACGTGCAAAGTTCCTGCACATAGGCATAGGATTGTTCAAATGCGATATTTGTCCCAAGCTCCCAAAGCATCTGGGAACGGATCATGACAACGATCTCCGAGGTAATGGAGCCAACCCCGCCCGCTGCCGGCGGGACAATGGGTGCAAAGGCAACCTCAAAACGCCCTGGCACTTCCAGGATGAAATTATAAAATGCGTCGAATGTCCCATGCCGGTAATTGACACAGTTGGATGCACCATGGGAATACAGGGAATACCCCATGCTATAACGGTATGGCACTTCGGTAAATGGCGTGCATCGTTCCTCCGTGTCCTGGTAGCGCTGTACCAGGCGGCGGAAACGTTCCACCACCGCTTCCTGGGAATTGCGTGTCAGGTCATTATAAAGTTTGATACTATAATAAAAGGTATCTATGTTATGTAAAAACTTTTTTTCTTTCCTGTCAAACCAGTATCCCCTGTCCAACTGTGTCACCTCCCTTCCCAGGTACTATGGAATCTTACATCCGGCTATCCCGCCGCTTCCTCGCTTTCTTGTTTAAGTGCAACCCTACATCATTAAACATTGGCTGGCTGTCAAGACCTTTCCGCACAATGGCTTCCTCATTGGAAATGAAGTCCGCTGCCGCAGCGCGGGTTATCATCTCACTCGTATCATAGGCATGATAATCCGAATCACGGCAGAACCACCAGATATGTCCAAGACGCTGAAGTACGCTGGCGGTTGTTGCGTTCTCATATTCCCAGGCATCAAAATATACATTGTGCACCAAGCGCCAAAGCTTGTTGCAGATGACCACCCGGGTTGTAATGCCGCGCCAGATCTTATCCACCATGAAAAAACGCTGTGCGCTGCACATAATATAAATTTTCCGCTTGCGCTGCTGGCAGAGCATGGAGAGGAGTTCCAGCGGGAAGGAAGAGAAGTTCCGGTGCGAAAGTACGCTTGATATCTCATCAAGCAGCACAACATAGCCGGCATACTCCGGTCCTTCCCCGTTTTCTGCGCCAAGGTCAACTAACTGGTTAAAGTTTTTAAGCGGGATATAGGGGATATCCTCCAAGTGATAGTTGGAATAAAAACATACCTGGTCCCCATACTGACGATAAATTTTCAAGGCACGGTGCGTCATGGAGAGCGTCTTCCCCTTGCCGAACATCGCAACAAACATATCAATCCCATAGTAGGGGAATGCCTCCCATTTATGTTCCCGGAAATATAATACACTATCCTGCACGGTATAGTAGACAACCCGGTGAAGGTTATGTAAAAGCATCTTTGGGAGTTTCATGTTCACGGCAACCAGGATCACCGCCACCACCATAAATAATTCCATCTTATAACCTCCGGCAGGTATCAATCAATGAATTCAGGATAGAAAAGATTTCCCGCACCAGCAACACGCAGAAGAAAAAACGCAACAGAACGTCCGGTGTAAAACTGGTCTGTCCCTGTAAGATATACGTTACAATAACATCCATTAAGAGCGCCTCCTTTGTGTTATAGTACGGCTTGCCCATATGGCAAGGGCTGCAACCAGGGCAAACCGGGCAAGTTCGGAATCTTCCCGCCTTCGGGTGATGTCATCGAGCTGGTAAGGGGATAGTGGGATGTCCATCCCCTGTTGCCAATCTTCTGTTGGCTCCATCCCATCTTCCTCCCCAGCCAAAACGGTATCATCATCCAGCCCGCTTATACTGCCAGGCTGACCAGTGGGGTTTACCTCCTGGGCGGTCCCAAGGTCAGCGGCATCCACTGCCTGTGCTGCTGGATACCATACGAGCCATAGGGACAGGAGCAGACAAAAACAAACGTTCATTCGCCACCTCCCCCAAACCGGTTAAAGACCAGGTAAAAAACCATGGTGGCAACCCCATAGGCAAGGACAGCAAAAAGCAATACCTGCCGGAGTGTAATGGTATATTCATATAGTTGGATTTCAATCCCCAGGATATCCCAGCACATGCCAAAAATCATCTTTATTATATTTGCCATGGTTACCCCCTTAACTGAATAATGACGAGATCAGACCAAACAGGGACGAAAACATGTTCCCAATCGATTTCAGACCAGTACGGGCAAGACCGAGCAGGGCAGGCAGAATCCACAAACCAAGCCCAACCCCAAGGGCAAGCGTTATTTCAGATGGGAGGAACGAATATAAATCCGCCAGGAGGACTGGCAGGCTGCCAAGCCCTTCCAGGATGCCTTTTACCGAACCGAGTACACCGGAAAGGAAACTGCCGGTAGAAGTAACCCCTTCCACAATTCCACCTTGCACGTTGCTGCCAAACTCGCCGATCGCATCCCACTGGGGACCGCCAATAATAAGATCACCCCCACCGGAACCGGAGCCGCCTGTACCGCCGGAGCCATTGCCACCCGTTCCACCGCCCCCTGTGCTGCCAGAACCATTGCCACCCGTCCCACCTGTCCCACCAGTAGGGCCACCACTATTTAGGACAAGCCCCGCATTTAGTCCCGGGATTGCTGTAGAAATCATCTGGGAAGACCAGGTATAGTGTTTTACCGTTTCATCAAATTTAAAACGGTTGATGAATTCGTCCGTGACACTATCCGCAATGGCACTTTCCTTTAACTTCTTCCAGTTCTCCCCCAACCCGTCTTTTGATAGTCCAAAGCGTTGGATTTCCTCATTGTAAACAAAGTAGTCAAGGTAATCCGATAAGATTTCACCGAACTGGTCGAGATAATCCCCTGCATCCTCTATGAATTCAAATGAAAAAAAGTGGGCAACACCAGAAGCAACTGGGTAACCCTTTGTCGCAAGCCAACGCGAAAAGTTTTCTAGCGGGGAAAGGGAATAGTTAAAATCAAATTTTCCGGTCGTGCCACCATCGCCACTCCCCCCGCCGATAATACCGCCGCCGATCTCCCCACCTGCATTCCCACCGCCACCAATCCCACCGGAAAAAACGGGCTTCCAAGTTTGCGATGCAACGTCCCAGTATTTTTCTTCGGGCTTGCTGATGCCGAGGAGGGACAGGAGGTTATTGTCGTTGGTGGAAACAATGTCGTAAACGGTGCCATAGGAGGAAATTTGACAGAAAATGGCAGGGTTTGCAACATGTGTAACTGTTTTTTGCCCCGTTTTAAGATCCAATACTTCAACAGCAACGAAGCGCCCAGATGGCTGGGTTTCATTCGCACTAGCAACACATTTAATGATATCATCACCGGCTTTATAACAATTATCATAATAATATGTATTACTGATAAGTGTATCACCAGTTAACATACGGAATGTAGTCGCATACTTAAAATCATAGGGGGATGGGGCATTGTATAAAATTTGCTCCCCATTAATTAAAACTTTTCCATTTGTCCTTTTTAAATACATGTATATATTTAATAATTGATTATCATAAACATAAGGATCAATTAAATAAGAATGCACTGGTATCATATAATAAGATGTTTGTTTTAATTCCCCATTAGTATAAACAAATTGAAAAAAAATACCTTCGTATACACATCCTAATTTTCCAAGCAAGTTATTCGTAACGAAATTCAATTCACTAGAACCTGATCTGTACCAAAAATATAAATCAATAAATTCATTTCCACTTTCATCTACCCATGTCTGGATAAAAAATATATTATATTCATGGACATTCCAAGATAAACGGACAGAATCACGAAAAATTTTACAATATTTATCCTTATAACGTAAGATTGTATCACTTCCGTCAGATAGTAATTTTGCATGTTCATTTGCATTTGTATACTGCGAATAATCAGTTGGGCTTTCAAACTGTTCAGATAACACTGGTTTATCTTCCGCCCCATCCGCTTCCACTGGCACAAGCTTCCACATAAACAGAAACGCAATCAATATAATCCCCAAAATAAGCGGAATCCCAAAAATCGGTGGATAATTCCTGCCTGCCGAATCCTTCCCCCAATATCCTGTTCTCTCCTTCTCCATCCCCATCCCCTCCTCTCTCCATAGAAAACAAAAGGGCAGGATGACCTGCCCCCTCCGGAACATGCCGGATAACACCTATTCCACTGCTGTGCGTTTCGCTTTACGGAAAAGCGTAAAACCAAGCCCCGCAAGCGAACCAATCAAGAAAACATTGATCGGGAAAACATTGAATAGACCTGCCACCTGTTTCACCAGGTCAACCAGCTCGCCAACCAGGCTACTGTCGATCACACTGCCAGAACCACCGCTACTTGCGAACACCGGGACTGCACCGGACACGGCAAGCAACATAAAACACATGGAAAGGGCAGCAAAACAATACGACAAACTTCGTCTGCCCCTGGACTTCCCAGTATCATGGGCCTGCATATCCCTTTCCGCTGCATGATCCGGGACTTCTGTAATCCCTTCTTTTGCATCCGTCAGAACCTGGTGCTTCAACCAAAACTTCCTACACATCCTTCGCTCCTTTCTACCATTCCCATGGCAATCCGTAGAACCCGGCAAACAAATACCTTGCGGCGCTTGCCGTAGATCTTGCTGCCTTGCAGCACCATATATTTTTAAGCATAATGCCATATGGTCATTTTTACTTCTAACCTTTTAAGGAGAGTCCCCAGGGGAAGCCCCCAGGGATACCAGAAAATGAGTTTTTGCAATTATTCAAGTGCCATAATAAAATTCAGGCTGGAAACACTCAAAACACTTTTGCCAGACCTGGCTTTCAGGATAAAATCCCCATCATACACCCCCGGCACATCCACCAGTGACTTGGCAGCATCAACGGAAATACTCTCCTTCATAACAGAATAACCAAGCTCGCCACTTTCCGAATCTACTTTCGGCTTCAAGTTATCCGTCATGACATAATGCAGGGACACCCCACTGCGCGTCGCCTTCGTTACATCGTCCACCATGTCCCATGGTTTTGCCGATAATACAATAACTGTACTCTTCATTCATACCTCTTTCTGCCCGTAAAAGCCGATAGCAAAGCATCTATTTATTATTCTTCCGCCCAGTAAGTAGGCGGTTGATCTCCCCCTCAAACCGTGCCGCCAACTCGCCGTCACAAAGCACGGTTGCAAGCTGGCAATATGCCATCATCTTTCCAAAGGCAATAATATGGATGTTTTCAGCATTGCTTGTCGTATATTCCATGGTGTACTCCATGGCTGCTGATTCAAACAGGGCAAGCAGGTTCTGACGTAAGATAGCAGTCCCTTCGATACTTCCAGTACTGTTCTTCGATTTTAGGAATTTATTCAAGTTCATATCCGTCCTTCCGCCCCGGCTCCCGCGCTCGGGGACTTTACTTTTTGCGGGATTTTTGGTACAATGAAAGTAAAAACTTACTTAGCATTAATATTTAAATAGCAAACATTAACATTATATTAACAAACGCTTATAAATTTGTCAAGTTGTTTTTTAGTGTCCGCAAATTTTTTATTACCGTTCGCTTTTAATATATTAACTATAGCTAACTCAAGGAGGTATACTTTATGATTAGATATAACAAACTTTTTGCATTATTGGCAAAAAATAAAATGAAAAAAACCGATTTATTAAATGTTATTTCCTCACCAACCCTTGCCAAGTTATCCAAAGATGAAATTGTAAGAACTGATATCATAGACAAAATATGCCTATTTTTACATTGTCAACCCGAAAATATAATGGAAGTCGTAACAGAAAAAAATGTAGTGGAAAAAAAATCTGGCAAAACGGTAAAACTTATTACTAAAAACATTTTAGATCCTGAATATGGGGAAATATCTGTCAAAGAAGAATATTTGGATTTTCATGATGATTCCCCGAGGAACTAATTAACCGAAGTGATTGGAACAAACCATAATAAACTTTTTTACGTAAGAAACTAAAAAGATATACAGGTGGATCACCCTTCAACTCTTCCAGTACTATTTTATATTTTCGGAATTTATTCAAGTTTATATCTGTCCTTTCTCCCCAAGCTTCCGCGTCGGGGACTTTACTTTTTGCGGGATTTTTGGTATAATTAAGGTTAAAACTTTAAGTGTACAAATATACGAATTATTATTCGCCCCCAATCCAATAATACCGTATTTTTGTTCGCTTGTCAACACTATTTACGAATTATTTTTCGTATGGAGGAGTTATGTTCAGCGATCGCCTAGCAGAAGCATTAAAAACAAATCAAATTACCGGAAATGCTTTATGTAAAAGATTAGGCATGGAAAACAGAAACTACACTAATTGGAGAAATAACAAAATACCCCGAGGCGAAACTTTAAAACAAATTGCGGATGTTCTTAATGTTTCCACGGACTGGCTCTTAGAACGAGAAGGGGCAAATACACCAGACGAAGAAAAATTACTGCGTGACTATAAGGATACAGACACAGGAGGAAAAAGAATCATCTTAAACATTGCAGACATGGAAGCGAAGCGAAGCCGATCAGATCGGGAGCAATCAGATGAACCCCTAAACAACACAACTAAAAAGATAAATTTTTTTGATCTGGCTATGAAACAAAATCCTAACCATCAAGAACAACAAAACCAAGAAGATAATGAAGAACTAAAACCATTTGCTTAAACATTTATAAAGGAGAGATCAATTATGAAAGAATACATTTTAGCATCCGATGAATATACTACTATTATTTTTAGAACTAATAATGATGAACCTTTCGAACCAGAAGAATTAATTGGACTTCTTAGTGAAAATGAAATACAACGAATGGATGAGAATTACAAAAATAAACATCATGAAACAATATACATTTAGGTTTATTTTTACATTGTCAACCCGGAAACATTGTGAAAGTTATAACCAAAAAGAATGAATTTCTTTAAAAAAACCAAATTTTCAAAATGTATATTGCAAATTTCTTTTGCATATGCTATAATGCCATTAGGCAAAAGAAATTAAATATCCATATCGCACAAATTGAACCCCCCGGGAATGCGGTCCCGGGGGGTTCTTTCGGCTAGTTGTCGCAGTCCTTACCGTCTAACCATTTGCAGAGGTAGTAAGCTACTACACTCGCCATGACGGAAAGAATAAAAGAAATTAATAAATCCATATCGCACCCCCTTTCTGTTGCCAGATTGGGTACGACAACATTAATATTTTATTCCTACTGTCGATTCCTGTCAATCCTGTTTCTTCATTTATTTTCCTCTCCCTCCACCTCTTAATCAGAACAAGAAGAAGATAACCAATTAAAATCATTCGCAAAAAAAACTAATACAAGAATTTTTCAAAATGTATATTGCAAACCTCTTCTGCATATGCTATAATGCCAGTAGGCAAAAGAAGTCAAAATAAAATCTAGCACGAACCCCCTGGGGAGGCACCCCCAGGGGGTTTTGTTACTTTTGGCTAGTCATCGCGATCTTTACCGTCTAACCATTTGCAGAGGTAGTAGGCTACTACACTCGCCATAACGGAAAGAAAAAAAGAAGTCAAAATGTCCAAAATCCAGCACCCCCTTTCTGTTGCCAGATTGGGCGCGACAACATTAATATTTTATTCCTTCTGTCGATTCCTGTCAATCCTGTTTCTTCATTTATTTTCCTCTCCCTCCCCCTCTTAATCAGGGTGTCCAGGGTTCGAGCCCCTGATCGCGCATGTAAAGTACCAGTTTTGGGGAAATGTCCCTGGGGCAGGTGCTTTTTTTTGCCCTTTTATTGGATAGTCTTTCTAATACATTTACGA
>CAJTOR010000055.1 GCA_910577675.1 uncultured Lachnospiraceae bacterium
TGCACAAACCATTTCACTGTCAAGAGGTTTTTTAATTATAATCCCTATGGCGTTTTTCCTGTCCTTTTATTAGAAATGACGGGAGTATGGTTGTCTTTTCCAATTACTGAATGTCTTGTCACTTTAACTGGCATTGCATTATATATTAAATCAGAAAGAGGTAAGAAAAATGTTTAGAGAGATGTTATTGCTTTCGGAAATATTCATATCATGGAAAATGAAATTGAAATCAAAAAGGCAATGGAGGATTTAACCAAAAAATACTCTCCCGCCGATAATGAAACAGGACGCAATGCAGAAATTGAAAAAGAATGGAAACTTTTATGCATGAAAGAATTCTCTATTGAACATTTATCCGGGAAAGAAGCGATTGAATTAACTAAAACTAAACAATAAGTTCCACATTCGATACCATTAACAAATCAAAATATCCTACCCGCCGCCAATTAATAAATCCCCGCAAGTCTTGATTTTCTAAAACTTGCGGGGATTTATCTTCTCACTCGTTCCCTTTCCTTATTTAAGGTTTGCAACTGCCGCATGCTCGATTGCAAGTCCCGCCGCATAGCGCTTTATAAACTCGTCAAAACCTGCTACATCCTCCGCCTTAGGTGCTACGCATGTCCCGGTATTGCCGCCAAATACATGCTCATTCAGGTAGGAATCGAGCGTTTCGCCTTCCTTTTTGTTGAGCATGTACGCCGCAAGGAGCGCAATCCCCCACGCGCCGCCCTCGCCGGCTGTTTCCATCACGGATACCGGAGTGTTCATTGCCGCCGCAAGAATGCTCTGACCGACTCCCTTTGTCTTAAATAGCCCGCCATGCCCGGTAACGCGGTCCGCCTGAACCCCTTCCTCCTTGAAAAGGATGTCAAGCCCCGTTTTCAGTGCGCCGAGGGATGTGAACAGATGCACCCTCATAAAATTCGCAAGGTTAAATTTGCTCTCCGGTGTGCGCACAAACATCGGTCTTCCTTCCGTAAAGCCCGTGATATGCTCCCCGGAAAAATAGTTGTAGGCAAGAAGTCCGCCACAGTCCGCATCGCCCTCAAGCGCCTTGTTATAGAGTGTACCAAACAGCTCGTTCATATCAACCTTCATGCCGAAGCTCTCCGCAAATTCGCGGAACAGCCCCACCCATGCATTTAAGTCGGATGTACAGTTATTGCAGTGAACCATCGCTACAAGGCTTCCGGTCGGGGTGGTTACAAGGTCGATCGCATCGTAAACCTTCTTTAATTCCCTCTCCATCACGATCATCGCAAAAACGGAAGTTCCCGCGGAAACATTGCCGGTGCGCTCCGCCACGCTGTTGGTTGCGACCATCCCGGTTCCTGCATCCCCCTCCGGCGGACAAAGCGGCACACCCGCTTCAAGATTTCCGGACACATCAAGCAGCTTTGCGCCTTCCTCTGTCAGCGCGCCCGCATCCTCCCCCGCCAAAAGCACCTGCGGCAGGATATCTTCCAGTTTCCAACCGTAGTTCTTGCCCGCGGTAATCTCATTAAACTGCGCGATCATCCTCCTGTTAAAATCCCTGGTTTCAATATCAATCGGGAACATACCGGATGCCTCACCTACACCAAGCACCTTACGCCCCGTAAGCTTCCAGTGGATATAGCCTGCAAGTGTGAGCAGCGTATGTATTTTCCCGACATGCTCCTCCCCGTTTAAGATGGACTGGTACAGATGGGCGATGCTCCATCTCTGCGGGATATGGTATCCGAAAAGCTTTGTCAGCTCCTCGGATGCCTGCCCCGTAATATTGTTGCGCCAGGTGCGGAACGGAACTAACAGTTCATCCTCCCCGTCAAAAACCATGTAACCGTGCATCATCGCAGAAAACCCGATCGCACCGATTTTCTTTAACACAATCCCGTACTGTGTTTTTACATCCGCCGCAAGGTTCGCATAAGCATCCTGTAACCCCGTCCAGATATCATCAAGCGAGTATGTCCAGATACCGTTTTCGTAACGGTTCTCCCAGTCATGGCTTCCTGAGGCGACCGGATTATTATTCCCGTCAATCAGCACGGCTTTGATCCTGGTTGAACCAAACTCAATACCGAGCGCGGTCTTGCCGGTTTCCAATGCATCTTTAATATCGTATCCCATAAGTATACCTCCGTAGGTTTATTATATGTTTTAGTATACACTAAAATATTTTACATTTCAAGTGGATAGTGTAATTTCTCCTGTTTTAAAGACTTTTTATACCGCTATACAGGTTCCCCCGTATGGTAGGAACGGCTCCCCAGCCTCCGCACAAATTCTCTTACCGCAAGCTCATAAGCTTTTTTAGTCCCCGCAAAGCCGAATGCCGCTTCCACTACCTTTGCAAGCGCATCCAACATTTCCTTGTACTCTTTCCTCCCCTCAAGAAACAGCATATTCATCTTTAACCATTCATCCTTACCAACCCCATAGCGGTTATCATTTACAAAAAGCCCGGAAAGGAATGGGTGGTGGTATACCAATTTTTCCAGGGGATAGAATGCCCTCTCCTTGCGCCCGGAAGGGTCACGGAGCAGATGCTGCACCATGCGCACACTGAACAGCACAGCGCGGACCGAAGCCTCGCTCATATTTGGGCGGTCATAGGTCTTATTGTATGCGTTTGCAACCATCCGCGCAATAATCCGCCTCTCCTCGGGAATAAGATAAACCATTTTCCCCTGCTTTAGCTGCCCCGTCGTCTTTGAAATATAATGCTCCAGAAAATAATGATCCATCGCGCACTCATACCGGAAATGGATTCCTGTCTTCTCATGTGCGGAAACCCGGTGTGCACGCGGCTTCCTTGAAATCCTGACGCGCATGCGCCTTCTTCTTATGCCATCCTCCTCATTTTGCTGCGCGCCGTATCCGGCACTTTGCCCGCCGAACTTTCCGCAGGATAAATTTTCTTCCACATCCCCAATCCTTGTAACTTCCCCGCGCGCGATCCTAACCGCTTCCTTCTCTATATAAGCATACACATGCGGATGACAACTTACATCAAGCGCATAATGTCCGATAAATCCCGCCAGATAGGCAAGCCCAATCTCCCTTTCCTGAACCGGCAGCGCAAGCGCCTCATTCAGCATACGGCGCAGGAATATCCCGCATTTTTCCTCGTGCATCCGCGACCCCGGCGTTCTGCGCAGCAGCAACTGGTCAACCGCAAAATAAAAAAAGATATCCGGTCCCGACAGCCCAAAGGCATAAACCTTCTTGTGCCTGCGGATTATTTCCTTCAACATGCTCTCTTCCAGATCTTTATACCCTAGTTTTCCAAAAATATAGTGTGTGTAAAATGCCGGCATTACGATACTCCTTTCAAATCCTTATAAATATGCCCTCACCGTTCTTTTCATCGGGCGCAAACCATTATACCATATTGCTCCAATATCGTTGTTTCAATATATTCCCTCCGGGGGATGCGCATGATTTGCCATGGAAATTGTCCTCCCTCTGGTCGGACGGCAAATCAGCGCCGGTATAATGTCTTGCGACATTATATCATGTCCTCAAGACATGATTCCCTCCGGGGGATGCGCATGATTTGCCATGGAAATTGTCCTCCCTCTGGTCGGACTGCAAATCAGCGCCGGTATAATGTCTTGCGACATTATATCATGTCCTCAAGACATGATTCCCTCCGGGGGATGCGCATGATTTGCCATGGAAATTGTCCTCCCTCTGGTCGGACTGCAAATCAGCGCCGGTATAATGTCTTGCGACATTATACCACATCCTCTCCAAAAAATAAATATTTTCTGTTCAGATTGCTTGATTTCATGGGCTTTCAGTGGTATTATAATTCTATTCGCATTTTTTAGACCGTTTTTTACAGATACAGGGAAGGCAGGGTATAAATATGACTAAGAATGAACAGGCGTTAAAGCTTCATGAGGAATGGAACGGAAAACTGGAAACCACAGCAAAATGCGCGGTGAAATCCCGCGAAGATCTCGCACTCGCCTACACACCGGGAGTTGCGGAACCGTGCAAGGTAATCGCGGCAGACCCGGATGCCGCTTACCGGTACACAATAAAAGCCAACACGGTCGCCGTTGTTTCGGACGGCTCGGCAGTGCTGGGGCTTGGCAATATCGGCGCGAAGGCAGCGATGCCCGTTATGGAAGGCAAGTGTGTGCTTTTTAAGGAGTTTGGCGGTATCAACGCCTTCCCGATCTGTCTTGACACCCAGGATACCGAGGAGATTATCAAGGCTGTCACTTACATTGCCCCCGCATTCGGCGGCATCAACCTGGAGGATATCTCCGCACCGCGCTGTTTTGAGATTGAGGCGCGCCTGAAGGAAATCCTCGATATCCCAGTTTTCCACGATGACCAGCACGGCACGGCAATCGTGGTACTCGCAGGCGTTATCAATGCCCTGAAAGTTACCGGGAAAAAGAAGGAGGAATGCAAAGTTGTAATAAACGGTGCCGGTTCCGCAGGCATCGCAATTGCAAAGCTTATGCTGACTTACGGATTTTCAGACCTGATCCTGTGCGACCGCATCGGCATTCTTGCAAAAGATACCGTGGGGCTTAACTGGATGCAGGAAAAAATGATGGAAACCACAAACCTATCCGGCCTCCATGGCTCCCTTGCCGATGCCTTAAAGGGCGCTGATATCTTTATCGGTGTGTCCGCCCCGGAGATTGTCACGAAAGAGATGGTTTCCTCGATGAACCGCGACGCGATCCTCTTTGCCATGGCAAATCCCGTCCCGGAGATTATGCCGGATCTTGCGAAGGAAGCCGGCGCGCGTGTGGTTGGCACCGGGCGCTCGGATTTCCCGAACCAGGTAAACAATGTAGTTGCCTTCCCGGGAATCTTTAAGGGCGCACTTGAGGGGCGCGCGCAGCAGATCACCGAGGAGATGAAACTGGCAGCAGCAACAGCAATTGCCGGGCTGGTTCCCGAAGAAGAACTAAGTGAAAATAATATCCTTCCGGCTCCGTTCGACCCGCGCGTATGCGAAGTGGTAAGCGCCGCTGTGAAATCCCATATCTGCTAGGCGCGATGTGGAACGGCAAACGTTATCACAGCTTTGACTTTGACTGCCGGGAACGCTTTGGAAAAAAACTATACAAACTCTCCTTAAACGCCGGTTTTACCTGCCCAAACCGCGACGGCACCCTGGGTACACGCGGCTGTATTTTTTGCAGTGCCGGCGGCTCGGGAGATTTTGCAGCAAGCAGCAAACTTACCATCACGGAACAAATCGGACAGGCCAGGCAGCTTGTTGCCGCAAAAAATCCCTCGGGGCAATATATCGCATATTTCCAGGCATACACCAATACTTATGCCCCTCTTCCCGTGCTGGAGCGTGTATTTTTTGAAGCGGCATCCCATCCCGATATCGCAGCCCTTTCCATTGCGACCCGCCCGGACTGCCTGGGAAGGGAAGTTTTGTCCCTGCTTAAACGCCTGTCGGAAATAAAACCCGTTACAGTCGAACTTGGCCTACAGACCATACATGAAAACAGCGCCGCCTTTGTGCGGCGCGGCTATCCTCTCAATGTTTATGAGGAGGCAGTGTGGGCATTGGATTCTGCCGGAATCGATATCGTAACCCATCTAATCCTTGGTCTTCCCGGAGAGACCCTCCCCGACATGCTTGCCACCGTGCATCATGTCTGTACCCTGCCATTATCCGGACTGAAGCTGCAGCTTCTTTATGTATTGAGGGGAACCGACCTTGCCACCCACTTCGCGGCTCACCCGCAGGCATACCCGCTGATGGACTTTCCCACCTACCTTGACGCGCTGCTTGCCTGCCTTTCCATTATCCCGGAGGATATCGTAATCCACCGGCTCACCGGCGACGGAAAAAAACAACTGCTTATCGCCCCACTGTGGAGCGCCAACAAAAAATTTGTATTAAATTCAATAGAAAGAGAAATGAAATGCCGTAATTTTCTTCAGGGAATGCACTGCAAAGAAACCCCTGACAGAAAAAAGAGAATACCATATGAAAATAAACTACCTGATTTTGCATGACAGAAAGGAGAACACCATGCAACCTGAGGCATTGATGCTATATAAGCTTATGATCCTTTATATTCTTGACAAGGTGGAATTCCCGCTGACACAGACGCAGCTAACAAATTTCCTTCTTGAAAAGGAATATACTACCTATTTCAATATCCAGCAGGTGCTTTCCGAACTCCTTGAAGATAAATTTATTTCCTGCAACGTTATCCGCAACAGCACCTACTATGAAATAACTGCCTTGGGCGGCGAATCACTCTCCTTTTTTTACAACAAGATATCCGAGCCGATCCGAGAGGATATCGACAGTTTCCTGAAAGTCAACAAATACAGTATGCGCGAGGAGAATTCCATCCGCGCAGACTACTATAAGTCAAAGAAAAACGAGTATATTGCCTCATTAAAAATCCTCGAGCGGGACAACCCGATTATCGATGTCCGGCTCTCCGTACCTTCGGAGGCGGAGGCGGAGATTATTTGCAGCAACTGGTCAAAAAAAAGCTCGGAAATCTATGCCCATATCTTCTCAACCCTTATTGAGGATGCAGACTGACTGGTGCCGAAGGTGAAATTCTTTTAACTTATGCCAAGTTAAACAAGACTTTTTTCAGATAATCAACCATTTTCAAAGAAAATCCCTAAAAAAACAGGGCAGCAGATTTCTGCTACCCTGTTTTTATTGCACTGTCGATACATGCCCAGATTTCATCCCGCCCCTGTTTCGTTTCCGCCGAAAACGGGATAATCCTCGTTCCCGCGCCAAATGCCGTCCGGATCAGCTTACACTGTTTTTCCTGTTGGCTGCGCTTAATCTTATCAAGCTTTGTCGCGACAATAATCGGTTCAAACCCCTGGTATACCACCCATTCATACATCTCTTTATCATTTGCGGACGGCTCATGCCGGATATCCACAAGCAGGAAAATCTTTTTTAGCTGGCTCGATTTTACCAGATACCTCTCAATCATCTTGCCCCATTTTGCCTTTAACTCCTGCGAAACCTTCGCGTAACCATAGCCCGGCAGATCAACAAAATATAACTCGCGCTCAATATTATAGAAATTGATGGTCTGGGTTTTTCCCGGCTGCGACGAAGTCCTCGCGTAAGATTTGCGGAACATCAGCGCATTAATCAGGGAAGATTTCCCGACATTCGACCTTCCCGCAAACGCAAATTCCGGCAGCAAATTTTCCGGCAGGGTGCTTGTAATGCCGCAGACTGTTTCCAGCTCCACATAATTAACCCCCCGCCTTATTTTTTTTTCTTCTTCCATACAAAACCTCCGTCCTTTGCGTTCCCCGAAAAAGGGGCATATCGCCCTTCCCCTTAAAATCACATCAGGATGGCTTCCCTGATTACTTCCTCCATCGTTTCCACAAAAACAATGCGGATGCCGTCCGTAATCTCCTTCTCAAGCTCCTTCACATCACCCTCGTTCTTCTTGGGTACAAGCACAAGCGTGATCTCCGCCATCTTCGCCGCCAAAAGCTTCTCCTTCACACCGCCAATCGGAAGCACTCTCCCACGCAGCGTCACTTCGCCCGTCATCGCAAGATCCGCCCTTACTTTTTTCCCGGTCACAGCGGACAGCACCGCCACGCCCAGCGCAATCCCCGCGGATGGTCCGTCTTTTGGCACCGCCCCCTCCGGGATATGAAGATGCATGTCATGTTTCTCAAAATAATCATCGGGCACTTCATATTCCTCAGCAACCGAGCGCACATAACTGATGGCAGTGCGCGCAGACTCCTTCATCACATCGCCAAGCTGCCCCGTCAGTTCAATATTCCCCTTGCCCGGCATCGTATTAATCTCGATCGAAAGTGTATCGCCGCCAACAGAAGTCACCGCCAGCCCGCGCACGATACCGACCGCATCTTTTCGGTTCTTCTTCTCCTTCGTGCGCTTTACCGGTCCTAAAAACTCCGTCAGGTTCTTCTCCGTCACACGCACTTTTTCCACGGACGCATCCTGTGCCATCATAAGCACGACCTTGCGCATACATTCCCCGATGCGCCGCTCTAAGGAACGCACCCCAGCCTCCGCCGTATATCCGGAAATAATCTTATCAACCGCCTTGTCCGTTATGGTAAACCTTTTCTTGTCAAGCCCGTTCTTAGCCAGTTGCTTCCTGATAAGATGCTCCTTCGCAATATGGCGTTTCTCCGTTGCCGTATAGGAATTTACCTCGATAATCTCCATGCGGTCAAGGAGCGGTGCAGGAATGGTCTGGGTCGTATTCGCCGTGGCAATAAACAAAACTTTTGACAGGTCAACCGGAAGCTCCAGATAATGGTCAACAAATTTTGAATTCTGCTCGCCGTCTAATACCTCGAGCATCGCGGCTGCCGGGTCGCCCTTGTAATCACTTGCCATCTTGTCAATCTCATCAAGAAGCATCAGGGGATTCTTTACCCCCGCCGTCTTGAGCCCGGCAATAATACGCCCCGGAAGCGCCCCGACATAGGTTCTCCGGTGCCCGCGGATCTCTGCCTCATCGCGCACGCCGCCCAGACAGATCCTCACATATTTTTTGCCAAGCGCCCTGGCAACCGAGCGCGCAATCGAGGTCTTGCCTGTACCCGGAGGTCCCACCAGGCATATAATCGGCGCATCAATCTGATGCGCTGTATCTGCCCGATGTGTCGCTGCGCGCACCGCCAAAAACTCGAGAACCCGCTCCTTGACCTTCTTTAACCCATAGTGGTCTTCCTCCAGGACGCGTTTCGCATTGCGGATATCCTCGTTGTCCTCACTCTGTTTATCCCATGGCAATGACAAGAGAGTTTCCAAATATCCGCGGGAAACCGCGCTCTCCGAAACCGAGCCATTCACCGCGCGAAAACGCCTTATCTCCTGCCTTATACTCTCCTTAATCTCCTCCGGGGCTTCAAGCTCTGCACACTGTTTTTCAAACCGGTCTGCATCGGCAAGTTGATTAGTGTCCCCTAACTCCTCCTGGATCACCTTCAACTGCTCCCGAAGCATATACTCGCGCTGATTCTTGTCAATGTGAGCCTTGACCATCTCCTGTATCCCCTTCTGGATACGGATAACATTGACTTCATTTGCTAATACCACGGCCTCCGCCTTAAACTGCCCAATAAGCCCGAAACCTGCCAGGATCATCTCTTTTTCCGGAACGGAAAGCGGAAGCTGTACCGGGAGCTGCTCGACAAATTTTTCAAGGCTCGTCATTTCCATCAGGTTTTTTAAAACCTCGCGGCTCAACCTGACATTCTCACTTCCATAATTTGTAAGAAGCTCCTTCAAACTGCGAAGCATCGCTTCCCTCTCGGTCTTGGTCGGCTCCTCACCCTGCGGGACACGCGAAGTTTCCGCAACCAGATACTCGCCGCCGTCCGTCATGGACAAAAACTGCGCCCGGTACTCACCGACCGCCAACACCCGGATAACATTCTCCGGCAGCTTGATAAGCTGTCTGACCACCGTCACAGTACCATAAGCATAGAGGGAATCCATGGACAATTCCTCGCCCCCCTTTGGCTCCTCTGCATGCGAATCCTGCTGCGTCACCACAAAAACGCGCTGCTCCTGGCGCATTGCAGTTTCCACCGCGGCTATACTCTTTTTTTTCCGGATATCAAAATGGATCATCATCCCGGGCATCACAACAATGTTGCGCAGTGTCACTAACGGCATCGCCACAATTTCATTCTTCCCCGTTTCCTCCATAACCGCATACCTTTCCGACTACGCAATTTCGCCCGCGCTGTGTTTTGTGGAGTGCTTGCGCATCTGCTTTTTCGACTGGCCACCCTCCACGCGGACAAGTTCAGGCTGCCCCGTCCCTTCCGCCGCCTCCTTTGTGACAATACATTTAATCACATCCGGATCCGTCGGGACAGTGTACATCGTTTCCATCATAACCGCCTCAACAATGGCGCGAAGCCCCCTCGCCCCGGTCTTGCGCTCAAAAGAGCGCTTCGCAATCGCCGTAAGCGCCTCCGGCGTAAACTCAAGTTCCACGCCATCAAGCTCAAACAGCTTTTTGTATTGCTTTGCCAGCGCATTCCGCGGCTCGGAAAGAATACGTACAAGGGACTTCTCATCAAGCAGGTCCATCGCCGTAACAACCGGCACGCGCCCGACAAATTCCGGGATCATTCCGAATTTAATCAGATCCTGCGGCAGCACCTGGCGCAGCAGCACACCGATATCCTTTTTCTGTCCCACCGTAACATCCCCGTTAAAACCGATGGTTTTCTGACCGACCCTCGACTCAATAATCTTTTCAAGACCGTCAAACGCACCGCCACAGATAAACAGGATATTGGTCGTATCAATCTGCAAAAACTCCTGGTGCGGGTGTTTCCTCCCACCCTGCGGTGGAACCGACGCAACCGTACCCTCAAGGATTTTTAACAGCGCCTGCTGCACACCCTCGCCTGATACATCGCGCGTGATGGATGTGTTTTCTGATTTCCTTGTAATCTTGTCAATCTCATCAATATATATAATGCCGCACTGTGCGCGCTCAATATCATAATCCGCTGCCTGGATAATCTTTAGCAGTATGTTCTCCACGTCCTCACCGACATATCCAGCCTCCGTCAGCGCGGTCGCATCAGCAATCGCAAACGGCACATTCAAAATTTTTGCAAGTGTCTGGGCTAAATAAGTCTTGCCCGAACCGGTCGGACCGATTAACAGGATATTGCTTTTCTGCAATTCAACATCCAGGTCACGCTCCGACAAAATCCTCTTATAATGGTTGTAAACCGACACGGCAAGCGCCCGCTTCGCCTCGTCCTGCCCAATCACGTACTGGTCAAGATAGTCCTTAATCTCCCTCGGTTTTAAGAGATTAATCATATTATCCTCGTACTCCATCGCAAGACCTTCGTTCTCCTCCTCAATTATCTCGGAGCAGACACCGATGCACTCATCACAAATATGGATATCCTTAGGCCCGATAATAAGGCGCTTCACCTGTTCCTGGCTCTTCCCGCAAAAGGAACAGTACAGCATCGGATTCCCGTCATTTTTTGTCGCCATTTTCAGCCTCCATTTTTTGCCCATCAATAATTCGCCGGACAGCCTTTATGGCTGCCCGTTTCGCCTATCGTTTCGTTACAATCGTATCAATAATACCGTAATCCAGCGCCTCCTGAGCTGACATATAATAATCGCGCTCAGTATCCGCCTCAATTACCTCGTAAGGCTTTCCCGTATTCTCAGCAAGCATCTGGTTTAATTTCTTCTTTGTCTTCAGGATATTTTCCGCCACAATCTTGATTTCGGTCGCCTGACCCCTTGCGCCGCCCGACGGCTGGTGAATCATTATCTCGGCGTTCGGCAGTGCCATGCGCTTGCCCTTTGTGCCGCCCGCAAGCAAAAATGCCCCCATGCTTGCCGCCATGCCAATACAAATCGTTGACACATCGCACTTGATAAAGTTCATCGTATCGTAGATAGCCATTCCCGCCGTAACGGATCCTCCCGGACTGTTGATATAGAGGTTGATGTCCTTGCCCGGGTCTTCCGCCTCAAGGAAAAGCAGCTGCGCCATAACGACACTCGCACTGGCATCCGTCACTTCCTCCCCGAGAAAAATAATCCGATCCTTCAACAACCTGGAATAGATATCATAGGAGCGCTCACCCCTGCTAGTCTGCTCAATTACATAAGGTACTAAACTCATCTTCCCTTTTCCCTCCATTCACATATTCTTTTTCCCAAATCCCCACCTTAAATATTCAAAAAAATCTTTATTCTTTAGTATGGCTAAAAATGCGGGAATGATTTCCGGAAAAATCGCTCCCGCATCTTAACGTCCTTCTAATTATACTTCAACAGCCTGCCCAGCCACAAAGTCAATCGCTTTCTGCACTTTTAAATCCGTAGCCAAAAGCTTCCTGTCCTCCTCGCTAAGCATCTCCTTCACCCTGTCAAGTTCCATATTGTAATTCTTTGCCATGCGCTCCATCTCTTTCTCAAGTTCCTCATCAGAAAGTTCAATGTTCTCCGCCTTCACGATCTCCTCAAGCACAAGCCTGCTCTGGATGCGCCTTAACGCCTGCGGCTCGAGTGTTTCCATAAACTTCTCCGGTGTCATGCTGGTAAACTGCAAATACTGGTCAATCCCCAGCCCCTGCATCTGAAGCCTCTGCGAAAACTCATCTGCCATCTGGCGCTTCTGCGTTTCCACCATAGGCTGCGGGATATCCATCTGCGCATTTTCGACAATCTTTTTAAGTACGTCATCCTCCTTCTGTGCCTTCGCTTCCGCTTCCTTCTTCGCGCTGATCTCCTTGCGGATACCATCCTTGTAAGCTTCAAGCGTCTCGTACTCCGATACGTCCTGCGCAAAATCATCGTCAAGCTCAGGCAGTTCCTTCACCTTGATGCCCTTTACACAGACCTTAAATGTTGCAGGCTTGCCCGCGAGATCCGGCGCATGGTACTCGGCAGGGAAAGTGACATTAACCTCGCACTCCTCACCGATGTTTTTGCCCACAATCTGATCCTCAAATGTATCAATAAACGAATGGGAACCGATCTCAAGCTCATGATCCGTACCCTTTCCGCCCTCAAATGCAACCCCGTCAATAAACCCTTCATAATCGATTGTCGCTATATCGCCCATGGCAACTGCGCGATCCTCAACTGTCACGGTTCTCGAATTCTGTTCCCTCGCCTTGTCAAGCTCGGCGGCAATCTCCTCGTCCGTCACGGCGATTTCCTTCTTTTCCACCTCGATGCCCTTGTACTGGCCAAGTGTCACTGCCGGTTTTACCGCAACTTCCGCCGTGAAGATAAAAGCCTTGCCCTTCTCCACCTGAACCACCTCGATGGACGGTCTTGACACGATATCAAGCCCGCTCTCCTTCGCTGCCGTTTCATAAGCCTGCGGGATAATATCGTTCGCTGCATCCTCATAGAAAATGCCCGCGCCGTACATCTTTTCAATCACCTGACGCGGAGCCTTGCCCTTGCGGAAGCCCTGCACATTGATCCTTCCCTTGTTCTTGTGATAAACCTTCTCAATCGCTTTCTCAAACTCTTCTGCGGCTGCTTCTATCGTAAGCTTCACCATATTCTTGCCCAAATCTTCCACCTGAAAACTCATCCGTATTTTCCTCCTTCTATTATGTCCCGGCTATCTGCCGTAAGCTGCCCGCCCCATTTTTTTCGGACGGTTTTTCTCTGACGGCGCACAGACATATCATATCATTTTCCGATTATAGCATGTTTCTTTTAAAAATGCTACTAATTTTTATAAAAAAATTATTATGTTTTGCAACCCCGGTTAAAGGGCGGATTCCAGTTCCTCGAGCACCTTAACCACCTGCGCAACCTTGCTTTCACACAGTTCATCGGTCGGTGCCTCCACCATAACACGAACCACCGGCTCCGTCCCGCTGCCGCGCACCAGAATCCTGCCGTTCTCCCCAAGCTCTTTCTCAACGCGCGAAACCTCGGCAAGCACGCGCTCATCCGTCATCGCCGCCGCCTTATCCTTCACGCGGACATTCTTTAAAAGCTGCGGGTATATTACCAAGTCCTTTACCAGCTCCGAAAGTTTCTGCTTCTTTTCCAACATAACCTCCATAACTTTAAGCGAAGTAAGAATCCCGTCGCCCGTCACCGCATGTTTGCTGAAAATAATATGCCCGGAATCCTCCCCTCCAAGACAATGCCCGTTTTTCACCATATTTTCCGATACATACTTGTCGCCGACCGCCGTTTTCTCATACTGGATATTCTTTGCGTCAAGCGCCTTGTAAAGCCCGAAATTTGACATTACAGTCGTCACCACCGTATCGTTGTGCAGTTCGCCGCGCTCATGCATATAACAGCCGCACAGATACAGGATTGCATCGCCGGAAAGCACCTTGCCCGTCTCGTCCACACACATGCAGCGGTCCGCGTCCCCATCATAGGCAAAACCGGCATCAAGACCGTTTTCCACCACAAATTTCTGCAATTTTTCAATGTGGGTCGAACCACAGTCCGCATTGATATTCGTCCCGTCCGGCTCGCTGCTCATCACAAATGTTTTTGCCCCCAGCGTGTCAAAAACCCCCTTCGCCACAGTGGTTGCCGAACCGTTCGCAAGGTCAAGTCCGATCTTCTTATCGCCGAAGGAACGCGTCGCCAGGGAAATCAGGTAGCCGATATAGCGGTGCCTCCCGATCGAATAATCCACTGTGCGGCCGACCTTCTCCCTAACCGCATACGGCAGTTCCCCCGCCTCCCCATCCAGATACGCCTCAATCTTCTCCTCGATTGCCGCCTCAAGCTTGTAGCCCTTCCCGTTTATCACCTTAATCCCGTTATCATAATAAGGATTATGGCTTGCCGAAATCATAATGCCGCAATCAAAATCCTCGCTGCGCACCACGTAGGAAACACTTGGTGTAGGGGTCACATGGAGCAGATATACGTCCGCCCCGCTCGCGGTAAGACCCGCCGAGAGCGCGTCCTCAAACATATAGCTGGAGCGGCGGGTATCCTTGCCAATCACCACCTTTGCCTTATGCTCCTGCCCGTAATACCATCCCAAAAACCTGCCCACCTTAAACGCCTGCTCCACTTTAAGATCTACATTAGCCTCTCCCCTAAAACCATCCGTCCCAAAATATTTGCCCATCGCTCCTGCCATGCCATACGGCATGCTCCTTTCCCAAATTTCGCCGGCTCCCGGCACATATTTATATTATCCTGTAATCGCCATGTCTTTTTGCCAGACAAACAAACACCGGTGTAAACCGGCACAATATCGCTGCACATTGTAACATGTTTTAACAAAAAATGCAAGACCGGACGCATTATTCCTTCGTCCGGTCAATTTCATCGCGCACACTCTGCATCTGGTAATCCAATATCTCAATGGAGTCCGCGCAGGCCTTTAACTTCCTGACGATCTCCTCCGCATTCTGCACATCCTTTTTATACTTGAGTTTATGTTCCAGGCTCGCCCAAAAATCCATCGCAATCGTGCGGAACTGCACCTCCACTTTCCTGTAAATCTTTTCGCTTGACAAAAATACCGGTATTTCCATAATAATATGCAGGCTCCTGTAACCGTTTGACTTAGGGTTGCGGATATAATCTTTCTTTTTCAGAAGGATAATATCATCCTGCCCGATCAAAAGCTCCGCCAGCCTGTAAATATCATCCGGGAATGAGCAGATCACACGCACACCCGCCACATCGGAAAGTTTCTCCCTGATATTTTCCACCGTGACCGGCACACCCTTTCGCATCAGCTTCTCATATATACTCTCCGGTGATTTTAGGCGGCTCTTAATCGATTCAAACGGATTGCGGTTGTACTTTAGTGAAAACTCCTCATTCAGAATCCGCAGTTTCGTTTCCACTTCCATAATTGCGCTGCTATACTGCATCATCAGGTCGTTGAACGGCCTTGCCTCCTTTAGTTTCTCCGCCTGCATCTGAATAATCTGATGCTGCCTGCGAAGCCGCTCAGTCTGTCTTTCCACCTTCGCCTCAAGCTGGTTCTTGCAGGCAAAAAGTTCCACGGTATTTCTCACCCTGTTCTTGACAATGGAAAACTCAAACGGCTTATGTATAAAATCGGAAACACCCAGTTCAAAACATTGATTTTCCACCTCCGCCGCCTGCTCCCCGCTAATCACAAGCACGGGGATGCGCCCCAGCCAACCGTTCTCCTTCATCTTCGCAATCACGCCGAAACCATCTTTTTTCGGCATCTGCAAATCCAAAAGCATCGCCACAATCTCACTTTGGTACTTTGTCAGTTTCTCCAGTGCTTCTTCCCCATCCTTTGCCAGTTCCACCATATAATCGTCGCGGAGCATCCCGTAGAGTAATTCCCGGTTCACCTCCGCATCATCCACCACCAATATCCTTTGCATAAACCCCTCCATGCTGCCTGGCAGCCATGTTCCCATATTTATAAAATCCCGGACTGAAACGGATTCCCCTAATCTCGCCATATCAGGAATATTATATATTCACTATTCATACATATATGTTTCTAATTTTCAGCCCCACTTATATAATTTTACCATATTTGCCCCTTAAAATCCACTACAATTTTCGGATTTCGACAAATTTTTAGTACTTTACTGACCATAGGAAAAGCACCCGCAAAAAGCACATCTTCTGCAATGTGTTTTTCCGGATGCCCACATGGATGGTTTATTTTATTTTTATCACTTTATTTCCTGCCCGGCAGACTCCTGCGCCCCAAGCCAGGCGATAAAGCTTAGTGCCTGCTCCTGCTGCTTTTTATCAAGGCGCTTTAATTTTGCCGCCAACTGCCCGGAAAGCTCCCCCTTTTGCATCCCGTCCGCCCCAAGCAGCACTTCGTCCGGTGTCATATGCAATACATCCGCGATCTGCATCAGCACGTCAATGGAAGGGATGGAACGCCCCCGCTCAATATTCGAAAGATACCGTGGGCTAAGATCCGCCTTTGCCTCCACCTCCGCCTGTGTAAGTAAAAGCTTCCTTCTCTTTTGCGCAATCCTTCTTCCAATCTCGGTGTAATCCATGTACATAGCCAAGTCCTCCCCCTTCCATCCGCCTTTTAAAAACCAGTCCCTCCCCTATCATATTCCCACACTTTGCCGCTTATGATGTCCCACATCCGACATTTTAGAGGTCTTTTCGGTACTCCCCGCTAATAATCCTCCCCCACCAATCCTGGTTCTTTAGATACCATGAAACCGTTTCCTTTAGTCCATCGGCAAACTTTACCCCCGGTGTAAAGCTAAGCTCCTTTTGTATTTTTTCCGGGTTAATCGCATAGCGCAAGTCATGCCCCTTCCGATCCTCCACAAATGTTATCAGGCTCTCCGGTTTCCCAAGTTCACTTAAAACCAGCCGGACAATATCGATATTCCTCATCTCATTATGCCCGCCGACATTGTAAACTTCACCGACCCTTCCCCCCTCTAAAATCAGGTCAATCGCGCGGCAATGATCCTCCACATACAGCCAGTCGCGCACATTCACACCCTCCCCGTACACTGGAAGCTGGCTGTTTTTAAGGGCGTTTACAATCATCAGCGGAATCAGCTTTTCCGGGAACTGGTAAGGCCCGTAATTATTGGAGCAGCGGCTTATCGTTACCGGGAGCCCATATGTCCTGAAATAGGAAAGTGCCAGCAAATCCGCCGAAGCTTTCGAACTGCTGTAGGGCGAACTTGTGTGTAGGGGTGTTTCCTCCGTAAAAAACAGATCGGGTCTGTCAAGTGGAAGGTCACCATACACCTCATCCGTAGAAACCTGATGGAAGCGCGCGATCCCATATTTCCTGCATGCATCCATCAGCACTGCCGCCCCCAATATGTTTGTTTCAAGAAAAATGGAAGGATTCTCGATGGAGCGGTCCACATGGCTCTCCGCCGCAAAATTTACAACAATATCCGGTCCCTCCTCCTCAAAAACCCGGTAAACCGCTTCCCGGTCACAGAGATCCAACCGGACAAACCGGAAATTTTCATTTCCCGCAAGCGGTGAAAGTGTTGACAGGTTGCCCGCATAAGTCAGTTTATCCAGACAGATAATGCGGTCACCCGGATGTGTTTTTTCCATATAAAAGATAAAATTTGAACCGATAAAACCCGCACCGCCAGTTACAATAATTTTCCTCATTTCAGATACCCCCTTTTTCTGCCTCCCCACTCCCACATCTTTCTCCATTCCCTCATTCCCGCATTCCCATCATCCCCCACATTTCCCCGTTATACCACCTGCCGTCTTTCTCGTTTCCCCCTCCCCTTTTTTCTTCCTTTATATTTCACCCGCCTCCCGCAGCTCACGAAGATACCGGCTAAGTGCATCCTCCCATCGCGGCAGCCTGAAAAACCCTTCCCTTGTAAGTTTTCCTTTTTCCATCCGGCTGTTGTGCGGCCTTTTTGCCTTTACCGGGAATGCATCGGAGGGAACCGCCTCGACCTGCACCGTTCTTTCCGCCTGCCGGAAAATTTCGCAGGCGAATTCATACCAACTGCATATCCCCTCATTTGTCGCATGGTATACCCCATATTTATCTGTTTGTACCATGGCGGCAAGCAGGACAGCCAGGTCGCGCGTATAGGTCGGGGAACCGAACTGGTCATCCACCACACGCAGGCACTCCCTTTCCCCAGAAAGCCGCAGCATCGTTTTTACAAAATTTTTCCCGTGCAGCCCAAATACCCAGGAAACCCTGACAATAAAATACGCTTCAAGCGTTTCCCTTACTGCGAGTTCCCCCTCATACTTTGTCCGCCCATAAACATTCACGGGGTTCGTGTGATCCTCCGGTCCCCAGGGTTTCTCCCCCTCCCCGTCAAATACATAATCCGTACTTATGTAAAGCATCTTCTTCCCATACTTCAGGCACGCCATGGCAATGTTTTTTGTCCCGTCCCGGTTGACGCGCTGACACAGGGAAGCATTTTCCTCCGCGGCATCCACCGCCGTGTACGCCGCACAGTGGATCACCGCGTCCGCCCCGGAATCTTTCACCACAAGATCCACCGCATCCGCATCCGTGATGTCCATTTCTTCCATGTCCACCCCAACCGCCAGGATCCCCTGGCGCTCCAGTTCCTGCACCACATCAAAGCCAAGCTGTCCCCTTGCACCGGTTACCAGAACTTTCATCATAAATCCCCCTTTTAATACCGTATCCTTCCGTCTGCCACCTGTTTCAGGTGCTCCCCATACGGCGATTTCCCGTAGCGCACCGCCGATTTTAAAAGTTCCTCCTTCGTGACCCACCCATTCACATAGGCAATCTCCTCCGGTGCCGAGATCTCGACACTCTGGCGCTTCTGTAAGGTCTGCACGAAATCCGTCGCCTCCGCCAGGCTGTCCACCGTCCCCGTGTCAAGCCACGCAAACCCGCGCCCTAAAAGCTTTACATTTAAGCTCCCATCCTTTAAGTACATCCGGTTCAGGTCTGTAATCTCCAGTTCCCCGCGCGCCGACGGCTTCACCTGCTTTGCATACCCTGTCACCCGCCCGTCATAAAAATACAGCCCCGTAATACAGTAGTTGGATTTTGGCTCCTGTGGCTTTTCCTCCACGGAAATCACCCTGCCCTGCCCATCAAACTCCACAATCCCAAACCGTTTCGGGTCATTGACATAATATCCAAAGACCGTTGCCTTCCCCTCCTCCGCATCGTTTGCCGCCTCCCGCAGCAGCCGCCCAAAGCCGTTGCCATAAAAAATATTGTCGCCAAGCACCATCGCGCAGGGCTCCCCCCCGATAAAGTCCTCCCCCAGCAAAAACGCCTGTGCCAGCCCATCCGGGCTTGGCTGCACTTTGTAGGAGAGCGAAATCCCATACTGCCCCCCATCCCCTAAAAGCCGCTCAAAATTCGGCAGGTCCTGCGGCGTGGAAATCAAAAGGATTTCCCGTATCCCCGCAAGCATCAGGGTCGAGAGCGGATAGTAGATCATTGGTTTGTCATATACCGGGAGGAGCTGTTTCGATGTTACCATGGTGAGCGGATAGAGCCTTGTGCCGGAACCACCGGCAAGAATAATCCCTTTCATATGCGGAATGCCTCCTTATTTAACTGGTAAATTTTTACAAAATAATATTCCCCATAAAGACCACCCTGCTACTCTTCCTTTCCTTCAATCAGTTCTGTCCCATCCTTTATCAATTCCTTCCCCACCTGCACTTCAAGGACTTCGGTGTCCGTCACCGCAAACACCCCGTGCTTTACCCCTGCCGGGACGGAATAGGTATCCCCCGCAAATGCCTCGTGCGCCCGGTCATTCACCGTGATAATACATTTCCCGCTAAGCACCGTCAAGACCTCCGCGCGGTTCTGGTGCACCTGGTACGCAATCCGCTCCCCCTCCCTGATCTTTTTGCGTTTTGTCAGTGATTTTGTACCATCCTCCCCGCCCGCGATATCGAGCACCTTGTATTCCCCCCAGGAGCGCTCCTCAAACATCGGGCGCATATCCCTGTTTTCCACATACCCTTTAATATACGAACTCTGCTCCTTGTCCGATACCAGTATGCCGTCCGGGCTTGCCGCAACAATCATGTCCTTCGCCCCCATCACCACGATCGGGATCGAAAGTTCGTTAATCACATGTGTGTTCCTGCATTTTTCAGAAACCACCACATCCCCAATCGGCTTCTCCTCCATCACTTCCGTCAGGGTGTTCCATGTCCCAAGGTCTTTCCATTCCCCATGGTAGGGGAGAACCGCCACGGATTCCGCCTTTTCCACCACAGCATAATCAAAGCTTGTCTTTTCAAACTCCCCATACTGGCGCAGCATGTCCGCATAGCAGGCGCAGGGGATTGTCTTTTTCACAATCGCCATCAGGTAGGACAGCTTCAGGGCAAACACCCCGCAGTTCCACAGCCCGCCCTTTTGGATTAATTCTCCCGCAGTCTGCATATCTGGTTTTTCCCGGAATTCTAAGACTGAGAGGAGCTGGTTGTTTTCGTTTCCAACAAGCCTTCCTTCCCGGCTAGTCCCCGGAAAAATCCCTTCCTTCCCCTCCCCGCGGTTTCCTGGGATATTTCTTGCAAGCC
>CAJTOR010000056.1 GCA_910577675.1 uncultured Lachnospiraceae bacterium
CTTCTTACTAATGGTTCGCAATTACAAAAAATAGATGATTTTGTATTGGAAAAATTTTCTTCAATTCAAATTTCATTTTATGGTTCTTCAAAAGAAGAATATGAACAGTATGCATTATCAGATCAATTTGATACTGTGTGTAAGGGAATTAAAAAAGTTAAAACATTAGGTATTCCTTTAACAGTTGCGATTATTCTGAGAAAATCGAATATTAATAGAATAGAACAATATATTGATACCTTGCTGGATCTTGGGGTAGACCATATACGATTTGGTTCTTCTTTAAAAATTGGAAGGAACAATTATGGAAGAACAACAGATTGGGATATTTCAGAAAATGAGTGTGCAATATTTTCCGAAAGTTTGGACACAATTAGAAAAAATTATCCTACAATAAATTTTGATAAGTTTGAACTTAAAGATGGACCTACTTTTGACCCAACGAAGGAAAAATATTGTTTTATATGCAATGCGGGAAGTAAATTTGTAGTTTTTTCGGAGAAAGAAAAGGTTCGTCCTTGTTTATATACGCCCGCTTCAGTTTTTGAGATTTTAAATTTAGATGAATATTTTACATTAATTGAAAATGGTGAGAACTATGATTATAGTAAATGTATTGTACATTGCTTAAGTGAGTTACGTAAGAAACAACAACATTTGGATGATATTTGTCCATATGGGTTTGGTTAACTTGATATCAATGATTTTAGTTGATATAAATATGAAGAAAGGAGGATAGAAACTATGAAGAATAAGAAAAACTTTGTAGCAATACTTGCAAACAGAAGTGGGGTCGTAACGGTTCAGTCGTGTGGTAAACAGCACTGTGGAACGAAACGCACAAACAGAACAATGGATTGTATTTCATAGGGTACTTAATCGCCTGCTTTCAAGTGAAAGCGGGCGATTGGTGCATATAAAGAGGTGTAAAATCATGAAACTATTTAAAAAATCATGCCTTTTCGGGGCATTATATCATATCTTCCTTTTTCTTTTTTCCGTGTTTTGCGGCTATTTTGTTTCCCTGCTTTTGGACAGCGGCATGGAGAAAGACATGCGGGATGCCGTAAAACTTTCGGTGTACTTTATGGTTGTTTTTTTACTTGGACTGCCGCTTATCTATTTTGGGCGCAGGAAGCTTGGGAAGGTTTTGCGTGCTGAACGGCAGTTGTTTCGCGAAAAGCTTTACCGGGATATGATTGAGCGCCGGATTGGGGTGGACAGCGTCGGGGAAATGGATGTGCGGTTTTCTAATGATGCAGATACGGTTGCGGAATATTACCAGGAAGCAATTCCATCCATGGTCGAGGGGGCGGGGATTATGATTAGCGTTACAATCCTTTTGTGCCATACACATTTTATACTCGGGCTATTATTTTTGGGGTTGAGCCTTTTGCAGATTTTGCCATCCATAGTCTATGAAAAATGGGCTAAGGAGATCTATGAGCAGACAGATGATGCGGAGGAAAATTACGATAGTTGGCTGGTTCAGGGCTGTGAGGGGATTACCACTTTAAAAGCCTACTCGCGGGAAGAATGGTTTGCAGAAAAACTTTCGGAAATCTCGGATGGCATGGTTAAGGTTGGTTTCCGGGCGGAACAAACAGGTGCGGTTGAAACCATAGTCTTTCAGTTTGTTGATGGAATATTGCGTTACGGAAGTTATGTAATTATGGGACTTTTTGTTTTGTATGGTGGGCTTGCCGTTTCGGATACGCCGGTATTGATTGTGCTTGGAAGTTTTCTTTTTAGTTCGGTTGAGCACTTGCTTGTGGGGTTACAGAAGCGGTTTCAGTTTCAGGTAGCGAATGGACATCTGGAGGAGGTGGGGGGAGGATTAAGTTGCCGAAAGGAACGAAAGGGGCAGGGAAACATGCATGAATCAAAACCAGAAAACTCCCCAGTGCTTGAAGTTTCCGGTTTAAGTAAGAAATTCGGTGATAAAAGTATTTTTTCGGATATCTCTTTTGCTGTGCAGAAAGGGGAGCGAGTTTTGGTTTGCGGTGCAAACGGCAGTGGAAAAAGTACTTTGCTGCGGGTTATCCTTGGATTGCTTCCAGCGGATGGGGGTAGTATTGTAGCTGACTTACAAGATATTTCTTTTGCATTGCAGGAGGAAGCCGATTTGGAACTTTCGGGCAATGAGATTGCCGGGGATTTGGTGGAAGAAAATGTGCTTGAGTGGGAGGGTTTTAAGAAGTATCTTGATGGGTTTCGGATTACACAGGAAATTATGGAGAAACCGCTGTGTGAATGGTCGATGGGTGAACGCAAGAAATTTTTCCTCGCTGCGGCATTTGCACGGGGCGGAGAGCTTCTTTTGCTGGATGAGCCAACCAATCATCTGGATGCGGAAGCATTGGAGTACCTTTGCGATAGGATTGCGGACTATCCTGGTGCAGTACTTGCAGTTAGCCATAAGGCAGATTTCCCTGTAAAATGGCAGCAAGTGATTTCTTTGGAGCAGGACGCACCAGTCTGAACTGTCTGTTGTATTTTTATTTTGATGGCAGTCAGGGATGGAGGGGAAAATTGGTGGTTTATTTAAAAGAAAAGTGCTCCGAAACTTTTAATTTGGGCAGTAGGCATAGGTTTGCGGTATGTAAGAATATAGATATCGGGAAGTGTGAAAACGGAACGGGTCGAAAGGTTTACTTAAGGTTTTTTTGTGAGCCCGTTCCGTTTGGATGCAATGGCTACTCCGCACGAGTTTTACGATTTGTTTGTATCACCATAGGTGGCATGATGGAAAGTGTGAAAGGGGCATGGAGAAGCAAAAGGATTTTGATTGTGGAAGTAAACTTTCAAATATTAATTGGTATGTGCGCTAAAGCGCACAGGGGGCATAAATATGAAAAGCAACGTAAATAAACAGATTGAATATGATTGCGTCTATCAGATGTGGACTGCTTTTGCATTACATTTTGTGCAGGAAGTTCTCGCGCTGACAGTTCCGCTTCTGACTTCCTGGATGATTGGGGATATGGCGGATGCCCTGTTAAGGCTTGATATTGGTCGGATAAGGGGCAGGTTCTTAATTTTTTTGCTGGCATTTTTTCTTGACATCCTGGTACAGCCATTATTTCATTTTTGGGAAAATATGGTACTTACTAAAAGGGGATTTGGGTATTGCAAGCAGATATTTTGCCGGTATCTGTATTTACCGACAAAGAGGGCGCAGGAACTTGATACAGGGGTGCTTGTGGAGCGGATTGATAATGATACGACTGATTATTACTTTCTATTAATGGAAAAGTGGACAAGACCATTTACTTTTTTAGTATATCTGTCCTTTTTGACTGTTATGTTTGTAAGGGGGAATTTTCCTTTTCTTTTTATTTTAGTTATGCTTATTTTGGCAGCTTTCCCTGTTTTGCGGGCGGTGGTAAACGGGCGCAGGAAGGCGGCATTGCATCGTGCCAGGCGCGATTATGAAGAAAAGCGCAAAAACATGGAATACGGGATGTTTGGGGCTCGCGATTTTTTGAGTGGGTTTCGGATTGGCGAAAGATATATCGGAAGACTTCATTCAAAATTTGGTAAATACACGGAGGCTACAGCATCCACACAGGATAAGATGGATGCGGCAGACACTATGTTTTCGTATCTGTGCAGTTATGGGGTTCCATTTGGGGTGATTGCGGCAGGAGCGATTTTTGTTTTGCTGGATGGTATGGGAATTGGCGCGCTGCTTTCAGGATATTTGATAATGCCAACCCTTACAGCCTTTTATGAGAATTTAGAGGAACTTCTTATTCATGTCCGCAAGGAAACAGTGATAAGGTCACGGCTTGCTGTTTTTTATGAAACGGAATTGGAACATTCCTGTGCAGGAGTTTTAGGCATAGAGGAACGAGGGAAGAAAATAGAAGAAATCTATCTGGATAAAGTTAATTTCTCCTATCCTAATGCGAAGAAATCCGTGTTTGAGAAATTTTCTTTGTGTATTCCGCTTGTGGGAGAAACCAAGAAAACGGTGATGGGGGAAGTGGGGAAATGTGTTTCCACTAACCGTATTTATATCAGGGGGGAGAACGGGGCGGGAAAGTCAACACTTTTATCACTGATTGCAGGGATTTACCCTCCGGATAGGGGGCGAATTATGGGTGAATCCGGAGAGGAATTAGATTGTCTGGCGCTCCGCGGTAAGGTATCATTACAGCCGCAGGACGGCGGATTGTTTTCTGTAACAGTTGCGGAGAATCTTTTTGTTTCCGGGGATAAATTGCGGGAGGCGGAAGAGCTTTTGCGCGCATTAGGATTTGAAAAGCCGATGGATATGCTTCTTGAGGAGGGGGGAGGTAATCTATCTCCTGGAGAGCGCAAGAAAATATTGCTGGTCCGCGCACTGTTAAAGTCTTCCCAAGTGCTTGCGCTTGATGAGCCCCTTAACCATTTGGATGCGCAGGGCAGAGGAGTGCTGTTAGATATAATCAAAAAGGAAAAGCGCCCGGTTCTTCTGGTATCACATACCCCGATATCTGGAATAAATTGGAAGGAAATAGCGATTGATAAACTGAATATTTCCTAAGAAGTCCTTAGTGACTTGGATGTTTCAGAAACTTTTTGGCGGGGGATGGAGAAAAGAGTTTTTGGTTTGATAAAGAGAGAGTATGTTACTTTTTCTGAAACGATGTAATAAAAGGTCTTCTATGGTAATTTTAATAATAGAAGACCTTTTATTATGGCAGGGGATAAGATATCTGTACACATATTACATATAATGGAATAAAAATACACTATTATAGTTCGTCCAATAAACACTGCTTTTAATCTAATTAGATAAATATAAAAATAGAATTAACAATTTGATTTTACTGTGATATGATTAAAACCGAAACGGAGGTTAAATTATATGGACAGAAAAACGATATCTAAAATTGTGAAAGCCAGCGGCGTATCTTCCGGTGAAATGATCCTTGTTCATTTCTGGGGAGAGGATGCGGACAAAGAGATTGCAAACAACTTTATGGTGGCCGTTGCGGAAAACGGGGCGACACCCATATTGGTGCAGCAGTCCCGGTCAGTAAATCGGGATATCTTCATTTCAGCAAAAGAAAGCTGCTTTAATGAGCGATATTTTGATTTTTTTGCCAAATTTGATGCGGTGCTTGATGTTTTTGCTTATCGTCCTGTTATTCTCGGTTATGAGATTGATGATGATAAGTTTGAGCTTTACCGCAGATATATGGCTCAACTTTTTTCAAAACTTATGAACTGTAAACGGTTTACACAAATCAGGATACCAACCGAGGCAAATGCAGAGGAATCCGGCCTTGACCCGCAGGATTATATTCAGCGTATGGAGAGGGCATATGACATTGATTATACTGCTGTTTATGAGGCCTGCAGGCAGGCAAAAGACCGTTTTGAGGGAATTGATAAAGTGCAGCTTCATACAGGGGAGAATTGTGAGCTTTCTTTTGAGCTGACGGATAGAGTGTGGCATATTGATGCCGGTGATGGTGATCTTCCGTGCGGTGAGATTTATATTGCCCCGGTCGAGGACAAAACACAAGGTACGGTTTATTTTGAAGTTTTTTACCTTGACGGTGTTAAATACGAGAATGTCCTTCTGCATATTAAGGATGGTCGGATAAGCGGAAGCAGCCAACCGGAAGTCACCGCCTTTTTTGAGAAACAGCCACAGGAAAACAGGGTTGTCTGCGAGCTTGGCTTTGGCATGAACCCTAATGTGACAGATTTATGCGGCTATACTGTTTTAGATGAAAAAATGTGCGGCACTTTTCATATTGCGGTTGGCTCCAATCATATGTTCGGTGGTAAAAATGAGGCTTCGGATCATATTGATTTTGTTGGCCGCGGCAGAATAGTTTAATAATTGGAGAGCAGCAATATAAACAGGCATTCTGCTTTTTTCCGGATTTTAGGATTATCCCAAAGTTTGTGTAAACCTCCAAACTGATGTAAGATAAGATTACTCAGTTTGGAGGTATTATTATGGCGAGAAAAAAGGAAAGCCACAAAAAGCAGTAATATGGGAAATGATGTCCGTTATCGCAACGATGACCGTCCGCTTTTTCCTATTTCGTATTCTTCTTCTTTTTTGCTGCAACCATTATCACAGCAGCGGCAATAACTACAACTGCAACGACTGCCACAACGATTATAACTGTCTGGCTGCTCCCGGAGGATGTCATATCGCTGTATTTTGCGTTCATCACATCCTTCACTTCACTCTGGCTTAAAGACTTGTTGAACACATATACATCATCGTAGGAGCCGGAAAATGAGCCGATTTCCTCCCACCATCCGCAATTCCAGTTGCCGAGCTGCAAGCCGTAGCAATACTGTATCTGGGAGGTGAAAAGTTTGAAGTTTGCTGACGAAGGACCTAATACCGGGTCGCTGTATTTCTCGCCGTCAAGGTATACCGTCATGCCGGATGCGGAGAGCGTTACCGCCACATGCTGCCATTTCCCGGCAGTTAAAACCGGCTGTGCCGTGCCGTCCACAACCGAAGGGTCAGCCCATACTCTAGGGTATTCTGCCATACCGGAATTTCCGTCGCTGTTGATTGCGATCTCAAGGGAATCCGTTGTTGCGATATAGCCCTCGCTGCCGTGGTCGGCAATGCTGAAGGAGTACAGCGGGGAGATGCCCGGTGTGGAATCCGCAGCCTTTACCCAGAACGCGATGGTCATGCCATCCGTCCAGTCCGTATTTTTGTAGACATCGGAATCCGCTTTTGCGAAGCTTGAGCCTTTTGCGCCGCCGTTTAAGGTCAGGACGCTGCCGCGGTCGGAATCTTTTGTGATGGAACCGCCGGAAATCTCCATCTCGCCTTCCTTCTCAAAACCAAAGCTTTCCACCGGTTTAACCGAAGACGCAGCATATGCGGTTGTGGTTGCAGACAGTGCTAAAAGTACGCCGGTTGCCATTGCTAAAATCTTCTTTTTCATATCAATTCCTCCATTCTTGATATTGAATTGTTTATATATCCAGCAAGTTTATGCTGTATATACCGTTCTGCTTCTCTTTCCTATCCGTGTCGGATGTGTTATTCCGTATTGAATGTACAATTCCTATAAACGCCCCATGCAGTTCGCGCTCTTCCTGCTAAGACGGGGATCAAGGCAGGATTTACATAACTTAGTTTCCGGTTTTTAAGGAATCCGGTAAATCCCCACCTCCGCAAGTGCAAAGCGCTTTGCGTTGCCCATATCACGCACTTCGATCTTCACGCTCTTTGTGGTTACGGTGTCAAAATACAGTATCGTTGCCTCGGCGCTGTCTTCCGAAAATTCCACATGGTCGATCACGCTGCCGTCGCTGAATGTGATTTTTACTTCTTTCGGTGTTGCTGCATCCTCGTAGGAGCGGTATAAAAACAGGCAGTCGATTTCTTTCCCCTCCCCAAAGTCGATGGTGATTGATGCCTTCTTGCCGTCCACGGCGCACCATTCCCGCTCCTTGCCGCTTGCGGTGGCAGAAAATTCCCCGTCAAGCACTGCCTCCGGTTTTCCTGCCGCCGTGGAGGAAGCTGAAACTGTAAAGTTTCCCTCCACCTTTGTGAGGGCACTCTCCCCGGAAGCCGCCGGCTGCATGGTTGTGGTCGGACCGTTCATGTAGAATGTGCCGTCCTCGCGGAAGCCGCACCGGTCGATTGTGAGTTTGCGGTTGCCGCCCGCCATGGCAACTACTGTGTGGGTGTGGTACGCGTTGAAAAGTTCCTTGCCGTCCAATGTGTAGAAAAAGCTGTTGTTGCCTGGACCGGACGCGTTTTCCGTGGTGGAAATAATCGGGTTCCCCTCATATTTGGTAAACGGACCAAGCGGGGAAGATGAAGTTGCGTAGCCCATGGAATAGGAGCGGTCGCCGTAAAAGCCGCCGGAGTAAAACAGGTAATATGTCCCGTCTTTTTTCAGTATATCCGGTCCTTCATTCCACTGGTAATCCGCGTTATTTAAAAGTTCCCAGGGCTGCTCTGGTGTGATGCAGAGGATATGTTCGGCACCTTCCTTAACGTGGGTATAGTCCTCCATTTCCACAACATAAATCTGGCTGACATGGTGTCCGTCCACGACATTTTCCGAGCAATCCCTCGAATAGTACAGGTACATCCGCCCGTCATCATCCATATAGAAATTCGGGTCAATATTTGCGTAGCCTAAGTCAAACAGGGGCGCGCCGTGCACGTCGGTGTAAGGACCGGTCAGCACATCGGATACCGCCACGCCGATGCGCAGGCTCTTGTCGTCGTTCTGACCGCAGTAGTAAAGATAGAATTTCCCGTCGGATCCTACCACGATCTGGGGCTGCCACAGGCTGCCCCGCACCCAGCCCTCCGTGCCGCTGCAATAAAAGATATTGGTCAGGCGGTTCCAGGAATTTAAATCCTCCGATTCGTAAAGTCCATAGTATGTGCCGGATTCCGTGGCGGTACAGTAATATTTCCCGTCGTGGGTGAACAGGTACGGGTCGCCGATATTGGTGATCTGGTTCCCGTTTGTGTAGGTGTATTGTTTTAGCGCGGAATTATCTTTTAATATGACCTGTTTTCCGCAGGCGTTTAGAGAAAGTGCCATAACAAGTGCCGATGCCCCCAGCAATAATCTGCTAAGCTTCATCTTCCCCTTCCTTTCCGCAGGCAGCATCCCTGCCTGACATATTGATGCGCCGGATCAATTCCGGGTCAACCTTAAATTCCCGTTCATAAGTGAGAAGACCGTTTGTTTCCTGTTCGACATCGCTAAGCTGCGTGTACACAAAGCCCTGGACATGCGGGGATTCAAGCATGGCTGCGACCACTGCCCGGTAACGCTTTAGGAAATCTTCGTCCGAGTCTGCCGCCGTGTACCCCCGACCCTTTACGTCCTCCGTCTTCTGGTAGGAAATCCCGCCGAATTCCGAAACGATAATCGGCTCGCCGCCATAGCGGTTTCCCTGCGCATAAAGCGTGCGGCTTCCAGGGGTGCTATCGAGAATCCGGTTGATATCCCCGCCGTAGCGCTCCTTTAAAACCGGGTAAGACCCTTCGTAGTCGTGGATGGTGAGCATGTCGGAAACAGTGTGGTCCCAGCCGTCATTTGAGATAACGCAGCGGGTCTGGTCAAGGGATTTTGTCAGATAATACATGGCTCTTGAAAAATCCTGTTCCTCCGCGTTATTCATAATGCAGTCCACGCCCCATGATTCGTTGAGCGGAACCCAGCATACAATGCATGGATGGTTGTAATCGCGCTCTATGATTTCCGCCCATTCCCTCGCCATATTGCAGGCGAAATCGCGGGAATATATGTAGGCGGAGGAATATTCCCCCCACACGATAAGACCGAGGCGGTCAGCGTGGTAGAGGTAGCGCGGGTCTTCGGCTTTCTGGTGTTTGCGAACGCCGTTAAAACCCATCGCCTTGCAGGCTTTGATATCCTTGACGAAATCATCGTCCGTCGGCGCGGTCATCAGGGACGGCTTCCAGTATCCCTGGTCGAGAAGCATTTTTTGGTAGTAAGGGCGGTTGTTTAACATAAATTTCCCGTTTGTGACAGAAACTTTGCGCAGTGCGCAGTAGCTTTCCACATGATCTGTCGCTTTACCGCCTGCAAACACCGTAAATTCCAGGTCGAACAAAACAGGATTTTCCGGCGACCAGACAAGGGATTCCTGATGGTTCCAGTCAAGCGAGATACTCTGGTCAAGACGGAATGCCCGCTCCGCGCGGTTTTTATGTACGCGGATTAGGTCATCAATATATTCCTGCCCTTTCAGGAGTATGCGGACTTGCACCTGTTTGTCGGAGTTTCCAGAAAATTCCATTTTTACGGAAATTGTTTTTCTGTCAACATCCGGTGTAATAAAGACGCGCTTGAGAGCGTCACATGCAACCTGCTCCAGCCAGACAGTCTGCCAGATTCCGGTGGTTCCGGTGTAGAAAATTCCTTCTGACTCGCCCTTCCAGTATTGTTTTCCGCGCGGAAGTTCAAGGTCGAGCGCATCGTCCAAAACGCGCACTGTAATTGTATTTTCGGCATCAAAAATTACATCTTCTGTAATATCAAATGTGAACGGGGTGTTCCCGCCGGAGTGTTCCTCAGCAAAGTTTCCGTTGACCCATACCATCGCCTTGTAGTCCGCCGCGCCAAAGTGCAGGATAACACGCTCCTTGCCCGCTTCCTTTGTGATGGTAACTTGTTTTTTATACCAAACGACATTGTGGAAGTCACGTTCCCCGATTCCTGACATCTCGCACTGATATACGTAAGGCACGGTAATCCTGCGAGAGAGGGTTGCCGCCATGTACCATTTTTCTTTTATGCCGAGATCTGCGTCGTCAAAGGCAAATTCCCACTCCCCGTTCAGGTTCTGAAAGGATTCCCTTTTAAAATCCGGTCTTGGGTATTCCGGTCTCGGTATATTTCCGGTCTGCATATGCCGCCTCCTTTATATTTTTTAAATATCTTTGATTATATTGCGTTCTTTGGTGTTTTTCAGAAAGTTTTCTTTTTTGGAAGCATTTACTGGAGCTTTCCGATTTTCGGAAGGCTTCCTGATATTTTTGGGATATCCATGTTTATAAGGGTTTTTATCTAAATAGTGGTTTTAGTGTACGGGGCAGGATTTGATATCTTACCCCATCAAAGAAGTCCCCGCTCCTAAGTCGTGAAGACGAGAGCGGTGGGTAAGGGGAGCTTCTTTGTACCAGGTGAAAATAAGGAACAAAGACCTCTTATTTTTAGCCTTTAACGCCCGCCTGCATCTGCATACCCTTCATAAAATGCTTCTGCGCGAACAGATACACGGTAAATGTCGGGATGACCGAGATAAAACCGCCCGCGATGGCGTGGCCGTGCATGGTGTTAAAGCTGCTCTTGATCCTCTGCATACCCGGAGTGATGGTCAGTTTATCCACGCTGTTCATAACGATGGAAGGCCAGAGGTAATCGTTCCAGGCTCCGGTAAACGCGAACATTGCCACCACGATCAGAACGGGCAGGCACAGCGGCAGGATGAGCTTGTAATAAATCTGGAACTTATTCGCCCCGTCAATCATTGCTGCCTCGTCAAGTTCCTTAGGGATACCCGACATAAACTGTCTTATCAAAAAGATATTGAACACGCCCGCAATATTCGGCAGGATAAGCGCCCACACGGTATCCACAATGCCCAGTGTCTGGCAGATTTTGTAAAGCGGTATAATATTGATAACCGCCGGGAAGGTCATGGTTGCCATCAGGAACCAGAAGAGCACATTCTTTCCCGGAAAATCAAGCCTGGCATAGGCGTAAGCCGATGTGGAGGAGATTAACACCACAAGTACTGTCTGCATAACAGCTACAAAAAGGGAGTTCCCGAACCATTTCATAATAGGGTAGCTGGCAGAGTATTCCGACCCGAAAAGTTCCTTGTAGTTTTCGAACGTGATTTTATCCGGGAAGAAGGAAAAACCGCCCGTCATAATCTCAAGTTCCGACCTTACCGAGGTAAAGAAGGAGAACAGCATCAGGGTCACGCAGATTAAGGTGAGCAGTATGCACAGAATCAGGGTGACGATGCGGATACGATGTTTTTTTAATTTTTCCATAATAGCCTCCATTCCGAGAACGTTTACGTTCGAGGTATCGCAAGAGAAAGCTGCGAATGCAGTTTCTCTTGTCGGATCAAGGCTTATTTGTGACGTTCTCGGCACAAATAGTCCTGTGAAGAATCAGTTTGATAACTGATTTTTCACAGTAACGCCTCCTTAATCTTTCTGTGCTGTCAGCTTGTTTAAAACAAGCGATACCGCGATCATAACCGCGCCGACCATAAGAGCCATAGAGGCTGCGATACCCGCCACGGAGCTGGAGCCAAAGGCAAGTTCCCTGATATACATCATTATGGTGTAGGTGGAATTGTTCGGACCGCCCGCGGTCAGCATTAAGGACTGCCCATAGAGGTTGAACTGCCCGATGGTTGTCAAAATCAACGTGTAGGAAATCTGCGGCATAATGCCCGGCAGAGTGATTTTCATAAATCTCTTAAACGGTCCGGCACCATCGATATCCGCGGCTTCCATAACATCCTTGGAAATTCCGTTGATCGCCGCCAGATAGATTACAAGGTTGCCGCCGAGGCACCACCATACCGTAATAATAACGATTGCCGTCCAGGCGAACGGCTGCTCGCTGAGCCAGTTGATATCGACCACTTTTCCCAAAAGCCCGGTCAGGAAATTATTGATTAAACCCTCGTTGCGGTTGTAGACATAATACCAGACAAGCACCACTGTCGAGATGGAAAAGATATTCGGCAGGTAAAACAGTGCCTGGAAAAATTTATGTCCCCATGGCTTAAAACTTAGGATCACCGCCATAAACAGCGGAACCAGGATACAGAACGGCACACTGATCAGCACGAAATGCACAGTGTTGGACATGCCGTTTCTAAACATTGTATAATAAGAAGTAGCCGAATCGGTTAAAATCTGGCGGAAGTTTTCCAGCCCGTTAAAGATGGGTGCGGAATCAATATAGATATTCCATTTTGAAAATGCCGCAAAAATACCCACCACTGCGGGAATCAGGAAGAAAATTGTAAACAGGATAAGCTGCGGTGCAATGAACAGGTATGGCGTAATGTTCCGATTTCTGTTTCCTCACATTGATAGAAGCATCAAAAACGGAAACCGGGACAGGAGGGAGCCGGTTGCTTGTTAGAGGTTTTTAATAAAAGCCGGCTCTTACTGGTTCTTGATATTATCTTCCACCAACTGCTGTGCGCTCTGCAAGCCGTCCGCCGGTTTTACCCTGCCGAATGGGATTTCGTAAGCCACGGTATCAAGCGCTTCGACGACAGCCCCATAGTAAACATAATCAGAAATTACAAGTGCGTTCGGGTTATCAATCAGGAATTTCTGCGGAAGGTCGTTCACCCTCTGGTCATTTAATACGGCTTTGCTTGCAGGAATCTGCCCATAATCCGCCCATTCGTAGCAGTTTTCACCGACAAATGAGATAAAGTCCATAATGGCATTTGCCTTTTCTTCGGAGCAGCGCCTTAAAATATTGAAGCTTCTGGATGATAATGTGCTTAATATCAGCGAGATTGCTGCCAGACTTAAAATGCCGATGTCTTCCGCGGCACTTCATATTAAAATACTGGAGGAATCAGGGCTTGTGATTACACAGCCGCTTCCGGGTATCCGCGGCTCACAGAAGCTTAGCGGAATTAAAGTTGATCATCTTTCTATTGATTTAAAGCCGTCCTACCATACGGATTCCCCGTTCCAGACAGCATATTTTTCGATGCCGATCGGAAATTATTTTGATTTCGGGATTGTGCCGCCCTGCGGTATTGTTTCGGAGAGCAGATATCTGGGTGCGGCGGATGATGTATCGGCTTTTTTTCTTCCGGAGCACAGTATGGCGCAGTTAATCTGGTTTACACAGGGGTATCTGGAATACCGCTTTAACAACCAGCTATTGAAAACGGCAAAGACCGTTGAGGGGATCGAGTTTTCCTTTGAAGCCTGCTCTGAGGCGCAGGGCTACAATAGTGAGTGGCCTTCCGATATCACGCTCTGGGTGGGCGGCAGGGAGGTTGGCACCTTTACGAGCGAGGGAGATTTCGGCGGGGTGCGCGGGCAGCAGAATCCGGTCTGGTGGTCGGAAACCCTGACACAGTACGGCGTGCTGCACCGGCTGTTTATCGACCATGGGGGATGCTATATTGACGGGGTAAAAACTTCTGCGGAAACACTTGATTCCCTGCCCGTCGGAGGGGATGATTATTTAACCCTGCGCATCGGTATTAAAAAGGATGCAAAATATATCGGTGGTCTGAATCTATTCGGGGAACATTTCGGGAATTACAGCCAGCATATTAATATGAAAATTGATTATACACAGTGATATAGCGGTCAGGCTTATGATTGAAAAGTATTTTATGAACATGTTCAAATAAGGGTTGACAAAGTGGAAATGATCGTATATAATTTAAATGAACATGTTCATAATAAATAAAGGAGGAAACCGATGCGAAAAAAGGACGATACCCTGCGCGATACATTGCTTGCTTTGGCGCGAAAGATAGCGGATGAGGATGGGCTTGACGCAATCAATATCCGTTTTCTGGCAAAGAAGGCGGGTGTGGCGACGGGAACCGTTTACAATTATTTTACCAACAAGGACGAGATTTTGCTGGCTCTTACGGAAGAGTATTGGCGGCAAGCCCTGCTTGAGGTGAAAACGGTGGTGAAAGCCGGTTCTTTCTGTGCGCAGGTACAGGAAATATTTACATTCCTGAAAGAGAGGATTGACCAGTCCGCAGGCAAGCTGATGAGTAGTCTTGGCAATGTGGAAACAGCGGGGCAGGCGCGCATGGTATCCATGCAGTCCGCGTTTGAAACGGTTTTCGTCCGGTGCATGGAGCAGGATGCCGATATCCGTGGGGATATTTGGGACGAAGGATTTACCAGGGAACAATTTGCACGTTTTATTATGATGAATATGGTTTTGCTGCTGAAATCGGAAGCGCCCGACATGGATTTTTTTATCCGGATTATACGGCGCACAATCTATTGAGGAAAAGGAGGTTTTTATGCCGCAGGCGATTATCCTCCCATTCGGATTTTATCTGCCGGTTGTATTGTTTAGCGGGATTGCGCCTGCGGTAAAAGTGCTTATGATTCCGAAAACACTGGCGTATGTCTGGATTGTGCTGATGGGCTGGCAGCTTTATCGACAGTCCGCAGGAGAGAAGGAAGGCCTTTTAAGGAGGAGTGTACCGTGAAAAATAAGAGTACCCGCATTATTTTTCACATGGCTGTTTGTGCTAAGAATGTCACAAATAAGCCTTGGTCTGACAAGAAAAACTACATTTGTAGCTGTTTCTTTAGATAACTCGAATGTAAACATTTTCGGAATGGAGGATTATTATGATAAAACGCTATGCAAACCTGGCACTTATTTATGCGGTTGTCGCCATGGTATTTGGCGTGTTTTACAGGGAATTTACGAAGTTTAATGATTTTTCCGGACAAACGAGATTATCCGTACTGCATACACATTATTTTATGCTGGGGATGTTTTTCTTCCTTATATTAATGTTGATGGAGAAAGTTTTTTCCTTTTCGGGAGAAAGCACCGGAAAAATCTTAATTGTTTATCAGGTTGGCTTAAATATTACCGGCCTTGGTTTTCTTTTAAGGGGGTTGATGCAGGTGTGGGGGGAGCAGCTCAGTAAAGGCATGGATGCTTCAATCTCTGGAATTGCCGGGATCGGCCATATTCTAACAGGGGTCTGTATTGTTCTTTTATTGTTAAATGTGAGGAAAAAGGCGGCGTAGTGGGGAGCGGGGCACATAGTTGTGGAAGTTGTTTGTAGGAATTTGTGAGATATAATATATTTGTATTATTATCTTTATGAAGATCGCTTTAACACGCCGTAGGTAAGAAATCCCCCACTTCTAAAAGTGAGGGATTTCTTGCCCAGTTTATTTATCATATAAAATCATAAACTTGCCGGAACAAATTCTCTATTATTAAAATATCACGAAAATATGGTAAATCCGTATTTTTTACAGGATACAATTTTATTTTGTTCAATAAAATCTTATTTGCAGAATAAGTCAGCTCATCAATTGTGTCAGATAGAGTGATAAGCCTTATCTGACATGAAAGAGCAGCATAGGTATATAATTTTCTTAATTTTCGGTAAAATCAAGGGTTTACATTATTTATACACTAAGAAAAAATTGACAAACTGCGCAGAAAACGCTATCATAACACTAGCTACTTTCACAGGCAGGTCTGTGGGGGATTGTATTTATATGTTTTAAGGAGAGGAGCCAGGATATGTGGGCATTGATTTTTGGCGGTTTGTTGGTGGGCGGGGCAGCGGGACTTGTCTATTTAATCAGCCGTTTTTACAGATTCTTTTGGGTTATGCGCGCGTCAGAGGGAAAGAAATGGGCGCGCATTCTGATTTCTACCGTTATGGTGCTTGCTATTGTCGCGGTACTTTGGGGGGCGATGGGCAGCATGAATGCCATTGTCTGTGTGCTGCATCTGGTTGCATTCTGGATATTGTGCGATTTTGTATTCTGGGGGATTAAGAAATGGAAGGGAAGGGCTTTTAATCGTTATTATGCGGGCATGTGCGCGTTAGTGCTTACTGTTGTTTATCTGAGTGTGGGATTTGTGCTTGCCAACCATGTTTTTCGGACGGAATATGCGGTTGATTCCGAAAAGGAAGTGGGGACATTGAGAATCGTCCATATTGCGGATTCCCATGTCGGGACAACATTTGACGGTGAGGGTTTTGCGGAATATGTGGCGCTGATGCAGGCGGAAAATCCGGATATCGTGGTGATTACCGGGGATTATGTTGATGATGATACCAAGAGGCAGGATATGGTGGATGCGTGCAGGGCACTTGGTACATTTAAGACCACCTACGGGGTGTACTATGTTTTCGGCAACCATGACAGGGGCTATTATGGCGCAGATTACCGGGGGTTTGACGGGGATGACTTGATTGCGGAGCTTGAAAAGAACGGCGTTATCGTGCTTGAGGATGAAACGGTCTTGCTGGATAACCGCTTTTATGTGATTGGAAGAAAGGATCGTTCAGAGGCGGAGAGGGGGCGCGGCAGGGCTTCGGCAGCAGAGCTTGTGCAGGGGCTTGACGCGGATAAATATATGATAGTGCTCGACCATCAGCCGGGTGAATATGAGGAACTGGAAGAGGCGGGCGTTGATCTGGTGCTCTCAGGGCATACTCACGGAGGACAGTTTTTTCCTGTTAATTATGTTGGCGAGTGGACGGGAGTAAACGCGAAAACCTACGGTTTGGAACGGCGGGGCAAAACGGATTTCGTCGTGACCTCCGGGATTTCGGACTGGGCAATCCAGTTTAAGACCGGCTGCAAATCCGAATACGTGGTAATTGACATAACCGGGAAATAAAACAGCAAAAAAGCTCAAAAGAGCCTTAATGGGGATTATTGGGAGCAAGGCGGACAAGAATTGCCTTCCGTGAAGAGGGCTCATTTGGGCTATTTTGCGGAACTTAAAAACAGCAAAAATCGCAGAAAGCCCGGAGCGTGGAGGGAAAGCGGAACGCTCCATGTAGGGGGCTTTGTGGGAATTTTGCGGAACTTAAAAACAGCAAAAATCGCAGAAAGCCCGGAGCGTGGAGGGAAAGCGGAACGCTCCATGAAGGGGGCTTTGTGGGAATTTTGCGGAACTTAAAAAACAGCAAAAATCGCAGAAAGCCCGGAGCGTGGAGCGAAAGCGGAACGCTCCATGTAGGGGGCTTTGTGGGAATTTTGCGGAACTTAAAATAGGAGGAAAGCAGATGGGAACTGAACAGGGGGCGAACGGGGAAAAGGTATATTTATTTGAGCAGATGCCGATACCGAAAGCCGTGTTAAAACTTGCCATACCAACCATACTAAGCTCGCTTGTTATGGTGTTGTATAACCTTGCGGACACATATTTTGTAGGACTGTTAAATGAGTCGGCGGAAACAGCCGCAGTAACACTGGCAGCCCCGTTGCTGCTCGCATTCAACGCGGTCAACAATTTATTTGGCGTGGGCTCGTCCAGCATGATGAGCCGTGCGCTCGGAAAAAAGGATATAGAAACTGTAAAGAAAAGTTCTGCCGCCGGGTTTTATTATGCCCTGTTAAGCGGCTTGATTTTCTCGGCGGTCTACACGCTGCTAAAGAATCCGTTTCTTACCCTGTTGGGCGCGGATGCGGGAACCGCCGCCGTAACAGGGCAATACTTAAAATGGACTGTCAGCTTCGGCGCTGCCCCAGCCATCCTCAATGTGGTTCTTGCCTACCTCGTGCGCGCGGAAGGGGCATCGCTTCATGCGAGCCTTGGAACTATGAGCGGCTGTCTGCTCAATATAATACTCGACCCTATTTTTATCCTGCCGTGGGGATTTCATATGGGAGCGGCGGGCGCGGGGCTGGCAACCTTTATATCCAACTGTGTAGCGTGCATATACTTTTTTATACTTTTATATGCAAAACGCAGGACAACCTATGTGTGTGTGAAACCGGGGATGGCAAAACCGGAAAAGCGCATATTATCCGGAATCTGTGCGGTCGGGATACCGGCTTCCATCCAGAATTTACTTAACGTGACGGGGATGACGATTTTGAATAATATGACCGCCTCTTTCGGCGCGGATGCAGTGGCAGCGATGGGGATATCCCACAAGATCAGTATGGTGCCAATGCAGGTGGCATTCGGTCTGTCACAGGGGATTATGCCGCTTGTCAGCTACAATTATGCAAGCGGGAATTATGCGCGGATGAAAAAAGGCTTTTGGTATACAGCAAGAATCTCGCTGACCTTTATGGCGGTGGTCACCGCTCTGCTCTGTTTTTGCTCCGGCAGTGTGGTGGAACTATTTATGAAGGATGGGGCGGTGATTGGTTACGGCACACAGTTCTTGCGCGGGTTTGCGCTGGGGATGCCGTTTTTGTGCATGGACTTTTTGGCAGTGGGTGTATTCCAGGCATGTGGTATGGGGATGAAATCATTTATTTTTGCCATACTCCGCAAGATCGTGCTGGAAATCCCGGCACTTTATCTGCTTAATGCGCTCGTTCCACTTTACGGCATTGCATATGCGCAGTGTGTGGCGGAGATGGTATTATCAGCGGTAGCAGTCTTTGTTTTGGTAAGATTTTTCAGGGGAACAAAGAAAGACCAACGATAGAGATGTGCAAAATTCATTGATTTAACCTGTCAAAGAAGTCCTCCGCTTCTAAGCCGTAAAGGTGAAAGTGGTAGGGAAGGGGGAATTCTTTGTGTCAGGAGGGGGGCAAGTACCATCTGTCAAGCTGTGATAGTAGCGCAGGGATATAATTTCCTTTGACAAATAGTATTTGGTTGTTTGCTCCCTAAGAGAAAAAAAGGGATTTTATGGAAGAATATAGCAAACGTAAGCCTAAAACCTTCGGAGAAATATATAGTTATGAAAATCCGATATCCCGTTTTATGGATTTTCGTTTGAGTTAAGACTGTTTTTTGAGTGATAAAGAGGTTTGTCATGCCTTGCAAAACTGCATAAATTCTGGATGTGTAGAGTTTTGCACATGGCTAGTGATATTTTTGAAAAGAGTGGAGTGATTACTAATTGTATAAGTGTACAGATTAGAAAGAATATCAGTTTGTTTGAAGGGTACATAAGAAGCAAAATGGAAATGCTTAAATTTTTGAAATATTCAAGAAATAAATCAAGTTATCGATGAAACCCGCGCGGGGAGAGGGTTTGCGGGATTTAGGAAGTTTATCTGCCTGTGTCGGGATAAAAATTTTTGAATTAGGTTCTAAAATCAAAAAGTCAATATTTGTATTAGAAAACAGCTTGAAATATAAGGACTGATATATATGGATTATTCTGTATCTATTATTGCAAAAATCTAAGAAACAAGCATGTTTACGGCTGATTAATGTGGCTGGGAATATTATAAAATATATGGTGTGTGTTGCAGAAATAGTATAAAAATAAAAATGGAGAAAAGGTGTTACAGATGACAACTTGACTTTTTTCTTGAAAATTTCATGAAATAAGTCATTCCCATCGCTGTCAGAAAATGGTA
>CAJTOR010000057.1 GCA_910577675.1 uncultured Lachnospiraceae bacterium
ATGATAAACGGAGCAGAAAGAAATATCCTAATCACGGGATACTCTTTATCCTCATACTTTTCAGAGCTGGTCGATACAATTGTTCTTAAAAGCCAGCGTGGAGTGTTCGTGAAGTTCTTTGTGAACGATATTGATAAACAGCTCGGATTTGATAAGATACTTCGATACAAAGGTCGGTTCTTGAAAATCTATAACTACCATCAGGAAGATGATAAGATGGCTGCGCTTCATGCAAAGGTTATTTCAGTTGACCAGCAGCAGACTTTAATAACTTCTGCTAACCTTTCATATCATGGGCAGCAGGGCAATATAGAACTCGGCACTCTGATAGGATCAAAGCAGATTGCAAGGCAGATAGATGATGTGTTTACCAAGCTGATATTCTATAAAGTGTTTAGCGAAGTATAAAATTTTCGCTATTTGGTAAGCAGTGTTTTTGTTCATACAAAGATTCGAACCCTTTGAACAGCCTCGTTGCTTGGGCTGGCTGCTCGTTTGTTTCACAAACACTGTTATTGTCCCTGCGAAGCAGGAACAGGCGGAACTTACGCTCCCCTCACAGAGAGAAAACGGCAAGCCTGCCCTTTGCCGCCGCTATCGAATGGCGGCAATCCGGGCAAGGGACTGTCTAGTTAATTTTCAAATCTCGTCCAGACGTTTCTGCAAATACTGTCATGATACTGCCGAGCCAGCGTATAGGTGGAGCAGTCAAATCAGTTCGATGAGTAAGGCTTGGTAGCAGTTCCCCTCGACCTATGGTTATACAGCTTCGCACCGCAGTCACACAGTAGAGAAGCCCTGTCAGAGGATTAGCCTCGCCAATGATTTGCATATTGATGATGATATTTCTGTTGCCCAAAATGGCAAAGTATATGGATTCCGTGTTTTGTTAGTGGGTAGCCAAGATGATTACTGGGTAGATAAGGTAGTAAAGGAAATTGAAAGGATAAAAAAAATTAGTCGAAAATGACACGAAATCTCTCTGTAGAAGTTGCACAATGAATATGGTATAAAAATTGTATGTCTTTCGCATTACAGAATGCCATTTGAAATAAATTCTTTTCAAATGAGCCAGAAAATAATTCGTCATGACAATTGCTATAAATTAGGAGGATTATCGCTTTCTGACAGTTTCATTGATAATATAACATCTATCCAGTGAAAAGAAAAGGGCAGGAAACCATCAGAAACTAAGTCATTATAACCCACAATGTAATTTTCCAACAGTGTATTACTATTTACTTCCGAGTGTCCGTCCCATTCCTGTTCCAACAATCTATTGTCATTCATTCCCATTGTTGGAAAAAACAGGAAATCTTCCTATTTCCACTCTCACAGATTTCTGGTAAAATAGTGGATAAATAAAAAAAACCCATCAACAAACCCCGATTAGTAAAGGAGAGCAAAGATGAAAGTATTTGACACAAATTATAAATTGCTGGATGAGATGTACCAAGACGAATATTACCCAAATTTTCTCGTAGATAAAGTGAAAGACGAACTTCAAAAGGTAATTAATCTGTTGGAAACTGGCGAAACCGACACAGAGATCATTCAGAAAAAACTGGATGAGGCAATTTGTGCCATCAACGACTTGCAGGAGGAATTTGATGAGAATGACAGCGAAATCGAAACAGTGGCTCGCGACTGCATAGGGGAAACTGTGGGCTATATCCTGGAGTGGTTTGGTATTCCTATTGATGTGGAGGAAGCCATAAGAGAACGTGACTGGTAAATTTTACTCTCCACATAAATCAAACAGGCAGGGCGGAAAAGAAGTACCGGACAAAGCCCCTTTTGCCTGCTGTCATAAGAAAATTGTACCCTATGCCGCTATCGCATGTCAGATGGGGCTTATCCCCCACCTGACATAATTGATAGGTTAAAACAAAGCAACAGGGGAATAAAGGGTATTTCTTCCACCCGCTTATTCTGCCCTAAGCGCCTCAACCGCATCCTTCTTCGATGCCATCTTTGCCGGGATATGCCCGCCAAGAACCGTAAGCACGGTGCTTACCGCCACCAAAATCAACGCGTGTGTAAGCTGCAAATGGGATGCCCCGGTAAGACCTGCAACACTGTTAATCACACTGTTGATCGGGAATGTGCACAGCCATGCGATAAACACGCCAAGCAATCCTGAGAACACTCCCAATATCATTGTTTCCGCGTCAAACACGCGCGTGATATCCTTCTTTCTTGCACCGAGAGCCTTTAAAATACCAATCTCTTTTGTGCGTTCAATAACACTTGTATAAGTAATAATACAAATCATAATCATACTAACCACAAGTGAAATAGCAGCAAACGCAATAAGCACGATTGTGATCCCGTCCATAATACCGCTTGTCATATTCGACATTGTCCCGGCAAGGTCGGTATAAGTTACCACATCATCCTCGGATTTTCCTTCGTTGTAAGCGTCAAGATAAGCAACCACCTCATCTTTTGCCTCAAAGGTACTTGGGAAAAGCAGCACCATATACGGTATCGCGCTCCCGCCAAGATAAGCGATAAACTGCTCCTTCTCACCCTCATTAAATTCCTGCATCGTCATAATATTTACATTCGATGCAAGCTGCGCCTTCACAATATCCGACTCCTGACCCGCTTCGATAATCCGTTTTGTCAGGGCATCACTGTAGGCAATTCCCGCCGCGAGCATCGACATGGAAGTCCCCTGTTTCGCGCGCACAATACCTGAAATCTTGATATCAAAACCCGAAGCAGAATTATACATTGCCTCGTAATCCGTTCCCGGCAGGAACGTGCCATACTGCGTAGTCACATAGTAATCATTATTATCAACCACGCGGAAAGTCGTGCCAACAATATCCCCGAACGGCACCTCGGTCTGCCCGTTTGAAAGCGTAAACCCAAACTGCTCCAGCAAAGATTTCTCAAGCTGGTTCCTTGTGTTGATAACCAGCACAACATCCGTTTCTGCTGCCGGATAACTGCCCGCTAAAAGCTCATAGTTCTTTTCAAGATAACTCTCCCCTTTTAGCGAGTCCGGATAACAGGAAAGTCCCATACTGCTAGTGGAAGTCATACTCCTCATATCGCCCTGCATCATAGGGCTTGCAAAACTGACAGGTATATACCCATCCTCCGTCTTTTTGACCAGATTCATATTGGCGATGCGCACATAGCCAATGCTGCCGCAGATATCCGGCGAAATCTTATCGAGATAATCTGCAAAATCTCCCTCAAGTTTGTTGGTATGGACTTTGATTGTCGAGGAGGAATCCACAATCTGGACACCTTGTGTATCCACATACTCTCCGGTGCCCGTCACGCGGTCATGCCATATCTGTGTTTCCTGCATGTACTCTTCCATATTGACTTCCTGGGTCGCCTGGCTGATAATAACCGGGAACTCAGCCATCGCCCCCGCCTGGAAATCATCAATCTCCGCCTGAAACCCTGTCGAGAGGCTCAGTATCACGGCAATGCCGATAATCCCGATACTGGATGCAAAGGCAGTCAAAAATGTTCTTCCCTTCTTTGTATAGAGGTTGTTAAATGAAAGGTGCAGCGCCGTGCGCAGCTTCATGCTTGTCCTTTTCAGGCGGAACTGATCCGGTTTCGGGCGCTCCTCATGCGGATGGCTGTCATCAATAATCTTGCCGTCCGAAAAGCGGATAATTCGATCCGCATACTGCTCGGCAAGATCCGGGTTATGTGTTACCATAATCACCAGCTTATCCTTTGCGACCTCCTTAATCAGATCCATAATCTGGATGCTCGTCACACTGTCAAGAGCTCCCGTCGGCTCGTCGCAAAGCAGAATCTCCGGATCGTTTGCAAGTGCCCGCGCAATCGCAACGCGCTGCATCTGACCACCTGAAAGCTGGTTCGGCTTCTTGTGCAAGTGCTCCTTTAACCCCACCCGCGAAAGCGCCTCAAGCGCCTTTTGGTGCCGCTCCTGGGCAGGAACATTCGAGAGGGTCATGCCAAGTTCCACATTTGCCACAATACTTAGGTGGGAGATTAAGTTGTAACTCTGGAACACAAAACCGATGGAATTGTTGCGGTAAGCATCCCACTCGCTGTCCTTAAAATCCTTTGTACTCTTGCCCTTGATCCTAAGATCACCCGAATCGTAATGGTCAAGCCCGCCAATAATATTTAAGCAGGTGGTCTTTCCCGAACCACTCGTGCCAAGGATTGCGACAAACTCCTTTTCCCGGAACGCGACACTCACACCATCAAGCGCTTTTGTTTCAATATCACCGACGTGGTAGGTCTTTTTGACATCCTTTAACTCTAACATATCAAGCCTCCAATACTCCTGTCATTATTTTTATGTATTGAAAATAAGATAAATCTAAATGCCCAAAAAATCAATAAAAAAAGTATGAAGATTTTCTTTATATTTTACTTTGTGCAAAATTGGGTGCAAAATAAAATATTTGGTGCAAAAACTTTTTTAATTGTGGCATGTTAGGTGAGTTAAAGAAAATGGGCTATTGCAAAATGCCATATTCAAACAAAATATAGTATGAATATCTAAGACACCTTTATCATAATAATCTAAATTATCCAAATTTTGCAACAGCCCCTTCATATAAAACGAACATAAAAGCAATGTGAAGCCTGTGTAAAACAGAAATTTTATTACCATCCAGTTTTATTATTTCTTAGGAGTAATTACAATATCGTCCGCGTTTTCTGGATTCTTTAAATCATAAACAATACCATCATTACCAGTCAAATTATCGGTGTCGCCCTTTGCTTCTGCGTCAATATCAACATCAACATTTACAGAGTTGCCTGAATCCGCACCCGAATTGCCATTGTCTTTATCATACCCACAGCCGGAAAATAAACTTAAACATATCAGCATACAAGCCAAAGTGATTACTAATTTCTTCATTGTGTATTCCTCTCTTTCAAATGTCCCCTTTTAATTTCCAGCACCACATCTGCCTGTTTTGCTACCTCGCCGGAGTGCGTCACTACTACAACGCATTTCCCAAAGGTATGTGCGCTTTCTTTCAAAACCGCTGTGATTTCCATAGCAGTATCTTCGTCTAAGTTCCCGGTTGGCTCATCTGCAAGAATAATCGGGTTATCGGACGCTAATGCCCGCGCAATCGCAACGCGCTGCTGTTGACCGCCGGACAATTTCAATACATTCCGCGATATTTCATCTTTTTTCAATCCCAGGCGCTCCAAAATAGGCACTGCGTCTTGTTTTGCCGTTAGCCGTACATTCTCAATCGGTGTCATGTAGTCGATCAGATTGTAGCTTTGGAAAATCAGCGAAATATGGTTTCTGCGGTGATATTCCAATCCTTTTGCCGCAATGTTCTCGCCGTCAAATAGCACCTCGCCTTTGGTTGGTGCATCAAGTCCCCCCAACAGGGACAATAGCGTTGTCTTGCCCGATCCGGACGGACCAAGAATGGCGTACAATTTTCCCGCTTCCAGCTCTGCGTTTATGTTTGATAAGATAGATTTTCCCTTTTCGTAGGAATAGGAAATATTTTGCAATTTCAATGTTGGCATAATTGTTCCTCCTTTAACTCATTTTAGATAAAATTTCCCGCGGCTTTAAGCGCATAACTGTAATAGATGATATGCTGACCGCCACGATAATAATAGCAAAGCCAATCAGATAGAACAGGGCAAGACTATCTGGCTCAACGGAAACTTGAATACCATTTTCTGTTGGTAAAGGCTTCTGGATAAGGGTATCTGCGCCCACATCGACGGCGGAAGGCGTGGAGCTGCTATTATCTTCCTGCTCTACCTGTACACTCTGTTCCAACAAGTGATTGCCGATCTGTCCCGCAACGGCATCGCTTGTAAAATAGGAAAGTCCAAAGGCAAAGACGGCAATCAGAAGCACTTCTGTTAAGTATTGTCCAATGACAGCCGACTTCCAAATACCCACGGACAGGAATACCCCGATCTCATGGATACGGGTTTTTGTCCAGAGGGTCAAGATCAAAGCAAGTATAATTGCACTAACAACGATAATAACGACCAGCAGGGTAACAACTAATTCATTCAATGTTGTAAGCGGCGCGGCTGCCTTTTCGTAAACTTCATTATCTATCTCGATTGTAAAAGCGTTCCAGTCAATCACGGGCAGATTTTTTACAGCGGAAACTACCTGTTTCATATTCTGCGGGTCATCTATGGTGACATTGACAGCCGAAAAGCCATAATTGATTTCGTCGTTATTAATCTTAATTGATGTTTGCAAATCCATAAAAATACGATTTTGGATTTTGTCAAAGGTTGTAACAGTTTCCCCTAATTGCTCTGTCACATTGGGGGTAAACAGTCCGATAATCTGCACTTGCATTTCTTCCCCGGTAAAATCATCATCTTCGGGGTTGTAAATATGGGTTGTGATATAGTCCCCAATATGCAACTCATTTTTTTCTGCCAAATCCCCACTGATAATCGCCACGGATTGATCTTCGGAAGTAATATGCCGTCCTTCTGTCAGCGTCAGCGTGCCGGTGGTGAATAGTTCATCTGTTTCTGTGCCGCAGACACCAAATACTTTTGTTCTGTGTTGCAGATTCTCCGCGACAGAAACTGTTCCGGGGAACAACGAAAGATTATCAAAACGGGCAAGAACGTCATATCTTGCGCTGGAATATTTGACACCGGGGACACTGTTGATCGCTGCAATTTCCTCCGGCGTAAGCTGCACGGTAGAATAAATAAGAAAGCTGTTGCTGGTCTTTCCTGTTTCTTCGTCAAATTCGTTGTCCTTAATAATTTCTTTAACCACATAGGGGCTGTTTTCCCAATCTACATAAATATCAAATTTACCGCCCAGGCTCTGCCGAAGATTAAGCTGTGCAGCTTCCGAAGCTTTCCAAATGGAAAGCCCCGTTAAAACAAAGGTTGCCATAATTAGCAGTATGGCGAACAGGAGAATTGTTTTCCCCCGTTTTCGTGCGACGTATAAAAACGCCCTTTTGATAATACTCATTTTTTATACCTCCATTGATAAGCTGTTCTTCTGAACGCTCCCATAGAATAGCCCTTCAATATGGAATGAGTATGAAATGGATATGGAATTTAAGCAAATTATGAAAAAACTTCCCTTACCTACTGACCTACTGCTTACGTCTTTACGACTTAGAAGCGCGAGGGTGGGACTTCTTTGATAGTCTAAAATCGGAATATAAAACACATTCCCGGTGGATTTTTCATAGGAACAAAAGAATAGGAAATATTAATTGCAGTTAAGATCGCATCCACAATATAAAGCCCTAACCCATTGCCGCCACTCTCACGGTTTCTGGAAAAGTCGGGGCGATAGAAAGGCTCAAACAGGCGGGGAATTTCGCTGCTTTGGATGGGGGCGCACTCATTTTCAACCATAAGGCTGCGCCCGTCCATAAAGACGGCAACTGTCTTTCCTGCTTCGGTATAGGCAACAGCATTGGCAAGAACGTTAGATACTGCTTTACCGAATGAACTGACCGGAAGTGTCACGGTAAAAGTTTCTGGCAAATCAAGAAAAAAAGAGATATTATGTGCCGCTGCGATTAGCTGGTACGGTTCACATAATTCTTCAAGCAATTCCGATAGATCAACAGTCGTAGGCTGCTCTGTAATGCCATTTAGTTTGGAGGTTTCCAAAATTTCATGTATCATCTTAGAAAGCCGTTCAACGATATCTTTGCATTCCGGTAAATAAGTTGCATAGTCCTGGTACTTTCCCACGCCTAAAATCATATTTTCAAGGGTTGCGTTCAGGGCAGTCACAGGAGTTTTTAATTCATGGGATGCAGCCCGCAGAAAGTCCACTTTTGCCCGTTCCATTTCACTAACCCGGTCTTTTTCCTGTTCCAAATGCTCAATGGTAGACAGGAGATTTGAATACATATTATTGACGTTTCGTGCCAGCAATCCGATTTCATCTTTTGAATGAACGGCACAGGCTGCCGCCCGGTCTAATTTCATCATTCGTTCCGTAGAGGCGGAAATTCTCTCAATGGGGGCAACAATCACTTTAGAAAACAGGAGAGAACACATAACGGAAATTACCAGGCTGCAAAGGACCGAAACCGGCAAAGCCTTTTGTATCGCCTGCATAACTATTTTCTCCTCGCGAATATCGACTGTGATTTTCTCGGCAATATGATCCGTTGTAGAAATTACAATGCCCATTTTGGGTGCAAGCAGATAAATCAGAATATGGGCGGTCACAATCACAAATATCATGATCGTCAATGTGTAAAAAAAGGTTTTGGGAAATAGTTTTAGTTTTTTCATGCCCGTACCTCGTATTTATAACCAATTCCTTTGACCGTCACAATACAGTCAAGCCGCAGTTTTTTGCGCAGATTTTTAATGTAGGTATCAATCGTTCTGTCGATGACCGGGGCATCCATACCCCATAAATCATCAAGGATTTGTGAGCGCGTCAGTACCAGCCCTTTATGCTCCATAAGCAATCGCAGTAAGTCAATTTCTTTGGGGGTTATATCAATTTTTCCGCTCTGGTCATGTGCCGTATAGCCGGAAAAATCAACGGTTACATCACCGAAAGTTGCTATGTCGGATATGATACCCTTCCCACTTCTTCGCAAAAGTGCGGTGACGCGTCTGCCGAGCAGAACCATAGAAAACGGTTTTATAATATAGTCGTCTGCCTGTTCATCAAAACTCATTACCTGTGTATATTCATCTTCAATAGCCGTGAGCATAAGAACAGGGACAACGCTTTTCTTCCTTATTTCATGGAGTACGGCAAGCCCCGTAATTTTGGGAAGCATAATATCTAAAACAACAAGGTCAATGCCGCCCTGACCGAAAGTCTGCAATGCGTCCGCTCCGTCATAGGCGGGAATAATTTTATGTCCTGCCGATTTTAAGTACTCACATATCGCTTCATTTGTACGTTTATCATCTTCTACAATAAGTAATGTTGCCATAAAAAGCACCTCCTTGTGTTAAGCTTACCATGTCAATGTGAAAGAAATATGAAATTGTTCTGTTTCGGGGAGGTTTTACATCTTTGATCCGCTGGCTTCTCCGCGTCCTTTGACCTTTGCTGTATGGCAGCCTTTTTCTTTTGCTGCCGCTGACTATATCGAAAACCCGGGTAATATAAGGGCATAAAAAAGCGGCGCTCCTGTTCTCCCTGTATTGGGATAGAGAACCGCCGCATTACACGGGTAAACCCCACCAAATTTAATAGATCAGGTTCTCCAGCTCTTTCACCTGCTCCGTTTCACATGAATTTGCATGTTTAGCTTGCTTTGCATACAGATTAACTGCCGCCTTGGACTTCGCAATCGGCTGCATTGTGCCTGCCCCTGCAATGCAGCCACCCGGACATGCCATTCCCTCAAGCAGATAACCGTCATACTTCCCTGCTACCGCCATCGCGAGCATTTTGCGGCAGTCTTGCAGACTTTCCGCATTCGCCACCTTCACTTCCCGCTCAGGGTAACGGCTATTAATCACATCCACCACCGATTGAGCAACACCACCGGAAACCGCAAAATTGCGCCCGTCCGCCGACACATTATCCACACCATTCGGATCTTCTGTGGCATTTTCCAGCTCCACATGTCTTGCAGCAAAAATTCCGTCAACCTCCTCGAAGGTAAGCACAAAATCAACTTCACTTCGCACAGTCCGCCACATTGCTTCGAGTTTTTTCGCCGCACACGGTCCGATAAACACCACTTTCGCGTCCGCATCATGCTTCTTGATATAGCGGGCAGTCAGTGTCATCGGTGTAAGTGCCATCGAGATACAATTCGCATGCTCAGGAAAGAGCTTTTTCGCCATCATCGACCATGCCGGACAACATGAAGTCCCCATAAATGGAAGATGCTCCGGTACCTCGCGCACAAAGTCCTCCGCCTCCTGCGTCGCACACAAATCCGCACCAAGTGCTACTTCAACCACATCGTAAAACCCAAGCTGCTTCATAGCGGAACGCAATTTCCCCGGCGTTACCCTAGGTCCAAACTGCCCGACAAATGCCGGTGCCACCGCCGCATAGACCCGCTCCCCGGACTGGATGGCACGAATGGTCTGGAAAATCTGTGACTTGTCCGCAATCGCACCAAACGGGCAGTTTACAAGACATTGTCCACACGAAACGCATTTGTCATAATCAATATCTGCCCTTCCGTTCTCATCGGAATGGATGGCATTCATCCCACATGCCTGCGCACATGGGCGCTCCTGCACAATAATAGCGTTATAGGCACAGGCAGATGCACACCTCCCGCACTTAATGCATTTGTCCTGGTCAATCTGCGAACGTCCAAGTTTGTAGTCAAGAACCACCGCATCCTTCGGACAGACTTCCACACATGGATGTGCAAGACAGCCCTGGCACCCCTCCGTCACTATCACGCGCTTTTCCGGGCAACTGTTGCAGGCAAATTTAATTACATTGATTAGCGGCGGTGTGTAATAGGTTTCCGACCGATCTGCCGCCTCAATGTTATCGGATATTGGAGAATGCTCCGCCGCTGAACGGTTCGGCAATCCCATTGCCAGACGCAGGCGCTCCCCGACAATCGCGCGCTCCAAAAAAATATCTTTGCCGAAGTTCGCGACCTCCCCCGGCATAATCTTGTATGGCAATTCTTCGATGCGCTTGTCCACCGGCCATTCCGTATGATACGCCATTCTCGCTACCTCGCGAAATATCTGATGGCGGATTTCCTGTATTCTTGTTTCTATTCCCCGCATAAGACCTCCGTTTCCATGCCTGTTCCAAAGCATATTGTGAAAAATTTAACAAACTAATGCACTGTTCTACTTCTCACTATTACTAATGACAATACCTATTATTATAACATGTTGGATAAGTTTGTTGCAAAAAGCTTTTGGTTTGTAAACTTCTAAGAAAAGCTTCAATTATAAAATACCATAAAGTCATTGCCGTGTAAAGAATATTTCACAATGTGTGTTTTTTGGAGAAAGAACATAGTGGGGGATATTTAATATAGAAATGGGTGTGATTGGTATATCTGTGATTTTAAGGAGTGAAGTGGGGTGTTGGGCGGAGGGGAATGTAGGTGGGAAAGAAATAAGGAAAGAAAGGGAATTTATTATACAAGTTTAAAGCGTTTCATCTGTTTGATTTTATAGTAAATATCTTAAATGTTTAGTGATTGTATTACATTATATGAGTTAACATATATAAATTACATAAAACGTTTGATTGATTATTATATATTCACATAAATGATTGTTATATTTTAGAATGAAATATATGATTTTTAAGCAAAAGGAATTTTTGTTTCAAATCCATTATCGATCTCATATATATGTTTCGAGTTTTTTTTACAAAATGCAACAATTTGCACAAAATGTTGCATGTATGTGGGATATGTCCTATATCGGATGCTTCCGGTGAGTTTTTTAGGCAGTTTATTTATCTTCCAACGGGCTTGAAACGTTGAGAAAAATTTCTTCCTAAACTATGTCCTATCTCTCCTGTACTACACAGCTTATCCCCACCCGGAAAAAGGGATCGTGCGTGTAGGTGTATGGAGGACAAAGCTTCCGGAAATAAATGGTATATACGGCACCGCATTACATATGGCACAGTACAAAGAAGAAGCATCCCTTGCGGGGACCCGCATCCTGTCCATCGGATAAGACGACCAGGGATAGGGTATATGGGCTAATGAATGGGGCGAAGGAACGCCCCCAAAGGCTGCACACCCACAGGGGTGGCAGGAAATTAAAACATGGAGGTAAAATCACTATGGTAGTACAACACAACATGCAGGCGATGAACGCCAACAGAATGTTAGGGATCACAACCGGACAGCAGGCAAAATCCACCGAGAAGCTTTCTTCCGGTTACAAAATTAACCGTGCAGCGGACAATGCGGCAGGGCTTGCCATCTCCGAGAAGATGAGGAAGCAGATCCGCGGTCTTGACCAGGCATCCTCGAACGCACAGGACGGTATCTCCGCCGTGCAGACCGCAGAAGGTGCATTGAACGAAGTGCAGGATATGCTCCAGAGGATGAATGAGCTCGCAGTACAGTCCGCAAATGGTACGAACTCGGTATCTGACCGTAAGTCCATCCAGGATGAGATTGACCAGCTCACCACTGAGATTGACCGTGTATCGGAAACAACGAAATTCAACGAAACTTACTTGCTCCGCGGCGATAACACGGCTGCAAAGAAATATAGTTTTGCATATGGAGCTGTGGAAGAGGGAGCGCCAGGTGTTGTTACATTTGACGGTGAAACAGAAGGGATCGATACTGCTACAGGGTTACAAATCGCAGTTACATTTGCTGATCCAGCGGATGGTACTGTAGCCTCATCTTCCGATAGAAATGCACTTGCTAAGTCAATCCGTGACCAGGGACTCTCTGTTCAAAAAGAAGTGGTTCAGAATTATGATGACCAAGGTCAGCCAAGTGATATTGTAGCACAATACAGTTTAACACTAAATGGCGAAGCTGCCAAAAACTATACTGTAAACAAACTTGGCGAGGGAGAAGGCTTTGAAATCGTGGATGCAGCGGGACGGCTGGTCGCAACGGTTGAAGTATCTGGCGGTGACGATACACTTCCTCTCGAAGAGGCATATGTAGGTAAAACCCAGTCTGCCACAATTATAGGTACAGATCTCGTTGCAGCAGAGGATCCGAATGAGGTAAAACAGTATTATGATAAAGATGGCAATGCCATTTCTGCGAACGCTTTGAAGGATTATTTTACTGCAAATACAGCGGAAGGTGATGATGAACCTACAATCATGCCTAGAGCTGGTGTTAAGCTTTATGATGCTGTGGGCAATGCAGTTAATATGGATGAGATTGCGGAAGGGCTTGTAGTTGCTAAACAGAACCTTGTAGGCGACCTGAAATTAAAACTTCATGTAGGTGCAGATGCAACCAAGAATAACCAGATCACAATCAATCTCCAGGCAATGAGTGCAAAGAGCCTTGGTGTAAATGGCCTTAGGGTAGATGGAAGTGATGACAGCAATGCCCTGGATGCGATCGAAACCATCAAGTCCGCCCTTTCCACCGTATCCGCACAGCGTTCCGAGCTCGGTGCTGCACAGAACCGTTTGGAGCACACGATTGCGAACTTGGATAACATCGTTGAGAATACCACCAGTGCTGAATCTGCAATCCGTGATACGGATATGGCGGAGGAGATGGTTAAGTACAGCAAGAGCAACATCCTTGCACAGGCTGGCCAGTCAATGCTTGCACAGGCAAATCAGTCCAACCAGGGCGTTCTTTCCCTGCTCGGCTAATTGATAGAAGGAGGATTCCAGCTATGATGAAATTTAAAAAGTTTTTGGCAGCGGCTATGACCGGTGTTATGATGTTTGGTATGGTAGCAACCGCTGCACCAGCAATCAGCGTATATGCAGAAGGTGAAGCGGCTGCAAAGTCGAAGTATAGTGTGGAAGTTGATTACGAAAACTTCACCGCTACGATTAAAGATACCACCGCAGGTGCTACGGCAAAATCGGACATTTATGTTGTCCTTGAAGTGTTGAAAGACAAGGAAGGAACAAAGGTAAGTTCCACCCATGTTTACCCGGTTGAAGAAGTTACGGTAGCAAAAGGTGAAACGGTAACAGAAGGTGAAACTGCAACGAAGTTCTTTGGTGCTGTAGTTGACCTTTCATTCCTCAAAGCATCCAAGGAAGCTTATATCCGTGTACATGGCGATTCGGAAAAGGATTCTTCTGATATAGTGACGGTTAGTCCACAGGCGAAGAAGGTTGCCATCAAGTATACATCCGGTCAGGAAACCCTGTTGAAGGCTTTGTCGATCAATAAGGCTGCCCCGACAGAGGAAGTTTTGGCAGGATATGAGTATCGCACACTTTACGGCAGCAACTACAGTGACCTGAAGGATCTGGATAAGGACATGGTAGAAGTTGCAGGTACAACCCTTGTTGTCCGTTCAAAAGCGGTAACAACTGGCGAAAAGACTGCTCCGGCAGGTGTTGAAGTAAAGGTTAAAATTCCGGCAGCCCCGAAGGCTCCTAAGGTTACGATTGATTACGTAAAGGGAATCTTCAAACTGCCTAAGAATGCAGAGGCACAGATTATCTTTAATGAGCCTGATACTACTACCAGGACAGCGGGTGAGCTTAAATCAACTTCTTGGAAAGATCTTTCCATCACTACTGGCGACCAGGCACAAATTCTTGGTCTGTTTGAGGAAACAAAGACAGAAGCAATGGTAGAAGCCCTTACGACGAATGGTTTCACACTTGTTGTCCGCACGAAGGCAGGCAAGAAAGCTGCTTCCAATCCGGCAATTGTACTTGTTGAGGGTGTTGATACTCCGGTACAGACTCCTGGAACAGAGGAAGGCTCCGTTCTTGATGAGGTTAAGATTGGCGATGCGAAGCTGACCTGGAAGGTTTCTGCAACAGATATCACTTACACCGCATCGGGTGCTGATTTTGAGTACTATGATTCCGCGAAGAGTAAGTGGGTAGCAATAAAGAGCACGAAACCGGTTGTTGTAAAGACTGCAACAAGCGCAGATGTTAAGGTAAAGGTTCGTCAGGCAGGTGTTAAGGCTACAAAGACTACTGATGGCAAGTTACCATCCGCGGCGCTCGAAGTCACTGTAAAGGCATATGTTGCCCCGACTCCAGAAGCTACTCCTACACCGGAGACTAGTCCTAGTGCGTAAGTATAGTGGATATACAGTGTATTAGTTGTGTAAATAACAAATATTGTTTTATCAAATAAGATTGATGAACAATTAGGTTCCTTTACATGGGAGGGCTTATGCTGATCCTCAAATGGAGATGCATAAGCTCTCTTTTTCTGATATAAAAAGGCTACGGTTTAAGCATAATTCCAAAAGTTTGGATGATATCAAAATCTGATATTAGATTTTAACCTATCAAAGAAGTCCCTCGCTTTTAAGTCGTTCCGATTCACATTTCATTTCAGATTCCCAATCCTCTTAGTATCACGAGATGCTGTGTCCATTACATTTCCCGGATAACAATGATACCTCCCAGCAATCTTCTATATATAATGGCAATCTTTACCACAAATATAGCAGTGAGGGTCTTGATCTCCCCTTTCAATCGCGGTATAATATCTTTAAAACATGGATATTCCTTAAAAGTAAACAGGAATATTCGCTTTATTCCAGGTGCATCTTTCCTGGATTATTTTTATAAAAATGTATTAAAAGGTAGAAATGAACATCTTCTGCTTTCTCGGAAAGGAGTGTGCAGCACTTGGATACATTAAAGAAGTTACCGATTGGTATGGAAAATTTCTACTATGTTGATAAAACAGGTCTGATTAAGGAATTACTGGAAAGAAAAGGGGTGGTAAATCTTTTTACACGTCCACGACGTTTTGGTAAAGTTTTGCATGTTTTAGGTTAATTTAACAAAACATATGTGCTGATTTTAAAAAGGTATTGGCAAATCGTATAAAGATTTGCCAATACCTTTAGACACGTAAAACGACCCAATATTTAACTTAAATATCACGCCCTTCATCCAGCTTTGACTTTCAATTCTCCATTAACACCTTACATTTTTTTCGATTACACGCAATTCCATAGTGAAGAATCCTTTCCATTCCATCTTGTTTTAATTTAGTTTCATATCCCATCCGTTCAATTTGCTTCAATGCAATTTTACATTCTTCCTCCAGATCCCTCCCATCAGGGTATTTTACCTCAATAACAATCCCTATACCCTTTTCCTCACATTCCACCAAGATATCACTGAATCCATCTCCTGATTCCACATTTGATCTTACCCACCAGTCTTCCCTGTGACTTAGAAGACCAAGAAGAATACCATGGTAAAAATTTTCCTTTTTTCCCTTGCGCACATTGGTATCGCGGATACTAATTGTTTTAAGCAGATACGCGTTGAATTGTTCTTCAACTGCTTCTGCATCCCCACGGATAAATGCATCACAGAATGCGTCAATCAGTGGCGTGTCTTTACCCATTTCCTCCTGAAACCACTCCATAATCTGGTCAATAAAAATTTGACGGATTTCAAGGTTTGGGATAATCAGTTCAAATATATCACCATCTATACGCTTACATTGTGTTAAGTATCCCGTTGTAAATAATACACTCCATAGATTATCGATATTTTTATATAAATCCCAATAAGTCAGTTCCTGATTTATTTTTTTATACACACTTTTACCCGCGATCAACTGTTCCAATTCACGCTTAGTTCCAGCGGAAGCCTTTTGCAGAAATTTCTTTATAATTTCATTTCCACTCGTATTAACCCAAAATGCATAGGGAGATGCATCAGGTTCGACATGTAACAAGTCAATATAGTTAATAACGTCCCATGGACAGTATATATCCATATCCCCAAAATGATATCCGTCATACCAAGCTTTTATTAATTCGTATTTTTCCTCAAATCCATAATATTCCAACATTTCCCTGACTTCACGATCAGAGAAGCCAAACTGCTCACCATATTGGACATTTGTAACAGAAAAAACCTTTAAACTATTCAATCCAGTAAAAATACTTTCTTTCGCAATCCGCAGGCACCCTGTCAATACTGCAAAATATAAGCTGGGATTGGTTTTTAATGCCTGCCCAAATAAGGTACGAATTAAAGTCACCATATCATCATAGTAACCAGACTGCTGCGCTTTATCCAACGGTACATCATATTCATCAATTAAAAGAATAATCTGCTCGCTATAATGTTTATATAATAGTTCAGTAAGAGTTCGTAAGCTGCTGATTAATACCTCATCAGGCATGGGAAAATCTGGTTCATCTAATTTTCCAGCATTAATCAGTTTTTGATACCGTGCTTTTTCCTGGGATGTAAGTTTATCACTTTCCATCAGAAACTGGAACTTAGTTGCCTCGCGACCTATTATGACACAGAGCAACCCCCTGGCGGTTTTATAACAGTTAGCATCCACATCTTTTAGGCTAACAGAAACTACCGGAAACTTACCCATATATTTTTTACAAATTTCTTTATCCTGCATTATTTGAAGCCCGTTAAAAAGCATTGGATCACAACCATACTCAAAAAAGTATTGAAGCATGCTTATATTCAAGGACTTGCCGAATCTCCTTGGGCGTGTAAAAAGGTTCACTTTCCCCCGCCTTTCTATCAATTCTGCAACTAATCCAGTTTTATCAACGTAATAATAATCCCCGGTTCGGATTTCTTTAAAATCCTCTACACCAACAGGCAGTTTTTTTGTTCCTTTATTCAAATATTACACACCCCTTTCCCAAAATTATAATTGATATTTCTCTTATATTCTGCATTGGCATGTATGCATATAATTTTTATCTAAATGGAAGAACGATTTTAGTTTAAGAGAAAAGATTAAATTAATTTATCATGGTTTCAGTATAGCAGAGATGTGGTAGAAATGCAATGCCTTACGGGGACAAAACAAAGTATTGGAGTAAGGTTGTCAAAAAAAGGGACATAATGAAATTGCTTGTCTGATAATAAGAAAATTATAATTTTAAGAAATCTTCAAAGCATGTTAAGAAGTTTTTTTGGATTAACACCTTAATGATACAACATAAATTTAGAAATATTGATTGGTGTAATATTTTTTGATAAGGTCTTGGAGTTGAATTTTAAATTTATTTATGTCTAATAATATGGTATTAATTAGTATATTATAGGATAATATGTAAAATGATTCTATTTTTGTCACGCCAAAATCTAACAAATTTCAACAAGATGCACAAAATGTTGCGTGTATGTGGGATGTGTGTTTTCTTAGGAGTTTTTAGTATGGTTTAGGATACTTCAGTCCTTATTTCTATGCAGAATAGGAATAAAGGAGAAAATGGAGATTCCTTCCATCTGTATCCCGCCTTTTCCTGTTATATTGGTTCTTTTCCCCCTACCCGGAAAAAGGGGGAATCAAACAAAGTAACAGGCAAAATAAGTGGAACTAGCAGGAAACAGGGGAACAACGGAATACCTTCAAAGTATCCACCAAATGACTTTATCAGGAACCAAGCACCTACACAGCACAACATACAGCATAGTACAACATCAAAAAGAAGTATCCCTTGCATCACCCCCACCTTTCCCCTCCCTGTACACCCAGAAAGGGTTATATCAACCATAACAGGCGGATTCCGGTGGGAAACTACAACCAACCGGGGCGAAGGAACGCCCCCAAGACTGCCCCCACAAGGGCGGCAGAAAACTAAAACATGGAGGTAGAAACACTATGGTAGTACAACACAACATGCAGGCGATGAACGCCAACAGAATGTTAGGGATCACAGCAGGACAGCAGGCAAAATCCACTGAGAAGCTTTCTTCCGGCTACAAAATTAACCGTGCAGCGGACAATGCGGCAGGGCTTGCAATCTCCGAGAAGATGAGGAAGCAGATCCGTGGTCTCGACCAAGCATCCGCAAATGCACAGGACGGTATCTCCGCTGTGCAGACCGCAGAAGGTGCATTGAACGAAGTGCAGGATATGTTACAGAGGATGAATGAGCTCGCAGTACAGTCTGCAAACGGCACAAACTCCGTATCCGACCGCAAGTCCATCCAGGATGAGATTGACCAGCTCACAACGGAGATTGACCGTGTATCTGAAACGACGAAATTTAACGAAGCATATTTGCTAAAGGGTGATAACGAAGAACCAAAGAAATATAGTTTTGCATATGGACTGGCAACGATTCAAAATCAAGTAGCAAGTGTTGGTTTTGATGATGGAAGCGGTGGTATTACATCAACAGGAACTGATATAGCCACAGGATTGACGTTAGATATAACATTTGATCCAAACGGTACTGATGTTTCATCAGCAGATCAAAATGCACTTGCAAAAGCGATTCGGGATCAGGGGCTTTCTATCACCCAGGAACAGATTGGTACAACTGATCCACTAACAGGTGAGGTTGATGATACTACACCAGCACCACGGTATGGCTTAACTCTGAATGGGGAAGCCGCAAAAAACTATAGCGTTAATGTAATAGATATTACCACCGGGGAATTTGAAATTACCAACAAAGCGGGAGATGTAATTGCTAAAGTTGAAGCAAATGGAAGTGGAAATGCTGCAAATGTTGGTGACCGTGTATCTGCAACTATTACTGCAAATGTTGTTGGAGCTGCAAGTTTAGCTACAGATATTGCACAGTATTATGACAAAGATGGAAATGAAATTTCTGCCAATGCATTAAAAGACTATTTTTCTGTTCAGGATGATGGTGCTGGGACATTAACAGTATGTGCCCGTACAGGAACGCAGCTTTATGATGCAGTTGGCAATGCTGTGGACATGACATTAGCTGGCACAGATATTACACCTACCGCTAATCTTGTTGGAGACTTAAAATTAAAGCTTCATGTTGGTGCAGATGCAACGAGAAATAACCAGATTACGATCAATCTTCAGGCGATGAGTGCAAAAAGTCTTGGTGTAAATGGTATGCGCGTAGATGGTGATGATGATACTAATGCACTTAAAGCAGTTGAAACAATTAAGTCGGCACTTTCCACCGTATCCGCACAGCGTTCCGAGCTCGGTGCTGCACAGAACCGTT
>CAJTOR010000058.1 GCA_910577675.1 uncultured Lachnospiraceae bacterium
GGAAGCCGAAGCCCATCTTGAGGAATCCCACCTAGGGAAATACATTGTTTTCTGCGCGAGTTTCGACCATTTAAACGAAATGAAGGGGCTTGCCACGGAATGGTTTTGTGGGGTGGATCCGGAACCGCATATATACACCGCCTACGCGGAAGACCCGAAAACCGGGCAGGAGTTTGAAGCCTTCAAGGCGGATGAGAGTGCACATTTAAAACTGCTATACTGTATCGACATGCTGAACGAGGGCATCCATGTGGAGGGGGTGGACGGCGTGATCTTGCTGCGCCCAACGGTTTCCCCGACCATTTATAAACAGCAGGTGGGGCGTGCGCTTGCCGCGGGAGGGAAAAAGACACCAATAATCTTTGATATCGTGATGAATATTGAAAACCTTTGCAGCATTGGCGCGGTGGAGGAAGAGTGGAAGGAAGCGGTTTATACCCTGAGGGGGGACGGCAGGGAAAATAAGACTTTTACCGATCATTTCCAGATTATAGATGAAGTGAAGGATTGCAGAAGGCTGTTTGCACAGCTAAATGAAACGCTCACTGCGTCGTGGGATGCGATGTATGATATAGCAAAAGAATATTACAAAACTTATGGGAACCTTGAGGTTCCAGCGGCATATACGACATCAGATGGGTATAGCCTTGGGGCGTGGGTGGCGACACAGAGGAAGGTATACCAGAAAAAGACGGCGGGCTGTTTAAGCGTGGAGCAGATAAAGCGGCTTGAGGAAATCGGGATGTGCTGGCAGGGCAGCCAGGAAGCCGCTTGGGAAAGGAATTTCCTTGCGGCGGAGAAATACTTTAAGGAACATGGGAACCTGGCTGTTCCAGCGGACTATGTAACAGCGGGGGGATGCAGGCTTGGCAGATGGGTGCGAAGGCAGCGGGAATCCCTACAGGGAGGGCAGGATGCGGATGAAAATATGCAGATTTTAGAAAATGAGGGGGAGCATGTGGCGAATCGTCAAAGCATCCGCGCAGAACATAGGATAAAGCTGTCGAAAATCGGCATGGTCTGGGAAAGTGGTGACCCGTGGGAGCGGCGGTTTGCGCTGGCAGAGCAGTATTATAAAGAACACGGAAATCTTAGAATGCCAGCGGACTATGTGGCGGACGGGGTTTGGCTTGACCGCTGGCTCAGGGAGCAGAAGGCAAGGTGGGAGGGGGGAAGCAGTCAGAATCCCCTGACGCAGGAGCAGAAGGAAAAACTTACTTCCATCGGGCTTATCCCTGGAATGTCGCAGGCGGAACTTTCCTGGTGTGAGCAGTATGGGCAGGCAAAAGAGTTTTATAAAAAACATGGAAACCTGTCCGTCCCAAAGCAGTACATTGCAGGGAACGGTAAAAATCTGGGCATCTGGCTGAAACGTCAGCGCAATGGGCGCAGGAACGGTATGTTATCCGCCTGGCAGGTTACTATGCTTGACGGTCTTGGCATGGTTTGGGAGCTCCCCGATTCCTTCGAGCAGGGGCTTATACATGCCAGGGAATATTTTCTGGCAAATGGTAATTTGGCGGTGCCAAACCATTATATTTGCGCGGATGGATACAGGCTTGGAAAATGGATTTCAAACCAGCGGTATGCATATGGTGCGGTGGGACACAGGGGACTGACAGAAGAGCAGATATGCCAACTGGAAGAAAACGGCATGATATGGAGCGCAAAACAGGGCAGAAGCCGCAAAAATACAGGTAGCAATAAAGCAGGAAAGGAAAAAGAAAACACTGTTATTTTATAAGGAAGTCAGAAAGGTTTCCGAAAAGAATTGTCGCTGTGGCGCATTTGGGGCGGGAACCGGTCATGCTATAAAAGTGGCTTGTGAGATTTATAACATAGCTGTATAATTAACAGGATGTTACAAATCTGATGGGGTGGCGAAGCCAACCCTTTTTTTGTTTAGCAGAAAAATTTTGTTTGCCAAAAAGATTTACAAAAATAGAAAAGAAGGAATGGCAAAAGATGGAGAAATATGATTATAAATCAGATCCGCGTTTTGCGGGAATAGAAGCATTTTCAAAAAGAGTATGGCTTTCTTCGCCTACCATGCACGGGGAGGAACAGGAATATGTGGATGAGGCAATCCGCACGAACTGGGTTTCCACTGTGGGGGAAAATATCAACGAAGTAGAGCGTCTTACAGCACAAAAGGTGGGACGGAAGTACGCAGTGGCACTTTCCTGTGGGACGGCGGCACTTCACTTGGCAGTCCGGCTCTGCGGTGAAAAACTTTACGGAGGGAGGGCGCTTTCCCAGGGGACGCTTGCCGGTCACAAGGTTTTCTGTTCGGATATGACCTTTGATGCAACCGTGAATCCTGTAGTATATGAGGGCGGCGAACCAGTTTTTATTGATACAGAGCCTGACACCTGGAATATGGATCCGGCGGCGCTTAAAAGGGCGTTTGAAATATATCCGGAGGTTCGGCTTGTGATTGTAGCCCACCTTTACGGTGTCCCTGGCAAGATCGCAGAAATCAAGAATATCTGTGAGGAGCATGGCGCACTGATTGTGGAGGATGCAGCAGAATCATTCGGGGCGACATATCAGGGTGTCCAGACAGGAAATTTCGGAACGGCATCGGTGATCTCTTTTAATGGGAACAAGATTATAACAGGGTCATCCGGCGGGATGTTTTTGACGGATAAAAAAGGTGATGCGGATAAAGTACGGAAATGGTCTACGCAGAGCAGGGAGGCAGCGGCGTGGTATCAGCATGAGGAACTGGGCTACAATTACCGTATGAGCAATGTGGTGGCAGGTGTGGTGCGCGGACAGTTGCCATATCTTGAAACCCATATTGCACAGAAAAAGAAAATTTATAACAGATATAAAAATAGATTTTTGGAAATGAAGCTTCCTGTGCGGATGAATCCGTTTGATAGCGGGCGAAGTGAGCCAAATTACTGGCTGAGCTGTATCCTGATTGACCGGGATGCTATGTGCAGACAGGTGAGGGGGGAGCGGGACAGCCTCTATGTGAGTGAACCGGGGAAATCCTGTCCCACGGAGATTCTCGAAGTGCTTGCGGCGTTTGGCGCGGAGGGAAGACCGCTCTGGAAACCAATGCATATGCAGCCCGTATACCGGATGAATGGGTTTGTAACAAGGGAGGGGAACGGCAGGGGAAATTCAGATGTGTACCTTGAGAAAGGGAATGCCATGGATGTCGGTGCGGATCTTTTTGAAAGGGGATTATGCCTGCCGAGTGATAATAAAATGACGGAGGAAGAGCAGGAGCGGGTGATCGAGATTGTGGAAAGATGCTTTAAATGATCGGGAAAGAGGATGATAAACTTCTCTAAAGGTCGCAGGAATAAATGAAATTATCTGATTGGAGATTATGGGAGCAGCCTTTTTAAATAATCATTGTAAAAATAATAAAGGGTGCAAATTGGAAGATAGCGTGCTGAAATGGCAGAAAAACATATTAAGTAATGGGCGGGGAGTAAGATGAGGCAAAAAAAGAAAAAACTGGATAGTACGAGGGAGATTGGGAATAAGAAAAGTAAAAGAAAAATATTGCAGGATATTTTGCAGGGACAAAAGCGCGGAGTTTATGAGGGTTACATAAAACGACCGATGGACTTTGTCTGTGCGCTGTTAGCACTTATTTTTTTGAGCCCGGTAATGCTTATTACGATGATATTAGTTAAGGTAAAACTTGGTTCACCCACAATTTTTACACAGGAACGCCCGGGGCTTAATGAAAAGATATTTAAGCTGTATAAATTCCGGAGCATGTCGGATGCAAGAGATTGCGCGGGCAACCTGCTGCCGGATGAAAAGCGGCTCGGGAAGTTTGGGAGGGCGCTGCGCGCAACAAGTCTGGATGAACTGCCGGAACTTATCAATATTTTAAAAGGGGATATGAGTGTGGTAGGTCCCAGACCGCTTCGGGTGGAATATTTGCCGCGGTACAGCAAAGTCCAGCGCAGAAGGCACCAGGTCAGACCGGGACTAACAGGCTATGCGCAGGTAAATGGGAGGAATGCAACTTCCTGGGAAGAACGGCTTAGCCAGGATGTATGGTATGTAGGGCATGTAACATTTTGTGGGGATGTTAAAATCATTTTTAAAACCATCCCTGCGGTGTTAAAGCAGCAGGGAATCCGTTCTCAAACCTGTGCAACAATGGAAGAATTTACAGGATACAAAGGGGAAGAGTGAGATGAAAATATTATTTACAAGTATAGGAAGGCGCGTGGAGCTGGTACAGGCATTTAGGGCGGCGGCAGAAAAAGACCTGTTAAACCTTATAATATATGGAGGGGATATGGAAGACTTTGCCCCTGCGCTGTCTTTTTGTGACCATGCGGTTAAATTGCCGGGAATTATAGAAGATTCTTATATCCCGACACTGGTTAGAATCTGTAACGATGAGGAAATAGATGCCCTGATTCCAACTATAGATACAGATTTGCTTATCCTGGCAGAAAATAAGGGGAAGTTTGGAAAGACAAAGGTTTTGGTCAGCGGGGCGGATAAGATAGCGATTTGCAGGGATAAGCGGCTTACTGCGGAATTCTTTAATTCCGTAGGGCTAAAAGCCCATCGCCCGACCGATGATTATTTAAAATATCGAGGAGGATTTCCAGCCTTTATAAAACCGAGGAATGGAAGTTCCAGTATTTTTGCTTATAGGGTAAATGATTGTGATGAACTCAGGGCTTATGCGGAGCGGGTGCCGGATTACATTATCCAGCCCTTTGTGGATGGGACGGAATATACAGTTGATATTTTCTGTGATTTTGATGGGAACCCTATTTTTATTACCCCGCGGATTCGTCTGGCGGTCAGGGCGGGGGAAGTCCTTAAAACCAAGATTTTGCAGGATGGGGAAATAATAAATAACATAAAAACACTTGTCAGTGAGTTCCACCCATGCGGACCGATTACGGTTCAGTTGATCCGGGAATTCCACACGGGGGAGGACTATTATATCGAGATTAATCCGCGTTTTGGCGGGGGTGCGCCTTTAAGCATGAAAGCAGGTGCAAACAGCGCGCGGGCTTTGCTTCGTTTACTTTCAGGGGAGAAACTGGGTTTTGTCAGCGGGGCAGCACAGGATGGTGCTGTTTTTAGCAGGTTTGACCAGAGTGTAAGGATGATATGACAGAAATTCAAAATATTCTTGATGTTGAAAGACTAATCAAAGATGTGGATGCTGTTATTTTTGACCTGGATGATACACTTTACCCGGAGAAAGAGTATGTGAGGAGCGGCTACAAAAAAATTGCAGAGACTCTTGGCAGACCGGAGATAGCCGACCGCATGTGGGAAGTCTTTGAAAGGGGCGGGAAGGCGATCGATGAAGTGCTTAAATCTGAAGATTTACTCTGGTTTCGGGAGGATGCCCTGAGGATTTACCGTTATCAGCAACCGGACATCCGGTTATATAAAGGTGTTTATGATATGCTTTCCCGTATCCGGGCAATGGGAAAGAAAATAGGGATTATTACTGACGGCCGCCCAGAAGGTCAGAGGGCAAAACTTGATGCCCTGGAAATAGAGGCGGAATATATTATTGTGACAGATGAATTGGGTGGAACCGAATTCAGGAAACCCAGCACAAAGGCATTTTGTTTAATGCAGAAGGTACTAAAGATTCCTTTTAGCAGAATGGTTTATGTCGGGGATAATCCGCAAAAGGATTTTATAGCGCCGAAAAAGTTGGGGATGAAGAGTATATGGGTTAGAAATGGGGATGGGATTTATGGGGGAAATTGAAATGATAATAATATTTATTGTATTGCAATGGAGGGTTAAATGAAGACAACCTACACTTGTTTTTGCACTGACATTATACATGAAGGGCACCGAAACATTATAAGATATGCAAAACAGCTTGGCTATGTTGTGGTCGGTGCACTTACGGATGAAGTCTTGATTCGGTATAACAAGTTTCCAACAATCCCACTTGCAGAGCGTATTAAGCTCTATAAGGAACAGGAGGGTGTTGATGAGGTGATAATACAGGATAGTATTATGTATGATAAAGCCATCTCGAAATTAAAACCTGACTATGTTGTTCATGGTGATAATTGGAAGATAGGACCTGAGTCTGCGATTAGGAGAAATGTTATAGATTTGTTGGCGGCGTATGGAGGGGAATTGATAGAGGTTCCTTATACATACAGTGAGCAGGTAAAAAAAATAGATTCACAATTAAGAGAGAAACTTGCAATGCCGGAATATCGAAGAAAACGCTTAAAGCAGTTGATTTCTCTGTGTCCTGTGGTTAAAACAATTGAGGTACACAGTGGTTTGACGGGGCTGATTGCAGAAAAAACAGTGGTGGAGCATGGGGGATATCTTGACCAGTTTGATGCTATGTGGGTCAGTTCACTCTGTGATTCTACAGCGAAAGGAAAACCGGATATAGAATTGGTGGATATGTCTTCAAGATTGCGTACTATCGATGACATTATGGAAGTGACAACGAAACCAATTATATTGGATGGTGATACGGGAGGGTTAGCGGAGCATTTTGTTTATAATGTCAGGACGCTGGAGCGGCTTGGTGTTTCAGCCGTTATTATTGAGGACAAGACCGGGCTGAAAAAGAATTCTCTTTTTGGGATGGAAGTTGTTCAGACACAGGATTCTGTGGAAAATTTTTGTGCGAAAATTGCTGCGGGAAAAAAGGTACAGTTGACGGACGACTTCATGATTATTGCGCGTATTGAAAGTCTTATTCTGGAGCGGGGGATGAAAGATGCCCTGGAGCGTGCAGCGGCATATGTGAATGCAGGGGCGGATGGTATAATGATTCATAGCAGGAAAGAAAATCCAGCGGAGATTTTTGAGTTTTGTGACCGGTTTCGCAGTAAAGATAATCATACACCGATAGTGGTGGTGCCAACTTCGTACAATAGTGTAACAGAAAGTGAGCTGGCTGCCCACGGAGTGAATATTGTGATTTATGCGAACCAATTGACCAGAAGTGCGTTTCCGGCTATGAAGTCAACAGCAGAATCAATATTGAGGAATCACCGGGCACTTGAGGTGGACACCGAACTAATGCCATTCCAGGATATTATAACGCTTATTGATGAATTGTAAGGGAGAGCTGCGCTTATTGACCCAATTATTAGGGAGGGGAAAGGGGGATGGGTATGAGAGTGGATGAATTTACTGAAATACTTGGGGCAGAGTTTTATACCGGGGTACCGGACTCACAACTACAAGCACTTTGTAATTATCTGATGTGGGAGTACGGGATTGATCCGAGGCATCATGTGATAGCCGCAAATGAGGGAAATTGTGTGGCGTTGGCAGCAGGATATCACCTTGCAACAGGCAAGATTCCGGTTGTTTATATGCAGAACAGTGGGGAGGGAAATATCATTAATCCGATAGTATCCCTGCTGCACCGTGAGGTCTATGCAATACCCATGGTATTTGTTATCGGTTGGCGAGGGGAGCCAGGTATACATGATGAGCCACAACATGTTTATCAGGGCAGGATTACAATGAAGCTGCTTGAAAATATGGAAATCCCTGCGTTTGTCGTGGGGAAAGACACAACTGCAATGGAACTTTTACAGGAGATGGAAAAGTTTAGCGGTCTTTTGGCGCAGGGAAGGAATGTGGCGTTTGTTATCCGAAAGGGTTCACTGGTTTTTGACAGGAAGATGCAGTATAAAAATCCTTATCCTATGGCGAGGGAGGATGTAATACGGCATATTTTAAGTTTTTCCGGCAATGCGCCGGTAGTTTCGACAACGGGGAAAGCAAGCCGTGAACTGTATGAAATCCGTGAGGCAAACGGTCAGGGACATGAACGTGATTTTTTGACCGTTGGTTCGATGGGGCACAGTTCTTCAATTGCACTAGGTATTGCGCTTGCAAGACCGGACACAAAAGTATGGTGTATTGATGGCGATGGGGCAGTACTGATGCATATGGGTGCAATGGCAGTACTAGGTGCGTGTGCGCCGAAAAATTTGATTCATATTGTGTTGAACAATATTGCACATGAAACAGTGGGAGGAATGCCTACAGTGGCAGGAAGTATGAATTTGACAGCGGTTGCGTCTGCCTGCGGTTACACATATGTGGAATCGGCAGATGGATTTGATGACCTTGACCGGAAGCTTGCACTGTTAAAAGAACGGCAGGGGCTTTCCTTCCTTGAGATAAAATGTGCACTGGGAGCTAGGTCAAATCTTGGCAGACCAAGAACGGCTCCGATAGATAACAAAACAGAATTTATGAAGTACCTTGCGCAACTGTAAATCTTATAATACCTGGCGATAAATCTGCAAAATATTGGTGGATAGCCCGGATTTTGGCAGGAGGAAAGTATGATGCAGAGGCTGACAAGAAAGCAATTTAATGTTCTTGTGGATGGGGTGGATTGTTACTGGGATGATCCGGGGGATGAAACGGTAAGAGAACTAAAAGAATTTGGTTATATGGGGGAGGGGGGAATAACTGCCCTGGGGGTTAAGGCACTCAAGCCTTATAGAGTGGAGCGGGCGGTTTTTCTTGCGGCGGGTTTTGGCTCCAGACTTGCTCCGGTCACCATAAATACCCCGAAACCCTTGGTACGTGTCAGGGGAGAACGAATTATTGACAGTTTGCTTGATGCCTGCCTTGGCGCGGGAATCAGGGAGATATATATTGTCCGCGGGTATTTGGCTGAACAGTTTGACCAGCTCTTATATAGATACCCGATGATAAAATTTCTGGAAAATATAGATTATCAAAGAGCAAATAATATTTCTTCTGCAATGTGTGCCAGACATTTATTTGCAAATGCGTATGTGTTAGAAGCGGATTTGTTTGTTAAAAATCCCGGAATTATCAAACCTTATCATTATACATCTAACTTTCTTGCGTTCAGGAAGGACAGGACGCAGGACTGGTGTTTTAGGGTGGAGGATGGAATTATTACGGAAGAGAAGATGGGGGGGATAAACTGTTGGCAGATGGTCGGGATATCGTATTGGAGTGCGGAGGATGGAGATAGGCTAAGCAAGGATATCGGGGAGGTTTACATGCAGCCGGGAGGCAGCAAAAGTTATTGGGAGCAAGTTCCCCTGGTGCATTGTAAGAAGAATTACCGGGTGGAAGTATGCGCCTGCAATGAAGGTGATGTTATAGAAATCGATACTTTTGATGAACTGAAAGCGATTGACCCAATATATAGAATATAAATGTTTTAAGTTGAGAGATAAACCAGGAGGTTAATAAAATGCTGGTAAAAAGAAATATCCTGTTAAATCCCGGCCCATCCACAACGACTGATTCGGTAAAAATGGCACAGATAGTGCCGGATATATGTCCGCGGGAAAGTGAATTTGTGAAGCTGATGGGAGGACTGAGGGAGGAACTGGTAAAAGTGGTACATGGCGCTGTGGAGGAATATACTGCTGTGCCATTTTGTGGTTCCGGTACAATCAATATTGATATATGTCTTAATTCGCTCCTTCCGGAAGGAAAAAAAGTACTGGTTATTAATAATGGGGCTTACAGTGCGCGGGCGGTAGAAGTATGTGAGTATTATGGGCTGCCCCATATTAATTTGACATTCCCATTTGACCAACTGCCGGATTTGGAGGTGGTGGAGAAGGTATTGTGCGAAAATCCCGATATTGCTCTTGTTTATACAACCCATAATGAAACAGGAACCGGCATATTAAATCCGATTCGGGAAATTGGGGAATTAGCACATCAGCATAATGCGGTTTTTTGTGTGGATACCACCTCAACCTATGCAATGCGACCAATTGATATTGAGAAGGATAATATTGATTTTTGTATGGCTTCTGCGCAGAAGGGGCTGATGGCGATGACAGGACTTTCTTTTGTAGTTGGAAGGAAAGCGGTAATAGAGGCATCGAAAAATTATCCCAAACGATCATATTACTGCAATTTGTATATGCAGTATGACTTTCTTGAGAGGACGGGGGAAATGCATTTTACGCCGCCTGTACAGACAATATATGCTACAATCCAGGCACTTAAAGAGTACTGGGAAGAGGGGGAAGCCAGGAAGTGGGCGAGGCATACACGCGTGTGCGAAGCTATCCATAAGGGGCTGTCCAAACTGGGCTTTAGAGAGTTGATTCCTAGAAAGTGGCAGTCGGGGTTGGTAGTATCAGCGATCTATCCGGATGATCCGAATTGGGATTTTGGGAAAGTACATGATTATTGTTATGAAAAAGGATTTACTATTTATCCGGGTAAGGTTTCGGGGACGGACACATTTCGGCTCTGCTCGCTGGGGGCAATTGATGTGGAGGATATTGAGGAGTTTTTTTTGGTATTTGAGAAAGCTTTAAGGGTGAATCGAATTCAGGTTCCGGTGATATATCAGGAAGAAAAAAGAAAGTATTGAGGTTGTGATAGGGTATAACTGAGTAACATGGGAGAGATATTTGAAGGGGGTCTGATGTGCAGATATGTTTTTTAATCTATCAAAGAAGTTCCCCGCTTCTAAGTCGTAAAGATGAAAACAGTGGGGAAGGGGGACTTCCTTGTGCCAGGTGGAGAATAAGCCCTATCTGACATGCGAGAGCAACATAGGGATATAATGTCCTTTGACTTTGATAAATATGGGAGAGTTAATGTGGAAGAAGTAAGAGAACTACAAAAGTGCCAATTGGAAATATTAAGGGAGATCGACAGAGTATGTACGAAGCATAATCTGGTGTATTGTCTTGCCTTAGGTTCCTGTCTGGGGGCAGTTCGACACGGTGGTTTTATACCATGGGACGATGATATAGATATATATATGCCAATAGAAGATTTTGAAAAATTAGAAAAGTGTAGAAAATCATTTAAAACACCATATTTTTTGCAAACGCATAAAAGTGATCCAGATTACAGGCTTATGATTGGGCGGGTGCGGAACAGTGAAACGACATTGATTGAAGAAAGTGAGATAAACCAGGATATAAACCATGGGATTTTTGTAGATATATACCCTCTTTTCCATTGCCCTAAAGGGAAAATTCGTGTAAAAAAGGTAATATTTGCATCAATGTTGTATCGTTTGCTATTGTACGGTGAGCCTCCTAAGAAAAGGGGGACTGTAATGAAAGTTGGTTCATTTATCTTACTTAAAGTGATACCGAATAAATTAAGGGACAAGTTGCAGCACTTGTGTTATCACTATTTTCGAAAGCAGCGGTTTACGGGATGGTTATCAAGTCTGTATGGGGATGAGGTTTCCATGAAGTTTCCGTATGACTGGCTTTTTCCAGCGTGCAGAAGAGTTTTTGAGGATATGCAGGTATATATCCCTGCGAATGCTGACAAGTACTTAAAATATACTTATGGAGATTATATGAAACTTCCTCCGGTTCAGGAACGGAAATTTCATCATTCTTATGTATGTGTTGATTTAGACAAGCCCTATACCGTATATAAGGGAAAATTATACTGTAAATAAAGTGCAGGTTTGGGCAATTAGATATTAATAAAGAGGAAGATTATATGAATGTTTTGTTCTTATCTTTGGGAACATTTGATGATATGGGAGCTGGATCAGTCCATATCGATATTATAAAACGATTTGCAAAGGAACAGAATGTATATCTTTTATGTAAAAGAGAGCGACGTGAGCACAAGAGAACCGAATTATCAGAGGAATTTGGAATCCAAGTTCTCCGTGTGAAAACGGGCAATATTAAAAAAGCCGGTTTAATTGAAAAGGGACTATCAACACTATTGGTTGAGCCGCAATTTAAGAGGGCAGTAAAAGAATATTTTGCTGATATAAGATTTGATTTGGTTATATATACAACCCCTCCCATTACTTTTGCTAATGTCGTTAAATTTATAAAGAAACGGGATGGAGCAGTTTCCTATTTGATGCTTAAAGATATTTTTCCTCAAAATGCGGTGGACATTGGCATAATGAGTAAGCGTGGATGGAAAGGTCTGATATATCACTTTTTCAGGGAGAAAGAGAAAAGATTATATAGGGTTTCGGACTATATTGGGTGCATGTCGCCCGCAAACATGGAGTATGTAACGGCGCATAATTCATATATTAACCCCAATAGAGTGGAGGAATGCCCAAATAGTGCAATCGTTAAAAATATGGATATGGATGAGGGAGTAAGAGAAAGCATAAGGAAAAAATATGCTATACCATCGGACAAAACGGTTTTTGTTTATGGAGGAAATCTGGGCAAACCACAGGGGATTTCATTCCTAATTGAATGTTTAAAATCTCAGAGGGATAACGAAAAAGTATTTTTCCTAATTGTAGGGGATGGGACAGAGTATGGAAGATTAGAAGCGTTTGTTGCAGGATATCAGCAGGATAATGTGGTATTGATGAAAAATCTTCCAAAGGAGGACTACGATATATTGACGGCTGCCTGCGATGTAGGAATGATTTTTTTGGATCATCGTTTTACGATTCCCAATTTTCCAAGCCGTCTGCTGGGTTATATGCAGGCAAAATTGCCGGTTCTTGCCTGCACGGACAAAAATACGGATATCGGAAAAGTTGTGGTTGAGGGCGGATTTGGCTGGTGGTGCGAAAGCAATGATGTGGGGGAGTTTGGGAGGGTTGTGGAAAGGGTACTTAACACGGAACTTGAAAGTATGAAGGAAAAGGCGTTTTTGTATTTAAAGGAACATTACAGTGTGGATTATGTGTATAGAGTGATTATGGGGCATTTTATAAAAGCAACATAGGTGTTAGCAATCTGGAGAAAAATAATAATGAAATATTTAATTGAGATACATCATGGAATTGGTGATATAGTACAGATGATGAGTGTGGTTGAATGCATTCTACAATATGATGCAAAAGCTTATATTGCTATTATTTTGAATAAGGATCAATATAAAGAATTGTTTAGTAAAGATGATAGGATAAGTGCTTTTTTTAGAATTGATCTTAAAATAATGACAAAGCTTCAAATACTAAAAGAAGTTAAAAGAATGAGAAAAGAGCATTTTGATTACTTCTTTTTATCTCCAATTTCAAATGGTAAAGCATCTAGGATTTTGGCGTGGTTAGTGGGAGCTCAAACAAGTGTGGGGGAGCAGCTAATCGGCAGAAAAAAATCATGGAGGTACATCGAAACAGAAGATGTACATATAGTTAGGAGAAATTTCAATTTATTAACCATATTAGATAACAAAATGAGAATACTTCCACCTAGATTATCTCTAAATGATGTTGAAGTATGTATTAATATAAAGAAAAAAACAATAGGATTGTGCATAGGTACAAGTATTCCTCAAAAAACTTGGAAGTTAAGTAATTATCTTAATATAGCGGAAGATTTTATTGCATTAGGATATGATATTGTCTTTTTGGGGGGAGAAAAAGAGGCAAGCTTAATGGAAGACTTATCTCTATCGGATGGAGTTATAGATTTAACTGGAAAACTTTCACTTATTCAGTCTGCTAAGGTTGCTAGCAAATGTTGTTTAATTGTTGGAGGGGATACTGGAATAATGCATATGGCAGCAGCCGTAGGAGGAACCACTCTCACTCTGTTTAGTTGTACGGATCCGCGTTTGCACTGTCCGTATTCAGATAAAAGTTATTTTTATAATATAGAATTACCATGCCAGTATTGCTATGAACGAGGGGAAGTTGCTTTATGTCAGAAACATAGATGTATTAATGAAATAGAGGTGGAGAAAGTAAAGGATTTGATGGTATCGATATTGGGAAACGTAGTTGATAATAAATTTAAATTTTATGATAATGCTTTTGTGAGGTGAATTATGAAGGAGAAAAAGCATATACAAAAGAAGAATGTATTGGTTTTGGGTGATGTAATGTTGGACTGTTATTATTATGGTAAAGTTGAAAGAATTTCTCCAGAAGCACCAATTCCAGTATTTTTAAAGGGAGATACAAAATATGTTTTGGGTGGCGGGGCAAATGTGGTTTCTAATTTATTGGCAGCAAATCAAGATGTATATTTATGTTCAGTGATTGGAGATGATGAAGCTGGATTACATTTAGTAAGTATGTTGAATGAAATAGGATGTGATTGTTCTGGAATTTTGCATTCTAAAGGACGAAAAACAACAATAAAAACAAGATTACTTGCCCAAAATAACCAGCAATTGATAAGAATAGATCAGGAACAGGCAGAAAATATATCTAGGTTTGAAGAGGAGGAGCTGCTTAAAATAATAAAACTTAGGCTTTCCCAAGCAGATATAATTATTATTTCGGATTACTTAAAAGGCGTTTTAACCATATCGCTTATTCAAGAAGTTATTCAATTGTGTGACAAAAAACAAATTCCAGTTTTTATTGATATTAAAGACAAGAATTTTGATAAGTATTATGGAGCGACTTTACTGAAGCCAAATAGAAACGAATTAACCATGATAACTGGAATGCCGACAGAATCAAATGAAGAAATCTTGGATGCGGCAAAAAAATTAAAAGAAAAGTGTAAATGTAAATACGTTCTTACAACATTAGGAAGCAAGGGAATGCTCATTATAGGAGACAGTATTGAAGAGTGGATTTCATCAATAGAGCAAGAGGTTTATGATGTAAGCGGGGCTGGAGATACTGTGATTTCATACTTTGCGGCAAGTTTTATCAATGGTTATGATATTAGCGAATCAGCAAATATGGCAAATATTGCAGCAGGAATAAAAGTAAGAAAAATGGGAACAGCGGCCGTTATGCTGAAAGAGGTAATGAATGCTTATACTTCAAAAATTAAAGATAAAAATAATAATAAGCTCGTAACAATAAATGAATTAAAGTTGATATTAGAAAATCAAAAGGGGAAAAAACTTGTATTTACAAATGGATGTTTTGATATTCTTCACAGGGGACATGTAAGTTATTTAAAAGCAGCGGCAGAATTTGGTGATTTATTAATTGTAGGTCTTAATAGTGATAGATCGGTGAAAAGATTGAAGGGGCAGGATAGACCAGTAAATACGGAAGAAGACAGGGCAATCATATTGGGTGCTTTAGAATATGTTGATTTCGTAGTTATATTTGATGAAGATACTCCATTAAAAATGATAAAAGAAGTGCAGCCGGATGTTTTGGTTAAGGGGGCAGACTATGTAAAAGATGATGTTATAGGGGCATCATTTGTAGAGTCATATGGTGGAGAAGTCAAGTTGGTGCGATATTTAAGTGAATTTTCCACAACGGGGATTTTAAATAAAATAAGGAGAGATTGATTTGGACAGTATAGAAGTAATCAAAAGGCGGTTAAAGCAGAGTGCAGATATTAAAATATCAATTGTTGAGGATTTGGAAATGATTAACATGATAAAAAAAGTATCTGATGAAATTCTGGAAACATTGAAACAAAATGGTAAGATATTAATTTGTGGGAATGGGGGATCAGCTTCAGATGCATTACATATGGCTGGTGAAATGGTTGGTCGTTTTCAGACCGATAGAAATGGGTGGCCAGCAATAGCACTTAATGCAGATGTTGCTTCTATAACTGCAATAGCAAATGATTATGGATATGATAAGATATTTGAAAGAGCAACAGAAGCATATATGGACAAAAATGATTTGCTGGTCGGGATTAGCACTAGTGGAAATTCCGAGAATGTTTATAGAGCAATTTTAAAAGCAATAGAGATCGGGGGAAAAACAGTGGCTTTGCTGGGCAAAGATGGTGGAAAGATAGGTAAGAGTGCCGATTATCCTATCATTATTAAAAGTGATATAACTGCCAGGATTCAAGAGAGTCATATTACCGTTATCCATATACTATGTGAACTTGTTGAACAAGGGTATCTTAATTGGAGAGGATAAACCACATGAACAAAGCAATTTTTATGGATCGTGATGGTACAATTAATAAGGATACTGGATATTTATATGAAGTTCAGAAATTTGAATTTTTACCAGGGGTAATTGAGGCATTAAAAATTTTCCAGAAGATGAATTATTGGTTATATATCATAACAAACCAGTCTGGAATTGCCAGGGGATACTATACTGAAAACGACTATAGTATTATTACTCAATATATGCTGGACTGTTTAAGAGAATATGGAATAGAAATAAAGGAAGTATTATATTGTCCACATCATCCACATGCAACAGTAGAGAGGTATAAGAAAGAGTGTAATTGTAGAAAACCGAAAACAGGATTGTTTGAAAAGATACAGGAAAAGTGGGATATTGACTTCTCCAAAAGTTATGCGATAGGAGATAAAATTAGTGATTGTGAAATATGTTTATATACAGAATGTAGAGGATATGTTTTGGGGATAGATGAGTGGACTTTGGAATTTCAAGTTTTGAAGGAAAGAAGTTGTTTGCGTGTAGATCAGGCAATTGACTTATCAGATGCGGCAAAGAAGATTAAGAGGAATTACGATGGGTGGAAGTAAAAATGGATCGTTAAAATATGTAAATATAGTAATTGCATTGTTTGAGGTGGCTGCATTGTTCTATAATACAGCCAGTCTGAAAAGATTAGGTTATTTAATTATATTAGTGGGAACGGGTTTAATGTTCTTTGATTATATGATTAATAAGAGCATAATTATTTCTACCATTAACTTACCTGAAATAATATTTTTAGCTTTAGTTTATTTGATTTCTATTATTTTTGTTCCTACTTTCAGAGCAGTATCTAATATGTTTTCGTTATTGATAAGTATTGCTGTATTAATTTATTTTTCACAGATTGATTTAGAAAAAATCAATATTAAATGGCAAAAATATATTGTAGGCATTCAACTAATTATATTATTTAC
>CAJTOR010000059.1 GCA_910577675.1 uncultured Lachnospiraceae bacterium
CAGCCACTTTATCTCTTCCGTCTGGTAGTACTCCCTTTTTTCTACCTGCCCGTGGGCTTTCTCTGTTGTGCTTCTGTAGCCTGCCCCCCTCCGGATTTCCTGCCGTATCCCCGCATCACGGAAATATAGTTTTACATCCTCATACAGGGCATTCTGGTTCCTTTTCAGCGCCAATACATAATCTGCCCGTTTCCTGCGGATCTTTTCTGCGATCGCTTTCTGGGTCCCCATGGCATCGATCGTGACAATCTGACCTTTTACCTGTATCTTATCCAGAAGTTCCGGGATTGCCGTAATCTCATTGCTCTTTTCCTCTACCGCCTTCTGACCCAGGCAGAAACCATCCTCCCGGCTCCATGCCGAAACAATGTGGGACGGCTTTCCTTCTTTCCTTTTATTGGAACGCATAGTCTTCCCGTCAATACAAATGATCTTTTTCAATGCTTCCCCTTCGTTCCGGTTGAGCAGTTCCTGCCACTTCCCATATATCTGCTTTAGAATATCCGGGGACAGCAGTCCCATGACCCGGTTAAGGGTATCATGGGATGGAATCCCATTTTCCAACCCAATATATTTGCGCAGGTAATCCGGATACTCTTTTGCAAACATTTCCATTTCCACCCAATCGTCCGCATTGGCTAACGTTGCAAACAGGACAATGACCAATATGTCTTTTAGCTTGTGACGTACTTTTCTTGCCTGACGCACATCTTCAATGTATTCCATTCAGTTCAGCAATTCTTCCATTATGATCCATCCTTTTTTTCATTTATTTTACCCGAAAAATGGATTGTTCACAATTTATTCATTCATGCGTTTGTCGTGAGCAAAACATACAATGCACCTTATATATTTTCATCCAACTACAAATACAAAAGACATAAAAATACTATTTCTACGGAATAATACATTTACTTTTTTCTTCAAAGTCTTAAAAAGAGAAACGGAATGGAAGTATTGATTGCCATATCAAAAAAGGGGATTCGTGTGAAAAATTAATTATCCACACAGCGATTTGTGTCTGCACGCTGCCTGCCAAAAAATCGCTTATGCAGGGTAGCGGCGCAGAAATATTGAATTTTATAGAAATAAAGAGATAAACCTATGGTTACTCGACGGATATAAGATTTACTACACACCAGAAACAATCGTTTCTTTTCAGACACACTTTTGCTAATATTATAAACAATTGCAATTCGAAAATCAATACACAAATAGGGGGATGTGAAAACTCACTCCTATATTCTGCACGGATCAATTTTCATGATCTTTTTTCCTCATTAGGTCACTACAGCCCACTACACCTCCCTCATTCGGCATAAATCTCCTTCAAATTAAACGCACATCCCACAGAAAGCAGTTTTCAGACATGCCCTGGCAAAACACACAATAAACCTTACATATATTTTCATTCAACTATAAATAAAAAAGGCATAAACGACATCATTTCCGCTGAAAAATCCATTTACTTTTATTCTGCATGGTCTTAAAATGGGGGGCGGAATGGCAGGAATTGATAGCCTGACCAAAAAGGGAGAAAACTGTTTGTGCAGGGAACGTCACAAATTAGCCCTAATCATCTCCCCGAAAGTAAACGTTCTCAGAATGGAGGATTTTATGGAAATAAAGGGATACACCTATGGATACTGCGGCGGACGTGGAATTTACCGTACACCGGAGGCAATCGCCTCTCAGGATTTACTATTTGAAACCGGCGTAAATTGGATTTGTCTTGCAGTAACAATTGAGCAGGAAAGTTACGCCTCAACAAAAATATTATTCAACTACGAGCGCAATGCCTCTGACAAAGACATTACCTTTGCTATCCGCCGCGCTCATGAAAGGGGTATAAAAGTCTGTCTGAAACCGATGATTAATTGTCTGGATGGCACATGGCGCGCTTTGATTGACTTCCCCGATTCTGATATGGCGGGGCGCGATACCTACTGGAGCAAATGGTTTGCAAGCTATACAGCTTATCTGCTGCACTATGCGGAACTGGCAGAGGATACCGGCTGCGAAATGTTCTGCCTGGGATGCGAGATGCTAGGCACGGAGCGCAAGGAAGTCTACTGGAGGGCACTGATCGCCAAGGTGCGTGATGTTTACCACGGACCTCTTGTGTACAATACCAACCACGGCAAGGAAGATCAGGTTTCATGGTTCGACGCACTCGATTATATCGGAACCTCCGCATATTTCCCTGTCGCAAAAATCCCCGGCGAGAGCCTTTTAAATATGACTTTGGCATGGGAGAAAGTGCGCGACCATTTAAAACCGCTCGCGGATAAGCTCGGTAAAAAAATAATTTTTATGGAGATCGGCTGCCGAAGCGCAAAGGGCTGCGCTATGATGCCCTGGGATTTTACTCACCGCGAATTTCCGTGGGATGAGGAGGAACAGGCACGCTTTTACGATTCCTGCTTATCCGTATTTTCCAAAGAGGATTGGTTTGCCGGCTTTTTCTGGTGGGACTGGAGCACACTTATTTATACAACGGCGGAGGAAGCCAAAAAAGATATGGGATTTAATATTCATTTGAAAAAGGCGGAAGAAGTTATTAAAAAATGGTACATAACGAAAAACCTATAACTATTTGTCCGCAGATAACAGAAGAAAATACTTTTTCGAAATTATTCGAAAATATACTAAATCTATATTAATCATTACCAAATAACCTGTACTAGCACAGTGGAAGCCTGGTCATACATTGCATTAATACAGTGGGCAAAGTAAACACTTTGCTTGATATTTGCACAAAAAACATTAAAAAATGCACGAAGATATATAAAAAAGAAAGCTTACAAAATTATGTTTTAATTTAGCGCTATTTTTTCTTGCATCCGAACATAGATTCGTGCTATAATTGGGAGTGCATCTCACAATAAATTATGTTACTGAAAACTACTAAAAACAAGCACACGAATAAGGGGGGTTATTCTGTCATGGAAAAGGTAAAATTACCCAAATCCGTTCTGGAACTACTCTCGCGGCACGGTATTTCCTCCGGCGACCTGCTTTGCGCATGCGCCACGGATATGAATACTAACTGCGAATATGCGGACGGATATGTGATCCTGACCGCGGACAAACTCTGTCTGCTCACTTCCCCGCCCGATCCCTCCCGAATCCGCTCCTTTAAAGGCTACAGCAAAAAAGGAGATCTGGAAACGGATTACGGACAGACTTTTGCATTCCGCTCTTTAGCGGTTGCTGAACTTGAATCCGTAAAGATCGAACGGCAGGTGGCCTGCGGCCTGTTAATTGCAAACGACGGCGATGCTCTCGCCGCATTTTCCAACTTTCACATGAAAAACATGCACCATCTTGTGCGGGCTTTTGACCGCATTAAGAACCCTCAGCCAGATTTTATGCAGGAAGAGGAGGAGGAAGATGAATATTGTCCGAAATGCGGCACAATGTACCCGAACCGAAACCGCAAAATCTGTCCAAAATGTATGGAGCGCGGCACAATCTTCATCCGGGTTCTAAAGTATTTTAAACCATATTGGATTAAGCTTGCGGTTATGCTGTTTTGTTTCCTCGGCATTGCGGCTCTCAACCTTGTATGGCCGTATTTAAATGGAACGGTTCTCTACGACCATATCCTTGAGAAGGATTCCGAATTCCTCGCAACACTTGGAATTAAGGACGGCCGTTTTGTCACGGCACTCTTGTTAGTGGTGCTGACCATGTTCTTCGCCAAGCTGTCCCTGCAATTGCTTATTATCTTGCAGGGCGTTTTCACGGCACAGATTGTAACAAGCGTTGTGCGCGACCTGAAAAAAGATATTTTCGGCGCTATGGGTAAACTGTCCATCAGCTTTTATAAAAGCCGTCAGACAGGAAGCCTTATGACCCGCGTCCTCCGGGATGCCGAGCGTGTGACCGGATTCTTTATTGATGGCGCACCTTACATATTAATCCATTCTTTTACAATTATTTCCACCTTGATTGTTATGTTTTCCATACGCTGGGAGCTCGCAATTATCGCCTGTGTCCTGCTGCCAATTTCCGTGGTGGTCGGCATGAAACTGCGCCCGCACCTCTGGAGTTTATTCGGCAGAAGACACCGCGCGGAGCGCTCCCTGAACAGCCAGGTAAATGACAATCTGACCGGCGCGCGCGTGGTCAAGGCATTCGGTCAGGAACAGCGGGAACTAACCCGTTTTTCCACAAACAACTCGCGCATGAAGGACGCGGAGCTTGCAATTGTGCGTTTTGATAACAAATTTACTTTCCTGTACTCAACAACACAGGAATTAACCAGTATGATTGTCTGGTTTATCGGTGTTTCCCTAGTTCTTTCCGGAGCGAATTTTGATCTCGGAATATTGATTACCTTTGTCGGCTATGTCGGACAGCTTTCCGGACCTATGAACTTCTTCTCCCATATTTTTCACTGGTGGTCGGACAGTATCAACAGCGCACAGCGCATGTTCGAGATTCTCGATGCCATCCCGGAAGTACAGGAAAAAGAAAATCCTGTCACAATGCCCGAGCCAAGGGGCGAGATCGTTCTCGACCATGTAACCTTCGGCTATGAGATTAACAAGCCGGTATTAAAGAACATCAACCTGCGTATCAACGAGGGCGAAATGCTCGGTATTGTCGGGCGCTCGGGAGCCGGAAAAACAACTCTTGTAAACCTGATTTCACGTATGTACGACCCCCAGGAAGGTGCAATTTATTTCGACGGGGTAAATGTGCGCGACCTGGCGTTTCACGACCTGCGGCGCAATGTTGCGATGGTATCGCAGGAAACCTATATTTTTATGGGTACGGTTGAACAAAATATAGCCTATGCAAACCCGTCCGCAACCAAGGAGGAGATTATACGCGCCGCAGTACTCGCAAGCGCGCACGACTTTATCCTGCGCATGCCGGACGGATATGATACCATTATCGGCTCCGCCGGCCGCGAACTTTCCGGCGGTGAGCGCCAGCGGATTTCAATTGCACGCGCAATCCTTGCCAACCCGAAAATTTTGATACTTGATGAGGCGACCGCCTCCGTGGACACCGAAACGGAAAAAGCGATCCAGGAATCTATCAACTACTTAATTAAGGGGCGCACGACCATCTCCATCGCCCACCGCCTCTCCACCCTCCGCGATGCCGACCGCCTTGTCGTTATAGACAACGGCGAAATCACCGAGGAAGGCACACAGCCAGAACTGACCGAGCTGCGCGGAACCTATTACAAACTAATGGAACTCCAAACCAAAGCCCTTGCCCTGAAAGGAATCGAATAAATCAGGAAGTTTGCGAAATTCTTAAAACAGCAAACTCTCGTTTACGCGCCTGGAAGGGATTTTCTGGGAGCTATGCGGACAGAAAAAACCTTCCTGGGGAATTGGTGCGTAAACAAGAGTTTGCGGAACTTAAAACAGCAAACTCTCGTTTACGCGCCTGGAAGGGATTTTCTGGAAGCCACGCGGACAGAAAAAACCTTCCTGGGAATTGGTGCGTAAACAAGAGTTTGCGGAACTTAAAACAGCAAAATCTTGTTTACGCGCCTGGAAGGGATTTTCTGGGAGCTATGCGGACAGAAAAAACCTTCCTGGGAATTGGTGCGTAAACAAGAGTTTGCGGAACTAAAAATAGGAGGAAAAATATATGCCATTTGGTAAGACAGTACCCGACGGCGGGGAGCATGAAGATTTCAACCTGGAGCAGATGGAAAAAGAAACGGAAGAAATGCTGAAACTGCGCTACATAAACAAGGACAACGCAGAATTTAAACGCACGGACGGCGGGTTCGTCAGTGTGCGCATAGGGGAAGAATTCTATCCCCGCGTGCAGGTCGTGCGCATGTTCCCGTTCTCAGACCCACAAAAATATATCTCCATCCGCACACCGGATGAACACTCAAAAGAAATCGGCATTATCGAGGACATGAAAAATGTCACCAAAGAAACAGCACAGATGCTCACGGAACAATTGAACCTGCGCTACTTCACGCCGATCATCAAAAAAATCGTCAACATCAAAGAAGAATACGGCTACGCCTATTTTGAAGTTGTCACTGACCGGGGTGCATGCCGCTTCACCATCAATATGGGCGGACACGCAGTAGTACACCTCTCGGAAACCCGTATCCTGATCTCGGACATTGACGAAAACCGCTTTGAAATTCCGGACATTATGCAACTGTCCACAAAAGAACTAAAAAAACTGGATCTGTTCCTGTAAACACAATGCGGCACGATCTGCGCAGCCGCATAATTTCCCAAATATTAAGCCGCCTACCAGCGGCGGAATGTGAGGAACCATGATACTAAAATATGACTTATCCCAGGAAAATATAGCACTTCTGGCGCTGCCCTCAGGAGAGGAAATCTGCTATTGTGTCCCCTTCGATATCGACGAGGGCGGGAATTTCCTTGACAATTCCTATGTCGTTGCAACGCGCAAACGCATTGTCGTCCTGAGTAAAGGCACTAAAAAAAGCCAGCATATGTTGTCAGACTGCGAGAAGGTCGCAAGCGAACCCCAGATTGACTGCGGGCTGTTCCTAGTTAAAACAGGCGGCGAGGAACGCATACTCGCACGCTTTTCCGGGAAACACTTAGCGCGATTCTCCTACGTGGCGCGCGGGCTTATGTTATTTCTTTCCGGAAATATGAGCCTCGTATCAAGCGATGAATATGAGCGCACCTGCCCGAAATGCCACCGCGCACTTCCCGGCACAAAAGAATGCCCTCATTGCAGCCGACAGGGCGGAGGCACAGCAAAACAATTTTTGTCCATGCTGACCCCCTACAAAAAACAGCTTTCCATAATATTCGTTGTGATGGCGTGTGCCGCTGTAACTACATTGCTAAACCCGGAAATCCAGAAACACCTGATTGACGATGTGCTACACGACCGCAAAGGTACACTGTCGGAAGCATACTTTTTCCTCAGCATTATCTTTGGGCTGAGTATCGGAATGGTTGTAATCAATATTACCAAGGCATACCTGTGTGCAAAACTCGGCTCAACATTAAGCAAGGATTTGAGAGCGAAACTCTACCACAAAATACAGATGCTCTCCCTCTCCTTTATCAATGACCGCCGCCCGGGCGAATTGATGAACCGTGTCGTACATGATACCAACCGCGTCAAAATGTTTATGGAAGACGTGTTCTGCAACATGTTTACCATCATTATCATGTTCGTATTCGACATTGTTTACATGCTGATACTGGACGCGAAACTAGCGCTGATTTCGTTTGCATTTATGCCGTTCGGGCTCATACTTTCCACGGCATTCAAAAAGAACATCCACCGCCGCTTTCACCGCCAATGGCAAAAGGATGACGATGTAAACAGTTCCTTGCAGGACGTAATTTCGGGTATGAGCGTGGTAAAATCCTACGGTAAGGAAGCCTCGGAAGCAAAACATTTCAATGAACTTGCGGATTCCTTCGCCAGGATCAACCGCAAAAACGAAGTTTTCTGGGCAGTTTTCTTTCCGATGCTCTCGTTCGCGATGGGTGCCGGAGTTTACCTGATTACTTATTTCGGCGGGGTAAATGTCTTAAATGGCAGAAAAACACCGGGCGAACTTTTGCAGTTTATCAATTACACTTCCATGCTCTACATGTACCTAAACTGGCTGACCAACCTTCCTCGCCAGTTGATGAACCTTGTCAACAGCGTGGAGCGCATCAACGATGTTATGTCGCAGGAGCCGCGCATCATTGACCGCGAAAAAGCAACGGAGCTTCCGATCAATGGCTCCGTGGAATTCCGGCACGCAACCTTCGGTTACAAATCCTATAAGCCGGTGCTTGAAGATATCAACCTCTCCATCAAACCGGGGGAGATGATCGGTCTTGTCGGCGCATCAGGTACCGGGAAGTCCACAATGATTAACCTGATTATGCACTTATATGAACTGGACGACGGCGAACTTTTGATTGACGGCAAGGATATCCGCGATATCCGGCTGGAAAACTACCATTCCCAGATCGGTGTTGTATTGCAGGAAACCTTCCTGTTCTCCGGCACAATCCTTAACAATATCAAGTTTGCAAAGCCGGACGCAACATATGAGGAAGTAATCCGCGCTGCAAAGATGGCAAATGCACATGATTTTATCTGCCGCACGCCGGACGGATATAACACCTATGTCGGGGAGCGCGGTTTCACCCTCTCTGGCGGTGAGCGCCAGCGCATTGCAATCGCACGCGCAATCCTGAATGAGCCGAAACTCCTGATTCTCGATGAGGCGACCGCAAGCCTTGATACCGAGAGCGAGTATCTGATCCAGAAAGCCCTTGAACGACTGACCAATGGCCGGACAACGTTCGCGATTGCGCACAGGCTTTCAACACTTAAAGATGCAGACCGGCTTGTGGTAATTGACGGGCACAGCATCGCGGAAATCGGGACACATAACGAGCTGATGGAACAACAGGGAATTTATTATAAACTTGTGACAGCACAGCTTGAAATGCAGAAGGTATAAGGGGTATTTACAAAATTTGTCGATTCAAGGCATATGGTAAAGAAGATTTAGATATACATACTATATTTTGTTTTCATATGCCATTGCCATTTTCAACGACCCCCGATAAATACCGTTTTGCTTTCCACCATTATATAGCTCTATTTTGAAACTATAAATGTGGAAAAACAGGGGCTGTAAAACTTGCACGGAATCAGATTTCGGCAAGTTTTACAGCCCCCGTTTTGTTTGTGCCAGGGTCAAGGAATTTTCATATTCCTATGCTGCTCCCGCTGTCAGGTTTATACAAACCCTATCTTCCTCTGTGCAGGCCACGGGCAGCTCCTCCATTGTCCGCCGCCCTCATCAAAATCCCCGACCAGCAAATTTGTAATGGCATCTGCGAGATATCCAAGATAGCTGGCGGCGGAACTATCGCCACACAGCAATTTCCACATCATACCGCCAAAGAGATAGGACTGGGCAAATTCGCGCCAGCTATGTAACTCACCGACCACCTTTTGGGACAAATCCCAGAGAATTCCCTTCGCCTCATTCTCGGTAATCCAGCCCAGATAGCTGCCCCATCGGGTAAGCATCGCCGCGCGCCCAATATCCCACCCCGCCAAAAAACCGGGCGTATACTGTGTTTTGTAACGTCTGACAAAACGAAAGGCACGGCGGACAGACTCCTGCTCCTCCCAATCCATATTTTCATCCATCAATTCTTCCGGTGAATCTGCCTCAAGGTAAAGACGGTACTTCAGGATATAACCCTCCTGGCTCAGGTAGCGGATCTTATCCAACAGGCCGCTGCGCCCGTCAATCCCCCAGGAACGCCGCACAACCGACACAACCTGCTGCTCCATAACCGGTACATGTGCCTCAACATCCATCCCGTCCATACGGTGGTCATTAAGTGTAGAAATAATCCCGGACAACAAGATCCCAAACTGCTCCCATCCCGCATCTTCCTTCCCGTAAGGGAACGCTTCCGGCTCCGGCAGGGAGGCAATCCTTGACATAGTTTCTTCCAGAATCACATAGAGCTTTTCCTCCAAGCCAGTTCCAAACAAAATCTCTTCGTCATCTTCGTCCTCGCCGTCCTCATCCTCCTCCATCCCCAATGTTTCAAGAGCCGCCGCAATAATACCCATATCTTCCCCAAACAACTGTCCCATCAGAGTTTCCGCATCGGATGCCATGGACTCCGCAACTTTATCATCCACCATTTTCTTTATCATCTCTTCATTGACTGCCATCTGGTTCATGGCATCCGCTCCAAAAATCTGCCCTAAAATCTCCACCTGCCGCTGTGTATTGGCATTGATTAACTCCTCCACTTCACTGGCGGACACCTGCTCATCTTTTTCATGTGAAGGTGCCATGGCTTTGTCAGCAAGCTCCTCACTCTTCTCAAATGTTTCTTTCATCGTTTCCGCAGCCTGTTCACTGGCTTTCTGCGCCCGTTTCATAATTTCATTAATATCAAACATTATCCGCCCTCCGATTAACATATTTGTCTTAATATACCGCCAAATATATTATACAGACAATCAACTTTTTTCTTCTATTTTTCTTTCTATTTCCCTATTTCCCCCTGCTCCTTTCACTTTCCACTTTTACTTTCCCTTTCCTCTTCCCCCTTTGTCTTTACTTTTCCCACACTCTTCTTTTGTTCCCTTCCCCCCGCTTCCTTCACATTTTTCACTTCTCTACGCTTCTCCAATGCATCAACTATGGCATTAATCTGAAAATCAACTGTTTCCTCCACAGCCTCCGGCACTAGCAGGGGCAGTGTATCGGGAATTGCCCTTCGCACAATCATCACCATCAAACTAAGGTTTGTAAACAAATCTATATTCCCCTTATCCGCCCTCACCCCAAAATTCCTTAGTATCTCACCGAAAAGGCGGGTCTGCTTTTCCCTAAATACTTTATAGCTCTCCTCTGACAGGCGCTTGAAAATAAGCTGTTGTTCCTCAATTGTCAGAATCGCAATACCATTCTTTTCCCCGTAACAACAGGAATAAAGAAATTGCCTGACTGCCTCACGCCAGCTCAAAGCAGGGTCTGACATAAGCTTTTTTACATATGCAATAATCTTTGGCTGCTGCAAATATAATGTTTCCACAACCAAATCTTCTTTTGTCGGAAAAAAAGAGTAGAAAAAAGTCCGCGAAATTCCGACCCTTTTATAAATCTGTTCAACGGTCGTATGCTGTATGCCCTGTTTTGCCATCAATTCAAGACCGACCGCAACAAGGGCATTCCGGATATTCTCCCTGCTCTCCTCCGAGTAAGCCACTTTTGGCATTCCATCCTCCTTCCGAAAAATAAAAACAAATTTATAAATTTATCTTTATTTTATCATACTGTAAAATATAATGCAAGAAAAAAACTCCCTTCCCGGAAACCAAGTCCAACGGACTTTTCCGGAAAAGGGAGTTCTTCTAATACATTTTCCAAAATCTTTAAGCCTGTTATGATATTAAGCCACATACGCCCATATCATTTACATGCCAAAACACTTAATCTTATAACACTGCCTTCACTGCTGCCACAACATTCTCCGTCGTGAAGCCGAATTTCTTGAATAATGTCGCAGCCGGTGCAGAAGCGCCGAAGCCCTTCATAGAGATAATCTTGCCATCAAGCCCAACATACTTGCCCCAGCCAAAATCGCCAAGCGCTTCCACCGCTACCCTTGCACGGACATTCTTTGGAAGAACGGATTCCTTGTACTCTTCGGACTGCTCCTCAAAAATATCCATACATGGCATGGAAACGACTCTCACGTCAACACCATCCTTCGCAAGTGCCGCCTTCGCCTCAACTGCAAGGGATACCTCGGAACCCGTTGCGATAATAATTGCGTCCGGAACATCCTTTGTGGAATCCTCAAGCACGTAAGCACCCTTTAAGGCTTCCTTTGAGGAGCCTGCAAGCTGTGGCAGGTTCTGCCTCGAAAGTACGAGTGCGGTCGGTGTTTCAAGAGATGTCACCGCAGAGTACCATGCCGCGATCGTTTCGGTTGCGTCCGCCGGGCGGAACACATGGAAATTCGGCATGGAACGCAGCATTGCAAGCTGCTCAATCGGCTCATGGGTCGGTCCATCCTCGCCGACACCGATACTGTCATGTGTAAGCACATAGGTGGTCGGAATCTTCATAATCGAAGAAAGTCTTGCCATAGGCTTCACATAATCACTGAATACAAAGAAGGTTGATACAAACGCGCGCAGACCGTGCAGCGTCATACCGTTGCCGATTGCAGCCATCGCGAGCTCGCGGACACCAAAATGCATGTTCCTGCCCGCGTAATCAGCCTTCGAGAAATCACCCATATCCTTCATATAGGTCTTTGTGGACGGGGAAAGATCCGCTGCACCGCCGACAAGGTTCGGAACCTTGTCCTTCAGGCGGTTAAGCACCTGCCCGGAAAGATTGCGGGTTGCCTCCGGCTTGTCATCATATGCCCAGAATGCCTCATCGTCAATCAGCTTCTTCGCGATTTCAAGATCAAATTCCTCGTCCCACGCTTTCTTCATTTCCGGATACTTCGCGCAGTATTCTTCAAACATCTTATTCCACGCGTCCTCAACCTCGGCTTTTGCCGAAGCGATATCCCTGTAGTTCGCATAAACCTCATCCGGGACAAAGAACGGCTCGTTGCCAGGCCATCCAAGGTTCTCCTTGAGCGCCTTTACATTGTCGTCGCCGAGAGGCTCACCGTGCGCACTCGCCTTGCCCTGTTTTGCTGGGCAGCCAAAACCGATCTGCGTCTTTACAGTAATCATTGTAGGGCGGGTTTTATCAGCTTTCGCTTCCTCGATAGCTTTTCCAATTTCTTCCAGATTGTTGCCATCCTCCACAACAAGTGTCTGGAAACCGAACGCCTCGAAGCGTTTCTTTACATCCTCAGTAAACGCAATATCGGTGCTTCCCTCAATAGAAATCTGGTTGGAATCATAGAGGACAATCAACTTGCCAAGTCCCAATGTTCCCGCAAGTGAGAATGCCTCGGAGGAGATACCTTCCATCATACATCCATCACCGCCAAGTACATAGGTGTAATGGTCAACAACCGGATAGCCTTCCTTGTTAAATTTTGCTGCCAGATGTGCTTCCGCTGCTGCCATACCGACTGCCATACCCATGCCAGCACCGAGAGGTCCTGTTGTTGCCTCAACGCCCCTTGTATGACGGTACTCCGGATGCCCCGGTGTCAGCGAGTCAAGCTGGCGGAACTGCATTAAGTCTTCCTTTGTCAGCCCGTAGCCAAACAAGTGAAGAAGTGAGTAGAGCAGGGTCGAACCATGTCCGCCGGAAAGGATAAAGCGATCCCTGTTCGGCCAGTCCGGGTTTGCCGGATTATGATTCATATGTTTTGCCCAGAGTTCATAGGCCATCGCCGCGCTACCAAGCGGGAGCCCCGGATGACCGGAGTTTGCCTTCTGTACGGCATCCGCTGCCAGCACACGGATGGCGTTTACCGACATTGTGTCAATATTACTCATAAAAGAATTCCTCCATATTAAGTTCCGCGAACGCCCTACAAGCACCCTAATTCCACAGAGTCCTTTTTCTCCGCTTTGCTCCGAAAAATTCCTCTGGGGCGCTTTCCGGGCTTTCGCTGTTTTTAGTTCCGCGAACGCCCTACAAGCACCCTAATTCCACAGAGTCCTTTTTCTCCGCTTTGCTCCGAAAAATCCCTCTGGGGCGCTTTCCGGGCTTTCGCTGTTTTAAGTTCCGCGAACGCCCTACAAGCACCCTAAATTGGCAGAGTCCTTTTTCTCCGCTTTGCTCCGAAAAATCCCTCTGGGGCGCTTTCCGGGCTTTCGCTGTTTTTAGTTCGGTTTAGTTAATTTTACTTTCCGAAAACTGCCTCGTAATCCTTCTTGAATTTCTCAATACCCTGATCGGTGAGCGGATGCTTTGTGCACTGTACAATAACGCTGTATGGAACAGTTGCAATATGCGCACCTGCAAGGGCACAGTCTGTAATGTGGATCGGGTTGCGCACACTTGCTGCAATAATCTCGGTTTCAATATCGTAAATATTGAAAATATCAGCGATATTGCGGATCAGGTCAATACCAGGAGTGGAAATGTCATCCAGACGGCCAAGGAACGGGGAAACATAAGTTGCGCCAGCCCTGGCTGCGAGAAGAGCCTGGTTTGCAGAGAAAATCAGGGTCACATTCGTCTTGATCCCCTCACTGGAAAGAACCTTCACTGCCTTTAAACCCTCAACGGTCATCGGAATCTTAACAACCATGTTCGGATGAATCGCAGCGATCTCGCGGCCTTCCTTAATCATACCTTCCGCGTCAACTGTCGTCGCCTTAACCTCACCGCTGATCGGACCGTCCACAATGGAAGTAATCTCCTTGATAACCTCATTAAAATCACGGCCTTCCTTCGCGATCAGAGACGGATTCGTGGTGACACCACAGATCACGCCCATGTCATTTGCCTTCCTGATGTCCTCCACATTGGCTGTGTCAACAAAAAACTTCATTTTTTAAATCCTCCTTTAATTAGTAATAAATTTAAAAAGATGTAAAATAATTTTACTTTTACTAAATTATACTACAATTTGCTGAAAATGGCAAGTAAAATATAGCTATCCATCGTGCAAATTGTGCTTTTTTTCGCCCAAACAAGAATTTTAAACCAAAACCTCAGTACACCACACATAAAAAATAACCTGAACCACCCAACCCTAAAGCAAAACCCGGCAAAGCCAACTCTTATACCCTGCCAGTATACCCGCTAATCCTTTAAAGCATCCACACTTTCTTTCATAACCTTCGCAATATCATCATTAATCACAAGCTCCGCCTTCCCATCCGCCGGGGTAACGCTCTTGTTAATCAATACCAGATGCTTCCCACTAAAATAATCAATCAGCCCCGCCGCAGGATACACCACCAGCGAAGTCCCCCCAATTATCAGCATGTCCGCCGACTCAATCGCGCGCACCGCACCTTTTATAACCTCCTGTTCAAGCCCCTCCTCATAAAGCACAACATCCGGCTTAATCCTGCCTCCGCAGCTTTTGCAGAGTGGGACACCATCCGCATCATGCACATACTTCATCGGGTAAAACTGCCCGCATTCCGTACAGTAATTGCGCAAAACAGAACCGTGCAGCTCATAAACCACCAAACTGCCCGCCGCCTGATGGAGCCCGTCAATATTCTGGGTCACCACCGCCTTTAATTTCCCCATCTGCTCCAGTTTTGCCAGCGCAATATGGCAATCGTTCGGCATCGCCTCCGGGTAAAGCAAATGCTCCCTGTAAAAGCTGTAAAACTCCTCAGGATATCGCATATAAAAAGAATGCGATACAAGCTGTTCCGGTGTGAGCTTGGCATTCAGCTTCCTGCTGAAAATCCCCCCGGAACTGCGAAAATCCGGGATATTGCTCGCCGTCGATACCCCCGCACCCCCAAAAAACACGATATTATTGCTCTCGCACAACATTTCGGCAAGCCGCGCAGTCTTCTCATCCATAATAATCCTCCCTTCCGAGAACATTCACATTTGAGGAAATAAGCTAATTTGTGACGTTCTCGACACATTAAGTCCTGTAAAAAACAAGTGCATCAGCATTCTTTTACAGCAGTCCCCTCCTTGCATAATCAGTTTGCAGTCAAGAAAAACAGCTTGCCGAATTATTCATGATATATGACAGAGGACTAGTGAACTACCCATTGTCTAAAGCCAATGGGCTTCCTGCTTCATCGACCTCGTAACCTACTATCTCCACAGGCGTTAATTCGGGCAGCCCCTGCCCTATACTGTTTCCCTTTACGCTGTTTGTCTTAGTCCTTCTGCTAAAATATTCCTTGCAGCATTAATATCCCTGTCATGTTTTGCACCGCAAACCGGGCATTTCCATTCCCTTACTGACAAATCTTTTGTATCGGCATTCTGATATCCACAGGCAGAACATATCTGACTGCTGGCATAGAATCTATCTATTTTGATGTACTGCCTCCCATTCCACACTGCCTTATACTCTAATTGTCTTGTCAGCTCATACCATGACACATCAGATATGCATTTTGCCAGATGATGATTTTTTACCATATTCCTTATCTGTAATTTTTCCGTAACGATCACTTGGTTTTCGCTGATAATCTCATTCGAAACTTTATGCAGATAGTCTTTTCTGGTATTCGTAATTTTCTCATGGCATAACGCTATTCTCTTTTTCTGTTTATCATAATTGCTGCTCCCTTTTTCTTTATGCGCAAGCCTCCTTTGCAGTTTGGCAAGCTTTTTCTCATATCTCTTTATTGTCTTTGGATTCCCGTATTTTTCTCCGTTCGATGTAATACACAAATCCTTAATCCCTAAATCCAATCCTATCTCCCCCTCTGTATACGGCAGTTCCACATGTTCTGTTTCTACCAGCACTGACACATAATACTTCCCACTGCATGCCTGTGAAACCGTGGCTGATTTTATTTCCCCCTTAAATTCTCTGTGCAGCTTCGCTTTTACTGTTTTTAGTTTTGGTAATTTTATCTTTCCTTTCTCAAAATCTACCGCTATATTCCCATTCGTGAAATTTGTTGTGTAAGATTTATGGCTGTCATGCTTGCTCTTGAACTTTGGATATCCTGCATGTTCTTTGAAAAATTTCTGGTATGCACAATCCATGTTATAAATTGCATTCGTCAGGGCAAATTTATCCGCTTCCCTTAACCAATCATACACCTGCTTTAATTCCCTGTTGCAGTAATTATTGCAGTCTGTTCTGCTGACCGTTTTTTTCTCTTTCTCATAAGTTTCTTTCCGATAGGCTAATGTCTGGTTATAAACAAACCGGCAGCAGCCAAATGTTTTTGCAATCTGTGTTCGCTGTTCGCTATTGG
>CAJTOR010000060.1 GCA_910577675.1 uncultured Lachnospiraceae bacterium
AAGTGCAGGAAATGTAATGCAGAGATTCCAAAGGGAAAGGAACTGTGCAGAGAATGTGAAAAACTGAATAAGGAATCCTATCTGGACAGTTTGTTAAATGCGATGACATCAAAGGAACAAACCCCACAGGAGTCGGTGAATGCAAGAAAGCTTCGTTTTGAGCGCATGAGGGAGAAATTTGCTGAAAGTACTGCGGGGAATGTGGAGCAGGCAAATGAGGATGTGGAACCTGAAATAGATTTGCCGTCACAACTGGAACCGGAGCCCGAGGTAGATTTGCAGCCAGAACTGGAACCGGAGCCCGAAGCAGATTTGCAGCCAGAGTTTGAACCTGAGGCACCGGACGTAACAGAAGCCCTGGAAGAAATCGCGCCGGCGGAAGATGGTTTGCTGCCGGAAGAGGGTGCACTTAAAGGTGAGGAAGAATTACCCGCGCCGGAATTTGGGGTGGAACCGGAACCCGAAGCAGATTTGCAGCCAGAACTGGAACTGGAGCCGGAGTTATTTAAAGACATTTTGCCATCGGAAGATAAAGATATAGATGGGTTGGAACTTGCGGGATATTATGAGAAAGAGGCTATGCCTTTGCAGGAAAATACAGTGTTGGGGGCGGATTCCATGAGGGAGAATGAACTAGAAGAGAATGATAAATATCTGTTGACCCCGGAAGAGGAAAAGGCGTTTGATCTTGATATACCGGATGATTTTGACGAAGAGAAAGTATTCGGGCTGGATGGAACCGAAAAATCAGATGATTTCTTTAAAGGGGAATGGGAAAACAGGGATTATGATGTGTTTCATGGCGAGGCGGTTTTAGATCAGGAATTTGACCGGATGTTTGGGGAAATTGCGGATACGATAGAACCCATACTGCCAATGGAGGGGGACGGAGATATCTCTATATTGCCGGAATCCGGGGATATGGAACAACAAGGAACCACAAGCGCGGATGGAAGCCTGGATATGGGTAAACTGTTTGCGGAGGATGTTATGCGGGGAGAGGAGGAGATCCCGCGTCCGGAATTATCGAAAGAAGTACCTTCCCAGATGGAACATGGGGGGAATGATATAAGTGATAGTAATACTCCTGACAGCGAAATCCAGGAAGGGAAGGAAAATAGTATGACAGCAAATAATGAAGAAGAAAATCTGGAATTTAACGATGGAGGGGAGCCGCAGGAGGATATTCTTGACCTGATAAATTCTATTTACAACTCGGAAGAAGGGGACAACTTTGACGGGGGTGGACAGGAGGAGCCGACAAAAGCCTTTGGCACGGAAGATGACCTTGAAATGAGCACCCAGCCGGATGATTTGACGGACTTTTTTTCCGAAGTTATGCCGGCGGAGGAAGAACTTTCCACCATCCCGGATATTGATGTAATGCAGGAAGATGTGAAAGAAGAACCTGCCCAAAATGATGAGAAGAAAAAGAAGAAGGAAAAAAAAGGTAAGAAAAACGCGGATAAAAAGCCGGGTATTTTAAAGAGGGTCTTTGGCAATATCCGTCCGGAGCGGACTGAGGAAGAAATAGCACAGATGAAGGAAAAGGTCATCGCGGACGCGGAGGCTAAGGACGCAGAGGAGGAAGAAAAAAAGAGGAAAGCCGCGGAGGAGAAAGAGGCAAAGAAAAAGAAAGCGGCGGAAGATAAAGCAGCTTCGGCAAAACAAAAGCAGGAAAATGCCAAGAAAAAAGCGGAGGCGGCAAAGGCAAAAAAAGAGGCGAAGAAAGAAGCGAAGGATAAGAAGAAGCAGGAAGTCCAGAACCTGATTGATGCGATTGACGAGAATGAAGGGCGGATCAACCGTGTTGGCGCATCCATTGTCTTTGTATTTTTTGCGGCGGTTGCGGTTGCAGTTATAATTGGGACGAATATTTATGCTTATTCGCAAAGTATTGAAAATGCCCAGAAAAGCTTTGAATTCAAACATTATAACGAGGCATATGATGAAATTGCAGGACTTAATGTAAAGGAGGAAGACCAGCCTTTTACAATGAAGGTTATGGTGGTTATGTACACTTATAAACAGTTAAATTCTTTTAACAATTATTATAAAGTCGGGCTTTATCCGGAAGCCCTCGATTCGCTGTTAAAAGGATTGGAGCGCTATGATAAGTATTCCGCCCTGGCTTCGGTTGTGGATGTCACAAAGGATATGGATGCGATTAGGGAGGAGATCCTTGAGAAACTTGAAAGTGTTTATTCGCTGACGGAAGAGGAGGCAATGCAGTTGGTTTCGATGAAAGATCATGCTGCCTACACGGAGAAAGTATATGGGATTGCCGGAAAAATTGCAAAGAATGATATGGAAAATGCCCCGGAGGCAAAATAGAATGTAAAAGTGAGGAAGCTGTCAGGAACTGCCCAAATGGCGACTGGCAGCTTTTATCGCTCCTTTGGGAAAAGATGGGATGGAGGAATGAAATGTCTGGAAAGAAGATTGCAATAATAGACTATGATGCGGGAAATTTAAGAAGTGTGGAGAAGGCGTTTGCCTATCTGGGGGAGGAAGCCTTTATTACCCGCGAGGAAAAAGAAATCATGCGCGCAGACCATGTTGTGCTGCCGGGGGTCGGCGCATTTGGAGATGCGATGGAGAAACTGAACCGCTATGGACTGGTGGAAGTTATCAGGAAGGTGGTACAGGCCGGACAGCCCTTCCTTGGCATCTGTCTTGGGTTGCAGCTCCTTTTTGAGCGCAGCGAGGAAAGCCCGGGGGTGGAGGGGCTTGGTATTATGAGCGGTGAGGTTGTCAGAATCCCGGCGGCAGAGGGATTAAAAATACCCCATATTGGCTGGAATTCGCTTTCTGTAAAAAAAGGTTCCGTCCTTTTTGAAGGGATACCGGATGAGCCATATGTATATTTTGTACACTCTTATTATTTAAAAGCCCGCAACGAGGATGAAGTTGCAGCCACTGCGGATTATGGGGTCAGGCTTCACGCTTCCGTGGAGCGGAATAATCTTTTTGCCTGTCAGTTCCATCCCGAAAAAAGCGGTGAAGTTGGTCTGGCAATATTAAAGAATTTTGCTGCCTTTCATGGTTGATCGAAGCAGGCATGAAGTTTACCGAAAACGGGTAAGTATCTTGCCGGAAACGGACGGATAATCTGTCCAAAGCAGGAATTGACAGAGGTTGGCATTGCCTGAAAACGGGCAAGCAACAGGCAAGTAATTTGCCAGAAGCAGACCAGCAACTTGCCCCCAAAGGGCAGGTTTAAAAATATGATATGCTTTAGAAAGTGGAATAGTCTTCAATATTAAAAGAAAAAATGAAATTACAAAAGAAGTAGAAAATGTAAAAAAATGGAAATGGAGAAGAAGGTCTATGTTTACAAAGAGGATTATACCCTGCCTGGATGTCCATAATGGCCGGGTGGTAAAGGGGACAAATTTCATAGATTTGAAGGATGCGGGTGACCCGGTGGAAGTTGGTGCCGCTTATGGATTGCAGGGGGCGGATGAACTGGTCTTTTTGGATATTACGGCTTCCTCCGATGCCAGGGCAATCACTCTTGAAATGGTTAGGCGTGTGGCGGAAACGGTTTTTATCCCATTTACGGTTGGTGGCGGCATACGCACAGTTGAAGATTTTAAAATGCTTCTGCGCGAGGGGGCGGACAAAGTAGCAGTCAATTCGGCTGCAATCATGCGCCCGGAACTGATTGCGGAGGCTGCAGAAAAATTCGGGAGTCAGTGCGTGGTGGTTGCGATTGATGCGAAGCGCCGGGGCGACGGGAAGGGTTTTAGCATTTATAAGAATGGTGGACGTGTTGACATGGGGATGGATGCCGTGGAATGGGCAATGCGCGCGGAGCAGCTTGGAGCTGGGGAGATTCTTTTAACCAGCATGGACTGTGACGGGACGAAGGATGGGTATGACCTGGAACTTTTAAAAGCAGTTGCCCAGAATGTTTCTATCCCGGTGATTGCATCAGGAGGAGCTGGTACACTCGAACATTTTTTTGAGGCGCTTGTTTTGGGCGGAGCGGACGCGGCACTGGCAGCTTCCTTGTTCCACTATAAGGAACTGGGGATTGGTGAGGTAAAGCAATATTTGAAGGAGCGCGGGGTCAGTGTGCGCATGGATTAGGAAAACCAGATTTTTTAATCTATCAAAGAAGTCCCACCCTACAAGTTGTAAAGATGAAAGTGCTGGGTAAGGGAGACTTCTTTGTGGGAGGTGCTTATGTCAGTAAAAAGTGATGTTTTGACAATGTTGGAAAAAATGCGGGGCAATTATTTTTCGGGTGAGGAATTAGCGGGACAACTTGGTGTGTCGCGCACTGCGGTCTGGAAAGCAGTGCAGGCGCTGAGGGAGGACGGGTATGAAATCCTGACCGGGAAAAATAAAGGGTATTGTCTGCCGGAAAACAGCGACTTTCTTTCGGGGGAGGGGATACGAAATTATCTCCCGGAGGAATGCCGCAACATGCATCTTTATGTCTGCCGTGAAACGGGTTCGACCAACACACTCGCAAAGGAGGCAGCGAATGCGGGGCAGGAGGCACCCGCTGTATATATTGCTGCGATGCAGACGGCGGGGCGCGGCAGACGTGGCAGGAGCTTCCTCAGTGTCCCTGGCGGGAATATTTGCATGAGTTTTTTGCTGAGACCTAAAATTGCGGCAGCCGACGCAGTTTTTTTTACGACGGCCACCTGTGTGGCGGTACACCGCGCAATCCGCAATGTGACGGGTATTGTCTGCGGGATCAAATGGGTGAATGATCTTTATTATCAGGGAAAGAAGGTCTGCGGTATCTTGACGGAGGCGGTTACGGACTGTGAAACAGGCATTGTGGATTGTGTAATCCCCGGAATCGGGATAAATTTTAATATCGCCCCGGAGTTGTTCCCCGAGGAGTTAAGGGAGATTGCGGGCGCGCTGTACCCGGGTGAAAAGCGCATCCATGTGACGCGCAACCGGCTGGCAGCGGAAATTATTATACAGATGTTTAAGGTGATGGGCGAATTGCAGGATCGGAGTTTCTTGAAAGAATACAGGGAGCATTCGATTTTGCTCGGAAAAAAGATTTTGGTATATGCAGGATCTGAGCCGGAGGATGCCACGGCGTTGGATGTCGATGGGAATGGAGGGTTGGTTGTGGAATTATCGGACGGGACGAAACGTGTGCTGTCAACTGGGGAGGTAACTGTCAGGGTGGCGGGCGATGAAAAAAATATTTGCAGGTGAGCGGGGAAAAGAGCTTGTAAAGGAAAATACTTGACAAATAGATTTTTCCTGTGTAAAATATAATTGGGGCAGAGAAAAGTTGTTGCCACTTATCACCTTAATGTACTGCCGTTTTGTAAATCCAGCAGCAAAACGGCAGTTTTGTTTACTTAATTGGGAAATTATGGGTGATATTAAGTTGATTTTGTTTCACTGCCCAGTGCAAAATTTTGAAGCAGTCAGCAAGGATAATACGTAGGTCAAGCAGAAATTACAGGAAAAAAACTTCTTGACTTCTGACGAAAAAAGGAGTATGATAAATAAGATTTCATGATAGGCTATATAAAGAGTGGGCGCTGGTCCACTCTTTGTTTTTGGCGGGTGTGTTGAGCCGTTTGGGATGGGAAGGCTAACCGCCGGAGAGGGAAAGAAAAGAGTATGGCAAAGAGGGAAGAATACGAAAAGAAAACAGAAGAATTGATTGCGCCGATCCTTTCTGAAAACGGGTTTGAACTGGTGGATGTCGAGTATGTGAAGGAAGCGGGGAACTGGTATTTAAGGGCTTATATCGATAAGGAAGGCGGTATCACGCTGGGGGACTGCGAACTGGTAAGCCGCCGGATGAATGATCTGTTGGACGAGAAGGATTTCATCCCGGATTCCTACATTTTTGAAGTGAGTTCGCCGGGACTTGGCCGACAGTTAAAGAAGGATAAGGATTTTGCGAGAAGTATCGGCAGTGAAGTTGAGGGAAAACTGTTCCGTGCGGTGGATAAGCGCAAGGATTTTTGCGGGGTACTGCGCTCTTTTGACGGGGAAGCGGTTGTAATTGAGGTGCAGGACGGGCAGGAGATGACGATTGAGAGGGACAATATTGCCTTAATCCGGTTAAAAATTGACTTTTGAGGGAACTGCCTTTTTTGGCAGTGTCCGGGACTTTACCAGTATAAAAAATAATCCATCCAGGAAAGGAAAAGGTGATTGAAATGGACAGTAATAAAGAATTGATTGAGGCATTGAACCAGATTGAGAAGGAGAAAGATATCAGCAAGGATATTTTGCTTGAGGCGATCGAGAATTCCCTTCTTGCTGCCTGTAAGAACCAGTACGGGAAATCGGACAATATAAAGGTTACGATCAACAGGGATACCGGGGCGTTTGCGGTGTACGCGGAAAAGGAGATTGTCGAGGAGGTCGAGGATCCGGTATTACAGATTTCGCCGGAGGAGGCAGCCCAGAAATTCCCGAAGAAAAAATATGCGGTCGGCGATATTGTAAATATTGAGGTCACGCCTAAGAACTTTGGGCGCATCGCAGCGCAGAAGGCGAAGCAGGTTGTGGTGCAGAAAATCCGCGAGGAGGAGAGAAAAGTTCTCTACAACCAGTATTTTGAGAAAGAGCGGGATATTGTGACCGGAATTGTGCAGCGCTATGTGGGGGAGAATGTAAGTATCAACCTCGGCAAGGTCGATGCAGTACTTACCAAGAACGAGCAGATTGCGGGCGAGCATTTTCGACCGACCGAGCGTATCAAGCTCTATGTTGTGGAGGTGAAAGACACGACAAAAGGACCGAAGATCACAGTTTCAAGAACCCATCCGGAGTTGGTAAAGCGTCTGTTTGAGGCGGAGGTAACCGAGGTGCGCGACGGGGTGGTTGAGATCCGCAGTATTTCGCGCGAGGCGGGTGCGAGGACGAAGATGGCGGTGAGTTCCAACGACCCGAATGTTGACCCGGTGGGCGCGTGTGTGGGAATTAACGGCGCGCGCGTGAACGCCATTGTCGATGAACTTCGAGGCGAGAAGATTGATATTATTAACTGGAGTGATGATCCGGCAATCCTGATCCAGAATGCCCTCAGCCCTGCAAAGGTGGTTTCGGTTACCGTGGATGAGGATGAGAAGACGGCCAGGGTGGTAGTCCCAGGCTATCAGCTCTCCCTTGCAATTGGGCGTGAGGGGCAGAATGCAAGGCTTGCTGCGCGCCTGACCGGCTACAAGATCGATATCAAGAGTGACGGGAACGATGACGGTTATTATGACGAGGCATATCAGGACTCATATTATCAGGATGGGTATGCAGGGGATGGCGAAGGCAGCTATCAGGAAGACGGGTATGATGGGGAGGAATATTCCGGGGAAGGTTTTGAGGAATGGGATGAGGAAAAGGAATATCGCGAGGAAGGGTACGAGGGTGAGGATGACCGGGATATGTGACAGGTAAAACGGTTGTGTAGCGGGTATTAAACCGCGGATAGGGCGGATTGTGGACGGCAGTTGATTAGCATGCAGGAATGAGGTGGAAGGATTGACAGGAGTTAAAAAAGTACCGCTCAGGAAGTGCACTGGATGCGGGCAGATGAAGAACAAAAAGGAACTTGTGCGTGTGATCCGCACGCCGGAGGAGGAAATCCTGATCGATACGTCCGGCAGGAAGAACGGGAGGGGCGCTTATCTGTGTAATTCGCTGGAATGTTTTCTGAAGGCAAAAAAAAGCAGGGGGCTTGAACGTTCGCTAAAAGTGCCGATCCCGCCGCAGGTGTATGACGCATTGGAGGGCAGGTTGAGGGAAATAAATGGAGAATAGTGGGATTACAGGGAAAAATGAGGTTTCTGAGAAAAAGTTTTATTCCCTGCTCGGGCTCTCGCAGAGGGGCGGGCATATGGCAAGCGGCGAGTTTATGACGGAGAAGGCGGTGAAGGAAGGGAGGGCTTTTTTGTGTATTGTCGCGGAGGATTCCTCGGACAATACTAAAAAGATGTTCCGGAATATGTGCGGGTTTTACCATGTCCCGTTTTGCTGCTTTTCAGATAAAAATACTTTGGGGCACAGGATAGGAAAGGAGTTCAGGGCTTCCCTCGCGGTTTTGGATGCGGGGTTGGCAAAGGCGGCCATAGGGTATTTAAGAGCGCTTGGGATCGCGGTCGCGGATTAGTTGGCTTTGCGCGCTGCAGCAGTGCGGGAACGGAGGTAAGAATGGCGAAAATGAGAATTCATGAGCTGGCGAAAATGCTGACTCAGGCTACCAATAAGGAGATATCTTCAAAGGACGTGCAGAGCGCCCTGGCTGCGAACGGTATAGAGGGCAAGACAGCCAGCAGCAATATAGAGGATAAGGAAATTGACATTGTAAAAAAATATTTGACACCTAAGAAGGAAGAGAGAATGCCACAGGAAAAGAAAAATAATGAAAAGAGGGCGGAACAGCCCCAGGGGAATGAAAAAAGGGTGGAGAAGAAACAGGAGAGTGCGCAGGGCAAAAATGCAGAGCGCGTAAAGGAAGAGCATATGCACCAGGAGAAAAAGCAGGAACATGGGGCGGATGAACGCACCCGCCAGGATAAGAGGCAGGAAGGTAAGAAACAGGAGGAACGCAGGAGCGGCGACCGCAGGGGGGATGACCGCCCACGCCAGAACCGGTCACAGGGCGACCGCAGAGGTCAGGGTGACCGCACAGACCGCCCGCAAAGTGAGAGATCGGATCGTCCACAGGGTGACCGCAGGGGTCAGGGCGATAGAAGGACGGATGACCGCAGCAGGTCACAGGGTCAGTATGGCGACCGCAGGGGTCAGGGTGATAGAAGGACGGATGATCGCGGAAGGTCAGACCGCCCACAAGGTGACCGCCAGGATCGCCCGCAGGGTGATCGGTCAGATAGGCCGCAGGGCGACCGCAGGGGTCAGGGAGATAGAAGACCGGATGACCGCGGCAGGTCGCAGGGGCAGTATGGTGACCGCAGGAGTCAGGGCGATAGAAGGACGGACGATCGCGGAAGGTCGGACAGGTCGCAGGGTGACAGACCGCAGGGGCAGGGAAACCGCAGGGGTCAGGGAGATAGAAGACCGGATGACCGCGGCAGGTCGCAGGGACAGTATGGCGACCGCAGACCTGGTCAGGGGAGGCCAGGAGGTTCCCAGGGACCGCGCGGCGGATTTAATAAGGATGGGGATAAGGATTCCGGGTATAATAATAACCGCGGTTCATACAGCCGTGGCGGACGGGATGGCCGCAGCGGCGAGAAGAGCAGCATCAAGGCAGATCTTGCAAATGAGTTGACCAAAGAGCAGCGCGCAGCTGCATTCAATGACCGCAGCCGTGATAAGAACCGCGACCGCGGGCGTGACCGCGATATGGAGGACGGGGCAGCAAAGATCAAGAAAGACCCGAACCGCAAGGGCGCGTTTATCAAGCCTAAGCCACAGCAGACCACACAGGAGAAGGAGGATGAAATCAAGACCATCATCCTGCCGGAGGTTGTGACGATAAAGGAGCTTGCGGAGAAGATGAAGCAGGCACCGGCGGCGCTGGTGAAGAAATTGTTCTTGGAAGGCAGGATGGTTTCCATCAACCAGGAAATCACATTTGAGGAAGCGGAGGAAATTGCGCTTGGCTTTAACTGCATTGCCGAGAAGGAAGTCGTGGTCAATGTGGTTGAGGAACTCTTAAAAGAGGCGGAGGAAGATGAATCCCTGATGCAGAAGCGCCCGCCGGTGGTCTGCGTTATGGGGCATGTTGACCACGGTAAGACATCCCTGCTTGATGCCATTCGTGAAACAAATGTTACAGCGAGGGAAGCAGGGGGCATCACTCAGCATATTGGCGCGTACACGGTGGAGAAGAACGGGGAGAAGATCACGTTCCTCGATACGCCGGGGCACGAGGCGTTCACCTCAATGCGTATGCGCGGCGCTCAGTCCACGGATATCGCCATTCTGGTGGTGGCGGCGGATGACGGCGTGATGCCGCAGACCGTGGAGGCAATCAACCATGCCAAGGCGGCGGGCGTGCAGATTATTGTGGCGGTGAACAAGATTGATAAGCCGAGTGCAAATATTGAGCGCGTAAAGCAGGAGCTTACGGAGCATGAACTTGTCGCCGAGGATTGGGGCGGTGAAACAATCTTTGTTCCGGTTTCGGCGCACACGAAGGAAGGTATTGAGCAGTTGCTCGAGATGATATTGCTGACGGCGGAGATGTGCGAGCTTAAAGCGAATCCGAACCGCAATGCGCGCGGTATTGTGATTGAGGCGGAACTTGACAAGGGGAGGGGGCCTGTTGCGACCATCCTCGTACAGAAGGGGACGCTTCATGTGGGCGACTGTGTGGCGATTGGTTCCGCATACGGCAAAGTCCGCGCGATGATTGATGACAAGGGCAGGAGGGTGAAGGAGGCGACCCCTTCGACACCGGTTGAGATCCTTGGGTTAAACGATGTCCCGGCAGCGGGCGAGATATTTATGACGACGAACAATGAGAAGGAAGCGAGGAATATTGCCGAGGCGTTTATTTCGCAGGGCAGGGAGAAACTTCTTGCCGACACGAAGGCAAAACTCTCGCTTGACGGATTGTTCTCGCAGATTAAGGCGGGCAATATCAAGGAGTTGAATCTGATTGTAAAGGCGGATGTGCAGGGATCGGTGGAAGCTGTGAAACAGAGCCTGCTAAAGCTTAGCAATGAGGAGGTGGCAGTCCGCATTATCCACGGAGGTGTCGGCGCAATCAACGAGTCGGACGTAACGCTCGCCAGCGCGTCGAACGCGATTATCATAGGGTTTAACGTGCGCCCGGACAACACAGCAAAGGACATTGCGGATCGCGAGAAGGTGGATGTAAGGCTCTACCGCGTGATTTACAATGCGATTGAGGATGTTGAGGCGGCGATGAAGGGCATGCTTGACCCGACCTATGAGGAGCAGGTTATCGGGCATGCGGAGGTGCGCCAGATATTCCGCGCTTCCGGTCTTGGTGTGATTGCTGGTTCCTATGTACTTGACGGGAAGATTGTCAGGGGATGCTCAGCAAGGATCACGCGTGACGGGGAAAAGATTTTTGAAGGGGCGCTCGCTTCGTTAAAGCGTTTCAAGGATGATGTGAAGGAGGTTGCCACCGGATATGAATGTGGTCTTGTTTTTGAGAAGTTTAACGACTTGCAGGAATTTGACCAGGTAGAGTTCTACATGATGGTGGAGGTTCCAAGATAATGAAGAAAAACAGTATTAAGAACACGCGGATCAACCAGGAGGTACAGAGGGAACTTGGTATGCTGATCTCGCAGGAATTAAAAGATCCGCGCGTCAATCCGATGACCACGGTGGTCGCGTGCGAGGTCGCACCGGATCTGAAAACAGCGAAAGTATATATCAGTGTTCTGGGGGATGAGCAGTCGCAGAAGGATACCCTGGTGGGGTTAAAAAGTGCCGCTCCGTTTTTAAGGAGCGAACTTGCGCACCGCATCAACCTCCGGAACACGCCGGAGCTTAGGTTTATCGGCGACCAGTCAATTGAGTACGGTGTCAATATGTCGAAATTGATTGATGATGTCAACGCCAATCTGCGGGAAGGTGGGGATGATGAGATAAACCCTGATTCCTGGGATGATGGCGAGGGGGAGAGCGAGGAAGAATGATGAATGAAACGGAAGGCCGTCTGCTGGAGGAGGCAGTGCAATCAGCCGGTTCCATCGCCATTGCCGGGCATATCCGCCCGGATGGCGACTGCGTGGGGGCATGTCTTGGGCTGTACAATTATCTACAGGAGAATTATAACAGCTCTTTTGATAAGGAGATCACGGTCTATATGGAGGATATCCCGGAGGCTTTCCGGTTCCTGAAAAATTCCGAAAAGCCCGTCTGGGAATTTTCGCAGAAGAAAAAGTATGATCTTTTTATTGTGCTTGATTGCAGCAGTGAAGACCGGCTGGGAGATGCGCTTGCCTATTTTAAGGATGCGGGAAGGACTCTGTGTTTTGACCACCATATCAGCAATGGTGGTTTTGCCGGGGATACCGTACTGCATGCGGACTACAGCTCAACAAGCGAAGTGCTGTTTACCTGCATGGATGAGAAAAAGATCTCGAAGGCGGTGGCGGAAGCCCTGTACCTTGGGATTGTGCATGATACCGGGGTGTTTAAGCATTCGTGCACTTCAGAGCAGACCATGATAATTGCAGGAAGGCTTCTTTCCATGGGAGTGGATTCCACAAAGGTAATTGACGGTACATTTTATGAGAAAAGCTATATTGAAAACCAGATTCTAGGGCGCTGCCTGATGGAAAGCATGCTTGTTCTTGACGGAAGGGTTATCCTCTCATACTTAAATTATAAGACCATGCGCCTGTATGGTGTTGTTCCCGCCAATTTAAGCGGGATTATCGACCAGCTCCGCGTGACAAAGGGAACGGAAGTGGCGATCTTTATCTATGAAAGCCAGCCGCAGCATCTGAAGGTGAGCCTGCGCTCAAACGGGAATGTGGATGTGAGTAAGACGGCAGTATTTTTTGGCGGCGGCGGACACAAGAAGGCAGCGGGCTATGAGGTGCATGGTTTTATGCATGATGCAATCAACAATCTCCTTGCCGGTATCGAACACCAGCTTGACGGGCAGTAGTGGGGGATGTGATGGACGGCATTATCAATGTATATAAGGAGCAGGGTTACACTTCGTTCGACGTGGTGGCAAAGCTGCGCGGCATCCTGAAAGAGAGGCGCATCGGGCACACCGGGACACTCGACCCCGATGCAACAGGGGTTCTGCCCGTCTGTGTCGGGGCGGCAACAAAAGCCTGCGAACTCCTGCTTGACAAAGACAAGGAATATGAGGCGGTGCTCCTTCTCGGCGTGGAAACGGATACGCAGGATATATCGGGGAAAGTGAGAAAAACCCGGACGGTAACTGTAAGTGAAGAGGAAGCCATAAATGCACTTATGTCTTTTGTGGGGACTTACGAACAGGTGCCGCCGATGTACTCCGCCCTCAAAGTGGATGGCAGGAAGCTCTGTGAACTTGCCAGGGAGGGAAAGACTGTGGAGCGCGTCCCGCGTCCGGTCACGATTTATTCCATCGAAGTCCTCGATACCTCGTTTTCTGGCGGGACGGGAGAATGCGGGGAAAAAAACATCCGTTTCCGCGTCACCTGCAGCAAGGGAACCTATATCCGCACACTCTGCGAGGATGTGGGGAGAAAGCTTTTGTGCGGGGGCTGTATGAAGAGCTTGAAGCGCACAAGGGTCAGTTCGTTTCTGGAGGAGGGGGCACATACGCTTTCGGAGATTGAAGAACTCTGTGCGGCGGGAAGACTGAAAGAAATACTGATGCCGGTTGACAGGCTCTTTTTGCGTTACCCGGCACTTTATATGCGTGAGGGTAAGGATGCAAGTCTTTATAACGGGAACAAACTGCGTAAGGAGGAAGTCCTGATAAAAGAGGAGCATTCCGGATCTTCAGATTCAGTGCTTTTATCCGGAGATTCCTGCTTTCGCGTCTACGACAGCGGCGGGTGCTTTTATGCACTCTACCGCTATGAACCGGCTCAGGGCTGCTACCGGAATGTGAAAATGTTTGTGCCGGGTGCAAAGCGGATGTAGATAACGCTATATTTTGACAGATACATGGAGAATGAGATGGACAGTATTCGCACAGAGGATTTTTCCTTGCAGAACACCTGTGTGACGATCGGGAAATTTGACGGGGTACATTTGGGGCATCGCCTGCTACTGGAAAAAATTTACAATAAGAAACAGGAAACAGGGGGAAAAAGTGTGGTTTTTACCTTTGATTTCCATCCGGGGATGTTCTTTGGCGGGAATGAAAAGTTGATTTATACGGATCAGGAGAAGGAAGCCATCCTTAAAGCGTGCGGGGTGGATGTATTGATCGCCTACCCGTTTACCGAAAAGACAAGCGCGATGGAGGCGGAGGATTTTATACGGGAGATTTTAGTCGGGCGGCTTGGGGCAAGTTTTATTGCGGTCGGCGAGGACAACCGTTTCGGGCATAAGCGCCGCGGTGATGCGGGGATGCTTTTGCGCTATTCGGAGGACTTTGGCTATGGGCTTTGCGCATGCAGGAAAGTTCAGTATGGGGGGGAGGCTGTTAGCTCCACCCGCATCCGCCGGACAATCCTTTTGGGGGATATGGAGGAGGCGGGCAGGATGCTCGGTGCCTGCTTTCATATTGCTGGGGAGGTAGGACACGGCAAGAGTCTTGGAAAAACACTGGGGTTCCCGACACTGAACCTGGTTCCGCCAGCAAAAAAACTGTTACCGCCGAACGGGGTTTATATGACAAGGACAACGCTTCCCGCGGGGGTTTTTGACGGGATAACAAATGTAGGTGTGCGCCCGAGTGTGGGAGCGCAGGAAAATCCGTGGGTGGAAACCTTCCTGCTCGGGTATGACGGTGAGTGTTACGGGGAAATAGCGAAGGTTGAGTTTTTGCATTTTTGCCGCCCGGAACAAAATTTTGGGAGTGTTGAAATGCTCAGGCAGCAGATTGCAAGGGATCTTGACGGATGCTATTCATATTTTGGGCACAGGTAACATAAGGCGGGGAGATAATGGGAAAAAGTCACAAAATAAATGACACGGAAATCAATTTTCCATAATTTCGCAAATATAAGAAGTATCAAGCAGGCAAT
>CAJTOR010000061.1 GCA_910577675.1 uncultured Lachnospiraceae bacterium
ATAAAATATTTGGAAGAAGTATTATCTTTTTAAAACAGGTGCCAGATCGGTTGAAGAGGATGGAAGGATTCATGCGTTTGTCGTGAGAAACTTTGACTATTACTTGCAAAATTTCGGATTTTGTTATATCATGTATCTGTGTGATATTATGCGATGAAGCGAGAAGGGAAATGATTATGGGCACAATAGTGGAAGAAAAATGGGACGAAATTCTTGAATTTCTCAGGACGGAATACGATGTATCTCCGGTTTCCTACCGCATGTGGCTGCAACCGTTAAAAGTACATAAGGTTGACGATTCCAAGGATGTCATTATTTTCAGCGTGGACGACCAGTTAGTCGGTCAGCTTGGGATCAAACATATTGAAACAAAATATGTGCCTTTCCTCAGTACTGCGATTGCAGAGTTTACTAATAAATTTTACAATCTTGAATTTATGCTGAGCAGCCAGATCGAGCAGCAAAAGCGGGAGGAAGAAGCCGCCATGCCAAAAGGCAGGGGTTTAGAACCGGAGAACCCATTCCCTTCCCTCAACCCAAAGTATACCTTTGATACTTTTGTTCCCGGTCCAAACAACAAATTTGCGCTTGCCGCATCTCTTGCCGTTGCAGAATCCCCGGCTGAAACCTATAACCCCCTGTTTATTTATGGGGGCGCTGGGCTTGGGAAAACCCATTTGATGAACTCGATTGCGCGCTATATTATTGACCATAACCCGAAGGCTAAAGTTATCTTTACTACCAGTGAAATTTTCACAAACGAGCTGATCGAATCCATCAGAGCCGGTGCAAAAAGCAACGCGAACAAGAACACCGAAGCCCCAACAACGGAATTCCGCAGGAAGTATCGCAATGTCGATGTCCTGCTTATCGACGATATCCAGTTTATAATAGGAAAGGAAAGCACACAGGAAGAATTCTTCCACACATTCAACACGCTCTATGAGGCGAAAAAGCAGATTGTTATTTCATCGGACAAGCCGCCCAGGGATATGGCTATGTTAGAAGAAAGGCTGCGCTCCAGGTTTGACTGGGGTCTTACTGTTGATATCCAGCAGCCGGACTACGAAACCAGAATGGCAATCCTGCAAAAACGCCGTGATGATATCGGCGCGGTAAAAGTGACGGATGAAATCCTCGACTATATTGCTAAGAATGTTAAATCCAATATCCGCGACCTCGAAGGTTCCTTAAACCGCGTCAACGCTTTTTCTTCCCTACAAAAAAGGGAACTGACACTTGAACTCGCGCAGGAAGCGCTCAAAGATACGATTTCGACCGACGGTAACAAGATCGTTACGGTTGACCATATTGTCGATATTGTTGCAGAACATTTTAATATAACGCAGAACGATATTTATTCCAACAGCCGAAGCCGCAATGTCGCCTATCCTAGACAGATTGCAATGTACCTGTCAAAAAAACTGACGACAAACTCCGTTACGGATATCGGCAAGTTTTTGGGCAACCGCGACCATTCCACAATCATCCACGGCTATGATAAGATTGAGAATGACCTTGTTACCAACAAAAATAACATCAAAAATACGATTGATGTTTTAATAAAGAAGATTAACCCCGTGCAATAAAAAACCTGATTATGAACAGATCACTGAAAAAAACACTCTCTTATCCCCCGTCCGACTGCTTTTATCCACGGTCCACGTTGATAAGCTGTTTTTTTCCTGTGGAACTTCCATGGATAACTTTTAACCTGTTCAAATCCGTTTTTTAACTTCAACCAGTCATTCTAAGTTCCATCCACAGTTTATTTTTGGTCCAAAACGGGTGCCTGTCTGCCTTTGCGGGGTTATTCACGTATCAACGCCCCCTACTACTGCGACGATATTATATTTTATATATATATTGCTGATTTTTTCCCGAAAGGAGTTATACACAACATGAAGATCATTTGTAAAAAATCGGAACTTCTAAACAGCGTAAACATTGTGTTGAGGGCAGTTTCCTCAAAAAGTACACTCCCCATCCTTGAATGCATGGTTATCGATGTTTCTGAAAACCATATCAAACTGATATCCAACGATATGGAACTGGCAATTGAAACCATAGTAAACGGTGAGATTATGGATAGCGGGACGAATAAACAGATTGCAATTAACGCTAAAGTATTCTCCGAGATAATCCGTAAACTTTCCGACAATGATATTATAATAGAAACGGATGACCACTTTACAATGACCATCACCTGCGAGAAAGCGAAATTTAACATAGCCGGTAAACCGGCTGATGAATTCCCCACCCTCCCTCGTATTGAACGCCAGAAAGCAATTGTCCTTTCCCAGTTCACCCTAAAAGAAGTAATCCGCCAAACTGTGTTCTCCATTTCAGATAATGAGAGCAACAAAATCATGACAGGGGAACTTTTTGAGGTCACAGATAATGAAATGAGGGTTGTTTCCCTTGACGGACACCGCATTTCAATCCGAAAGCTACAATTAAAGGAAAATTATGGAAATTTTAAGGTGATTGTTCCAGGTAAAACCCTGATTGAAATCAGCAAAATCCTTTCCGGGGAAATGTCCGACGAGGTAACTCTTTATTTTACAAACAAACATGTATTGTTCGAGTTTGAGGACACTTTGGTCCTTTCCCGTCTGATTGAAGGAGAATATTACAAAATTAACCAGATGCTTTCAAATGATTATGAAACAAAGATTGTAATTAATAAAAAGGAATTTTTTAACTGTATCGACCGCTCAACACTGCTGATTAAGGAATCGGAGAAAAAACCGATTATCGTCGGTGTTACGGATAACAATATGGAACTTCGTATCAATTCCAATATCGGTTCGATGAAGGAAGAGATTGATATCAAGAAGGAAGGCAAGGATATCCTGATCGGATTTAATCCAAAGTTCCTTATAGATGTACTGCGGGTGGTGGATGATGAGGAAGTCACGATTTACATGATTAACCCCAAAGCACCTTGTTTTATCAAAGACAGGGAAGAAACATATATATACTTAATATTACCTGTTAATTTTAATGCAGCAAATATTTAATATATCAATTATGTTGGTTGGAGTGCAAGCCCCATCTGACATACTCAATTCCACTCGTTTACAGGGATACTTAGAAACAGTCACCGGACTGAAACGAAGATGGATCAGGATAAGAATATACTGAAAGGAAGCGGTAGAATGGATTCCATACAGATTAAGGATGATTTTATCAAACTTGGCCAGGCTCTGAAATTAGCAGGTCTTGTCGATTCCGGGGTGGAGGCAAAGGAAGCCATCGTATCCGGCAAGGTAAAAGTGAACGGAGCGACGGAACTAAAACGCGGAAAAAAAATAGTGGATGGGGATGTGGTAGAATACGGCAGCAGTAAATTTAGCGTTTCTGGCAAAAAGGCGTGACGGTGCAATAACATGCTGGTTAAATCATTGGAATTAAATAGATTCCGCAATTATGAAAAGCTTTTCATCGAATTTTCCGGTGGGGTTAATATCCTTTATGGGGATAATGCACAGGGAAAAACAAATATATTAGAAGCGATCTGTGTATGTGCCACAACGAAATCACAAAAAGGCAGCAAAGATAAAGAAATGATCCGGATTGGCGATGATGAATGCCATATCCGGATGTACGTGGAGCGGGAAACAGTACCACACAAAATTGATATGCATCTTCGCAGGACAAAGGCAAAAAGCGCAGCTCTTGACGGGCTGCCGGTCAAAAAATCCTCCGAACTGTACGGTTTTTTACATGTGATATCCTTTTCCCCCGAGGATTTGTCCATCATCAAGGAAGGACCTGCGCAGAGGCGGCGCATGGTGGATATGGAACTTTGTCAGTTGGACCGAATATATCTGTATAATCTGACAAAATATAACAAAATTCTAGAACAGCGCAATAATCTTTTGAAACAGATTGTTTCCGATGCACGTCTTGCGGAAACACTTTTGGTATGGAATGAACAATTGGTAAAATATGGAAGTGAAGTTATCCGTGCCAGAAAGGCTTTTGTGGGGGAGCTTAACAGCCTGGTTGGACCGGTCCACAACCGTCTTTGCGGCGGCAGGGAGGAGCTTAAACTCTGTTACGAACCAAATATCAAGGAGGATGATTTTTTGGAGGCTCTTTCCCGTGATAAGGAAAAGGAGCTGATCTTAAAAAGTACCCTGCATGGCCCGCACCGCGACGATATCAGTTTTTGCCTGGATGGCGATGATATCCGCAAGTTTGGTTCACAGGGGCAGCAGAGGACTTCGGCACTCTCGTTAAAGCTTGCCGAGATTGAGTTGGTGAAAAGAAAAATAAGGGATGACCCGGTGCTCCTGCTTGACGATGTATTATCGGAACTTGACAGGAACCGGCAGACACAGTTACTTGACAGTATTAAAGATATACAGACAATTATTACCTGTACAGGTCTGGAAGAATTTGTAAAGGAGCGGATATGTTCCGATCGGATATACCATGTAGTGCAGGGCAGTATACAGCCGGAATAGCTGAGGAAATTCAGCCGACGGTATTTTGAAACGGATGGACGCCGCAAGGCATAAGGAAATGGAGGATACAATGAGCAAGGATTACGGTGCAGACCAGATACAGATTTTGGAGGGATTGGAAGCAGTAAGGAAAAGGCCAGGCATGTACATTGGCAGTACATCGAGCAGGGGGCTTCACCATCTCGTCTATGAGATAGTGGACAATGCGGTGGATGAGGCACTTGCGGGATTTTGTACACAGATCGATGTTTCCATCAACCAGGATGGTTCCGTTACGGTGGTTGATAACGGGCGGGGCATCCCTGTTGAGATTAACAAGAAAAAAGGGGTATCAAGCGTCGAGGTTGTATTTACCATTCTGCATGCGGGCGGCAAGTTTGGAGGAGGGGGATACAAAGTATCCGGCGGCCTGCACGGCGTTGGGGCTTCCGTGGTAAACGCCCTTTCAAGCTGGCTTGAAGTTGTGGTGGATTTGGACGGAAAAAGTTACAGACAGCGCTATGAGCGCGGCAAGGCTGTGATGCCGCTTACCGAGGTCGGGACGGCAGAAAGAACCGGTTCCACTGTTACATTCCTGCCCGATGATACGATATTTGAGGAAACAGTTTTTGATTATGATATCTTAAAAGAGCGGCTTCGGGAAACTGCATTTTTGACAAAGGGACTTAGAATCAATCTCACCGACAAGCGCGAGGAGCAGGAAAGAACCAAGACATTCCACTATGAGGGTGGAATCAAGGAATATGTGCAGTACTTAAACAGGGGGCGCACAGCGCTTTACCCTGAGATTATATACTGTGAGGGCAAAAAGGACGAAACATATGTCGAAGTTGCAATCCAGCATAATGATACCTATACGGAAAGCTGCTACAGCTTTGTTAATAATATTATTACACCTGAAGGTGGAACGCATTTTACCGGTTTTAAAAATGCATTAACTAAAACATTTAATGCCTATGCAAGGCAGATGAAATATTTGAAGGAGAATGAGCAGCCACTGTCCGGCGAGGATATCCGCGAGGGAATTTCCGCCATTATCAGCATCAAGCTGCCGGAGCCGCAGTTTGAGGGTCAGACCAAACAGAAACTTGGCAACAGCGAGGCGAGGGGAGCCGTGGAAAACATTGTTTCCGAGCAGTTGACTTATTTCTTAGAACAAAATCCGGCAGTTGGCAAACTGGTCTGCGAGAAGGCGGTTTTGGCCCAAAGAGCCAGGGATGCGGCGCGCAAGGCGCGCGAACTTACCAGGCGCAAGACCGCGCTTGACTCCACTGCCCTGCCTGGGAAACTTGCGGACTGTTCTGACAAGGATCCGAAAAACTGTGAAATATTTATAGTGGAGGGAAATTCTGCGGGAGGCTCCGCGAAAAATGCCCGTTCCCGCGCGACGCAGGCCATCCTGCCCCTGCGGGGTAAGATATTAAATGTCGAGAAGTCCCGTCTTGATAAGGTGCTGGTAAATGCAGAAATCAAAGCGATGATTACAGCGTTCGGTACGGGGATTCATGATGAATTTGATATTACGAAATTACGTTATCACAAAATAATAATAATGACCGATGCGGATGTGGACGGTGCACATATTGCAACCCTTATGCTTACATTCCTCTACCGCTTTATGCCGGAGCTGATTAAGCAGGGTTATGTATATCTTGCCCAGCCGCCGCTTTACAAGATTGAGAAGAATAAACAGGTATGGTACGCGTACAATGACGATGAGTTGAACAGGATTCTGCTCGAAATCGGTCGCGACAATAACAATAAAATCCAGCGCTACAAAGGTCTTGGGGAGATGGATGCCGAACAGCTCTGGGATACCACGATGGACCCGGAAAAGAGAATTTTGCACCGCGTTATGATTGACGAGGAAAAATCGTCGGAGGTCGATGTAACTTTTACAACTCTGATGGGCGACGATGTAGACCCGCGCCGCGAGTTTATAGAGGCGAACGCGAAATTTGTAAAAAACCTGGATATTTATTGATTTGAATTGCGCGGTTTCAGGCGCAGAAAAGGGGAAATAAATGGACGATACAATATTTGATAAAATTAACGATGTCGATCTGAAAAAGACAATGGAAAACTCCTATATTGAGTATGCCATGTCTGTTATTGCCGCGCGCGCCCTGCCGGATGTGCGCGATGGTTTAAAGCCGGTTCAAAGAAGAATCCTCTATGCAATGATCGAGTTAAATAACGGGCCTGATAAGCCGCACCGCAAATGCGCGCGTATCGTCGGCGATACGATGGGTAAATACCATCCGCACGGTGACAGTTCCATCTATGGGGCGCTGGTTAATCTGGCACAGGATTGGTCCACCCGCTATCCTTTGGTGGACGGGCATGGAAATTTCGGTTCGGTTGACGGTGACGGCGCTGCGGCAATGCGTTATACGGAAGCAAGGCTCAGCAAAATCTCCATGGAGATGCTTGCGGATATCAACAAAAACATAGTGAATTTTCTGCCGAACTTTGACGAAACAGAAAAGGAGCCGGAAGTGCTTCCGTCACGTATCCCGAATTTGCTGGTCAACGGCACTTCCGGTATTGCTGTCGGAATGGCAACCAATATACCGCCGCATAATTTGAAGGAAGTGGTCAATGCGGTAGTAAAATTGATTGAGAACAAGATAGAAGGTCAGGAAACTACGATGGAGGAAATCCTTGAGGTTATAAAAGGACCGGATTTCCCGACCGGGGCAATGATTCTTGGCACGCGCGGCATTGAGGAAGCATACCGCACGGGGCGCGGCAAAATCCGTGTCAGAGCCGTTACCAATATTGAGCCGATGGCAAATGGCAAGAACCGTATTATTGTGACGGAACTTCCGTATATGGTAAACAAGGCAAGGCTGATTGAAAAAATTGCGGAACTGGTGCGCGACAAAAAGATTGACGGCATCACGGAGCTGCGTGATGAGTCAAACAGGGAGGGAATGCGCATAGTTATCGAACTTAGGCGCGATGCCAACCCGACTGTTTTGTTAAACCAGCTATTTAAACATACACAGCTCCAGGATACCTTCGGCGTAATAATGCTCGCACTGGTAAACAATGAGCCAAAAATATTAAACCTCCTGCAAATGCTTGACTATTACCTGAAACATCAGGAGGAGGTTGTCACAAGACGGACGCAGTACGATCTTAATAAAGCGGAAGAACGCGCCCATATACTTAAAGGACTTTTAATTGCACTGGATAATATAGACGAAGTAATAAATATTGTCCGCTCCTCAAAAACTACCGCTATAGCAAAGGAGCGCCTGATGGAGCGGTTTGGGCTTGACGATCCGCAGGCGCAGGCAATTGTGGATATGCGCCTGCGCGCGCTGACCGGATTGGAGCGCGAGAAACTTGAAGGCGAATATGATGAATTGATTAAACAGATTGCCCGCTTTAAGGAAATATTGGCGGATGAAAAAGAGCTGCTTGGCGTGGTCCGCGATGAACTTCTAGTAATCCGCGACAAATACGGCGACGAGCGCAGGACATCCATAGGTTATGACGCATTTGATATCAATATGGAAGACCTGATTCCGGATGATAATGTGGTTATAGCAATGACGCGCCTCGGCTATATCAAGCGCATGTCGATTGACAATTTTAAGAGCCAGCACCGCGGCGGCAAGGGAATCAAGGGAATGCAGACACTTGATGAAGACTTTATCGAGGATCTGTTTATGACGACCAACCACCACTATATTATGTTTTTTACAAACAGGGGGCGCGTATATCGCTTAAAAGCTTACGAGATACCGGAATCCTCCCGCACGGCGCGGGGCACTGCCATCGTGAACCTTTTGCAGCTTTTGCCGCAGGAAAAAATAACGGCTGTAATCTCTTTAAAGGAATATGAAGATAACCGTTATCTTTTTATGGCAACCAAAAAGGGAATGGTCAAAAAGACAAAAATCAGGGAATACGAAAATATAAGGAAAAGCGGTCTTGCTGCAATCAGCCTGAAAGAGGAAGATGAACTGATTGAGGTTAAGACAACAAACAATCACAAAGATATTTTCCTGGTAACAAAGGATGGGATGTGTATCCGCTTTAACGAGAGGGATGTACGCAGTACAGGGCGGACATCAATGGGGGTGATTGGCATGAACCTTTCCCCCGATGACGAGGTTGTTGCCATGCAGATTGATTCCCAGGGAAAATATATGCTGATCGTTTCCGAAAACGGTTTGGGCAAACGCACCGATATGGAGGAATTTACCTGCCAGCACCGCGGAGGAAAAGGGGTAAAATGCTATAAGATTTTGGAAAAAACTGGAAATGTCGTTGGCGCGAAGGCAGTCGATGAAGAAAATGAAGTAATGTTGATTACCAACGAGGGTATTATTATCCGCCTTGCTGTAAGCGGTATCAGTAAGCTTGGACGAATTACTTCCGGCGTAAAATTGATGGATATTGATACGGATAAAGATATCAGGGTGGCAAGTGTGGCGAAAGTCAAGGAAAGCGGCAATGCGGCGAATGAGGAGGAAGTCCTTAAAAAGCTGGAGGAAGAACTTGCGGCAGAAAATATCCCTGATGAAGGCGATGGGGAGGAAGACGGGGAGATTTTGGAGGAAGGAAGCACCCCGAAAGAAAATGCAACTTTGCAGGATGGCGTGGAAAATAGCACTGGGGAAGATCTTTCCGATCTTGATGAGCTGGTTCATCGTGCGCTAAAGGACATGGAAGAAACAGAAGAGAACGGGAAAGAAGAGGAATAGCGGGAACAGGCAGCATAGTAGAAGGGGGCTGTCGCAAAATGCGACACCTCCTTTTTAGACGTTTGGAAGTCTGGGAAAATACTTGAAAATGGTTGGGATACTGTCCCCTTACCCCTGTATTCGTCTTTAGGGTTTAGAAGCGGGGAACTTTTTTGACAGGTTAAATTATTATATGAAATGAGGTTGATTATGAAGATAATTCACACGGACGAAATAATAAAAAATGTGAGAGAAATGTGCATTGAAGCAAACTTATCTCTCACGGATGATGTTAAGGGAAGAATTCTTAATGCAGAGGAAAAAGAAGAGTCTGAACTTGGAAAAAGAATACTGGGACAGTTAAGAGAAAATCTGGAGATTGCGGGTGACGAGCAAATTCCGATTTGCCAGGATACCGGGATGGCAGTTGTATTTTTGGATATAGGGCAGAATGTGCATATTGAGGGAATGGGAATTGCTGATGCTGTCAATGAGGGGGTGCGTCAGGGATACCGCGACGGTTATCTGCGCAAGTCCGTTGTGGGAGATCCACTTTTGCGGGAGAATACAAAAGATAATACTCCCGCAATTATACATTACAATATTGTTCCCGGCGAATCTATGGAAATTACAGTGGCACCAAAAGGGTTTGGAAGCGAAAATATGAGCCGGGTGATAATGTTAAAACCGGCGGATGGTATTGAGGGTGTAAAGCAGGCGGTTCTTGAAACGGTAAAGCTTGCCGGTCCAAATGCCTGCCCGCCTATGGTGGTCGGTGTCGGGATTGGCGGCGATTTTGAGAAATGTACGCTGCTCGCCAAAAAAGCCCTGACAAGAAACCTTAATATGCCTTCCCCACTGCCACATATAAAGGAACTTGAAGAAGAGTTATTGCAGGATATTAACTCGACCGGTTTAGGACCTGGGGGACTGGGAGGCTGTATCACGGCACTTGGAATTAATATTGAAACATACCCGACCCATATCGCAGGACTTCCGGTTGCAGTCAATATCTGTTGTCATGTAAACCGGCATGTAAAAAGGGTTCTGTAACAGGTTTCGTGGATAGAAGTTTTGAAATTTAATTGGGGTGTGGATAAGTTTTTGGTCCGGATTCAAATTGGTACGAATCTATAACAGTTTAGATTCTTATCAAATAGAGGTAAAGGATAAACAAGGAATGAAGTTTATGTTAGCAGATTACAGTTCGTGGAAGACAACCGATTTGATAAGAATTGTTCAAAGAGAAGGCTTCTAGTTGACATAGATTGACGGAAAAATGCGTTATACGTTTATAAAATCGAAAAGGAATGGGGAAGGAAAATAAAATGATAGAGCAAAGCTTTTATGATAACGAAAGAGATAATGATAACAATAATGATCAAAAGGGTGGTCAGAGTAACGGGAAAGAAAATAGAAATGAGAAGAAGAAAATTAATCTTCCAATTACAAAGGAAATGGCGCATAATCTGGCAGCAGGAGATTATGTTTATTTAACAGGGACGATCTATTCGGCGCGTGACGCAGCACACAAACGTATGTCGGAAGTGCTTGCTAACGGTGGGACTTTTCCACTGCCCATCAAAGATCAGACCATATATTACCTTGGACCAACTCCTGCCAGACCAGGACAGGTAATTGGTTCTGCAGGACCGACGACAAGCAGCCGGATGGATAAATATACGCCGGCATTGCTGGCTCTTGGTATGACAGGAATGATCGGTAAAGGAAGAAGAAGCAAAGAGGTAGCTTCTGCAATAAAAGAAAATCATGCTGTCTATTTCGCCGCCGTCGGCGGAGCAGGTGCCCTTTTGTCGAAATGTATTAAAAAAGCAGAAGTTGTTGCCTATGAAGATTTGGGTGCCGAGGCCATTTACAAGCTGGAAGTGCAGGATTTCCCGGTGATTGTTGTGATGGATGATAAGGGTGGGAATTTGTATGGGGAATAAATAGGAGAAATCTCTGCAGGAAAGCCGCAAAACAAATAAGTTAATATTTTGTTGTCTCGGTATCTGATTAAAAAGAACGCTACAAAACAGTGCGGGTGTTGTAGCGTTTTTTTTTGCACAGCTCTGTGTAAAGGAAATATTGATCTATATAAAGAAAAATGCTACAATTCAAATTGTTCTTCCATTTAATGCTAGTATATGATATAATATTTATAGAAAGTTATTTGCTTTTCTGTGAGAGATTTACAAATATATAGCTTAAATAAGTATTATTTTAGTGAAAATATCTATAATCAGTAGAATGAAAGGACAATGTATGAAGGATAAGCATATCAACAAAACAGAATCGGAAAAAAACGTCTTTTCCGGTAAGATAGCCGAAAACAATATAGGAAATTATTTGAGAATGAGAAGGACTTCCTCAGGTTATTCTCAGGAGGATGTATGCAAAAATATTTGTTCCCTGTCCACCTATTCACGTTTAGAAGCGGGTGAATTGGTGGTAGGTTATCAGATGATAGAAGCTTTTTTAGACCGGTTGAAAATTGAGGATTCGGAATGTGAATTTGTACTTGATGAGGAAGACTATATGGCTTTTCGTAAGAGGGAGGAAATTATATCTTTAGTTGAAACAGGGGATTATAGTAAGGCAGAGGAAAAGTTGAGACAATACCAGAATGTATGTGAGGACAATCGACATAACGAACAGTATATTGCTTTTTGGACCGCGGCATTGGAGCGTGCTAAATCAGAGGTTGATAGAAAAAAGAGAAAAGAACTCTTTTATAGAGCGCTTCATATTACTGTTCCAGATTATCGTGAAAGTCTTGACCATATGGAGCTTCTTGGAGGATTGGAACTGGAGTGTATCGTAGAAATAATCAATTGTACAGAAAATTCAATGAATCGGGAATGTGAATTGGAAAAACTTTATCAGTACTTTAATTGGACTTATCAAAAAGAAGGTTTTTATCCAAGAGCATACCGTATTGCCATGCAGTATTATGCGGAATGTCTTAATGAAAATGGAAAATATGACAGGTCTATACAGATTTGTAATGAAGTTTTGGATGAATTGTATAAAACTTCAAAGGTGGAAAATCGCGCAGAAGTATTCTATCTCAGGGCAAAAGCCAGGGAAGGAAGAGGGCTAAATAGCGATACGGAAAGTACTTTGTGTCAGAGAGATTATCAGGTGGCTTGTACAGTTTTCTCATTTTATGGGCAGGAAAAAAAGGCACAGAAACTTATAGAGTATATGGAGGAAAAGTACGGATGGCAATATATCGGATAGGAAAAATAATCTCTATGATGAGGGATGCCCTTGGAATAACACAGGAGGAGCTGGTTGAGATATATGACGGGAGCGAAACGGAGGATGAAAAAGAAAGAAAAAAAGTACTGGAATCAAATGGGAAAAATAAAAAGGGCGGGAAAAGATATGAGGATGATAAGAAAAATATAATATGTTCCACACAGGTTATTAGGCGCATTGAAAAGGGAACAGTAAATAAAGTTAAGATGGATATTTACTATAAGATAATGACAAAAATGGGGATATTGCCAGAGCGCTATTATGCATCCATCCTTGCTACAGATTACAGGGCAATTGCGTGGGAAATGGCTGTTCATATACATATTAATCGCAAGGAATATGATCGGGCGGAGAGAATTTTGCAGAGAATTGAGAAAGTAATGGTGATGGATTATCCAAGAAATCAACAGTATTTAATGGAGCGCAGGGCAACCATGGCATATCGACAGAGAAATCTGGCACCTGAGGAGTATATCGAAATTCTGACAGAAGCATTAAAACTTACAATACCAATGTTTGACCGGATTGATCTTGCAAAATGGCCACTAAATGAAAATGAAGTTATAATTTTGTCGGGAATGGCGAATGTATATCATTTTGTTAAAGATAGGGAAAAAGAGCTGGATTTGTTATTGAAGTTAAAAAAGAATATAGAAGAGCAGTATATGGATTGGGCACATTATATCGTATGGCATACACATGTGCTAATAGGATTATCACAACTTATGTGTATGATAGGCAAGCATAACGAGTCTCTTGAGTATTGTATGATTGGGATCAAGGAGTGCAAGGAACATAATATATTGGGCGGTGTTTATAATTTTTTATATGATATTGCTTGGAATAAGGAACAAATTATGAAAAAAGATTCTTTAAATAATTCCAACAATCAGGAAATATCAGAAAAAAATGAACGAGAGTATTGTAAAAAACTACTTGTTCAAGGTTATTATTTAAGTTTAGCACAGGGAAGTTTTGATATAGCATATAGAACTAAAAAATTATGTGAAAAGTATTATACAGGAGAAATTAAATGGTTATAATAGAAGAAATAGTAATGGATTAATAATATCCCTATCTTCTAGATCCTCATAGTCATTATTATTTCTATTAGAATCACAAACTAAGGTTGATATATTGTGATGGCAAGGAAAGAGGTTTAATGAAGGGATGAGTAATGTTACCAGCAGTGTAATACAGAGTGTTTTTTTCATATATAAATTCCTTTCATATATTAAGATTGTAAGCAAGAAAAACTTAAAATCTTATTCTTTTTGTAAGGCAGAAGGATAAATATTCTTTCCGTTTCTAAATTTCTTCTTTTTTATACTGATTGTTCATATCTGCCTGTTGGTTAATTAAGTTATTAATAGTCAAGCCCAGTAAATTATAATAAAGTTTAAAGGAACTTCAACTATGAATATTTTAAATTTTCAGTTAAGACTTGCTACTGCTGATAAAAACCGCCTAGCTAATGATATATCGCAGTGTATATAATAAATGGTACATTCAAGTATCTACCTACCAGTATGATGTTTATTACTGGATAATGACTTACATTTATCTTTATCATATTGCAAAAAAGTATTGTATGTATATTTTAACATATAGAGTTAAACATGTAACGATTAAAATTAGAAAATTTTATTTTCTAATT
>CAJTOR010000062.1 GCA_910577675.1 uncultured Lachnospiraceae bacterium
TATGGTGATGTTGAAGGAAGATTCAAGTACTTCAAAATATTTATAAGGAGTGAGATATAGTATGGTATTGAATAGAGTTAAAAATGTTATAGTATGTGGAACTCCATGGCAAATAATGGAAGCTATAAATATTGTGGTTAATAACGTTGAAGAATGTAAAGGGCAAATGGATATGTTTATGCTTGCGAATTTTGATAATGCAAAAGAACTGTTATCAAAATTGAAAAGCGAAGAAATTTTCAACCATATATTTTTTTGTCCTAAATTAGATTTGAATAAAGAACCGTCAACAATAGTTAAGTTGAAAAGACTTTTTTTCCCCAGATGTGGATTTAAAGACTATAATGTAGATTATGAGTATATCAGGGAAAATTATTATGAAAAAATATTCATTACAAGCGACTGCCTGATTGGAAGAGCAATAAAAAGTGAGAATAAGAATGGAATAGTATATTTATATGATGATGGGGTAGGTACTTATGTAGGAAATATATTGACAAGTAATAAGAGTAAGGTCTATGAAGCGATAGTAAAAAGATTTTGCATAGGACCTTATTTATATCAGATAAAAAAAGTATATGTGAATTGTAAGATGCTTTGCAAAAATCTTATATCTAATAATGTAGAAGAGCTACCTAAGTTGAAACCTGAGAGTAAAACAGTGCAAATTGCGAAACGAGTGTTTCAGTTTTCAGGGGATAGCATGTTACCAGCCTATAGGTTTATAATTTTGGAACAGCCATTGGAGAGGACGAAAGGATATAATGGGAATTCCCTGGAGATTTTGTATAAAGGTCAAGACAGTGAATTATTTCTTGTTCGGAAACATCCAAGAAAGAAGCTGTCTATTAAAGGGGGAGTAAAAAATGATACAACGAATAATATGTGGGAACTGGAGTGTATTTTTAATGTATCTGAGGAACATGTATTGATAGCACATTGTTCTACTGCACAATTGACACCAAAAACTGTTGCAGGAAAGGAACCATATATTATTTTTGCTTATTATCTTTTTTTTGAAAAAGATAGTAAGGAAGTGGAGCAGTGTGAGGAAATGGTACGGTCATTTACTGAAATTTATAAGAGAAAAGATAAAATTTTTGTTCCTCGGAACTTGGAAGAGTATGATAAGTTAATATGGAGTTTGATTAAAAAAGATATATAATTATTGCAGGAAAGTCCAAACGATATGAAGACGAATATAAAAAATGATGATAGTAACAAGGATAGCTTAAAAAAACAACAGAATATGAGTTTGCAACGAAATTTGCAGTGTTATCCTCAAAAAGTCCGAATGAAGGGAGTGAATAATAATACACAAGCATTAAAATCAGGTATTGCTTATACCTTTGCATCTTTCCTTACAGCAGGAATGGCTTTTATAACAACACCTATATTCACCCGATTAATGTCTAAAGCTTCTTATGGGGCATTTAACAACCTTGTTTCTTGGCAAAGTATTTTAACAGTAATATTCACCCTTAATCTGGGTGCAACATTTATCAGCGCCAGATTTGATTACAAAGATGATTTTGATTCTTATGTATTTTCTATGGTAGGATTATGTTTTACGGTTGTTATTGCCTTTTTGGTTTTTATTAATATGGCAGGCAGTTTTGCGGAAACCGTTTTTGATATGGAAATAGCTTATATTAATCTTTTGCTTATTTTCACTATGTTTTCTCAATTTGTAAGTATTTACCAGACAAAGGAACAGTATAACTTTCATTACAGACAGTCGGTTGTTATAGGAGTGGTGGTTTCTGTAAGTTCATCATTAATATCCGTATTGCTTGTTTATATAATGCAAGATAAACTTCTAGGTCGAGTTATCGGGTATGTTACTCCAACTATAATGATGGGGATCATTATAGTTGTTATTTTGTGGAGAAAAGGGAATATAAAGATAACATACTGGAAATATGCACTCCCGATATGTTTACCATATATCCCTCATCTTTTATCCTTAACTCTTCTTAATTCCATGGACAGGATTATGATTAGAAAAATCTGGGGAGAGGAGAAAACTGCGTTATATAGTCTGGCTTATACTTGCAGTTCAGTAGTTACAATATTGATGAGTTCCATGAATACAGCGTATAGTCCATGGCTGGCGAGAAAACTGGAAAAGAAAGAATATAAGGGAGTATTGAAGTTTTCGTATATATATATTTCTGTGTTTTTATTTTTGGTAGTTGGTATATTGTTGGTTGCACCGGAAGTATTGTTGATTTTAGGTGGAAAAAGTTATATGGAAGCTAAATATGTAATGCCGCCAGTAATGATGGGATGTGCAATGCAGTTATTGTACACTATGCATGTAAATATTGAACAGTATAAAAAGAAGACTTTAGGCATGGCTCTTGCAAGCGTGTGTGCAGCATGTATAAATTATATTTTAAATTTGTGGTTAATCCCCAAGTATGGGTATATTGCCGCTGCGTATACAACATGGCTTGGTTATCTTTTTTTGTTGTTAGCGCACATGTTTTTGGTCTGGAGGCTTAAACTTGGTAGAATATATAATGAGAAATTTATTTTGATTATGGTCATATTTGGATGTTTTATGATGGTGTTATTTAACAAAATATACGAAAGTAAAGGTATAAGACTGATATTATTGACCGCCTATGGGATGATCTTTTTATTTCTTTTGGTTAAGAATAGAAGAAAGTTTAAGGAATTTTTGGCGGGATAAATACAAGGTGAAAAACTATTGAATAAAGTCCAAAGAGCAGATAAGTTAGACTCTACCATTTGTTTCTGATAATAATAGATAATTAACTTGTAGTCAGCAAGAAAAGTATATTTGTGAGGAGTCCAGTGTTTTAGAGTTTGAAAAAATATATGGCATTTGAACAAAATGAAGTTAATTTTTGACAAAAAGGACAAACTATGGAAAAACTGATTTTAATCGGCGCGGGGGGATATGCAAAATCCGTGCTTGATTCCGTGGATTATTTTAATTATGACCTGATTGGGTTTTTAGATGAATTTTCATCCGAAAAAGAACATCTGGGTTATCCGATTGTGGCGAACAGCCTTGCTTCCTTGGAGAATTCCGGGTCCTATGTGTTTTTTATTTCGATAGGGAATAATGGGAACCGCAAACGGTGGTTTGACCGGTTGCGGGAGCGGAAGCTGCGGATTATCAATGTGGTGGATAAGTCGGCGATTGTATCACCGAAAGCCCAGATTGGCGATGGATGTTTTGTGGGGAAAATGGCGGTGATTAATGCGGGGGCCACGGTTGGGGATAACTGTATTATCAATACGAAGTCGTTGGTGGAACATGGATGTTCTGTAAGTGACCATGTGAACCTGTCAACCAATGCAGTACTAAATGGGGATGTGAGGGTTGGATGTGGGACTTTTGTTGGAAGTGGGTCGATTACAGTGGGGCAGCGTAAGATCGGTGAATGGAGTACGGTTGGCGCGGGCGCTGTGGTTACAAAGGATGTCCGGGATCATGTAACCGTGGTGGGGGTGCCTGCAAAAGAAGTGAAAAAAGATGGGATGCCCGGCTAGGGGGTGGATTGTTTGGAGGTAAAAAAGAGGATGGATCGGATTTACATAGTGGCAGAGATTGGGTGCAACCATAACGGGGATAAGGGTATTGCGAAAAAGATGGTCCAGGCAGCAAAGGAATGTGGTGTGGATGCTGTGAAATTCCAGACTTTTCATTCCGGGGCTTTGATTTCAAGGTATGCACCCAAGGCGGAATACCAGAAAAGGACGACGGGCAATAAGGATTCACAGCTTGAGATGACAAGGAAACTCGAACTTCCGGAAAAGGATTATTTGGAGCTGAAAGAGTATGCAATGGGACTTGGGCTCGATGTTTTTTCAACCCCTTTTGACTTGGAAGCGGTTGATTTTTTGCACCGTACCGGGCAGGAAGTGTGGAAAATCCCGTCCGGGGAGGTGACAAACCTGCCGTATCTGGAAAAGATCGGCGGGCTTAACTGTGGTAAAGGGAAGAAAATAATTGTTTCCACCGGTATGGCGACCATGGAAGAGATCGAAACATGTATCCATATCCTTACAAAAGCAGGTACATTAAAAGAGCAGATTGTGCTGCTCCACTGTAATACGGAGTACCCAACCCCGGATGGGGATGTGAATCTTTCTGCAATCCAGGCGTTAAGACAGGCATTCCCGGGAATCCGGGTCGGTTTTTCCGACCATTCGGCTGGTTATGTGGCTGCGGTTGGGGCTGCGGTGCTCGGTGCAGTGATGATAGAAAAGCATTTTACTTTGGATAAAAACATGGAAGGACCGGACCATAAGGCATCGGTCACCCCGGATGAGTTATTGGCACTTTGTGAAAATGTCCGGAGGGTGGAGCTTATGTTGGGAAACGGAAAGAAGTTTGTGACGGAGTCGGAGAAAAAGAATAAGGTGGTGGCAAGAAAATCCATTGTTGCAGCCGAAAAGATTTTGGAGGGGGAGGTTTTTACAGAGGCGAATCTTACCTGTAAAAGACCGGGGAACGGAATCAGTCCGATGGCATGGTATGAATTGTTAGGAAAAAAGGCGGGGCGTGATTTTGAGGTGGATGAATTAATAGAGGATTCTGCGTTTGTATGGCAGGGGGAATAAGGATGGGACAGGACATATGTATTGTGGATTGCAGGAAGAACAAGGGACTTGGGAATGATTATTTTACGTTAAATGTATGGGGGAAGCCTATTTTTTCCTATATTGTGGAGGAATGTCTGGAAGCGGGGTGCTTCCGCGGTATATATATCATAACCGATTCATTATATCTCAAATCGGCGGCACGGGATATTTTTGGGGATCAGGTTATCCTTGTAAACGAATTGCCGGATCAAAATAAATGGGTGGAGGAAAAGGGGAAGGGACGTTATTTTATTGTGCATGGATGTGCATTGATGCTGAAAAAAGAAACGATAATAAGTGTATTAAATCGGGGGGGGGGGTACAATATATTCTGCAAAAAGATGGAAAGAGTATCCGCTTTATCCGGATGATTTAAAAGCGGTGGCAAACGAGAGGAAAACAAATGTTTTTGTCCTGACGGATACCATCGGACAAGCGACATGGCAGGGGGAAAAATACCTGCTTGGGTCTTCGGAATCGCTTGTTGTTGAGGACAATAATGATTTTGAACTAGCCCTGATATTAAAAAAGAAAGAGCAAAGTGTAACCGTTTTGCAGGATTTAATTCAGGGCAGGATACAGGAAAAACAGCAGATTTTAAAGGGTGGTATGGAAAATTCCGTATGTCTTATCGGGCATTCCCAATTCGATGACTGGGATGTGAAAAAATTATATGGGATGACCGTGAGGAATTGTGGTATCCGCGGGATTTCGAGTTTTCAGTACAGAAAACTGATATTGGAGGCGGGGATGCTCCATTGTGGTTCCAATGCCTTTGTAATCATGCAGGGGACAAATGATATTGTTTCTGATTATACCGTGGGACAGATTGCAGGAAGCATCCGGGATATCGTTTTTTTTGTCCGGGACCATAATCCGGATGCGCCTATTTTTATTGTGCCATGCCTCCATGTGAATGGCAGGGGGGATCGAAGCAATCAAAAAATTGATGAATGTAATGCGGCGCTTTATAAGCTGATCCGGGGGGATAATATGTTTTGGGTGGATATGGAAGCGCTCGATGATGATTTTGGTAATTTGAAACGGGAATATACCCGCGATGGCTTACATTTATCGCGGGAAGGGTATGCTTTGTTTGGAAAATTGTTAGAAGGCAGTATGGGAAAGTTTTTTGGTTGAAAAATAAGTTGGATGACCTTATTTTTCAGCCTGATTGATCGGGAGGGTCAAAATGAAAAGGCTGGCAGTGATCCCCGCGCGTTCCGGGTCGAAAGGTTTAAAGGATAAGAATATTATTGATGTTTGTGGGAAGCCATTAATTGCCTATACCATCGAGGCAGCGCGGGATAGTGGGTTATTTGATCAGATTATTGTGTCAACGGATTCCGGGGAATATGGCAGGATTTCAGAAAGTTATGGTGCACGGGTTATGTACCGGGGGGAGATGCTTTCCAATGATTCGGCAACTACATATATGGTAGTGGAGGACTTATTACACCGCATTCCAGAACCCTGTGATTCTTTTGTGCTGCTCCAGCCAACTTCACCGATGCGTGATGCGGGGCATATTTTGGAAGCTGTGCAAATCTTTGAGGACAGGAGAAAGGATTTTGATTTCCTTGTTTCCGTGAAATTAGCCGAACATGCGAAAAGCCTTGTGAACCGGATCGGGGAGGATGGGAGTTTAAAGTTTTTTGAGGATGATTTTTCACTGTACCGGAGGCAGGAATATAAATTTTATTCCCCGAACGGGGCGATTTTTATGGCGAAACCCGGGGCATATTTGAAACAGAAACATTTTTTTGGGGCAAGGTCACTTGCCTATATCATGTCAAAAGAGGATTCGGTGGATATTGATGATGGCTTGGATTATGAATTTGCCTGTATGCTGATGGCAAAGAAGCGGGGGAGGGAAAAAGTTTGAGCGGGGACAGAAAACGGGTTGGCTTTGTGACAGGAAGCCGTGCGGATTATGGTATTATGCGCAATTTCCTGAAGTTATTAGATGAAGATGGGAATATTTTACTTGATATAATAACAACGGGTGCACTGTTAAGTGAAAAATATGGCAGGCAGGTAGAACTGATTTATAAAGATGGTTTCCATGTTTCGGCGGAGATTGGACTGACCCTTGATTCCTCCTCGAATGAAAAGGTGCTTTTCACCATGTCGGAGGCGTTAGGGAAGTTCGCGGCATATTTTAACGATAACCCATATGACCTCCTATTAATTCTGGGGGATCGCTATGAAATGTTGTCGGCCGCCCTGGCGGCAGCGATGCAGCGGATCCCCATCCTCCATATCCATGGCGGTGAGGCAACCTATGGAAATTATGATGAATTTATCCGGCATGCCATTACCAAGATGAGCCGGTATCATTTTACTTCAACGGAAGTTTACAGGGAAAGGGTTATCCAACTGGGGGAGAATCCGGGGAATGTGTTTAACCTTGGTGCGTTGGGGGCAGAAAACTGCCTGCGAATGGATGAGGAAAATGTTACTGGGGAAGTGAAGCAATTGGAAAAAGGGCAGTATTTTGTTATCCTGTTCCATCCAGAAACTTTGACGGGAATGGATGTGGTACAACAGGGAAGGGAAATTCTGATGGCGCTGGAAAACTATCCTGGTTATAAACTTGTGTTTATTGGCGTAAATGCGGATACGGATTCGGATCTTATTAGGGAGATGGTTTCTGGGTTTGTGGCTTCGCATAAAAATGCGGTTTATTTTGAAAATCTGCATACGGATGCTTACCATTATCTTTTAAAGCATGGGATATGCCTGGTTGGGAACTCGTCTTCTGGTATTATTGAGGCACCAAGTTTAGGGATTAGTACAGTGAATATTGGGAACCGCCAGAAAGGGAGGGTTAGGGGGGAGAGTGTAATGGATGTTGGATGGGATGCTGCTGAAATCAAAGCCGCCATGGATCGGGCAATAAAAAAACACGGATCTATTGGACAGGGGAACCCATATTTTCAGGAAAATGCAGCGAAGAATTATTACCGAAAAACGTTAGAGTTATTAAGTCGGGTGGAAGAGGATAGGAAGGAACCGAAGGAATTTTATGATTTAAAAGTGATGGTTTAACTTGTTTTATAATAATGTAGAATGGGGACAAATAAGGTTATTATGGTCTTTTTAAGATTTAGATTGATGTACGACTAGATGGTTATATTATCTTTTTGCAAAAGGCTTTTGTTGTTTCCTCTTTGTATTATTATAATTTTAATTGTGGACTATAAAAAGTTTATTTTTTACACTATCCTCATAAAGATTGCAAATGCATATATTGAATCTGAATTAAAATAAATCTGATTTTTGTATGATATATGATACGAGCGGGAAAATATTTTTGGGGTCGCAGAATTGAAAATAAAGATATTATTTTGAATTATATGATTGAGAGGTTGACAAGTATGGCAAGAAAAAAGATAATCTTTGCAGACAGACAGGCTAACTGTTTAACTTTTTTCCGCCTGCTGGCGGCACTACAGGTTTTATCGGGACATGCTATAAGACATTTGGATATAGCGCTGCCTGCACCGTTTATAAAAGTGATTTATTTTTTCAGTGGTGTCCCTGTTTTTTTTGCCCTGAGCGGATATTTGGTTTGGTTCTCTGTTGAAAGAAGCAGGGATTTTAAAAATTATGCGCGCAAGAGGTTCTGGCGAATTTATCCCGAATTGTGGGTGGCAGTCTTAGTTGAAATAATTGTTATGATTTTTCTTTATGGACCAGGCGATAAAAAGAGTCTGGCTTTATTTATTTTTGGACAGGCGACAGTTTTTCAGTTTTGGACACCGGATTCATTGCGGGGATACGGATGCGGGACACCAAATGGTGCCCTGTGGACAATCGGTGTTATTGTACAGTTTTATATTGTAGTGTGGTTTTTGTACAAGGTATTGCATGGAAAAAAGATATATCTGTGGGCAGTTTGCTGGGTGGGAAGCATTATAGTAAGTATTGCGGGGAATGCTGTATTGGAATTCTTTGCCCCAGAGGTGGTTCAAAAACTATTCAACCAGACTTTTTTGCGGTATCTTTGGCTATTTGCAATAGGTTGTTTTTTTGCGGAGTTTCAGGAGGTATTCCTTCGACTTGTAAAAAGGTTTTGGTGGTGGGGCTTTTTGGTGGCCGCATTATTTTATTTCACGGGTATTGACCTAGAGGCTGGTTATGGGGTTATACAAGTTTCTTTTTGTTTGCCGGGGTAATTGGGTTTGCTTATCGTTATCCAGGACTATATAGGGGAAAGGATTTTTCGTATGGGATTTATCTTTATCATATGACGGTTGTTAATGCCATGATAACTTGGGGAATAAGGGGAAAAAGCGTCGATATAATGATAGTGATACTGATAACGTGTGTATTATCATGGCTGTCAACGGAAACCATAGGCAGGATTTCAAGGGATAGAAAAGCGAGGGTTTAGGTGCCCTGCCCAAAAGAAACAAGAAGATATTTATAGGTTTGAATTAAATATGATTAATGTAGCATTGTTGGACATTTTATGATATGTGGGAAAGAGGTAGAAACATGAGTGTATACAGTGGGGCAACCCTGATGATTACCGGCGGGACGGGTTCGTTCGGAAATACCGTCTTAAAACATTTCCTATCAACAGATATCGGTGAGATCCGGATTTTCTCCCGCGATGAGAAAAAGCAGGATGATATGCGCCACGACCTCCAGGTGCGCTACCCAGGGCATGCGGACAAAGTGCGGTTCTATATTGGCGATGTCCGCAATGCGCAGTCCATCCGGGATGCAATGTGGGGGGTGGACTATGTGTTCCATGCCGCCGCGCTAAAACAGGTCCCTTCCTGTGAGTTTTTCCCTATCGAGGCTGTCCGCACAAATGTGGAGGGGACGGACAACATGCTCCATGCGGCGGTTGAAACCGGGGTGAAGCGCGTGGTCTGCCTCTCGACGGACAAGGCAGCTTACCCGATCAATGCAATGGGGATTTCAAAGGCGATGATGGAGCATGTGATCTTTGCGAATGCGCGCGTTGCAGCGGAGCGCGGCGGTACCGTGATCTGCTGTACCCGCTATGGCAACGTGATGTGCAGCCGCGGGTCGGTGATCCCGCTTTTTATTGACCAGATCCGTGCGGGGAACCCGGTCACGGTGACGAACCCGGACATGACCCGTTTCCTGATGAACCTGGATGAGGCGGTGGACCTGGTAAAGTTTGCGTTTGAACATGCAAACCCCGGCGACCTTTTTATCCAGAAGGCGGATGCCGCAGCGATCGGCGATTTGGCGGCTGCGGTGCAACGGCTGTTTGGGGATACCGGGAGGAATGTGATCGGGACAAGGCATGGGGAGAAATTGTATGAAACATTGATGACCCGGGAAGAGCGGCTGCGGTCAGAAGATATGGGGGGATATTACCGTGTCGCGGCGGACAGCCGGGATTTGAATTATGATAAGTTTGTTGTCCGCGGGGAGGTACATACCGAGGCGGATGAGTCCTATACCAGCCATAATACAAGGCGGCTTAATGTGGAGGAAACGGTAAGGAAGATCCTTACGGCGGATTATGTAAGGGAGGCGCTTGGCAGTATGGGACAGGCGGGCGATGGAGAAGTTCCTGGCTTGGAAAATGTATGCGTGGGCAAATAAAACTTGGCCCTGCCCTTTCATTTGATAGGGTGGGGCTGCTTTTTGTTTTATTGTCTTTCAGGGGCATCCAAAAGTGCGTGGGCAGGTCATTTTATTATCCTCTTAGATATCATAACGTGCACCTTTGCATCCGCCACATTGCAACAAAAAGGAGGAAAACAGGATGGAGAAAGAAATATCCTTCCAGAATAATGGGAAACTAAAACTTTTTATTATTGTCGGTACACGCCCCGAGATTATCCGGCTTTCCGAGGTGATTAAGAAATGCCGGGTTTATTTTGACACAGTTTTAGTCCATACCGGACAGAACTATGATTACAACTTAAACGGCATTTTTTTCCGTGACCTCGGGCTTGCCGCCCCGGAAGTTTCCCTTGATGTGGCTGGGGGGGATCTCGGGGAAACCATGGGGAACATTATTGCGCGGTCATACCGCCTGATGGCGGCGATGCGGCCGGATGCGGTGCTGGTGCTTGGCGATACGAATTCCTGCCTTTCTGTGATTGGTGCGAAGCGCCTGCACATCCCGATTTTCCATATGGAAGCTGGAAACCGATGCAAGGATGAGTGCCTGCCGGAGGAAACAAACCGGCGGATTGTGGACATCATCTCGGATGTGAATTTGGCGTATTCGGGGCATGCGGGGCGCTACCTGGCGGAGTGCGGCATGCCGAGGGAGCGCACGTTTGTGGTGGGTTCCCCGATGGCGGAGGTGCTGCGGAAAAACCTGGGGAAGATCATGGAGTCCGGGGTGCATGGAAGGCTTGGTCTTACAAGGGGGAAGTATTTCCTCCTCTCCGCGCACCGGGAGGAAAATATTGATACGGAAAAAAACTTCCTCGCCCTGTTTACCGCGGTGAACCGGCTGGCGGTGGAATATGACATGCCGGTAATCTATTCCTGCCACCCGCGCTCTGGGAAGCGGCTGGCGGAAATGGGGTTCGTGCTGGATAAAAGGGTAGTCCAGCATGAGCCGCTGGGCTTCCATGACTATAACTGCTTACAGATGGATGCGTTTGCGGTGATATCGGATTCGGGGACATTGCCGGAGGAGAGCAGCTTTTTTACCTCCATCGGGCACCCGTTCCCGGCAGTCTGCATAAGGACGAGCACGGAGCGACCGGAGGCGGTGGAGAAGGGCTGTTTCCTCCTGGCAGGGATTGAGGGGGATGGGCTTTTGCAGGCGGTGGAAACAGCGGTGGGGTTAAAGGAAGCCGGCGGGTACGGCGTGCCCGTGCCGGATTATGTGGATGAGGAAGTGTCGGATCGGGTGGTGCGGATTATCCAGGGGTACACGGGGATTGTAAATAAGATGGTATGGCGCAAGTGAGGGGGATGGGGATGAACATTCTGGTTACGGGTGCAAAAGGGATGGTGGGGACTGCCCTGGTGGCAAACCTATATAACTTAAAGGAAGGGAAAAACAAGGGCAGGCCAAACCTCAAGATTGATGGGATCTATGAATATGACCTTGGTTCCACAAAAGGGGAACTTGATACTTATTGTGCAGGGGCGGATTTTGTGTTCCACCTGGCGGGGGTGAACCGGCCTAAGGAAAAATCAGAATTTATGGAGGGGAATTTTGACCTTGCCTCGACACTGCTTTCCTGCCTGAAGCGGGCGGGCAACCAGGCGGGGGTGATGTTTGCCTCCTCCATCCAGGCAGCCCTTTCCGGGCGTTTCCATGATTCGGACTATGGGAGGTCGAAACGGGCAGGGGAGGAATTGTTTTTCCGGTATGGGGAGGAAACCGGGGCGAAGGTGGCAGTCTACCGGTTCCCAAACCTGATGGGGCATAGCCGACCGAACTACAATTCTGCGGTTTCCACCTTCTGCCATGCCGTGGCAAACGGCCTGCCCTACCGGGTGGACGACCGGGAAACGGAGCTGGAGCTTCTGTATATCGATGACCTGGTGGAAGGGATGTTTGACTTGCTTGAGGGGAAGGAAAGGCATTGTAAGTACCTGGGAGGGGAAGAGGTGCATCCTGATGGGAGGGATTGTGTACTTTCAGAGGGTAGCATGATTTCGGAGGGCAGCGTGGTGCCAAAGACCGGCATAGTATCGCAGGATGATGCAACAGGGCGGTACTGCTATATCCCAACAACCCACCGGGTGAAACTGGGTAGGATTGTGGATTTGCTTGAGGGTTTTAAAAGCCAGCCAGAAACCCTCCTTATCCCCCGGATGCCGGAGGGGAGTTTTGAAAAGAAGCTGTATAGCCTGTACCTAACCTACCTGCCAAAGGAAAAATTTATATTTGACCTGAAGAGCAACCAGGATGGAAGGGGAAGTTTTACCGAGATATGGAAGACGAAAAGCCACGGGCAGTTCAGTGTAAATATCAGTAAACCGGGCGTGACGAAGGGGGAGCACTGGCATAACAGCAAGTGGGAGGTCTTCGTGGTGGTTTCCGGGCATGGGCTGGTGCGGGAACGAAAGGTTGGGACGGATGAGATAGTGGAGTTTGAGGTGGATGGGGGAAACCCACAGGCAGTTTACCTGCTCCCGGGCTGGACACACAGCCTGGTGAACCTGTCCGATACGGAGGATCTGGTCACACTTATATGGGCGAATGAGGTGTTTGACAAAGGGCACCCGGATACTTTTTGGGAGCCGGTGTAAATGGGGCATACAGAGGGAGGGGTATTTTTCCATGCCCCGGTGTCAATGAACATTTGCAAAACAGGGGATTCCCTATTTTTGGGGGAGTACCCCCGCATCCTGTCTGCGAAACAATAAAAACTGCCTGAGAAAGATCCAGGTGTAGGAAAGAAAAGGGAGGAACCAAGTAATGAACGGACAAAATTATGAGCAGGAAATTAACCTGGGGAAGGTGTTTTACCGCATCTTCCGCGATTGGCGCAAAATCTTTGTTGCCGCCCTCCTCGTCGCAGTGGTGGTTGGAGCCGGGAATTTTGCCGCAAAAAGGATAAAGACCGCCAACCCCGAGTACACAAGGAAGGCGGAAGAAAATTACATGCGTGAACTTGCGGCGTTCCAGGCGACGGGGGAAACCCTTTTGCGGGAGATCACAAACTTGGAGGAAACGCGCGCGGAGCGGGAGGGTTACAATGCGGACTCAATCCTGATGAAGATTAACCCGTACCGTGAATATAACGCCTCCCTCCAGCTCTATGTAGCGACCGACTACCAGATCGTGCCGGAGCTGACCTACCAGGACATTGACCTCTCAAACCGTATCCTGCGTTCCTATATTACCTATATGGTAAATGGCGATATGTACCAGTATATCCTGGAGCATCTTTCCGAGCCCGTGGAACTGCGTTATTTGAAGGAAGTGCTCACCATTGCCCCGGACTATGACAACCGGATGGTCACACTCAATGTGCGGGAGGTGGATGCACAGGGATGTGAGGAAATTCTTGCGCTTGCACTGGAGGGAATCCTTGCAAAACGGCCGGGGATTGTGGCTGCCATTGGGGAGCATGAATTAAACACGGTAAACCAGGCGGTCTATGAGGCGGTGAACCTGGAGCTTGATGAGTGGCAGAAAGCAAATATCCAGTATGTTACTGGACTGAGTATAAAGCTTCAGGAAAAGGCGGAGGAATATGCCAGGTGGGAGCAGTCAGTAGAGCCACAGAAAGAGTATACTATTGTAAGGATTATAAAGGATTCCATAAAGAAGTTTATCCTTGCCTTCCTGGTTGGCGCAGTGCTTGCCGCCGCCTTTATCGCCTTCCGCTATATTATGTCGGACAAA
>CAJTOR010000063.1 GCA_910577675.1 uncultured Lachnospiraceae bacterium
ATTATCTTTTTAAAACAGGTGCCAGATCGGTTGAAGAGGATGGAAGGATTCATGCATTTGTCGTGTACCCCGGCGGTGTCGTATTTCTCTTCCAATAAAAGATCGTCTGGCTGCCCAATGCCATTTTATCCGGCATAAAGCCAAGCTCAAGGAACGGGCGCAGATGAAGCTTTCGGTAACTGTCCATCACAAGGTCGAGATAAGTAAAATTGTACTCCACATGCTTCTCTCCCTGCGCGTCTTCAAATTCATGATAGATTGCCATATCATCCGAAAACAACCCGTGCCCGCGGATATGGGAAAACCCGATCTCCTCCTGCACCAGCTTTAGCTGCTCAAAATATTCCTTTTGCAGTGCGAGTCCCATTCTGCCTGTCCCGATACAAAAACCAACATTATTGTGAAACAGCGCCCGGTTCTCCTTATCGAGTTTATAACATCTGCTTTCTTTCATGCACTTCCCCCTTTTCTCATTTTTTCTGCCGGGAACTGACCTGCTGGCCATCATATCTTCCCAGGCAGACACCCTTTGCGATATTTTCCCGCATGTATTTTCAGTATATCCGTTTCCCTTTTTCCACGCAATGGATTATTCTGACTTATCATTGATTTATCCTATTATTTTTTGACAAATCCTCCGCCGTTTCCGGAAAACCCTATCACAAAAAGATTTTTGAATAAAAAAGCCAAACAAATACCCCGCGCGGGAAGTGCATTCTGGCAGGAAATCTTAAGAATTTCTACCGTTGCGCGAATTTTCCTCCTATTGTATACTGGATTCGTAATTTTTCCCAATATTTATACCAGCGCAGTTTCTGCGCAGAAAAGAGACCTATATTGAAAAAAAGCAAAACAAATAAAAAAATGCATGCCTTCCTTACCGCAGGGCTTTTAACCCTTTCCCTCCTCGCAGGGTGCGGGGGCAGGGGTTCCCTCTCCAAACCGGTTGCGGGCGACGACGCAGCACCCGTATTCAACCAGATGCTGTTAAATGACTACCAGAAACTTCTTACAACCGGCATCCCAACCAGCGTTTCCGCAACCGAGGCAAAGGCGTTCGGATTCCACACTGCCCTTATGGTCAACGACATGGTACAGGAGGGCAGCTTTTCAAGGGAAGTGCCGATCACCTTTGAAAACGGTGCTTCCTACACCACGCTTTCCGGCATCGTCACCTTCCGCGGAAACAATTACCGTTCCAGTGCATCCTACGGCACCGCCAGTATTTTTGATAAGAAATTCGATTCCAAAAAATCATGGTCGGTAAAGACAGGAAAACTGAAAAAGACGGTGAAGAAAGGCTACTGGATCGGAAGCTGCTGGACGGCGCATTTATTTCCTCGACCTGGAGGATGGAACAAAGACACGCGACACGATCTCGCTCGGCTTCCCGATCAAGGGAACGGGCAGCATTTACCCGAACGGAATCCCGCTGTATTTCGTCGGGGCGGGCGATTCAATGGGCGAGGATTGCGCGAGAACCTTTGTCATCAACCTTCTGACCGGACAAGTCATCTACGAGTACGGTTACAACGATGTCTTCTCCGAGCGCACGGACAACGACAATTTTACTGCATTTGACTCTTCCCCGCTGATCGACGTGGAGACGGACACGCTCATCCAGCCGGGGGAAAACGGGATTTTGTATATCACACACTTAAATACCAAATATGACGGCAAGACCGTGACCATCAACTCGGACGAGGTGGTCAAATGGCGCTACACGACGGACCGCTCCCGCGTGGAGGAGGACACCTACTGGCTCGGCATGGAATCTTCTGCCGTCGCCTACAAAGGTTACCTGTATGTGGCGGACAACTGCGGCGACCTGATCTGTCTCGACTTAAATACAATGGAAGTGATCTGGGTGGCAAACACGCTGGACGACACAAACTGCTCCCCTGTCCTTGAAGAAGATCCGGAAACCGGGACGGCCTATATCTACCTGTCCACCTCCCTGCACTGGACACAGGATGACACCGCGCGGCGATATCCCAATCTATAAATTCAACGCCGCAACCGGCGAGATTATCTGGCAGCGCACCTACCCTTGTTATACCGTCTCCGGTGTCTCCGGCGGTGTCCAGTCCACTGCCCTTTTAGGGGAAAATAAGCTTTCCGGGCTTGTGTACTTTACGATCGCGCGCACGGGCGGCGAGAAGAAGGGCAAGATTGTTGCCCTGAGCACACGCACGGGCGGTGAGGTCTGGAGCTGTGAAATGTCCGACTACACCTGGTCAAGCCCGATCGCACTCTACGACGCGGACGGCAACGGCTATGTCATCATCTGTGATTCTACGGGCAATATGTATATGATCAACGGCCTGACCGGGGAACTTTACGACACGACCAATCTCGGGGGCGATAACATTGAAGCCTCCCCGGCGGCGTTTGGAAATACGATTGTGGTCGGGACGAGAGGGAAGAAAATTTATGGAATCGTGGTGAAATAAAATGGTGAGGGGGCATATGGAGGAAGATCGTCACCAAAGCCATATATGCCTCGCGCGGCGGGCAGGGGAAAAACATTCCCTGCCCGCTATTTTTCTGTAATATCCAATATGATGGCAGTAAAATTATCCTGCTGAGGCAACGATTTTTGCAAGATTTTATCCTGCAGCTGTTTTGCTGCCTGTTCCGCTGATCCCAAAAGTGCATCCGCCATTTCTTTTTGGGATAATGCCCGGTAAACCCCATCACTGACCAAAAGGATCTTATCCCCCGGCAAAAGCCTGACCGCTTCCCGGTTAAACTCCACCCTGCGCGGAAAACCTGCGCCGACATAACTAGTCAGGCTCTCCCTGCGCGGGTCACGATCTGCCTCGGCAAACGTCATTTCACCCTGCATGGCAAGCATCGTCAGATCCCGCGCAAAATCATGATCCTGATTAAGCTGAACCACCCCCCCCGCACGCCAGAGATAAATCCTGCTATCGCCCACCGCCAGCCAGGAAAGCTCCTGATCCTTCACAATACACGCCACAACCGTAGAACCACTCTTTGTTCTCCCCCCGCTCAAAAGGGCATCCACGCGCGCCTGTGCCTGCCGAAATAAAAGCTGCAGCTGCCTTGCCGGTGATATCCCTGCGCACCCCGGCGCACAGGATCCGGAAGCTTTGCCCGGAGCCTGGATTGCGGATGTTTCTCCCGGCTCCGGGGCATCCACTGCGCATGCAGCTGTCTCCTCCCCGCCCGGCGCATAGGCTTCCAGCATGGAATTGACAATGGTTTCACTGACCTGTCCGCTGCCGGCAAGCCCACCCATCCCATCCGCTACCACGGCGAGAATCCCGCATTCAGGGCATTCTTCCCCGGCAACGCAGAAAGCATCCTGCTGGCTTTCCCTTGCCCCTTGGCCGCTCAGTTTTCCCGCCCGGATGATTCCCTGTTTACGATGTCCTTTTCCTTCTTTTACGGATTTTCCCTTTTTCCGGGAAAAAATTCCCCCAGACATAACCTAATCCCCTTCCTGTTCAAAAATATTGCCGAACATGGCTGCAATTACGGCCTCCATCCGCTCGCTCATCGCCGATTCCCCATCCACGTCATTCAGGGAATACAGTACAAGCCAGTCGTAGGCATTGCGCGGGTCTAAGGTAGGCATTCCGCAATCCTTAAGCATCAGGTTGACCCGCCACCAATGTTCCTCAAACAATTCTTCTTTTGACAGATAATCCTCGTCAATCTCATCATAGTCCCCATCCACTACATTCTCCGTCACAATATAGAGCAAAAGCAGGAGCTTGCGGGGCACATCCTCCCGCCTTGCACGGATGTTTTTTAAGCTGGTCGCGTTCGGCCACCCCTGCTTTAACATTTTCTGGACGACGGAATACTGGCTTCGTCTGCTCCCCGCCGGCATATGGAGGGAAAAATAGATTTCCATCGCCTCCTGTACCGAATAGTTCTCCTTCGTTCCTTCCGGCGAAACCAGAAGCCCAAAATATCGTTCAAAATACTCGTATGAACGCTCGTGGAGCTCACTAAAGAAATCCAGATATTCCCCGTAAAGCCGGATGAACGCCTCATCTTCCTTCACATCATGAAATACGGACACGATCCGGTGCGTCACCATACGGGAAGCCGCTGCCCCGCCCGCCGGGTCCGGAAGGGAAGCGTACAGTGCAGCTGCTTCGCAGTATGTCAGCCCACGGCGCAGGCAGTAGGCATAAGTCAGCTCCCGTCCGCTGCGGTAATGGATGCCGTAATCCGTGCAAAAACCAAGCAGCGCAGAGGTCTGCACCTCGTCAAACCCGGGGGCAAATGCGATCCGAAAAAGATCTTCCCTGTCCGCCGGGAGATTTTTGCCCTGCAGCCAGTTGCGCACCCGCTTGGCGGCGGAATCCTTTACACCGCCCTGTTCCGTCAGGGCAAAGATCAGGCGTTCTTTTAAATCCCGCCCCGGATAAAGCTGCCTTAAAAACTCCTCGAATCCCCGGATATGGATTTTGCCTTCCAGATAACGCGCTGCCATGGCAGGTGTCATATCAGCGGCAGCGAGGTTGTTCACCTCAAAACCAGATTGTTCTGTAAGTTCAATCCTCATGTATTACCTCGTTTTTATATAGATGTTATTCTATGATCATCTTTCCTTTTTATATTATTTTTCCTGTTTTTTATAACTTCCAGATACCAAAAATCTGTTTTGTTGCTACGCTGTGACAATAAATTATATTGATCGCCTCTCCACCCGTTTGTTTTCCGGATATTTTTTATTTTTCCCAGCCCCTTGTCTTTCTTTAAAAAAAGCAATATACTTTTATAAAACATGCCTTGCTTTTTTCAGGAAACTAAGGAAAGGAGGATGCGCGGATGTATCCGAAGACCATTTCGCCATCAAAGGAAATCGTAAATAAAACAACAAATAATCGTATTCTATCATTTTTGGAAACCGGGCAGCGCCTGCCTCTCTTTCAGGCAGGCTCTATGATACAGGCACTCACCGCCTGGTGTATTGAACAAAAACATTTTGATTCCATTGCGTTGGAGCAAATTTTCTTTTCAAAGGACGGCGGCTTGGTGGTATGCCCGGAAAAAGAAATGAAAAATATTTCTGTTTCTTCACCGTTTTATCTTGCTATGACCGCACCGGAAGAACGCTTGCGCCAAACCGGCGCAAACGCCGGAAACAGGAATGAAAACAGCGCGGCGGCAGTGTATCGTTTGTGCAGCCTTTTTTTCTGTCTGCTTTCCGGAAGGATGCCCGCTGACCCGGCCTGTGAAGGAATTGTGCAGCGCAGGAAGCGGCTCCGTTTGTTGGCAGAAGAATGCGATATGGTGCGTACATCGTTCTCAGATAAAGATGCAGCATGCACCGCATTCCCAAGCAAGGCATCGTTTACCACATCCTCAGACAGGGATACCGCGTGCACGGGGCAGGATGCGGAATGTAATAGAGAAAAAACAGCACATACCGACGCATTGTTCCATCTGCTGGACTGCGGGCTGCGCACTGAACCGAGTCGGCGGATTCAAAATCCTGCGGAATTCCTGGGGGCATTAAACGCCGTAGAGGAAGCATTTGACCGCGCTGCCTGCCAGAGGTTCTGTTTGCAGGGTATGAAAGGAGCGCTCTCCGGGCATGCGTTTGCACTGTCAAAGCGTATGCTACTCGGTCGTGCGGCGGATGTCTGCTAGGTGGCGTTCCCAGTACACACCCCCGGTGTCAGCCGTATCCATTGCAGTGTGGATCTGGTTTGGGGGCGTGTGGTAGTTACGGATCTCAATTCCCGGTATGGAACGTTCCTTGACGGGGAGCGGCTAAAAGCCGGAAAACCAGTGGTCTGCCCGGAAGGGCAGGAGGTTTGGTGCGGGTCGGGTCGGGAGGTGGTGAAAGTTTACTGGAAGTAGAAAAAACAATTCTAAAACCGTAATATAATATCCCATCTCATCGAAATTATATAAAATAACATAATAATTATGTCCTAAATATCCAAAAACTGAGCATTAATATTCACGTCCATAACATGGGATTCCTCCTATTACATTACAATCTTTTGGAAAACTGGAACATTCTGGTTCCTCAGTATCAACATAATACTTACAATCCGCAGGCAATGTAACCTCTGTTAATTTACTACACTTAGTAAAGGCAAGAGACTTTATTGTACATCCGGAGCCAAATATCACTTTTGATAAATTATAACAATCTTGAAATGCACCTCCATCGATAATACAATTTTCCTCAAAAGTAACAGCAGTTAATGATTCATTCTGCCAAAATGCGCCACTCTCTAATATACAACCAGAACGAATAATCAACTCTTTCAGCTGTGTACAGTAATGAAACGCCTTTTCACCTACTATACAATTGGAACCAAGAGAAACATTAAGCAATTTAATTTTACTTTCGAAAGCCCCTTTTCCTATTTGACATTCCGACCCAAATGTAATGCTAGATAAAGCAAGGCACGTAACAAAAGTGTCCTCAATCCTACAACCCGAACCGAACGTAAGCGTTAAAAGCTTATCACAGCTATAAACAGCACGGTCTTCAATAACAACATTATTCCCAAATGAAATCTTTTCCAATTTCTTACATTTCCAGAAAGTTCCTTTCACAATGGTGCATTGATCTCCTATTGAAACTTCTTTCAAAGAGCGACTTAAAAATGCACCATCTGAAAAAGTACATTGATTTCCAATGACTACTTTTTCAACAGAACTTGAACCATCATTCCATGCATTTATAGAACACCGATCTCCAATATTTAGATTTTTAATATGCTTATACCAAACAATTCTTAAAATCTCCATATCAGAAGGTATGGTTAATGTTTCAACTTCCGCATGATCTTCCAGTAAATTAACTGCTCCAACTTTATATCCGGCAAGTTCAGAAGGAATTGTCAAACTTTTCTTTCCGCCATTATAGTCTGTTACCATAACTGCAAGTTCCCCTGAATCCTTTAAATAGTATTCACCTGTCCAATCTCCGCTAGTAAATGATTGACCTGCCACTGGTTTCACAGTTGGTGTCGGCTCTGGCGTTGTCGTCGCTTCCGGCTCCGGGGTCGGCTTCGGGGTCGCTGTCGCTTTCGGCTTCTTGGTCGGAGTTGGCTTTGCTTCCTCCGTCGGCACGGATGTTACGGTTGCTTTTGGAGTCGGTGTGCTGCCCGCCTCCGGTGTCGGATCATCTTTTCCTTCAATTTCCGGCGTTGGTGTCCCTGCCATGTCTGCGCCGGCGGTCGGATTCTCCCCTTCTTCCTTTTCTGATACCGGTGTCGGAGTCGGCTTTGGTGTCCGGGTCGCCCGCGGTTTTTCCGTCGGCGTTGCATCCGCGATATCCCTTCCCCCGGCGGTCGGCAAGAACCCGCCCTTCCCGAGTGCTGCCAACACAACGACGAGAAGCAAGGCACAGGCTGCCACACCAATCCCCGCTTTCGCTGCCATAGGGAGCGCTGCCACCTTTTTCTGGAATTCGTTTCTTTTCTGTTTTTGCCTTTCTCCTTCGTCTTCTTCCTTCCATGCCCCGATCCCTAAGCTTCTTGCGTCAGCCCCGGCGTATTCCGTACTCCCGACTTCCACACTTCCCAGTATACGCCCGGCCGCGTCCGCCTCAGCATATTCCGTGCTCCCAATCCCGTCATTTTCCGATATCTGTCCGACCATGTTTGCACTGGCATATTCTGTCCTCCCTGACATCCCGGACGCATTTTTGCCGCCAGCCGGGTTCCCGTGCTCCGAATTTCTTTCCCTGTTCTTCTGCGGCGCACCCGCACTCCCCATCCATGCATCCGGTGTGCCAATCCCCGGCGGCACTGCCGCTACATATTCGGTCTCCCCAACCTTCGCTGTTTCCTCCTTCGGTGTCCACGGAAACCCCTGCATCGTTTTCCCATAAAGCGTGGAATACAAATCCGACACACTCTGCCAACGGTTCCTCGCGCGCACCGCCATCCCTTTTAACAGCGCCTCCTCCTGTGCCGGGGTCAGTGCCGCGCCATACACGTTCGGAGCAACTAACGGATCCTGCTCACTGTCCCCGCGCTCCACCGACCTTGGCGGTACCTTGCCCGTTAGGCAGTAATAAACTGTCGCGCACAGGGAATAAACATCGCTCCACGGTCCCTGCCCATGTCCGGAATATTGCTCCAACGGCGCAAATCCATGCTTTAGTGTTACCGTCATGGTGCGCCCGCCCTCAATATCACGTGCACAGCCAAAATCCATCAGTTTCACGCTGCCATCGCCAAGCTGCATCAAATTGTCCGGACTGATATCCCTGTGGATGATCCCGGCCGCGTGCATGGACTCCATCGCCCGCAGCACCGGGGCAAGCATCCCCATCATAACCTTTGCCGGGATACGCCCCTGCTCCTCCACAATCGCCTTTAAGGTGCTCCCCGCAAGGAACTCCATCACAATATACGCCGTGTTATTTGCAGGGAAAAAATCCAGTACGCGGACGATCCCCGGCACACTCTCCAGCCGCGCCATTGTTCGGGCTTCCGTCAAAAACTGTTCCCGCCCTTTTTCATAAAATTCCCTTCCTGTGTCAGTATAGCAGGTTACATCCAGCGCCACGGAGGTCTCCCGCTTGACAAAGGTAGTCGGGAAATATTCCTTGATGGCAACCCTGCGCAAAAGGTTCGTGTCAAAACCTAAATATGTAATCCCAAAGCCGCCTTCACCGAGCGAGCGCCCAATAAGATAGCGATCCTTTAATAACCTCCCCGGCGGGAAATGGTGGCTGGAGGGCTGGTATTTCCCCGGAATTTTCCCACAGGAAGGGCAGGGCTTCTCCGATTGTGCCGGATTCATGCAATATGGACAATAAAATTTCATTTTCCTTTTCCTCCTTCCGAATGTACCATAGGCCTTTTATCCCAAAAACGGTTGCCCTGATTTCAGACAGCCGCATGCTCCTTACGTTCCAGTCGGAATTTCTGGTTCTGCGAGCCTAACGCAAATCCATCGCCAACCTTCAATTCCACTGGCTCATTCGGTGTAAGCCTTGTCCCATCCGAAAGGAAGGTTCCGAAGGAGGAACCCAGATCCGTAAGCCTTGCCCCCTCCGGGATTGGCTGGATAATACAGTGCACGCCGCTGACCCCGGTCGTTTGCGCCGGGAATACCAGATCATTTTTTTCCGGCAGCCGCCCAAGGCGCATTGCCCTTTCGAGCGCAAAACGTCGGTTCGCAAAATGCCCCTCCGTTCCGACCAGACGCAGATCCCAAAACGCGTCCGCTGGCATGGTTTTCCCGATCTCATCGGCTGGCATGGTCTCCGGGAAGGTACTTTGCTGCCCCGTGGCAAAAGTATTTGGCTCACTGCCCGGTCCGTGCTCTGTTACAAAACCTCCCTGTACCCGCCCCGGCTGCGATCCTGTGCCAGCACTTTCCGCCCGGCTGCTAGGGCTGACGTTGTACTGCAGACCTCCCGTCTGCTGCCCTGCCCCAGACGATCCGTCAAACGGCTTTGTCCCCTGCGGTGTCCGGCCTGCGGTATTTTCCTTTGAATGCCTTATGCGCAGAAAAAGGAAAACAACTAACAAGACACCCAATCCCAAAACGGCCACCACCGCCGGCCATAGGCCAAACCCATTCCCGGAGCGGTTTTTTATCAAAGTAAAAGAGAAATTTACCAGCGTCCCGTTATCAATCAGATTTTCCAGACGGTCAATCAGATACTCTGCCTGCACCGCCATATGGATTGCGCCATCGCCATTTAAGCTGTAAGTATTTAAGCCAATGACATAGCCATCCTCCGTCACCATCGGTCCGCCGGAATTCCCAGAATTGATTACTGCGTCCGTCTGGATAATATCCGTATCAATCCCGCGGTTTTCCTCATCGCGCAGGTTCATATGAGCAATCCGCGAGACAATGCCCGTCGTAACGGTTACATTATCAACCGAAGCCAGCTTTGACACGGTGATCACATCACTTGCCCCCGGGTAGCCAATCACATAAACACGCTCCCCGACCACCGCTTCCTTTGCCCTCATCAATGGCAGTGCCACGCGCTCTGTCACCACGCGTTCCGCCCGCAGAATGGCGTAATCCGGATAAACATCCGGCTCATAGACAACCTCACAGCGCACCGCATGATCCATATCAACCTCAATGCCGCCCACATCGTCAGCGGCATTCCAATCATCATCCAATAGCAGGTAAATAGCATCCGCGCCAAGAAAATCGTTGCCCGCCGTCACATGATGGTTGGTGGCAAAAATAGCAGTCGGTCTGCCTGCCTCCCCTACGCCGAACCCCGTTCCCATCCAATATCGGATCACCGGGTTTCCATCCTCCTGCTCCGTCCGAACGGCCAGAATCCGGACAACACCGTTTCGCGCTTCGTTTGGTGCGGATGTGCTGCTTTTCGCCGCTGCCGGTATACGGATGGAAGATGCACATAATAAGATGACAAGGAGCAAAGCCCAAAATGCTCTTTTCATAAACAATTCCCCCTTATATGATGTATTTAGGTTGTTTGAAGGATACCGATAAACCCTTTGATCCGCCAAGGAGATTGCCCCCTTTCTCTGGACAATGAACTGGCGCTGGTATAACATCCGGTAATATCATACCATATCTCCCCTTTGCCCGGTCGAAGTTGTTTCCCTTTTTGCAGACTGCTTCCTAAGGGATGCCTTTTCATAAGAGAATAAAGTTTTCTTTCCTTCTTTTTTGCTTTTGGCGGACATAAACCGTGTTAAAACTCTTTTCCTGATTTTACCATATACGTAATAAAAAAGCAAATTCTTTTTCCATTTTTCGACATTTGTAAAGGGAGTGTCGGAAAATGCAATCCCGCCAGTCGTGACGCACATTTGACAGAAAACAGTTTTCAGACACGCCCTAATAAAAAAAATAAAAGTTTATTTAGACCAGGATGAGGATAAGCGCGCGAACAAAAGGGAAAGTAAAAAAGAGTTTTATAGTGGACGGTTCTTTTGATAGATGCATTTGTGTTAGGTAGTTTAGTGGATAAATGGGATCATTTTGACTTGATAATAGTAGCTATTATAGTTATTTGTTTAATATGGTATATCAAAATAGTTGGTAGTGAGCTTAATTTTGTATGGAGAATATTTGTTAATACTACTGCATTTGAAATGAGATATTTGATGCATGAACTTCAAGATTTATACGATAGAGATTTTGTAGAGTAATCGTTTTGGAATATTTAAAACATAATAAAAATATTACTTTTTTACACTGGTTTATTGGTGCTGGAATGGGTATTAAAAATAGCTGCTAATAAATATATTGACTTGACTATGATAATATACAAAAAACGACAAAAGAAAAAATGTAGGTTTGTCAAACATATATTACACTGACCGTAAAAAATCCCTCAATACCTGATTCGGAGAGTTCCATCCTAGGGGACGCATGGGGAAGGTGTTGTAATCCTACACGTGATGTTTTGCTAGTTGTGTATTGATTTTTGAATTGCAATCATTTATAATATTAGCTAGAAAAGAAGGATTGAAAATGGTATAGTAGTTGATGTGAAATCATTATTATGGAGATCATAAAGATACTAGTTTACTTGAGGATGTTGGTAATGATAAATGAAAATATTTTATTATACTTATTTTGTTGTGTGGCAGGTCAAAACCCAAAATATCCAGAAGAATAATACCTGCCTTTTTAGGAAGGAGAAAAGATTAGATGCGAAACGAAAAAATCATGAAACCGGTTTGTTTGTATAAAAATACGGTTGGAGATTATTTGAAGAGAAACCGAGAGATGCGAGGCTATGCTCAGTTTGAGGTCTGTGATGGGATTTGTTCTGTTTCAACTTTATCACGAATTGAGGCAGGCGAAGAAGCCATAAGCTTCCCAATGATGGAAGCTATTATGGGGCGGATGGAAATTGAACTTTCAGAGTGTGAGTTCTTTCTAGTGGGGGAGGATAGTAGGATATATGAACAACGGGAAGAGATTAAACTACTGTTTGAGAGGGAGGAATATGGGAAAGCAAAAGAATGTCTGGAAGCATATGGAGAGGAATATGGTATGAAGGACATTCATAGACAGTTTTTTTATTTCTGGAGTGCTGTTTTAGAAAGAAATAAATTACAGCAGGATGAGAAAAAGAAAAAAGAATTGCTTTTAAATGCAGTTGAAATAACAGTGCCAGATTACTGTGAAAAATTGGAGAAAAAGGAGCTTTTGAGTGGCATGGAGTTAGATTGCATTGTGGAATTAATAGCTTGCGAGGAAGATATAGATGAAAAAGAACATAGATACGAAGAATTTTATACATATTTTAAGTGTAAGCAAAGCAAAGAAAGTTTTTTTCCAGTGTCATACCGTAAATTTTTGAAATATTATGCAGAATGTCTTTATGAAAATAGAAAATATGATCAGAGTATACAGATTTGTGATGAAGCGATAAAAGAATTGTATGGTACATCAAAGGAGGAAAATAGGTGGTATCTATTTTATCTCAGGGCAAAAGCAAGGGAAGGTAGGGGAAGTAAAGAGAAGGGAGAGAAAATGCTTTGTTTGAATGATCTCTTGATAGCATATTATGTGTCTTCCTTTTATAATGGAGAAGAGAAAATGGAAACTTTAAAAAAATATATAGAGGAGAAGTACGAATGGCAATTTATCAATTAGGGAAAGTAATCCGTATGATGAGGGAAGCACAGGGAATGACACAGGATCAGTTTGTGGAATGGTATGATGTGGGTGTGATAGGAGAAAAGAATTTAACTGAAGAGAGGATAAATTCGGATAAGATAAATAGAAGAAATGAAATTTGTTCTACACAGGTTTTACGACGAATTGAGAATGGAACCGCGAAAAGAATAAAAAAAGAAGTATTGTATAGACTAATGGAAAAATTAGGTCTGATTCCAGAACAAATTTATGCTTCGATTCTAGTAACTAAATCTTGGGGATTAAATTTAAAGACTGATATATACATGTGTATATGCAATAAAGAGTATGAAAGAGCTGAAAGGATGCTAAAGAAACTGAAACCAATGATGGTGAAAGAATATCCCCGTAATGAACAGTATTTGATGGAGTCGGAAGCAATTTTGGCATACCGGAGGAAAAAGATAGACGCTGAGGAATATGTGAAAGTGTTATTTTCTGCCTTACAGCAAACAGTTCCAATGATAAATGAAATTGATATAGCAGAATGGCCATTTAATTGGGAGGAATTTTTTATTTTATTTGCCATAGCGGATGCTTATCGCTTTGTGGGAGAGAGGGAAAAACGATTAGATCTCTTGTTAAAATTAAAAGAAAATGTAGAAAAAAAATATATGGATCGGATTTACTATGTTGTGTGGCATACATGGTGCCTGGCAAAACTTTCTGGGTATATGTGTACGGAAAATAGATGTGAAAAATCTTTGGAATACTGTGAGATTGGAATAAAGGAGTGTAAGGAGTTTAGGATAGTAGGAAAAGTACATTACTTATTATATGACAATGTATGGGATAAGGAACAATTGATGAGAAAGGGTCTTTTTATAAAAGAAGTGATCTGTATGGAAGAACGGGAATTATTGATAAAGAAAGAACGAGTGTTTTGCAAAAAACAACTCGTTCAAGCGTATTATTTAAGTAAAGCCCAAGGTGATTTCATTAATTCGGAGAGAATTAAAAAACTTTGTGAAAAAAACTATCCTGATGAGGTTAAACTAATTTAATTAAATGAACGGATTTGGGTTTGGCGGAACTTTCATCTTCAATATCTTCATATTCTGTAGATTTGTCATTCTTATCCGCGACAAGTGTTGTGTTAAAGGTGTGTTTTTCGATGCTGACTTTTGATGTTGGAGAAAGTAGTGTTACAATAATTGAAATAATTATTATTTTTTTTGTAAATTTCATTTCAAAATCTCCTTTTTGTTTTATTATTCTAATATATAAATCCCTTTCATAATATCATAAAGATTGTTATTTGTACCTATCAAAATAAGAAAATTAAATTTTCAAACTTTGATAGGTATAAAAATGCATAAAACA
>CAJTOR010000064.1 GCA_910577675.1 uncultured Lachnospiraceae bacterium
TAGGCGATTGCGAAACTCACTGACAAAAATTTATGCACTTTGTATAGAAACGAACTTGAAATGAATCGTCTAAGCTAAAAAGTTGTGCAAAATGGATATAAAGGTCAAAATTTTAGTGAGGAGAGTTGCAAAAGGAAAGCTTAAATAAGCTAGGTTTTATGCGGCTTTTAGAGTTTCGCAATCACCTAAAAATACGAAAACATAAAAGGAGATACCATGCAGCAGGCGGCGAACTCAATCCGGCTCACACAGGTAAGTGAGAACAATTTAAAAAACATTGATGTGGAAATCCCATATTATAAACATACCGTGATAGCGGGCGTATCCGGCTCGGGAAAATCGACACTCGCCTACGATGTAATCTATGCAACGTCACAGCGCAACAGCTTAGCTGCATGTCGGATGGCGAAACAATATTCAGCACGAAAATGAAAAAACCAAAAGTCGGAAATATCGATGGGCTTTCCACCGTAATCAGCTTAAAACAAATCAGACCAAACCACAATCCCCGCTCCACAATTGGCATATTTACCAATATAGGTTCCCATCTAAGGAGCCTTATGACAATTGCCGACAAGTGTTCCTGCCCCTGCTGCGGCAAACTGATTGCGCAGGGCAAAAAATTAAATCCCGCGATTTTTGAAAAAATATACGATCCCCTCTTTTCCCTGAAACCGGATAAAAGCACGGATTCCACGAAGGAAAATGCGACATTTCCCCCCAGCTCTATGGTAAAAACCTATCCTGAAGGCACGGAGAAAAAAGTTAAGGATATCCTTACACACTGTGTATCCTACCTTAAAGATAATACTTCCTATATATATCAACCTGTTCTTGCCAATCTGGAAAAATATGGAAATATCGAGGGATTCCGCCATGAAACCCGTCCACATGGATTCGGCATTAATTACGAATGGCTTGTCCGCTGTGGTCTTGCCTGCCGTTACGGGATACCGGAAAAAATCCCGTTCTTAAAACAGGCGGAGAAGTTGGGATATATTTGCATATGCTATTTTGCAACAGGTTCTTCCTCCCACCTACACCCAAGCACCCTGTCAATCAAACCATAGTCAAGAGCTTCCTGAGCTGTCATATAATGGTCGCGCTCCGTATCCTTTTCAATCTGCTCTTCGGTCTTTCCGGTATTTTGTGCGAGGATACGGTTTAAGCGCGACTTATTTTTCTGAATATGGTCAGAAACTATCTTGATTTCCGTTGCCTGTCCCTGAACACCACTGCCGCTGATAGCGGGCTGATGAATCAAAATCTCTGCATTTGGAAGTGCAATGCGCTTGCCTTTTGCACCGCCGGCAAGCAAAAACGCGCCGAAGCTTGCCGCCAGCCCAATGCAGATTGTGGACACATCACATTTGACAAACTGCATCGTGTCATAGATCGCAAGCCCCGCCGTAATCGAACCGCCGGGACTGTTAATATAGAGGTTGATATCCTTTTCTGCATCCTGCGCTTCTAGAAAAAGAAGCTGCGCGACAACAAGCTGCGCCGAAACATCACTCACTTCCTCCCCAAGGAATATAATGCGGTCGGATAAAAGTCTTGAAAAAATATCGTAACTCCTCTCGCCGCGGCTGGTCTGCTCTATCACATATGGAATAGTACTCATGCTGCCACCCTGCCTTTCCAAAGTCTGTGTAAAGACAGGTTCGGTGATAACCGGGTTCTTGAAGCAAAAGGGCGGTACAAAACAGACTTTTTGCACATGTCGAAATTATTGCAGCGCAGAACAATTCTTTTATTTTTCCTGTAAACCTTAGGTGGGCACATATAAAGACTGCGAAATGCCATCGTAAATGCCTGCGGTGATGCATACCCCGCCTCAAACGCGATATCAAGGACTGTGCGGTTTGTTTCAACTAATTGCTCTGCCGCCCTTGCCAGCCTGCGCTCCCTGATATATTTATAAATTGTTGTACCTGTGACCTCCGAAAAAACCCGCTCCATATAAAATTTCGAATAATTCAGTTCTCTTGCAATCTTATCCAGTGAAAATTCATCCTCCAGATGATTATCCTCAAGATGGGAATCAATATAATCCCTGATCTTCCCGGCAACCATTACTCTCTGCAAATATTTTTCTTCCATCCAATTACCTCCTCTTTGTTATTCTCCTCACCTTTTCCAGTATATCATAGGACTTTAGAAAAATCTTCATAATAATTGCCCTGATTATAAACAGTGATATCGGTTCCGTTTCTTTTCTTATTCGTCCATGTAATTGTCGGGTGGAACAGCACTGTTAGCTATTAAGCTGTAAAACTGTAAAGCTGTAAAACTATTAAGCTATTAAGCCATTAAATTATTGTTACATCACCGCAGTATCATTATTGTCCAGAACACTATTTACCAACAATACTATTATAATATATCCATCCCTGATACACAAGAAAAGACTTACTTTAATAAAGCAAAAAACTTCAATTTTCTTTAAAATTTTTCCAGGATGACAGAATTTGTCACACCCCAACTGTTAAAATAATGATTAGAAGGGAAAACATCCCCTATATCACAAAAGGAGAAGTATGGTAGTGAATACCAAAAGCAACAAGGAAAGCGAGGGAAAAATGACGGATTATTATGAATTGCTGGAAGTTAAAAATACTGCATCCATCGAGGTTATCAGAGCCGCGTATAAAGCTGGGGTAAAGCGTTACCACCCCGACAATTACACGGACGAAGAAGACAAAAACTGGGCTACGGAACAGTTAAAACTCCTAAACGAAGCGCTCGACCTGCTAACGGACGAAGACCGCAGGGCAGAATATGACATGGAACTTGCACAGGAAAAGCAATTTTCAAGTGCAGGATACCAGGACACAGAGGATACAGAATATGACCAAAACCAAGGCGATTTCTGGGATGATGAGAATAGGAACCCGGGCGAAAGAGAAAACTCCAAAGCATCCTCTTCAGGCAGGAGGAGGAACTCGAAAGCATCCTCCTCGGGCAGGAGGAGAAACTCAAAAGCATCCTCTTCAAGCAACAATGGCAACCACGAAGATTTAGCCAGCCAGGTGGAAATTTTGATCCTTCAATGCGGGGACGAGGAAGACTATCTGAATTTACACGATATTATTTTGAAGAAACACGCGCCGGAAAGTGAAAAAATATGGATGCTTGGTATTTTGGATGAATTTACAAAAGTAAAACTGCAACAGGAACTAATCGATGAAAGCAAACTTGAGGACTACCGCAGCGAAGTTAAATCCACAAAGACTGGTATCACCGTCTGGGTCGTAATCGCTTTTGCCCTCTCCTCCAAATTCTGGTGGGTATTCTGTGTCATAATCTTTTTATGTATTTGCGCTTACAGCGGCTCTTCAGAAGAACGCGATAATCTCAAGCGGGCAGAATCCGCAGCAAAGCGCATTGCACTATACCGGATGAGAGGATTTAAAATCTAGGCGGGGAGATAATGGCATTTTGGATATTGCATAAGAATTTCACTTATACATTTTACTATTTGCCATGCATCAGGGCAACAAAAAATATATTGACCTGTTCGAAGAGGTAAGCCCGGAACCTTACCAAAATATTCCATATAATAAAACGTAAAAGCTATATCAGCAAATGAAAATGGAGCTTTTTGTATCCGAACACGATGAGGATTTGTTGAATTTAATGGAAACTGTACATACCGAGGTGGAGATCCAAAGATAAGGATACAGTTTATTTTGGAGTACAATAGCAGAACATTTATAACTCATGACATCGCCATCAACAAAGTGGGATAAAAGCTTTGGGATATCGCAACAAATATGGAAATGGTATTTGAAGAGTATTGATTTCACAGTGCCTATTTAAGCCCTGCATATAAAATTTTGTACAAAGCGTTTCTTCCCAATCACAAGGACGCTTTGTACAAAATTAATCCATCCAGGATAATTATTGCCCGTCCGCTTCCTTCAAATATTTAATAAAGGCAGACACCGCACATAATTTTTCCTCTGGAAGCTCCTGTACCTCCCTTAATAGGCGTTTTCTTTCAAGAGAGATATCCGCCGGGATAATATTTTCCTCCCCGTTTAGCTCACGAAGTGAAACATTCAATCCCTTTGCCAACTTAAAAGCGACCTCCAAAGCAACAGTTTTATTCTTGCGCGAAATAATGCTGCGTATGGTCGAATCCGGCAACCCTGACAGACGAGCAACTTCGGGAATGTTTAAGTTTTTTTGTTTCATGATGGACTGCAATATTTCGTAAAAATACAAAGCAATGAGATCTCCCTTCCAAACGGAATGTAAAAATATTAGCGCAAATGCTGAAAAAAGTCAAGTATATGCTTGACGTTTAGCGCATTGCGTGATATTATATCAAATAATAATGCAATGCATATCTTCAAGGTTACTTAATTGTACTCTTAAAAACAGAGATATGCAGGAAAGGAGTATGCAGGTTTACTGCATTTAATAAAGCAATGATCGATACTATATACAAAAATCTAGGCGCACTAATTGCCAAGCTGCAACTTAATCTCTCCGACATAGCCGCTGGGTTGGGAATCACCCTTGCAACCTTGAAAAATAAATTTTTAGGGAAAGAATCTATTAATTTGGACGAAGCTTGTTACATAGCAAAATTGCTGAATAGTGACGCATACTACTTATTTGCAGAACTGGCGTAAGAATCTTATTCAATGTTTCTGAATCTAAACAGGAGGTGAGAATAATAAGCAAGTTTGTTTGTTCTGGCTCAACATGGGGTTGTACATTCGGTGGACATGGGACATTGACAAAAAACAGGACAACTCTCAAAAAAATGGAGGTATTGTATAAAAATAAAATCTTTTTAACTGAAAATGATAAACCTGGTTCAATTGCTGTTGGCATATGTTCAGCTTTAAGCGGCGCACCATGCGTACCTAAAATACTTCCCTTTACCTCATGGAAAAATGTATCCAAAAACTTACATTGCAACAACGCCAAAGCCTTACTTTCCTGTTCACATATAATATGTGCAAATGGTGGGACAATCAAAATAATATATTCAGGTTGCAAAATAGATAACATTTGGATAAAGTTACTTTGCAATGCCCCCAAAAAGAATTCCAGCCAAAAGTCTTTCTCTTTTAACCATAAAAATCCACTGCCCCACAAAGAGAACAGACCGACCATAAGGTCTGGTAAAACACCAGAAATCCAAACAATTGTTTCGGTTTCTCACCAAGATCAGCCCACCACTCCGCCAATGTCCCCTGCAACCCCAGAATTATTCCGAAAAAAACATTGGTGCAGTGGTGAATGCCCGGATGAATACCGGGTTTCCTGCAAATTTCGTAATACCCCCAGTCAACTGCGTTACAAGAATAAGGGAAGTATTTTGAAAACAAACCTCCAAGAAGAACACAATAGTTTCTATGAAATGGTAGTTAATATCATAAAGACACAAACTTTTTCCATTTCACACCACCACCTTATTCCGGGTAATCAATGTTATTGTAAAAAAGAGGGCGAGAACCTTCGCTATGAACTCCTTGTTAAGCTTGGTTATTTCTTTAACTATAATATTAACAGAAGCAAAAATGGTATTGTACTTCCCACTGTTATTAGCACACCAAAATCCACAGATGCAAATGACTATACTACTACAAAGATTTTACACTATTATACAGTTATGGAAAACGACCTTCAAAATAATCCCCAACTTTTAGGTTTTTCCGAAAAAGAACAGGAAATTATTGGCTCACAGTTACATCAGGGTCCCCATAAATATGAAAATAACTTATATACCCTTCGAAAAATTTGTCCGGAAGCACACAAACTGCGATCATACGAAAGCATTGTAATCGCGAAACTAGATTCACTTAATAATTTTTATATGGACATGTACGAAAACATCTGTTTTATGAAAGATTATGAAAAAAACAAAAAAGAGTTTTTTAACCATATGGACACTATAAGCAAACAGTTGCAGAAAGGAATCAGGCAATTTCCCCACAAGAATCACGAATTCAGTTACCTGAATAAGCGAATCTATGTTTCATTTCCTGCAATCCTGTTTGACTTAAATATCGATCCTAAGGAATGCCAGGAGTCCTTTCCGATGCTTAATAAAATGATAGGATCGAACACAAACCAATTATTAAAGAAGAAATTCCAAAAAACTATGGAGGGAAAAAAATGCATAAATATTATTTCCTCGCCTCCGAAGATACGGAGTGTTCAGATTATATCTACCTCGACGAAGCGCTTATACCACAGCGTTTAAGATGGGCATGCCGGAGAAGTGAATTTCAATATGTCGATCAAAATTTAAGGAAATTGAATCTCGAGGAAACCTGCGGAAACAAATTACCCGATTTTATATGCTCAGAGCAAAATAATATACCGCTGATTTCCGAACGCCTTAAAATAGAATTTGACCGTCTAGATGTACGAAATCTCTTTTACCAGCGTTTGAATCTATATAGAAAATCCGACAATCTATGCGAAACCTATTGGCTAGCAATTCCGCCAAGAATTGACTGCTTATACAAAAATAAATGCGAGATAGACCTGCAAAATCATGCAACCATCCTTACAATTGAGGAAGAAAAAGCAGGTAATTACAATATCTTCAAACTTGCTGGGATTAATAATAATGAAATTATTGTTACCCAAAAGGTGAAGGACGCTATAAAAAAAAGTGGAATCTCCGAAGGATTCTATATCTTTGAAGACGAAAATTTAAGGAGTATATGAATATGGTAGATAACATTATTAAACAAACCAGCAGAGCAATTTTATTTGAGGAATTTGACAAAAGTAGTGAATCCCCCAAGCTTGATATCATAATCAGCAATCCGGAAGAAAGTTTTGAACTAAAATATTCAAATGTAAAAAAAGAACTTGAGGTAACCAGTTTCGAAGACTTTATGAAAAAATTTGCACCTAAATACTATGACTGTATTGGCACAACCATAGATGAAAATGGTAATAAATCTAATTACTACTCCTACACATTGGACAAAACCCAGCGCTCGAGCACCAATGAATACGAATTGAAAAATCAGCCTTTTTTCAATGCTATTATGGAAATATACGAGAAGAAGGGAAATAGCGCTACCAGTGATTTCTCTTTTGATTTTAATAATATACTGGAACGTATATATAATCCCCGAACTGCACGCGAAAAAATCAGCAATACTTTTGATAAACTAAAATATAATTTTACTCAATATCAAAAATATGAAGCGCTGGGAAATAAGGTACAAATGCAAGTGTACGCAAAACAGATTATGGGTTTACGGAAACATCTTCGTAATGAATACCTTTCCAAAACCCAATTTAATATGCTCCCCTTAGTGATCGATGAAATAAACCGATTACTGGACACCCCTTCGCTTATCAAAGGAATAAAGGAAAAGTTGATAGTAAAGGATACTCCCGGCGAATTCTTTATTGAGAATAGCGGAATGCCAAAAATCAAAAATATACAGACACAGGAACTTAATGTACAGCAGACAAAGGGAATAGAAGCACACAACAATGATACTGAAATAATATACTCCTCTGCGCCTGTTCCCGTTGAAGACAGGATTATAGCTATATTATCAAAAGACTTTGATAATGCCAAAGATGAAGGAAAAAACCGTCTGGTAGTACCAGACAACCCTGGCAGTACTGAATTAATGAAAAAAATGTATCTTTCTCTGTTTGCAGGTGCTGAGAATGCATTTAAGGACTGCGATATAGGCGAATTAAAAAAATACCTTAATGATTACCGCTTGATGTACAAGGCAGCCAATGAACATTTTGCCAGTCAGGTTGTTGTACTTGTTGAAAAAATTATTGGTGTTAAAGCATTTTTTGAACATGCAGGTGGCTCCGCTAACCTGATAATAAGCAATGTGAGTTTGGAACGTTTGATGGATGAAAATAACCGACCTTATTTTGAAGAGTTTATTCGATGTGAAGGGCAGGAACGCAACGAAGAAAAAATATGGCTTTCCATTATTCCAGCAGTATTTAATGAAAGGATCTGTAAAAATTTAGGAAATTATAATGAAACAATATCTGATTACAGCCTTGATCAGAATATTTCGGATTATAATGAAGATATCCAAACCACACCCACTGAACTACTCTCCTTCGAAACTTTTAAAGTTGCATTAAAGTTACTATGTAAAAATAATATTATAACTTTTTTCAATTTTAAAGCGGGAAAAGATTCCAACTCAGGATCACTAAAAAAAGAAACAATCCAGATCTATAAAGAAATATTAGAGCCAATAACCATGGAAGATTACTCTGCGCGTGCGGTTTTCTGTTATCCTAACTTTACCATCCTTCCAGAAGGACATAGCAGTGCTCAATCACAGGATAGAAATGCAAATGATAATATTAATTTACCGTCAGTCTATTTGGATTCCGCCTATGTTGCCTGTGGACTAACTATTTTCACCCAGAACATTGAAAATTTGAAGGAGGGTGATTTTCCAGTTAAATCAAATCACTGCCAACCGGTAAGATTCGATTTTGAAGGAAAATTTACAAAAGAAAGCAACAGGATAAAAGTTCCTCTTGCTCTTATATTTCCAACAACTCTTAACCGGGAATCAATTTTTTCATGGAACAGGGAACTTATTGATGAAATCTCCAAAGATGGCGGATTTGGATTCTGTTTCTGCGGAGATGAAAAATGGTACGATTGTGGGAACGGACTCAAACGTCAGGATCACGCTTATGTATTTCGTGCCAGAACTCTTCACAAGAAAAATGGGCGCTATTATCCGATTTACAAAACTTACGTAAAACTATATCTCGATATTATTATACACCGATTAAACTTTGACAAAGATTCAATTAATAAGTATCTATCAACTTATACTAAAACCGAGGAATCTAAAAAGTTTATAAACAATTTACTCTATTCTCCCTCATATAGTGGAGTAAGAGAAGAAGAGCAAATAGAAGTCAAAACCAATGAATTAAATAATGGCACTGGACTGATCCTCATTAATTATGGCGAGGATACAGATGATTTTCATTTTATTATCAATGATGACTATATTTTATAATTAAAGGAGAATAATAATGTCTGCCTACTACGAGATTAAAATAACTGCCGAAAATGGATCAGGAAAAGAAATTGAGTTAGTTGGAATATCTGAAGAAGGAACTCCTAATGCGATCAACTGCAAAATAAAAGAAATTCATATCAAAGTGGACGCAGAAGTACAGGAAGCAAACAGTCGTTCATCCAAAATTGTCAACTCTGTTTTATTTACAATTGATGTGGACGAAAGTACATATAAACAATGTAAAGATTTAATGGACTGGGCTTTGACATCCAAGGGTATGGATGTATATCGCACTGTCAGAATAAATGTGCAGAATGAGAATCATCTGCTTTTGCGTTCTTTCTATTTTAAAGAAATGTTCCTGGACGATTATAATGAGGATTATTCAGAAAAAGGAACTACTTTTACGGTAAAACTACTTCAAAAGCCCGGATATGCATCTGAATTTAAAAACAGTACTACTCCGCTTTAAAATTTTAGAAGCAAATATAGAGATAAAAATAATACAGATGCACTTATTTATCACATAGCTAGCTGTGCCAAGATTGTCACAGATAAGACCGAAAATATTTCGGAATGGAGGATATCATGCTAAAAATTATTGGCTTCGATTTCGATATTATTGAATTAACAATAACAAAGAAATTTAATTGGCATAGTGTATGCTACTTCCGGTTAAATATAAATGATACTCCAAAAGAATATTTTGAAGACAAATTAGGTCAAAAATTAATTGTCGAGGATGGAGAATGTCTATTCTATGGCGAAATTACCGATATTTCAACCATAAGTTTTTTTACTCATACAGAAATTGCCATTAAAGCATTTTCCTCCTCCTTGCATCTTGATATTAAACCGCAAAAAAGGATTTTCCAAAATCCTGACAAAACAATAAATTCTATTACCAATTATATAAAAAGGGATGGAAGATTTGAGGTTATCTGTAAAATAGACGAAAAATTAGTTTCCCCCATTCTGCAATGTGAAGAAACAGATTTTGAATTTATTATACGTATGGCACATGCCTGTGGCAAACAAGTTCTTATAAACGACAATCAAAAACTTGCGACACCAGAACTTGTTATAATGAATTTTTCATCAGAACCACTTGTAGAAATTGACCAGGAACCAGAACAGTTCTCCTGCCACACTACTTATTTGTCAAGTCCTGACGGAAAAAGAGATAGAATTGAAATTATTGAAGTTACACTGAAAGAATTATATATTAATCTCGGACAGCAAGTAAGAATAAACGGAAAAATCCTATATGCCGCAGAAGTCAATATATTTTTGGAAAAAGGAATATTAAAATGTCGATACCTATTTTACCAACTTAACAAAATGCCCTTATGGGATTGCCCTTCCCTTCCTGAATATGTTTCACTCAAAGCAATTACTGAAGATAATAATGATATTGAATCAAAGGGAAGAATCAAAGTGCGTTTTACATGTGACTATATTGATGCCGAGCCAGACAAGCAAATGTGGATTCCATATAAGACTCCTTATATCGCCAAGGATGGCGGGTTTATCTTTCTTCCAGATAAAAACGATACAGTGGAAATCATCTATAATAATGGTAAGATTTTTGCCTGCCAATATCTTGACGAAATACCGTTAAAAGATGATTTCAGGGATGTAAAAAATAAATACATTGCAAACATATTTGGAAAACAAATCTGCTTTAAAGAAAACCAGTTAGAAATAAATTCCAACGGCAATACACTGATTCTTTCAGAAGAATGCATTGAGATTAATGTAAAAGACACAAAAATATCCGTTGATAAAGATAAAATAGCACTTAAAGTAGCAAAGAATGAAATCTGCATTAATGAAAACACGATTATTAAAAGCAGAAAACTTGGAATTCAAGCAGACAATATTCAGATCGAAGCTAACAAGGAAGTTTGCATTCACGGAAAGGAAATTCATTTAAATTGAGGTAGATACAATGAAATTTATATTTGATAACATATGTGATAATATCTATAGTAATATGGTCAACACAATAGATAAAACCTGCAAAAATTCTCCGGAAGATGCTGTTCTTTTGAAAGAACTTTTTAAAAATCTGATAGAATACAACAAAAATAAATTAAATAAACTTTCAGAAAACATTGCTCAGGACATCTCACAGATAAACCACCCTACTGAAAATATGGGAGAGATATACACTGCACTTGTTAATAATTATATCAAAGAACCCTTTTTCTTTCCGGTTAAACTTCCGGAAAACAATTCGGTTAATATTTCTATTAGTGAAACCAGCCGATATGCTAAAGAAGACCCATATTTTCCAGATTTTATTGGTGTCTTTTTTAAATCATCATATGAAGATTTTATTCGTATAACTGACAGTTATAATAACTGTTTATATAATTATAAAGTTGAATTAAAGTTAAAAAATACTGGCAAAATACAGACAAATCATTGCCGTTTTTTGAGAAACCATACCTTTATTGATTGTGAACAATTACTAAAAAATGTAGCTGACCAATATGGATGCGATCATCCACTGATCTATTCCCCCTACGCAAGACGTTTTGCAGAGATTCAATTCCTCGATCCAGTTGAAACTAATAACATCGATAAAATTATTTTTGGCAACGATATTGCCCCTTATATCGAAGCTACTACACTTGAAAAACAACTGGTATGGAATATCAATATCAATCAAAGTCCATGTGATGCACTTGACAATGAAATCGAAGACAATGATAAGCTTTCTGGTAAAACATCGAACAATAATTATGTACCAAACGAATTTATTATTCCCGATTTTAAGCCAGAATCATATACTTATAAATACATATATAAATGCAATTCAAATGAGTATATTTTATTTGATGGAACCGGAAAAAGTAAATTAGAAATTGCAAGAAAAAGAGAAGATAAAAGACTGCTCATTTTATGCGATTCAATTTCTAAACCATCACCTTTGCTAAAACTTACTGTTATAAAACCAGATTGCAACAACTTGGAGAAACTCGACCAGAATCAGATTTTTCAAAACTTTTACTTACCTGCCCTGCTAAAAAAACATAGGCTTATTTCCTTTGCGGATGTTTGTTATATTGTAAATGGGTTTAACAAAAATAAATGTGGTATCGTAATTGATACGGATAATATAAAGTTTTATAGTCCTGCTAATATTGGTAGTGAAGAAAACCTTATTGCTGATTACAATACACTCGATCGTTACTACGATCATGGAATCCCCTATGAAAAACCGTGCCGGACTATAAAAACCGGCAGTAAAAACATCTGTGTATTGATCTTTTATAAAACAGAATTTTTTAATGGCAATATATATTTTATAGAGGATTATGCAAGGTATGTTCTCTCTTACCTAAATGAAAAATTTCCGGAATTCAACTGGAAAGGAAAGAAAGGATGGAATTCATGAGCTTAACAGAAAAACATATAACATACATATGGGAAAATTACAGCCCACAGCACATCTTCTCTCCTATCCCTCCACAATACAGCCATACAGAAGCAGAAAAAATAGGAGATCAAATTCTTGTAAATTTTTTACCTCGTTTTTCCGAAGTTTTTCTAAACAGAAATTATGAACAGACTGACAATGAATTCTTGGATAATTTATCCAACCAGGAAGAAGAGGCTGACAGCCCTGCTACTCTTTCCAAAACAATATATGAGTTGAAAGATACAATTCTTAACGCAGTCTTCCATTACCTTGCACAACTTGACCTTCTTTTTGGTCACTGCCAAGTTCGTATCTATAAAGACTTGCTAATATATGAGATTTTAAAAGGGCGCTATGGCAATCAGTTAGGAAAAAAATTTATGGAACTTAATGAGAAAGACCGAAATACTGTTTCAACCTTCTTGAAGAAACATCACCATAACAACGGACAAAGAGATTTTTTCAACGATATATTCTTTGATTTTTTTGGACGCACAGACAATATATACAATGAAAATTTCCCGAAGAACTACACATGTCATTCTGCTGAAATTTATTACAGGCACACTACAGATACATTCTATTACTATTGTGCAGCGGAAGAAACCGATTACAACAAAAAAAGGTTTTATGTTGCCAAATCACTGTTTGCAGACTGCACCAAAAATATCTGCCCAATATGGGGAAAATATTGCTTTGGTGTTATCGATAATCAAATTCATTTACGTGCTTCCACACCGGTTATCGATGGAATACAAATTTAGGTAATTGCGAAACAAGTGCTAAATTGGATGCCCAGTAGTCAAAAATCCCGGC
>CAJTOR010000065.1 GCA_910577675.1 uncultured Lachnospiraceae bacterium
GTACGCACGGTGGTGTGAGAGGACGGCGGTTAATCACCGCCTCCTACTCGATTTCGTTTATTTTTTCCAAATGTTTTTTAAGTCACCTTTTTATGCGCCCATCATATATTTAGATTATAACACGCAAAAAAAGCAGGTATCCCAATGGAGAGAAATATCGGTATTTTTGGCGGGGATGACAGGTACTGTTATCTTGCGAATGACCTGATACTGCGCGGGAATAAAGTATGGGTGTGGGAACTTGGGAGTGAGAGAAGTGCATGTCCTCTGCTGTCGGAATATGAGAAGGTGGAGGCGGTAAAAAGTTTTTCTGAACTGGCAAGGGTCTGTCAGGTTCTGGTAGGACCGGTGCCGTTTTCAAAATATCTGAAAGAAAAAAAAGAGTTCGGTGATTCTCTATGTAAAGCTTTGCAGCCAGGACAATATTTTTATGCGGGGGGCATCCCTAAGGAATTGGCGGACACACTAAAAAACAGTGGTGTTAAAGTAACGGATTTTCTTAAAGAAAAGTCTTTCTTAAAGAAGAATGCCGAATTAACCGCACAGGGTTTGGTAGCTGAAGTGATGTGTGCCTGGAAAAAAAGAATAAAGGGTGCGAAGGTGCTTGTTACCGGGTTTGGATTTTGTGGCAGGGAGATTGCCGGAATCATGCGCGGTGTGGGAGCGGATGTAACCGTGTGCGTGCGCCGGATGCAAAGTGCGTGGGAGGCATATGAGGCGGGATTTTCCATCGGTTATTATGAGCAGCTTGACGGTCTGCTTCCTGGGATGGATATTGTAATCAATACGGTTCCTGCCATGGTGATTCCAGAAGACAGGCTGCGCCATGCGCGGGAAAAAACACTTTTTGTTGAGATTGCTTCCGCGCCGGGAGGATTTTCTACAGAATTGGCAGAAAATCTTGGGATGATGGTGCTCCTCTGTCCGGGTCTTCCCGGAAAATACGCCCCGGAGGGGGCGGCACTTGCAATGGCGGAGTGTATAGTTTGAAAAAGTATGGGGCTGATTTATTGAGGGGATGTGCGGTTAAGTGGTGATGGGAGGGTGGATGTGAGATTTTAACAGAAAGAGTGGGGAATAGAAATGGAAATTAATGAAAAGAATATAGGGATCGCATTTACGGGATCTTTTTGCACATACAAAAAAAGTTTTGCCGAACTGGAGAACCTTGTAGCGGCAGGCGCAAGGGTACAGACTATTTTTTCTAACGCGGCACAGAACATTGACAGCCGATTTGGCGAGGCGGATAGCTTTATTAAGCGGGCGGAAGAAATTACGGGGAAAAAACCATTCCTTACCATTAAAGAATCCGAGGTAGTTGGACCTTCTGCAATGTTTGACCTTATGGTGATTATGCCCTGCACCGGGAACACCGTCGCAAAGCTGGCAAACGGTATTACGGACAGCCCGGTGCTGATGGCGGCGAAAGCGCATCTGCGCAACGAGAAACCGCTTGTGCTATGTATTGCGAGCAATGATGCACTTGGTATGAATATGAAGAATATTGGATTGCTGATGAATGCAAAAAATATTTATTTTGTCCCGTTCTCCCAGGATGACCCGGAAAAAAAGCCGAATTCCCTGGTAGCGCATTTTGAAAAATTGACGGACACAATTAAATATGCGCTTGACGGAAAGCAGATTCAGCCAGTATTGGCAGTATAATTTTAAAACACAGGGATTATGCGGAACTTTAAATAGGAGGATGCAGAATATGTGCGGAATTGCCGGGTTTTGTGCGCCGGGGCGCGATTTGACAGCGGAGGAAGGACGATATAAGAAAATACTGGATACGATAAACCAGGTGCAAAAGCACCGCGGACCGGACGAGGAAGGCACATATCTGTCAAAGCACTGCGGGCTGGCTCATGTGCGCCTCTCAATCCTTGACCTGGCGCACGGACAGCAGCCGATGGCAAGAAAAAAAGGCGGTGAGGATGCAGTCATTGTATATAACGGCGAAATCTATAATATGCGTGAGCTGCGGGAAGAACTGGAAAAAGATGGGGAAATATTCTATACAACCAGCGATACAGAAGTAATTATGAATGGTTACTGCCGCTATGGGAAAGAATTCTTCAAGCGTCTTAACGGGATATTTGCCATAGCAATCTGGGATGAAGGACTCAATGAACTGCTCCTTGTCCGCGACAGGCTCGGAGTAAAACCATTGTTCTATGCATTCCATGAAAATATGCTGTATTTTTCATCCGAGATCAAAGGCATCCTTGTGGTGCCAGGTTTTCCGGCAGAAGTTGACAGGGAAGGTCTTTGTGAGATCTTCGCCCTAGGACCGGCTAAAACCCCCGGAAAAGGTGTTTTCTGCGGCGTGAAGGAAGTGCGCGCCGGAAGTGTATTAACATTGCACGCGGGAACGGCTGCCCTCGACGCAAGAAAAGCCTTGCAGGAAGAATATTACTGGAAACTTGAAGCTAAGGAGCACACGGAAGATTTTGCGCAGACGGTGGAACATACCACATGGCTGATTACGGACGCTGTGCGTATGCAGATGCTCTCGGATATTCCGATCAGTACTTTTCTTTCCGGGGGTGTGGATTCAAGCCTTGTCACTGCCATCTGTGCGGCGGAGTTGAAAAAAGAAGGGAAGATACTGGATACATTTTCCTTTGATTTTACGGAAAATGATAAATATTTTCAGTCCAGTGCCTATCAGCCATCGCAGGACCGGCCTTTTGCTGAGATGATGGTAAAGCGGTGCGGCACGAACCACCATTTCCTTGAGTGTGACAACACACTTTTAGCAGACTATCTCTCACCGGCGGTAAGGGCGCGTGACCTGCCGTGTATGGCGGATGTTGAGGCTTCGATGCTGTACTTTTGCAGACAGGTGGTGCAGTACGATAAAGTGGCATTAACCGGTGAGTGTGCGGATGAAATATTTGGCGGATACCCGTGGTTCCACCGGGAAGAGCTGGTGACAAAACATGGATTTCCATGGTCAAATGAATTTTCCATGCGCACGGCGATGTTAAAAGATGAAGTGTTGGGGGAATTGAACCTGAAAGAATATGAGGCAGCAGCCTACGAGGCAACGATGGAAACCGCGCCGGTGAATTACGAATTTTCAGAGCTGGAACAGGGAAGGCAGCGCATTGGCTGGCTGAATTTAAACTGGTTTATGGTCACACTCCTTGACCGTATGGACCGCACAAGCATGGCGAGCGGTCTTGAGGCAAGAGTACCATTTGCAGACCACCGGATTGTGGAATACATCTACAATGTGCCGTGGGAGATGAAATGCCCGGACGGGATGGTAAAAGGGCTTTTGCGCAAGGCGGGGGAAGCCTACCTGCCAAAAGAAGTGCTGTACCGGAAAAAGAGTCCTTACCCTAAGACCTACCATCCAGGTTACGAGCGGATTTTAAAAGGGCGCTTTGCGCAGATGCTATCAGATCAGAGCCAGCCAATCCATGCACTTCTTGATACGAAAAAGGCAAAAGCATTTATGGCAATGCCTTCGGATTATGCGAAACCATGGTACGGGCAGTTAATGGCAGGACCACAGTTGTACGCGTATTTATTGCAGGTAAATGACTGGTTAAATGCGTATAAAATAAGAATAAAATTATAGATTTAACTTATCAATTATATTAGGTAGAGGATAAGCCCACTCTGAAAAGAGATAGCAGTATAGGGATATAATTTCCTTTGACTGCGGGACGAAGCGGGGCAGAAGATAAAGGGGAGTTGTTGCAAAATACGCCATTTTGCACCAGCTCCCCTTTTGTACTGAAAAAGCTTTGTTTTGGTTATATGGAAGGAAATATATTAAACGGTATCATCGCTAAGTTTTTGGAAAATAGCCTTTGCTTCCTCTTTTTTGAGAACCTTGCCGTAGGAAACCACTTTCCCATCCACCACCAGTGCGGGGGTGGTCATTACTCCATAGGCAGCAATCTGAGTGAAATCTGTTACATGGTCAATGGGCGCGTCCATTCCCAACTCTGTCAGAGCTGCCCGCACTGCATCTTCAAGGGCATGGCATTTTGCATATGCGGTAAAAGATTGTTTGTCAATAGTTCTTTGATAAAAATTTAACCTATCAATTGGATCTGGCAGGGAGATAAGCTCCATCGGACATAATTTCTTTCGACATAAAGTTTGCAGGATTGTTCAATCGGACAGGAGGAAAAATACTTGTATTCTGCTTGATGAAAGGTTAAAATAATAGGGGGCAATATATGAAAATATGTCTCGGATTGGGTGCAGACCCTATCGGTAAGCTGTAATAGCAGCACAGGGACTTGAAATTTTATTTGAAATGGTGGTTCACATCCGGCACAGAACAAGGGGGAATTATGAAAAGAAAAATTATTGTAAAGGGGATGTTGATAGGGATGATACTTTTAGGTGCAGCCGGATGCGGCAAGGGCGGGGAGGAAGAGGGAAGTGTAAATACGTCGGATATTACTGGTGCGGTGGATGGAAATGGAGAGGAAAATAAGGAAAACCCGGATGATGTGACACCGGAACCGACCAAGGTTGGAATACCGCCCGTCCCGACACTCACCCCGGAGCCAACCAAAGCTTCGGAGCCTGCTTCGGATGGAGAATCTTCAATCGAAAATACCCGAACCAAAGAGGAGATTTACAATGATATGATTGCGCGCTCTTTTTTGTCCGCGGGCAATAATAACAGGGTAAAAAAGGTATTGGAAAAAGCAAGGAACGGGGAAGATGTGTTGCTTGCCTATATTGGCGGTTCCATTACCGAGGGCGCAAACGCCACGGATGCCACCTGTTATGTATCAAAATCCTATGACGGTTTTGTAGAACTTACAGGAAGCGGGGAGAAGGGAAATGTAAGCTTTATTAATTCGGGTCTTGGCGGAACTTCCTCCGCACTTGGGATTATGCGCTATGACCGGGATATTGTTGAGCTGGCGGGAAGAAAACCGGATATTGTCTTTATCGAATTTTCAGTAAATGACTGGCAGGAGCCGACGGATGGGGAAGCTTTTGAATCCTTGATCCGCCGTATTTACGGTGCTGAAAATGAACCTGCCGTAGTGCTTGTTTTTGCAGTATTTAAATCGCGTTGGAACATGCAGTCAAACTACATACCTCTCGGCAAAATCTACAACCTGCCAATGATTAGTATTTTGGATGCGGTTGTCCCGGCACTTGATGAGGAGCATACGTTAAGCGAGGATTTGTTCTTCTCGGATATCTACCATCCGACACAGTACGGTCATATGATTATGGCGGACTGCATTAACTATATGTTTGAACAGTTGGATGCGGCAAAAGCGGATGAGCCGTATGCTATGCCAAAGAAAAGTTATAACGGCGGTTCCTATGAACATGTTGCAATGATTGACCGGGTGCGGCAGGATTTGGTGACGGAATTATCCGAGGGCGGTTTTTCAGGGAATGATACGGCGCTTGGGAATTACCGTTACGGGGAAAAACCGAAAACTTTCCCGGATAACTGGATGCATGAAGCAGGGAGCACAGAAGATTTTCGGATGAAGCTTACCTGCAAGAGCCTGTTGATGGCATACAAACAGAGCAGTGATAAGAAATTTGGCAGCGTGGATGTGTATGTGGACGGCGAATTCGCGATGAAGGTGGATGGCTATTCGGAAGGCGGCTGGAATAACCCGGTTCCGGTTCAGGTAATAAAGGGTCGCGAGGAAGCGGAACATGTGATTGAAATCAGGATGTCCGAGGGTTCGCAAGACAAGACCTTTTCCATCCTTGCATTTGCGGCAGGACTTGAAGAAGAGCCGGAAACGAAAGATACAGCACAAGGGGAAAAATAATGGGCGGGCGGAACTATCTGATACAGGCGCGGCGTAGCAGGATATGCTACGCCGCTGTGTTTATACTGCTGCTTTTTGTGGAAATTATGATTGCCCTGTATGTGCATGATTCATTTGTCAGACCGTATTTGGGGGATGTGTTAGCAGTGGTTGTGGTGTATTGTTTTATTAGAATATTTATTACCGGGAGAGTGGGGGTCTTGCCCCTGGGGGTATTTTTCTTTGTAGCCTGTGTGGAAGTGATGCAGTATTTCCGGCTGGCGGAGCGGCTCGGTATTATGGGCAACCGTTTCTTTCGAATTTTGCTTGGGTCAGTTTTTGACTGGAAGGATATAGCATGTTATGCGGTGGGATGTATTATGTTAGTAGGCTGGGAATATTGCTGTATGTTTTTTAACAGGAATTAATAGTTTTATAATGCTGTAATAAAATGAAAAATAATAAAGAAACCGGGTAAAGTAAATTAAGTAATAAATTGAGTGAAATGTAAAAATATGGAAGGAGGATTGATAGTGGAGAATCTTGAAAAATATTTGGTGAAGCTTACGGAAAAAATTCCGGATATCGGATGTCGGCTTTGCGACGGGGCAGAAGAAGAAATGCCACAAAAGAGCCTTGAGGAAGAAACAAAAATCCTGATAAAGCAAGAGAAATTGGATTGTACATTGTTTGGGCGGATGGGAAATTTAAAGGAACTGATTCTTCATGACTGTGAACTGGAAAATATTGGGTGCCTCGCCGGGGCGCAGCACTTAAAAAAATTAATTCTTGTCCGGTGTTTCTTAAAGGGGCAGGATCTTTCCGCGTTATCGCAGGCTCCCGCGCTAAAGGAGCTTAGTCTGAATGTAATGGATGGCAGTGGATTAAAAGTACTTGCGGGAATCAGGACGCTAAAGAATTTAAGCCTGAGGAAAGTTACCGGAATAAAACCGGAGGATGTGGAAAGTTTTGTCCGGCTACAGGAACTTCGTCTGGAAGAAATGGGAATATGTGACGGCAGTTTTCTGTTAAAGCTTAAAGAACTAAAAAGTCTTGATTTGTGCTGGCATGTAATGGAAAACCTTGATTTTTTGCAGGCACTTACAAAACTTTCAAAATTCCATCTTGCCAAAAAAGCGCTGGATGAAAGGGGATTATCGGCAGTTCCCGGACTTGTGAAATTAAAGGAATTTGTTTATCCTGTTGCGGATTTAAAAATATATGCAAACCATCCCTGCCTTGAGAAGATCGGGATGGCACCCGATGTCGTACAGGATTTTGGATTATTTTTGGGCAGCAGGGTAAATAGCTTTATGATTTGCGGCAACACGACAGAAAGTGCAATGCAGTTGATTATGAATAAGATGGAACAGTATGTAAAGATTTATTCATATGGGCGGGAATCCATGGTATAGAAACAAGATGGGGCAAAGAGGGATGCAAGTTTGCGGGCAGGAGGGAAAACTATAAAAGGAGGAGAAAGATGCGTTTATTATTTAATCTGGATAAAAAGGATTACAGGGAGGGTGGGAGTGTTGGCGTGCGCCCTTCTGTAAGAGGAATTATTGTGAGGGGCGGGAAGATCGCGATGGTTCGCAGCAAGAAATATGATTATTACAAATTTCCAGGCGGTGGGATTGAGGACGGAGAAGACTTTGTGGATGCTTTAATCCGTGAGGTAAGGGAGGAAAGCGGGCTTTGTGTTGTGCGTTCTTCCATACGCGAGTACGGTCTGGTGAGCCGAAAATCCAGGGGGAAGGTGGAGGATATTTTTGTCCAGGATAATTATTATTATCTCTGTGAGGTAGAAGAAGGATGCGGGGAACAGAAACTGGATGATTATGAGGAAGAAGAAGGCTTTACCCTGGAATTTGTGAGTGCACATCATGCGATTGTATTAAACTGTGTGGAAAGGGAGAGAAAGGAAGTATTAAGCCCGCAGCGTGTGGTGATGCTTGAGAGGGAGAGTGGGGTTCTCAGGTTACTTTTGGAGGAGGGGATTGTGAAGGACTGAGTTTTGTTGAAACGAAAAAGGGGAATGTGTCAGAACACATCCCCCTCCGTCAGTTCAGGAAGTTCGGTATTTGATATTTTGTCTTCCCATATGGATTCCTCGATGGCTTTCAGGCATTCGGTCATGTGGGTTTTGATATCCTGTCCCCAGAAATGGAACACGGTGTATCCGAGAAATAAAAGTTTTTTGTCATTTTCCCAATCCCTTGCCTGGTTGCGCTCGATTTTTTTAATCCAGAAATCCGGGTTATTCCCTTTTTTCAGGCGCAGTTTGAGAATTTCCCAATCCTTTCCGTGAAAAAATTCACTGTCGCAGAAAATGGCAATTTTATATTTGGTCAGTACAATATCGGGGGAACCTGGAAGCATTTTATAATTTTTGCGGTAACGGTATCCTTTTTCCCAGAGTGCCCGGCGCAGTAAGAGTTCAATGGAAGTATCCTGGCTGTGGATATGGCTCATGTTTGGGGAAATGGATGCTGTGGTGGTTGACATGGTAATATCCTCCTTTTTCTTATGGAATTCGATCTATTTAGACATATTATAACAAAAAGGTTCTTTCCTGGCAAGTGAAAAAATAATAAATTTCCTGGTTTAGAAATAATTTCTTATAATGGGACAATATGTTTTCATGTTTTTTCCATACAAATATTAGTGAGAAAATCTAATGATATCGTGAGAAAAAACTTGCCACATTTTAGGATTTATGGTAGAATGGATCGTGAAAAGACAGATGGGGGAATTTATGTGATGGTTCGTTATGACAGGTTATGGAAACTATTGATTGATAAAAAAATGAATCGCACCGAGCTGAAAGAAGCGGCGGGAATCAGCTTTAATGTGCTTGCCAGGCTTGGAAAGAATGAGCCGGTTTCTTTTGAATCAATTGAAAAGATATGTGGAGCGCTTGAATGTAATATTGAGGATATTATGGAAGTGGGCAAGTCTTCTTTGGGGAAAAAGACTTTAAAGCGGAATACAACGAAAAAAACATGCAGTGGCGGGAGAAGTTTTACGACCATTGAACTGTTTGCGGGAGCGGGCGGGTTGGCACTCGGAGTTGAGAGGGCAGGATTTGAAACGCTCGGGCTGATTGAGCTAGACAGGAATGCTTCCGATACCTTAAAAAAGAACCGGCCAAACTGGAGGGTTATCAATGATGATATTGCGAATATTTCCTGCCTTGATTTAGAGGATTATTTCGGTATCAAAAAAGGGGAGCTTGACTTGCTTTCCGGAGGTGCACCCTGCCAGGCTTTTTCCTACGCGGGAAAAAGGCTCGGGCTTGAGGATGCCAGGGGAACACTGTTTTATCATTACGCGACATTCCTGAATAAATTGCAGCCTAAAATGTTCCTGTTTGAAAATGTGCGCGGATTGCTGACCCACGATAAGGGAAGGACATATGCCATTATTACCGATATTTTTGAGCAGGCAGGATACCGGATAAAAAAGAAGGTACTTAATGCATGGGACTATGGCACCCCGCAGAAGAGGGAACGTTTGATTACTATAGGGATACGAAATGACCTGTCAGGTAAAACAGAATATAATTTTCCAAAGCCGCACGACTATAAACCTGTTTTGAGGGATGTTTTGCTTGACTGTCCAAAAGGACCCGGTATCCCCTACGGGGAAAATAAGCGCAAGATTTTTGAACTTGTGCCGCCGGGCGGGTACTGGCGGGATATTGACCCGGCAATCGCGAAGGAATATATGAAAAGCTGTTGGGATATGGAGGGTGGGAGAACCGGAATTTTGCGCCGTATGAGCCTTGATGAGCCTTCCCTTGCAGTCCTTACTTCCCCGTCCCAGAAACAGACGGAACGCTGCCATCCGCTCGAGGCAAGACCGTTTACAGTGCGGGAAAATGCAAGGTGCCAGTCCTTCCCTGATGACTGGGAATTCTGCGGGAATATCCAGTCCCAATACAAGCAGGTGGGCAATGCCGTTCCTGTAAATCTGGCATATGACATTGCAAAAGAACTGTATCGGTCATTGCTTGTCTGTGCGGGCAGCAGAATATAATTGTATATTTGCAGGTTTTGTGCTGCGCCAAAGCCTGACTAAAAAATATGACGCAGCGTGGAGGTCGGATGAGCTGGGACTTGGAATTTATATCGGAAGAAAATTTTAAAAAACATGTGCGGGCAACCATTATGAAATATGGGGAAAAACTGGAATCCTACGATTTAAAAAGATTTAACAGCAACCTGATCGACCCGATCAAACTGATTTTTGATAAATCTGTTTACAGGGTCGGCTGGGAGGAAATTGTAAATAATGAGATTTTCCGCCAGCGGGACAAATCGAACAACAATGATATCGGGTATTTCCACCAGAATATATTTTCCTATTTTGCGGGATGTGAGGTGCCGCAGGCTGGCTGGGACGTGATTTACAAGAATCCGGACGGCATAAAAATGCCGGAGGGGGATGTGGTCCACACCATTTATGTGGAAATGAAAAACAAGCATAATACCATGAATTCTGCATCCTCGGCAAAGACCTATATCAAGATGCAGGGTCAGATATTAGAAGATGATGATTGTGCCTGTTTCCTCGTTGAGGCGATAGCAAAGAAATCCCAGAATGTTAAATGGACAACCAAGGTGGACGGAAAAAATGTCCAGCATCGGCTGATCCGCCGTGTCAGTATGGATCAATTCTATACAATCCTGACCAGTGATTCCCAGGCTTTTTACAAAATGTGCATGGCGCTTCCAGGTGTAGTTAATACCGTGGTTAATGAGGAGGGCGGGGTTTCGGTGCCGCAGGATACAGTGATTTCGGAACTGCGGGAAATTGCAGCGAAATATCCGGGCAGGACGGAGGAGATGGCTATGGCGGTTGCGGTTTATGCACTTGGTTTTGGAACATATGCGGGGTTTGGCGGGATATAATATAAAAGTTTGTTCTGTTGTTGTAAACCAGCGGAATTTGAGGGTGATATGGATGTAATAGGACTTAATCGGAAAACCTTTCATTAATGGGTTTTACCGGTTAAGTCCTGTTTTTTTATTGCAAAAACCATGAAAGACTAATTATGTAAAGTCAGAACCTAAAAGGAATTTATTGAATGGCAGCAGTTATTTTGCTGACCTGATTGATAAGTGGATGGTAACATACCAGCCTGGCTGAATCGAAATGACGATGATTATAGCGCATCCGATATATTGGGAATGGTGATGATAGGAAACGGGATTTCTTCTTCTATTATGCATTTCTGATAAAGGCAAAAACAGGTTTTTGGTTAAAAAGTAGTGATATGGCAAATCTTTCGAATTTACTTGAAAAAAGCCAGTTTCCCGCGTATAATAGAACCAATGGGAAGGCAATGGAAAACAGTTCATGTCTGCGATTTAAGAGTAGAGGGGGGGATACAATTGAAAGCAGATGCTATTACAAAATCCTATGTCCAGGATGTAAACATTTTTGCCGATATTTTCAATTACTATATTTACAAAGGGAAGCAGGTCATCAAACCAGAAGAATTGATCCAGCGTGACCCGACAAAAATTGCCCTGCCCTATGGTGCTGACGGTGCAGCCCACCCCGTTCAGAAATTCCGGGATGTGCAGAAATTGTATGCGGCAATGACGGATGGGAAAACGGAGTATGTACTTTACGGGGTGGAAAACCAGAGTCGGGTTCACTACGCAATGCCAGTGCGGAATTATTTATATGATGCATTGGAATATGTGGGGCAGGTGGACGAGGCAGCAAAGTCGCACAAAAAGGAAAGGGAGGAACGAAAGAAAAAGGAGGAAAAAGCAGGGGAGCCAGAAAAAGCGGGAGAGGAAGGTAAAAAAATATTCAGCGATGAGGAATTCCTCAGCGGTTTCTGGAAAGAGGATCGGCTGATTCCTTCCATAACTGTGACCATCCTGTTCAGCCCGAAACCATGGAATGGGCCACTCAGTTTATTTGACATGATGGAAGTATCCGACCCTGCTGTGCAGGCTTGTATGGATAACTACCATTTACGGCTGATCGCCCCGGCACAGATGGCGGATGAGGAGATTATGAAATTTCAGTCGAGCCTGCGGGAGGTCATGCTTTTCATCAAATATTCCGAAAATAAGGATGAACTTAGCCAGATGTTGGAAAATAACAAAAAGAGGTTTGGGGAACTGGAACGCAGGGCGGCAGAGGTAATCAAGGCAGTCACAAATTCGGGAATGAAATATAAGAAAAGCGAGGAGGTGGTCGATATGTGTAAGGCAATTCAGGATATGCAGATGGAGGCTAGGAAAGAGGGCGAAGAGAGAGGTAAACAGATAGGTGAACAGATTGGTGAACAGAGAGGAAAGCAGATAGGCGAACAGATTGGTGAGTTAAGAAAAGCTAAGGAAAGTGCGAAGAAGCTATATGAAATGGGGCTTGCGACAGAAGAGATCGCCCAGGTGGTTGGTTACCCGGCAGAAGTAGTGGAAGGATGGTGACCACCAACAAATATCAGGATAAAGTGGGGGAATAGGCAGAGGATGGGCAATATCGCCGACGAAAAAGTTTGGGGGAAAATAAAATATGTTTTTATATCATTATTATGATGCTTCCATGAAACCATTCCAAAATTTATCAGATGTTTCCATTGAAGAAGCAAAAAAAATATTAAAGGATATTGCTTTAAAAAAGCCCGGTACCCAATGTGCCAAAAGAGCAGATGAGTATATGGAATTAAGGCACTATTATGAGGAGATCCTAAGATGTGAATTTATGAAAAAAGGTGGTAATATCAGGAGAAAATCGCCGCATTACATGGTGGTTGAACATAGCCCTTGGCTGGCTTCTTGGTTTGAAAATAGTGCTTTTATTAAAATTGATCTCGATGAATTTGATAAAAGCACTCTCTCTTTCACATATGGAGATTCCCATCCGACCTTTAGCAAAAGAGTAAATGATGGTAAGGAATACCGTAAAAAACTCTATACATATGATGAAATATTAGCAATTATAGCAAAATACGGGTATCCACAGGATTGGAATAATGATGGAAAATATGGACCAGAACGGTATGTAGAAGCCCATATTTGGAGTGATGATGTGATAAAAAGATATATGTAAACTTCCCGGCTGCAAATATAATGATAAATTTTTATTTATAGTGCGATTTTAAAATAGTAGTTGCAATTATAAAAACCGTATGCTATAATAGCAGCCATATATCATAAATGTGAACAGAAGCTGGGCAGGGATTCATAGCGGGATTTCAGGACATATATCTGTTTTAGCTTCCATCATAGTTCGATATATTTTTATGTTGTGGATTAAGGATACTGGAATGTTTGTAAGTGCGACGGGGTAAGAAGTCGATGATGATTTTGGCGGGAAGATTCTTTTGCGCTAGATAAAAAAATAATAATCAGGGGTTGACAGAAGCGATGAGTTGGACTAAAATTTTGACAGACAGACAGACAGACAGACAGACAGACAGACAGACAGACAGACAGACAGAC
>CAJTOR010000066.1 GCA_910577675.1 uncultured Lachnospiraceae bacterium
ACATTGTCAACCCGGAAACATTGTGAAAGTTATAACCAAAAAGAATGAATTTCTTCAAAAAAACAAATTTTTAAAATGTATATTGCAAATATCTTTTGCATATGCTATAATGCCAGTAGGCAAAAGAAATCAGAACAAAATTCAACACAAAATCCCTGGAGCTGGCACTCCAGGGATTTTTATTACTTTAGGCTAGTCGTCACTATCTTTACCGTCTAACCATTTGCAGAGGTAGTAAGCTACTACACTTGCCATAACGGAAAGAATAAAAGAAACCAGAAAATCCAAAATTCAACACCCCCTTTCTGTTGCCAGATTGGGCGTGACAACATAACTATTGTATTTCCTATGTCGCCTTTTGTCAATCGTATAATCATTACAATTCTGTCCCCTCTTAATCAGGGTATCCAGGGTTCGAGCCCCTGATCGCGCATGTAAAGTACCAGTTTTGGGGAAATACCCCGGACAGGTGCTTTTTTTTCATCTGCATAGGTATTTTCATATACCTCTTTCAAAAAAATTAGATTTCCCGGAAAAAACAGAATCGACATGTGAAATATTTTCTTTTACGGCTATCATTTCATAGGCAAAATGAAAGTAGCGGGAAGCCGTTCTCGCATCCTCATGCCCCATCAGGTACACAAGCTTCTGGATGCCAATATGCCCATACTTCTCATACTGATCCAAGCAGTAGTTCGTAGCGAAATTTTGCCTGAGCTTATGCGAAGATAAATCAAAGGGAAGAAGCCTAGCTAACTTCGTTACCATAAGCTTGATTGATACCAAAATACCTCCATGTTGATATAAATGAATTATGCTATAAAATTGATAATGGAGAAGATCAAAGATTACTCGCTAATTTTCATTATTCTGATACAGGGAAAAAACAAACTATTCTTAATATTGCAGAACTGGAAGCACGACGTAGCCGGTTCGAATGTGATGAAATAACTGGACAGCAAGAGAATGAAGGCAAAAAACTTAACTTTACTGAATTTACAGCAAAACATAAAGCCGATCAACCAATTAACATGGATAGCTGCATTTGCCTATACCAAGAATAGGCAAGTAAAGCAGATTTTCAAAACCATTCGCATAAAAACTAATACAAATATTTTATAAATTCATATTGCAAACCTCTTCTGCATATGCTATAATGCCATTAGACAAAAGAAACTAAGAAAAAGCTAGCACAAGAAAACCCCCAGGGCGGCATCCCCGGGGGTTTTTGTTCTTTAGGCTAATTGTCGCCATCTTTACCGTCTAATCATTTGCAGAGGTAATATGCTACTACACTCGCCATAACAGAAAGGAAATTTGCCTAAAAAACTAATAAAAATTTTTTTAAAATTCATTTTACAAACCTTTTCTGTATATGCTATAATGCCAGTAGGCAAAAGAGATCAGCGCAAAGCTAACACACAAAACCCCTGGGGAGGGCACCCCAGGGGTTCTTGTTGCTACAGGCTAATTGTCACAGTCCTTATCGTCTAACCATTTTCAAAGCTAGTAAGCTACTACACTCGCCATAACGAAAATTAGAAAAGAAATCCAGAAATCATCATTATTTCCCTCTCTGAATACACATAGATATTCTTTTTCACTATTTTCGCAACCTTGATATACTGGCAAGAATAATTTCCTCCATACTCTTCATCTGCCAGCACAGTAAATAAAAAATATCACTAAAATTTATATTGTAAAACCCCCTTTCCTGTGCTATAATAACAACAGGAAAATAAATCCGAACAAAACCAAAATACACCCCCTGGAAAGTACACACCAGGGGTGTTATCAATTCAAAACCACTTATTACTGTCCCCTCTGATTGCCCGTTTTCACAATTTATCCGCTGTTATACTACACAGCACATTGAAAAATAATCAGACTACATAAAGGAGTTAACTAAAATGCCAGAAGACCCTATAAAGATATTAATATGGATAATAGCCGCACTATTAATAATATCCATCATTTACTGCGTCTTTTTCAAAATATCCAATATAATCTCTGAAAAAACAGCAAAAGGACGACCAGACACCTCCAGCCGCCCACAAAATAACCGATTAACAAACCTTTCCGAATGTTACCGCCGACAAAATCTGCTAACAAAAACCGAATATATCTTCTACGGTGTCTTAAAGAAAAAATGCGACGCTGCAGACTTGCTAATCTGCCCCAAAGTCCGTCTGGAGGATTTTATCCGTGTCACTGCTAGGGAGCGGATGAAATATCGCGGATATATCAAATCACGGCATGTTGATTTTTTGATATGTGACTCCTCCTTACATATTTTAGCGGCAATTGAATTAGATGACCCTTCCCACGACTCGGAACAGGCAAAGCAGACAGATCACTTTAAAAATCGACTTTATGCTGCAATCGGTCTGCCACTATTCCGTATCAAGACAGGTCAAAACTATGCGTCAAAAATTGACAAGCTTATCTATGAAATAACTGAAAACTAGCTTATCTGTTACATATATTATTTCGCCATTGCATTTCCAATTTTTTCCATCCACATTGCGTACTCTTCTTCCGATAATTCTTTTTCAATATCAACATACGGGTTTAGCGCATTATGTGGCACCATCAGGAACGATGCATCAAAACTCCTGGTCATTCCCCCCTCAAACAGAACAATAACCGCATACCCATCCACCATCGGAATCCCATCTGGTGGCATCTCTCCCCAGATTAATGCCATGGAATCATCATTATTAAATCTTGTATGATCCGCTGTGGAATAATTACATTCCATAAAACATGTAACATATGATTTTCCCCACACATCATCCGGGTATTCTCCATGCGCCAGTTTTATCATGGAATCCGCAGCGCAGAACTTTTCCACACCATATTTCCCACCATAAGTCTTAATAATCTGCTCCTCCAGCAAAAACAGAAGTTGGAAACAATTATTCAGATCATTTGCTTCTGCATAAAATCCCTGCTGCCTTCCCGGCTGCAATACCAACAACTTTAAGTTGCTACATGTTTTAAGCATACTGCCCACATAACAAATCGAACGCAAATATGGACTTTCAGGCGTTTCTTCTGTCAAAAAGTCAATCTGCTCTGCCAAATCAAATGTTTCAAGATACTTCCTTAGCGATGCATCCCTTGTAAGAAATGCCATTGTTGAAATACACAGGACATTAAAACCGCAATATGCCTTTGACCACTCGCTGTTAATTTGATAAAGTTCGGGAAACTCCGGCGGCAGCTCACATCCATCCTCTGTGCCCATACTGCAAAACATCTCATATACTAACTTACAGGAGGTCGCAAATAACTGGACAATCCCCTTGCCCGCTGATGTATCCTCTTCCTTTTCACATACAAATCCAATAAAGTTAGATAAAAGACTAGCCTTGTACAAATCCATGTCCTTTAAGTGCTCACTTAACTCCATAGAAAATGGAACAAGATGGCCGTCGTTAATCGCCGCGCCAACTGCCTGCCCAAATGCAGGACATTCATGCAACAGGGACTCATTTCCCAGATCGCGCACTTCTGTTTCCTGGCATAAAAACTCCTGTAATTTTTCTCCTGACATCTTCTTACCTCCAATCACATCCATTTGCATTCGTTGATTTTACTAACACCGATGACATAATATCCTCCCCTTCTCCCACGCTCCCCTTAGAGGATGCACATAATTCACCACTGAAACTCTGCTCCACATCTTTGATGTGGTTCCTCAGTTCTAAAGTGAATCAGCATAATATAACAACTACAGATATTTAATATCCCGCTGCTGTTATGCCATGTCTTTCGTCCATGTTCCCTCCAGGGATGCGCACAATTCGATGTAGAAGTTTTTCTCCTTCCAGTCGAAAGCGAATTGGCACCAGTATAATTCCTAGCGGACATTATGCCATATCATTTCGACATGCTTCTCTCCGGGGCGTGCACATGGTTCGCCAAGGAAAATGTCCTCCCTTTGGTCGGACGACGAACCGGCGCAGGTATAATGTCTGCCGACATTATATCATACCCTCCCCTACCTTGCCACCCCCAAAACCCAAAATAAACATTTCCTGGTTGTCCCCTCCCTTAAAAGCAAAAAAAGAAAGCAGCCCCCGAAGACCTCAATCCGCGGGAGCTGCCAGAAAGAATATTAGAATACTGCAAGAATATCGCCCTACCGGCGAAAGAAGATATAACCTTATGGAAAACTTAGTGGGCGCTATTACCCCATCCGCCCTGCCTTACGCACAACCATAGAGCTACACAAGATACTCCTCAACAACGCAATCCTCAATCACGTACTTCGCTTGCTCCAGATCAAGCTCATGCTTGTTCAACAAACAGCAGATGCGCTCAGCTTCTCCAGCCTGCAATGTCACATCGTGCTGTACCGGGATCATCTCTCCATCTCGGTTCAGGAAGATCCCATATGTAGTGTAGGCGACCCCATAGTTGTCAAATTGCTCCGGCCGCGGCTCATAGAAATATTTTTCTTTTGCTGCCATAATACCTCCTTATTCTTCCTGATCGTAATTTATGCTCCGATGATACTATAACATAAAGCTTCTGAACGCAAATGGAATCAAAATGGAATTTTGCCTTCAAAACTCAATTTTTCTTATCAGGAATCCTCTCGGATCTTATCTTTAGTGATTCTGCTCTTCCTTCAGCCCAACTGTATTCTAACATATAATCTCCGAAAAATTGTTCCTTCGCCTCAACATTTCCCTTCATTAACTCATACATGTCACAATCCACTTGGCTCATATCAATACTCCTGATACCCCTTCTCTGTATCAGGATATTTCCAATATTATACTCTTCCAGTTCCTTTTTCAGGGTTTTCACTATCTTGCTACACAGATTCTGCGTCGCTTCATCATTTGGTCTGTCCTCCCACAAAACATTGATAATCTGATCCGTTGTTACTGTCCCGCCCTGCCGGTCAATCAAAAATGCCAAAAGCTCCTTTGCTTTCGCGCTCTTAAACATAATAGGCTTTCCGTCCACAAAAAGATCAAAATAACCGAAAGTTCGGGCGTAAATATGCTTTTGGTTACGTTTTGCCAAAAGCCTTGCCGATTCAATTGCATATAGGACTTCATTGCGGTTCAGCGGTTTCATAAGATATGCCGCCACTTTAAGGCGCAGCTCGCTCATAGCATAAATCTTTTCTGCCGTAGTGCAAATCAAAGTAAGCTCCGGGTCAATTTCCCGCAGCTTACCCCCGAGCTCGATACCATCCATACCCGCAGTCTGGACATCCAGTATAACCAGGTCGATGGAATGGTTCTGCACATATTCGATTGCATCATATGGGTTGTTAAAAGCGCCGACAATATCCAACATACTGATTGTGCTTACAAAGAATAACATAATTTCCCGCGATAATTCGTCACTATCTACAATAATTGTTTTCATTCTGTCTATTTGCTCCGGTTCCTGTTTTTTCCGAATTTCAAAACCACTTCTACTTTAACATATAAGACCAGAAAACACCAGCCGAAATTTATAAAAAATAGTTATTTTAAGGATAAGTTTATTTCACCTTGTATTTACATAGTTATGGACTTGTAGTATAATCAAATACAACTTGTACGTGACAGGAGGAAATAAGTTGGCAAAATACCAAGAAATCAGCCAGTGGTTGCATGAGAAAATTGAAGATGGTACTTTTGCTGTCGGAGAAAAAATTCCATCGGAAAATGATCTTGCACTAAAATTTGGATATAGCCGCCAAACCGTCCGCCAGGCAGTTAGTCTGCTTGAATCGGAAGGAATCCTGACACGCGCACAGGGGAGCGGAACCTTCGTAAACCGAAGTGCCATACAAAAAGAACAATGCGTTACAATGCGTGTCGGAGTGATTGCCTGCTGCCCCGACGACTATATTTTCCCTGGCATTATCCGGGGGATTGAAACTGTATTGGGCGAACACCACTACACCATTTTGCTATGTATCACACACAACCGCCAGGTTGACGAGGAAACCGCGTTGCGGCGGATGCTTGTCAGTGGTGTAGACGGACTGATTGTCGAAGGTACAAAAACCGCACTCCCAAATGTGAATGAGTTACTTTACCGCGATATCCTGAACCGCGGAATACCGATAGTCTTCTTTAACAGTTACTACCGAAATTTCCGTGAATCCTATGTTGTCCTGGATGATATCCGCGCCGGCGAACTTGCCGCCCATGCCCTGATACAAAAAGGCCACACAAAAATAGGTGGGATATTTAAATCCGATGATATGCAGGGGGTAAGACGTTACAAGGGGATGCAAAATGCCATGAAACATGCAGGTTGCCCCCCTTCGGATCAGTGTTTGTACTGGTATGCAACTGAAGATGTCCCCTACCTGCTTTCCGGAACCTTTGACAAAGTACTGCTCTCCCGCTTTTCGAAAGTTACTGCCATGGTCTGCTACAATGATCAGATTGCAGTTTCGCTGATCCGTCTTTTTAAACAACACTCAATCTGCGTTCCGGAGGATATTTCAATTGTGAGTTTTGACAACTCTCCTCTCGCAGATGTTATTTCCTGTAACTTGACTTCGGTGGTGTATCCCGCATGTGAAATCGGACAGCATGCAGCCAGACTTATATTAAAAAAACTAGCATCACCCACATGCCGGGACTGTATTATCCTTACACCCGAACTAAAACAACGTTCCTCCATATTTGACCTAAGAAAGACTGGTTCCAAATAAAAATTATACCGTGCATTACTGCCTTATAAATTAAGCGGCAGTTTAATAGCAAAGAAACAAGAAAGGATGTGTATTATGTTAGAACAATTAAAAAAGGAAGTATATGAGGCAAATATGCTGCTGCCCAAGCATGGTCTTATTACTTTCACCTGGGGCAATGTTTCCGGAATCGACCGCGAAAAGGGGCTGATTGTTATCAAGCCGTCCGGCGTGGAATACGATGTGATGAAACCGGAAGATATGGTAGTCGTTGATCTTGACGGCAAACGTGTAGAAGGCGACCTGAACCCTTCCTCCGACACACCAACCCATATTGAACTCTACAAGGCCTTCAAAAACATTGGCGGTGTTGTCCATACCCACTCCCGCTGGGCAACAACAATGGCACAGCAGGGCATGGGCGTTCCGGCACTCGGCACAACACATGGCGATTATTTCTACGGCGAGATTCCATGCACGCGCAAAATGACCCCGGAAGAAATCAGGGGCGAATACGAAAAAGAAACCGGAACCGTAATTATCGAGCGCTTTACAAATGCCGGTATTGAGCCAGATGATGTCCCGGCCGTACTTGTCCATAGCCACGGGCCATTCACCTGGGGAACTGACCCACATAATGCCGTACACAACGCTGTTGTACTCGAGGAAGTTTCCTTTATGGCATGGCACAACCTAGCACTCTCAAACAATACCATCAAGCCAATGCAGCAGGAACTCTTGGACAAGCATTATCTAAGAAAACATGGTGCAAACGCTTATTATGGTCAATCAAAGAAAAATTAAGCCTTACCGTGGGGGATGATATTTTATCGTCCCCTTTTTTTGTGCACAGATGCGGAAAGAGATATGCAGCGAAGGCTGCCCATATCCTCGATTTCACTTCCCCACCCAGATCAAATACATCACAGCAATAGAGTATAAAATATACAGTAAATAAGAATTTCATTTCTCAATGCACAGAATTTTCACAAGTTTCCGGTTGCGTCCTCAAAAAAAATACTCTATAATGAAATAGACACTGAAGAAGGATACCACATTACCATAAAACATAGATTGAGGTTAGAATAGAATATGAAAAAAGTAGCACATAAATTTTTGTGGGGTATTATTTTTTTACTGCTTTTCACTTATTGTTCCTCTACACTTGCCATTCCCCATCCTGTTAAAGCACAGGACATATCGACTGAAAACACACAGGAAACCGATTTCCTCTGGCCTTCCGGACCATCCGTATTTGCAGATTCCGCAATTGTGATGGAAGTTACCACCGGACTTATTCTTTATGAAAAAGATATTTACACCTCCTATTACCCTGCCAGTATTACCAAAGTATTAACCGCACTGATGGCTCTTGAAAACTGTTCTCTTAACGAGATTGTTACCATGTCAGACGCTGCGGAACACAATGTATATGGCAGCCGCATTGGTCTTGTTTCAGGCGAACAAGTTACACTTAAGGATGCAATGTATGGCATGTTGTTAGAATCCGCCAACGAAGTTTCCTATGCAATCGGTGAACATGTTGCTGCCAAAGTCAACAACAATTCGGGTTCAATGGAGGAGTTTTCCACGCTGATGAATGCGCGGGTCAAAGAACTTGGCGGTGTAAACAGCAATTTTATCAACCCGAACGGACTGCACGAGACGGAACACTATACATGTGCCTATGATATGGCTCTGATTGGCAGGGAAGCAATCCGCTACCCGGAATTTAGAAAAATTGCCGGAACCCGCACCTACACGATTCCAGCCACCAACAAAAACGTTGCAAGACCCCTGGCAAACCATCACCGCTTTATCCGCAAAACCCTGAATTACCAATATGCGATTGCCGGAAAGACCGGTGGTACCACCGAAGCCCTGACCACTCTCGTCACTTTCGCAGAAAAGGACGGGCTGCTCCTTGTTGCTGTTGTACTCCATGTGGACACGGCACTTCATGCTTATGAAGACACAATAAATATACTAAACTTTGCTTTTGAAAATTATGCCCTCTACAATATTGAAGATACGGAACTTAACCTTGAGCTCAGTTTTCCTTCCCTGTTCACCCAGACGGCTGATTTTTCCTCCGCCGGGGAACCCCTGATCCATATTGGGGAAAACTGTAATGTGATATTGCCAAACTCAGCAAATTTTTCTGATGCAGTAAAATCAATTACTTACAAGCCGGTCGAGGAATTTGTCCATGGGGATAATGTAATTGGACAGATATCATACCAATTTGCAGGCAAATACATTGGGTTTGCAGATATTATATACTATAACCCGGATTATCCAATTACGCGCGCCGAATTTGAGGCTTTATGGCCAAGCTACATGATACCGCCGGATATTGTTTTCAAGGAAGAAAACGGAATGTATAATCCTGTTACACAGATACCTAACGAGGATGGGGAAAACGACAAAACAGAAGAAAAAGACAAAAAGTTTCAATTACTTCCGGTTATATTGGGAGTGGCTGCAACGGTTATTATTCTTTTTTTCGGCTGGTATATAATCCGGATTGAACTGCCTCACCGCAGAAAAAAACAGGCTTATAAAAAAAGACATGAAGCCAGGTTAAGATCATATGGGCAGCAGGATGATGATAAATACAATATTTAGCCTGTGTTTTATTTATTAAACAGTCAAAGAAAATTCTGCATCCGCCCGCTACTTCCTCATATTCCTATGCTACTCTCTTGTCAGATGGAGCTTATCTCCCACCTGACACAAAGGAATCCCCCTTGCCCACCACTTTCATCTTTACGATTTAGAAACGGTGAGTAAGAGGGACTTCTTTGATAAGTTAAAATTCCAAGTAGACTTATAATATGTTTAATATTTATTTTAGATCAAATTAATATATTAAACAAAAGAACTGTTACAATATTTTAAAATCTCATAATCTACGGCAAAGATGTCCTGTATATCCATGCTATATATTGTTTTAATATGCCATTTTGCAACAAATCCATTGTTTGTTAAATATGTATTATTACTTTGTCAATGACGCAATCAATGCATCAAGATCATCTGAACTCAAGTTTTCCTCTTGCCCATCGAAATCAGCCATATTGTCAGAACTATTTAATTCCGGCATTGGTGAAGACATTTGAATCAGGTTGGATATATCATCTGGCTCCGGTATTGGAACTGATAAAGAAATATTCTCATTATTTACCCCCATATCCAAAGCGGTTTTCTGCGCATTGCTTTCCCCATCAAGTAAAGAATCTGTACTTTGATTTAGATTACCGGAAACGGATGTAAGTCCTGCTGCCACCAATTCCTCCGCCGTTAATTTTTGAACATTATCCATAGATTTTTCCGGCATCCGACCTTCCAAGGTCAGATCATCACTTTCTTCTCTTGATTCCTCCGACACTATTCCTTCCAGAATCATATCTTCATTTTCTTTCTGTGATTCCTCCGGTATTATTTCTTCCAAAACCATACCTTCATTTTCTTCCTGTGGTTTGTCCGGCATTATCTGTTTCGAAATTGAGTCTTCACTATTCTTCAAAGCTTCCTCCGGCATTAACCCTTCCGAAATTAGCTCTTCGCCAACATCCAGGTCTTTATCCGTCACTGTTTGTTCCGGGGTTAGATCTTCTTCATCCAATGAACCTCCATTCGTTTCCCCGTCCCTATTTATTTCTTTAAATGAATCATCCTTCAATTCGTTTTCCATTGTTGTAAACAATCCTGTAGTTTCTTCGGTTTCTATCCCTTTTTCTCCAAGCTCTTCTCCAGGCATCGCTTCATTCCGACGACTCAATGTTTCCGTTTCAACACCGTCCGGCGAAACAGAGGGCTGGCTTCCCTGCAATAAAGCTAAAATTGTATTTATATTTTTATCTAGGTTAATTATCATTTGCTTCGTATTTTCTTTATTGTACCAGGCAACTGTTTTTAAAGCATTCACTTGTGTTTCTGCATACTTACGCGCCTCTGAAATCTGCTGCCCCTGACCCGATGCAATTTTTTCCAACAATTTTACAACATCAGCATCTCCCTGGGATTCAAACGGTAACTTTCCATCCTTCCCCATTCCACGCTTTGTTATTGTATAAATAGCCCGCTGCGCATTAAGCAACTCATCAAGTTTCCTCTCAATTATTATTTGTTCCTTTTCTTTTTCTTCCTGCCTCTGTTGTGCTTTAAATGTAAAGAACAAATAACCGGAAGTAATAATAACAATCCCCGCTACTAAAACTGCCCAAAGTTCACTCCCAAGTTGTAAAAGAACAAATAGGGCAAAATATAAAGCTATTATAAAAAACAAATTGTAAAATACTCCTATTGTATTTTTCCGCTTCAAACGAACTACCTCCTCCAAAACTTACTTTACTTAATTTCCTCCCGTAAAAGCACTCCATCCACAGGGGCAAATCAGTTTTTATATTATTCTCTGAAATTATACCTTGGCCTTCGTACATATTCCCACCGGGAGATGCACATGATTCGCTGTAGAAATTTTTCTCCCTTTGGTCGAAAGCGAATCAGCGCTGGTATAATATCCTACAGATATATAATATCCTACAGATATATAATATCCTACGGATATTATACCATGTCCTTCCGACATGATTCCCTCCGGGGGATGCGCATGATTTGCCAGAGAAATTGTCCTCCCTCTGGTCGGACGCAAATCAGCGCTGGTATAATATCTAACGATATTATACCATAATATATAAAAAAAGAAAATGCTTTTTGTCGAATATCAGCACTTTTGACAAAAAATCTGCCACCCCTTGTCTTATATACTTTTTTGTGCTAGTATAATGAACAGCAATTATTGCAATCCTATAGTTTAAAAGAAAGTTGTGAATTAATTATGATTAAACATAAATACATTATAATATCCTCCTGTTTTTTGGTTGGTCTACTGTTCTCATGTGGCAAACCGCAAGTGGAATCCCCTGAAATTACATCGGAACCTTCCACAACAACACCTGTTCTTTCTTTAGAACCTAACAATCCTGCCACTCCAACAGAAGAAATAACTCCGTTACCAACACAACCGGACATTACACCAGAACTCACTATCTCCACTCCAACACCAACATTGGAACCTGTGTTTATATCAGAGCCAAACATGGCATGTATGTATCTTAATTACGCCAATTCTTTCCCACTGGTGGTAACGGAAAATTACAGTGTACAATTTCATTATAATGATTCAGTATCTGTTGTAAGTGAAACTGGCCACTGCTATTCCTTTTGCCTGTCACAAAACATTAATGTTGACGGGTTAGATTTATCCGACCCTGATCTCTGGTACTTTTGTGGAGCATTTCAATCAGAACAGGTGATTTTTGCACATTACGATTATCTGAATAACGATGAAGCCGTCCCCTCCCTGTTAATAAAAATAATTCCGGGGGAAGAAACCGCAACAGTATTATGTTATATCCAGTCCCAAAATCCTAAAAAACACTTTCAGGATTGTTTCTTACTTGCAGGCAATTATATTTATTATACCGACACTAAAAATTACTCCCCGGATAACACAAGTACTGTAATCCAGCGCAAAGATATAAATAGTGAAATTACAACCATTTATTATGAGGGTAATTCCGGAGAAACCATTCATTACATGACAACGGACGGAAACTATCTTTCCTATATTGTCACAAAATCAGATGGCACAAACCAGTTAATCTGTGTCAATCTGACTACTGGTCATAATGCTATTCTTTCTGACCACCTAGTGGAACCGGACTTCTTAATTGGTTGGAATGGATATGTTTTTACAAACAGTCAGGACGGTAAACTATCCTATTTTAACTGCCAGATTCCGACAAAAAAAACAATCACTTATTCCGACGACACCATGATCTCCGCTGGTTACCCACTGACAGACGGGGAATCCATATACCTTCCACTGGTTGATTACTCCGAACTTGCCGGCACCATATTACTTCCTCTTGACTTGATTAATTGCAACATACTCGAGGAAATACATGTGGATGATACCTTTCACTACAGCGTGGGAATGATTGATAATTACCTATATACTGAAAATATGGAATCTTTTCTTATTTTTGATATAAAAGGACAAAATTAACCCTTGACTTTATCGCAATTTTTCTTTATAATAGGTATGTTAACTGATATAAGTCCTCGTAGCTCAGTTGGATAGAGCGACCGCCTCCTAAGCGGTAGGTCGGACGTTCAAGTCGTCTCGGGGACGTTAAAAAGCAATGGAAAATTATTTTTCATTGCTTTTTTATTTGTGCGCCCGGCGGCGCACGTTTCCAACCGGTGCAAGTCCGGAATCCGCCCGGTAGTGGGAAGGATATAGCCGAAGGCAA
>CAJTOR010000067.1 GCA_910577675.1 uncultured Lachnospiraceae bacterium
TGAATCCATCTTTGCAAAACACTGCGGCTTGGAATACCATACTTCGCTATAACTTCATTGATCGAAAATCCCTCTATGACCACCGCTTCCACACACTCCTGTTTAAAATCAGAAGAGTATGAGGCATTGCCCAGCTTTTTCGCGAATCCACTTTTTCCATGGTGCTGATAGCATCGAACCCAAAGCTGTACAGACGTGACACCTACACCATATTTATTGGCAGTATATTGGAGTCCGCCTTCTCCATTTAAATAAGCTTCAGCAACCATAATTTTAAACTCTGATGAATATTTAGGCTTTGACATAAAAATCCCCCTTAAATAGATTTTGGTTATTTGCCTTGTCTATTTAAGGGGGATCATATCACTACTGTTACCGACCTTTTCTTATAAGATTTTGAATTTTGGTATTTTCTGGGGATTTTATTTAAAGGTTTTCAATAACTGCTGTTCAATAAGATTCATTTCTACATTACTATAATTGCGTTGCGGAAATGAAGTAAACATATTTTTGTTATGGCGATGTTTTTTCTGGTCTTCTGCGATCCATTTTCGGATCGTTTCCAGATTGCAGCAATGGTATGCTGATGTCCGACGGATGTATTCTTCGGTCATTTGTTCACCAAACTCCAAGACGAGTTCCTGTTTTTCTTCGCGCGTTATAGCGCGCTTAGAGAGAGTATTAGATATATTATTTAAGTTTTTATTCTTTGAATTCTCTGGGTTTTTATCCGAAAAACCGGAATGGTTCCAAGAATAACCTGCTTTTTTCGCGGAATAAGGGAGATTATTCCCTGAATAACTCGAAGTTTCTCGTGGAATAAAAGAGTTTTTTCCAGGGAATAACCCAGAATTATTCTCGGAATAATGCGGGGGAGTACAACATACTTTCAGAAAAGATTCTGTTTCACTTTCGTCTAAGAGCCAAAAACATTCGATTAAAATTGTATTCTTTTTGGCACGATCTTTCACGGCTTTTTGGAACTGTAGCTGGATCGAACGGGAAGTTAAAATGTTGTATGATTGAAATAATTCCAGATCAAACAGGGATTTTTCAAGGAAAAATCCCAATACTTGCATAACCTGTTCCTGGTCCATCCCTAAATCCAAAAATATGTTGCGAAAGAGATCTGTATCCATTTGCAGATAGTACCCATTTTTGTAGATTTTGCAGAGAAGATATAAATAAAGGGAAATTCCGTCTGCCCCGTAAGATTCCTGGATGGTTCGGATTTCTTTTCCCGAAAATAGGTTTACATCCAGTGGGAAGGAATCAAGCCCCTGCTTTTTTGGCCTTGCCATTTTTGTGCCTCCTAATATCAATAGCGGTCTGGATGGGATAAAAATCTTACACCCATCCAGAGATTTTTTGTTTTATTGGTCATCATCTTCTGATTCGGTAAGAATCTTATAAATATTGGAAGAATATTCCTTAATCTTTTCGAGCTGCTCCATAACACCAGCAACCGTCCATGAAATCGTTTCATCGTCCCGCTGTCTGCTGATGGTGGATAACGTAGCGTAAGAGATTTCAATTGCGCGGTTGATATCCTCAAGATTCTGCGTTAATAATTCATTCTGCTCCATATTGAATGCCTCCTTTTGTCGTATGGCTGATCATTTGCCAAACTAAGGTTACAGGCGAGGTAGTAAAACAAAAAGCAGTGAAATGGTTTTTGTGCATAAAAAAATACCTCTTGTTATCATTTTGGGGTTGCCAAACAGAGGTACACAGTGCTATAATATTTGCGTACCGTCTTTTGGCTATATGCCGAGAGTCGTGTCAGGATAGGGGTAGCTGTGTGGATTGGTCGTCTTAGCAGCTGCCCTTTATCATTCCTTTAATTCTTCGTCGATTTTTTCATTGAGCCATTCTTTTTTTGTTTTTCTTTCTTTCGAAAGTTTTCCTTCTAAGTTTTCCAACTTCTTTTTGTCAACTTCCACGTAAAAGGCTTTTGTTTCTTTTTGCTTTCTGCGCTCCCTGAAATAATCGGCTCGGCTTTTATCTGCTACCCTCATCACCTCCTAATTTGTAGCTTGCTACAATTATATATGCAGGCTGTTATAAAGTCAACCTTTTTTTGAAATTTTTCGGTTTTCATTACATTTGTAATAGATTGAAAGAAAGGTAAAGGAAATGAAAGTCATTGTACAAAAAAGAACTGCTTCGCTTTAAAATTCAAGTCGATTAAAAAAATTTTTTTAGAATGACTCGTCACCCCCTTGTTTTTTCGACATTAAGTGAAGGGCTTTTTTTCGAACAGTTCCTTCACCCGCACATTGACAACTTCATATTGGTGTGACAGATACATTTGTGACAGACCGGGAAACCGGAAGCGACGTGCCGGAGCGCGCCAAGACGGTATGCAGTGAGCTTTCTGTACTGGAGAACAATATCAATCGGGCAAAAAGTAATTTCAGCGATTGCAGGATTGCTCTTTCCAGGACAGAATCCCCTGTTTCATACACCGAGCGATAACGTTTGCGGCAGTAACGCCCTGTGGTGGGGCAGATTGCGATGAACCCTGTCCAAGATCATGATACTTCTGCCTGAAAAAGGCAGCCCCAAAAAGGGAGAATGCATCACCTCTGTTTGAGAAAGAACAGGGGGCGGCTTTTATGGTGTCCGAAAAACAGGAGCAATCCTGTTTGAGAACCAACGGAACGTCTGTTACACCTTCAAATAGAGTAATAACTGCGAAAGAATAAGATTATCACTTATTTTTTCACAAAAGGCTGGTGTTTCGGAAAGTTATGTAAAAGTTTTCCATCGGGAAATTAGTGGAAATACAAAAATGATTATAGGTATCCTGTTGGATGGCTTTTATATAACAGAACTGAAATTTATTACAGCCTATTTTTCTATCGGAGCGATAGAAGCCATGCGGCAGAACGTAGGTTTTGCTTTCTGCCGTATTTTTGTATCACTCCGATAGGCAAACAAAGGGGGCTAAAATTTTGGATAAGTTTGATTACTGTATGGCAGAGATAAATCATAGGATTTTTGAAGCGGGGCTATTTTTACCGGATGAAAAAGTGGTGCTGACCTTACAGGGCTTTGTATTGTTAGAACATTTCACGGGGAAAAAATACGATTACCGTATGGTTGACCTGGCTACGCGAAAAGCGAGAAAACTTTTTTCGAGGGCAACACCATTAACTGAGGGCGGTTACCGGAGGGCAATGGAGAAAATGCAGAGGGTGGGAAAGCCACAGACAAATGGGATAGATGTCAGTGCTTACAATTTTCTGACCCATATTTTTTGTGATATCCTGCCACTGCATGGGTTTGTCCTACGGGAAAACCAGCTTCTTCTTTCCCTTGCCATGCTGGGGGCGATGGAAGAAAAAAAGATTGCGCTATGTGAGGCGGAGGTTGGAACGGGAAAGACCTTGGCATACCTTGTGGCAGCAATCGTATACCGTCTTTTTTATGCAGACAGACAACCCGTTGTGATTTCCACTTCTACGGTTGCCCTGCAAAAGGCATTGACAGAGGAGTACATCCCACAGCTTTCAAATATCCTGCTACAACACCGGATTATTGAGATCCCACTTACCTTTGCGATCCGGAAAGGGAAAAAGCATTATGCCTGCGTTCTGCGGGTAAGGACTTATCTTGCGTCACTTCAACATAATAACTGTGCGGAAGATCAGGATTTGATAGAACTTTTGACCGCCATTTTTGCCGGAGTCTGCCCTGCCGATTTGGACGGGCTGCCACTGACGGACTATGTGAAAGGCTGCATCCAGGTGGAACAATGCCAATCAAACTGTCCGGTTGCTGATATATGCCGTTATCGCGCTTTACAGAAGGAATCTGGATGGAAAAAAATTGATTTCCAGATTGTGAACCATAACATGGTATTGGCAGATATTCTTAGCCAGAAAGGTGGACGAAACCGTTTACTCCCTGAATATGGGGTATTGGTTTTTGATGAGGCGCATAAACTTCTTGATGCTGCACGGCAGATGTACGGGGTAAGTTTTACCAATATGGAGTTGGAGCGGCTGGCGGTAAGCATCCGCCGTGCCGTGGGCAGGTGTTTGGGGAAAAAGCGGGTTCTATTGCAGTGTGAAGAAATGTTACAGTGGAATGCCTTATTTTTTGAAGCCTTAAATGGCAGTACGGAAGGGATAAGGCATCCTTCATCCGGTAAAGGGATTGTATTAACCGGGGAGCGTGCAGGACGATTGGAAAGGTTGATAGAAACCCTACAGGGGCTATCTGCATTTTTTTATGCGGCGAGCCAGCAGGGGGTTGTGCTGCGGCAATGCTCCGGCAGGTTGGAAAAGGCACAGGGTTCTGTATTTTGGCGGCTTTTTTCAAGGATGGGAAAAATATTGGACAAGCTAGATGGACTGCTCCATACAGAGCAGTTTATTTATTGGCTGGAATATGTTGGTGGGATGGAATGCCAGCTTTGCGCTTTGCCAAAACAGTTGGACTTTATCCTTTATGAGGATTTATGGGGTAAGGAAATCCCCTACATACTGACATCCGCAACCTTGTCCGTAGGAGGTGATTTTTCCCATTTTATACACCGGACAGGGATTGATTTTTTAAAGGGGGATCGAATTCGGACAACAAGCAAAGCATCTCCATTTGACTACCAAAACCATGCGTTATTGTATTTGCCGGAGGATATGCCATTTCCGGAAGTGAGAAGTCTGGATTACTTGAATGCCGTCTGCGGGAAAGTGGAGGCACTGGTTCAGCAGACATATGGGCATACCTTAATCTTGTTTACTTCCTATCGGATGATGGGGATGGTTTACCAGAAACTTCTTGACCGGATTACAGACTATCCGCTTTTTCGGATGGGGAAAGGAAGATTGGAGGTAATCAAGGCGTTCCGGGCAAGTGGGAATGGTGTTCTGTTTGCGAGTGACAGTGCCGGGGAAGGGATCGATCTGGCAGGGGATATTCTTTCTTCTGTCATTATTGTAAAACTTCCGTTTCCGGCTCCTGATCCAGTTTTAGAGTATGAGAAATCCCTGCATGATGATTTTTACCGTTATCTGTCGGAAACGATTGTGCCAAGTATGTTGGTAAAGCTACGGCAGTGGGTCGGGCGGGGAATACGGCGGGAAACGGATACCTGTGTGTTTTCTATCCTAGACAGCCGGGCAGCATTGCGTTACCGGAAGGAGATTTTGTCCGCGTTGCCGGATATGCCAGTGACAGAGCGGATGGAGGATGTGGGAGCATTTATCCGGGAGCATAAAGATAAGGATTATTTTGGGAGCTTGGAAGATTGAAGATGTATCGGGGCGGTGAAAATCTGCCCCCAAAATAGGATGGGGACATTAAAAAAAGCAGGGTGTCATAGGACAATCCGTTCAGCGAATAGAATAAGACAGATTGTACAGAAAAGGGGAAAGAAAATGCTTGGTTTGACAAGGGAAGAATTGGATGCCATGGCATCCGTGGACATCAGGACAGTGGACATTGATACGCTGACCGATCTTCGGGATATTGAAATTGATACAAGGCAGCCGATAGAAAAGAAACTGGCCTCTTTTGCGAAGCAGACAAAAAATCTATATGTGCATCGGATCGGCGATTATGTTGTGAAAGTAAAGTTCCAGAAAGAGGGGGCTACGATCGACGATAAGATGGAGGAATATCTGAAACGGTTAGCTGAAGTGCATATTTAGGAAAACGCGGATGAAAGTGTTTCTCGCGTCGGATTTGTGCCAGGAATATTCCCTTGCAAATCCATGCGTATCCGCAGGCACTTCTAAAGAAACGGTAATTCCATCAACGTTTCCTTAGGGCAAAGTTGAAACAGGTGAAAACGAAATGACAGAAAAAATGAAATTTCCTCTTGAAAGAATCAGAAAGTTATGTTAATCTAAAATCGGACGAATCAATGGAACTCCTGATTTTCGGTTGACCATAACGGAATAACGAAAACAGGAGTGATAACATGAAAGAAAATCTTAAAAATCAGAAACACTTTCTGGCAGCGATGTATCTCCGCCTTTCAAGGGATGATAATGCGACCAAAGGTAGCAGTATCACGAAAGGAGAAAATGTCGCTAAGAGGGGTAATACTGCGGGCATAACGGGCGTAAAGTCCGAGAGCAACAGCATCACAAGCCAGAGGGAGTTAATCAGAGCCTATATCCAAAGACAGCCGGATATCGAGTTATACGATATCTATGTGGACGATGGATTTTCAGGCAGCAATTTCGAACGGCCAGAATTTAAAAGAATGATGGATGACGTAGAAGCGGGCAGAGTAAACTGCATTATTGTAAAAGACCTGTCCCGTTTTGGACGTGACTATATTGAGTCCGGGAGGTATATCCAGAGAATCTTCCCGGCTCTTGGCGTGCGCTTTATTGCGCTTACCGACCATTTTGACAGCCTGTGTGCAGATGTAGGAGAGAGTGGGATTGTCCTTCCGGTAAAAAACTTTATCAATGATTCTTATTGCAGGGATATCTCGATGAAAGTAAAAAGTCAGTTGGCAGTCAAGCGTAAGGCAGGGGAGTATCTTGCTGCATTTGCCGTGTACGGATATCGCAAGAGTGCGGAGGATAAAAACAGGCTGACTATTGATGACTATGCGGCTGAAATTGTCCGCAGGATTTTTGAGTGGAAGATTTCCGGGATGGCGATGGCAGCTATAGCAGAAAAACTGAATGCCCTGCACGTCCTCTCACCAAGGGAGTATAAGAAATCTCTTGGGCTGAATTACCGTGGGGGATTTTCCGGGGGAGGTGAGGCAAAATGGAGCAGCTCCGCCGTGAAGCGGATACTGACGAATGAAGTTTATGTTGGGCATCTTCTGCAGGGAAAAACCGAGAAGATCAATTATAAAATAAAGAAGAATGTGGAAAAACCAAAAGAGGAATGGATTCGGGTAGAGAATACCCACGAGCCAATTATTTCGACCAGTGATTTTGAAATCGTACAGAACTTGCTTCGGGCAGACGGACGTATCAGCCCGGAAAAAGGTGAAGTTAGTCCGTTTATGGGGCTTTTGTTCTGCGGTGACTGTGGGGAACAGATGGTGCGCCGCACAAGCCGTTACAGGGATTCCTGCAAAATATACTATATCTGTTCCACAAAAAACAGGGGGGAAGGATGTAGTCGCCACAGCATAGAAGAAAGCAGGCTGGCAGAGCTTGTAGAAACAGCAGTGTGTAGTTATGTCAACGCCCTTTTACAGCAGGAAAAACTTTTTCAGAAAGCAAGGGGGCAGGAGGCGAACCTGGAGGCTGTAATCGGATGTCAGAGGGAAATGACGCGGCTGAGGGGTGAACGGGATAAATACCTGAAACTTTGCAAAAGCCTGCACGAGGATTTGCAGCAGGGAATTGTCACCAAAGAGGAGTTTGAACGTCTTTACGGGGAATTTTGGCGCAAAGCAGAGCGGTTAGGGCAGGCACAGGAAATGCAGGAGGAACTGATCCGAAAGATGTTTCAGTCCGGGGTAAGCTGTGCGGGGAGGCTTACAGAGTTTAGGGATACGCTGAAACTTGGGAAGGTAGACCGACATACTCTAGTCAGCTTGGTGAAACGCATCCATGTATATGAGAAGAAAAGAATTAGGATTGACTTTTATTTTCAGGATGAATACCAGATTATGCAGGACTATACCGAAAGCGGCAGGCAGGAAAATGAGGAAGGAAGGGGTGCATAAATATGGGAAGAACATCGAAACGAATCCATGGGAAAACAGAGTTGCAGATATCATCTGGCCACCAACGACTGGAAAAGGTCAGATGCTACAAGGCAGGTATTTATGCACGGCTCTCATCCGATCAGGATGAAAAAAAGAATGAGTCGGTGGAAACCCAGGTGGAGATTGCAAAGAAATTTGTGGCGGATTGGAACCAGAACCATCCAGATAAAATAGAAGTAATCGAATGCTATACTGACCTTGGGAAAACAGGGAGCAATTTTAACCGGGACGCATTTATGCGTCTGATGCAGGATGTGAGGCTGGGGGAGATTAACTGTGTGATTGTCAAAGACCTGTCGCGCTTCGGGCGGAACTACCTGGAAGCCGGGAATTACATTGAGAAAATATTTCCGTTTTTGGGTGTTCGTTTTGTGGCGGTAGTGGATGGGTATGACACCGGGGCGGACGGGAATGATACAAAGCAGATGGCATCCGAAATCAAGAACCTTGTGAATGATATGTACGCGAAGGATATCTCAATAAAAGCACGCACGTCCTTGGCACAGCGCAGGCAGGAAGGCTCTTATGTGGGGGGACCGCCGCCTTATGGTTATGTGTCCGTATGGGAAGGGAAAATGCGCCACCTTATTCCAGATGAAAATACGGCGGGGATTGTCCGCCATATTTACCATAAATTCATTGAAACAGAAAGTTATGCCGCAGTGGTGAATGAACTGAACCATAGAAGGCTGAATCCACCGGCCGTTTATAAAAAAAATGGGGAGGTCTACTGTCCGCCTGATGTGGTTTATAAAGGATGGGAAAAAAGTGCCGTAGAACGTATTTTAAAGAGTGAAACTTATAGGGGAACCTTGGTGCAGGGAAAGACCAGTATTACGGCAAAAGATGAAAAGAACCGAATTCGTAAAGGGGAGAACGAATGGGTCGTAAAGGAACATACCCATGAAGCATTGGTGGATGAGGAAACTTATAAGCAGGTGGTGCAGGTGCGGCAGAGGCTGCAGGAACGTGTAGAAAGCCATTCACATCCTACCTTTGGGGTTCCAATTGAGGAGAATATTTTTGACAAGGTTTTGTTTTGCGGCGTATGTGGGCGGAAGATGACAAGAAATAGTTATGTAAAGAAGTATATGGATGGAAGTAAAAAAAGAATGGATGGATATTTTTGCCTCAACGGGGGTGCAAGCAGGGTAGAATGCTGTCCTTCTTCCAACCGCATTTCAAAGAGAGAACTAGCTGATATTCTTTCTGTGCTTTTTAAAACAGAACTGGCAGCATCATTGAAAAGGCAAAAAATATATCTGGAAAAAGGGAAGCTGTTCATCCAACAGAATAAGAAGAAGCTGCAACAAAAGCTTTTATCGGTCAGGAGGATGAAAGAAAGATTGGATAGCGAGGAAAGCAGTAAATATGAGGAATACCGTATGGGAAACCTTTCACAAAAGGATTATGTTGCTTACAAAATGCAAAAAGAAGGTAAAAAGCAGGAATTGGATAAGCAGGAGCAGCAGCTATTGCAGAGAGAAAAAGACATTGTACGAAACGGGGAAGTATACCTGAGGGCAATCCGTGCCCTGAACAAATTAAAAAAAGGAACGGTGCTTACGAAAGAATTGATCGAAACACTGATTGAAAAAATTTATGTTTATCCTGCTAAACGAGTAGAAGTGTTGTTTACCTATGCAGATATCCGGATGGAAAAGATGGTGGAAGAATGAGGGGAAAGCAGAAAAATGCCATATACCTGAGATTGTCCATTGAAGACGGTGCTACCAATGTGGAGAACAGGAACCAACGGGATGAAAGCAACAGCATTTCAAGCCAGAGGAGAATGCTTAAGGAATACATAAGTAAGGAAGCGGAACTGGCAGGGCAGGAAACAGTAGAGTTCTGTGACGATGGTTTTTCAGGCACCAACATGGAGCGACCGGGGATGCAGGAACTATTAAAGGAAGTAAAACAGGGAAAGATTAGCTGTATTCTTGTAAAGGATCTGTCACGTTTTTCCAGAGATTATATTGAATTGGGAACTTACCTGAATCAGATTTTCCCGTTTATGGGGGTTCGTTTTATCGCGGTGAATGATCATTACGACAGCAGGGAGCATGGGGGCAGCACGATTGAGATCGACACGGCATTTCGAACCTTGCTTTATGATTTGTACAGTAAGGATATATCCGGAAAAGTCAAATCTGCCTTCGAGAGCAAATGTGAAAATGGGGAGTATGTTTTCGGGCAGGTTCCATTTGGGTATGAAAAGAGCAAAACAAAGAAACATATGGTGGTTGTAAAGGAAAGCGAGGCAGAGATTGTCCGGCGTATTTTTGCCATGGCAGAGGAAGGGATGAGCAGTACGCAGATTGCAAAGAAGCTCCATGAGGAACAGGTTCCGACCTCCAGTCAGATGCGTCATCCGCAGCGAAAAGCAGCAAAAGAACACTGTTCCTGGAATCATGAGATGGTGAGGAATATCCTCAATAACCGTTTTTATCTTGGAGAGATGGCCTATGGAAAAACTGTGCGCAAGTTCGTGGGGAGTAAGACGGGGGTTTTGATGCCGCGGGAAGATTGGAAAGTTCACCCGAACCACCATGAGGCATTGATCACACCGGAGGTATTTGAACGCGTATCTATATTCCGTCCGGGGCAGTCAACGAAAAGAAAGCGTGAAAAGCATCCATTGGTTGGGAAAATCTATTGCGGAGGATGCGGGTACGCAATAAGCTATAAACCACAGAGAAACGGGAAAATACCCAGGCATTTCTGGTGCCGGAAACATTCCCTACTGCAGATACCAGAATGTTGCACTTACTTTAATGCGACTGTTTTGGAAGAAATTGTGCTGAATGAGATGTACCGGGAATTGATGCGCCAAGGGGAACTCATAAGGCAGAGGGAAAGCCTGGAAAAGTTTCAAAAGGAGGAATTGCGTAGATTGGGAGAGGAAAAAAGGGTATGCAAAGAGGAGTGCTGTAAGCTGCAAAAAGAAAAAGCTGCCCTTTATGAGTGCTATGCGTTAGGGGAGCTTGGGGTGGCTGAGTATCAAAAAGAATCGGACAAGAAAGAATTACAAATACGGGAACTGTCATGTAAAATGAAGGAGATTGGGGAAGAATATGACCGAATCGAGGAAGAATACCAATCTCCGAAGATGGATATGAAGCAGATTATACGGTTTATGGGGATGAAGCAGTTGACCCAGGAAGTGGTGGACGTTTTTATTGAGAGAGTGACAGTTTATCGGGAGAAGCGGGTAGAGATTGAGTGGAAGTTTGGGGAAATCGGCATTAACTTAACATAAGTTTGGTTGGCTTGACACTGGTATACCATTATCCCTGTGAATTTATGCGATGTTGAGTAATTTCAGGACAAAAAATTACTCAACATTAGCTTGACATACGAGGGGTGGGGGACGCTGTGTGTAGCTTCAAGTCTTCCAATTTAGGTTGGATAGTTGAGGGATGTGTCAGGGCGGTAACAAATGATTGAATGGATGAGGTTTATCTGTTATAATGGAAGTGTAATTGTTGTCCGCAGTGGTGGATGTGGAAATAAGAGCGGGAATAAAATGTACAAGAGCCAGAAAATTGGTTTTGGAAGGAGGAAATGAAACGATGCCAGAACCCGTATAATGAGGTATTGGCTGGACGCATCTGCGGGCGGCTTGGTATTCCACATGTTACCTACACCTTGATGACGAATCCGGACGCTGAGGAAATGGGCGGTTATCCGTACAGTATGTGCGAGGACTTTATTACGCCGGATACGGAGCTGATTACTGCATGGTATATCATGAAGCGTTTTGTCAAGTGCTTTTTTGAGTTACTGATGTAAAACTTTTCAGCGCGGCGGGAAACGGGGCAAAGTACGTATTGCTTTTCGGTATTGGGTATGGTATAATTTCCTTTAACATAAACCGATAAATCATTAAGGAAAAAATCGAAGACGGTGCAAACGAAAAAGCCGCCTTGAAATCTTTGATAACTGCCATTTCGTTTGCATCAATTTCGATTTTTTTGTTGAACAAAGCGCATCAAGGCGGTCACTGTATATGGACTTTCAATTTTGATGCTCTTTTTTTGTAGAGGAGGTACTGTTATGGGTATGGGATTGGGAACTGCTGGAAATACATCAGGTCCTGCCTTATATATTATAGAACAGATAAAACAATATATCGTATTGTTTGAATGCTATGAGGATTCTGATTGGACACAATGGGTTGCAGTAAAAGATGATAAACAATTCTATGCGGAAAGTCCAGAAGCATTGCTTGGATTGATCAATCTATATGAGTTGCTGGGAGAAGATTGGAACAAATATTCCTCCTATGATGTGGAGCATATTTTTCAACGCAATCTTGAGGATTTTATTTAATATAAACCAACAAATCGGGAATTGCAGATGATTTTATAGAATTTTCCCTATTTTTCAAGGCTTTCCAAGCTTCATACAGTGAATTGCTATGTATTTTCCCTTGTTTTTGCCCTTATGGGCAGTTTACAAGGGAAAGTTTTTCTGAATGTATCTAATCGTTGCCCGCCACCTTATCCAAGAGCCTTGCGGAAGTCCGTTTTGCTTCCCTTGTGGCATGGGCATATACATTCATTGTGGTATTCACGTAACTGATTATTACAAGAAACGAAATGGGGTTGTTATGAAAACTTTGATATTGAATGGTTCTCCAAGAATAAATGGTGATACAAGCAGTCTTATTAAGAAATTTACCGAAAAAAAGATAGATGAATATAAAATTGTTGATGCATATAGATGTAATATTTCGGCTTGCCTTGATTGTCGGAACTGCTGGAAAAATAATGGCTGCTCAATAAATGATGAAATGCAGGAAATATATAAATACATACAGGAATGCGATAACATTTTAATTGCTTCACCGCTCTATTTTTCGGAGTTGACTGGAAAATTATTAGATGTTGGGAGCAGACTTCAAACATATTTTTGCGCTAGATTTTTCAGGAATGAAGAACCTATTGCAAAATCTAAGAAAGGAGCAGTTATATTAGTTGGGGGTGGTGACGGTCATATAGACAAAGCATACAGTACGGCATGTACGCTTTTACATCATATGAACTGCAGTAACATTCATGAAGTTGTATATAGCCATAACACTAATACAAGACCTGC
>CAJTOR010000068.1 GCA_910577675.1 uncultured Lachnospiraceae bacterium
TACCTCATCAGCATAGACCCCGCCGCCGGAATTGACCCGGCGGGCAATCTGATTCACATTGTTGGAGGTATACCGCAGGAGCTTGGCACACTCGTCCAGTTCCTTGATTTGCAGTTGGACAATGTAGCCGTCAATGCACATCTTCCGAATATAGGCACTCATGTTGTGAACGCCCATCAGCGCCATTCTCTGTTCGATTAGGCCCCGTTCCTCGTCTGTAACTTTGAAATAGATACCGCGGCTCTTTTCTTTTGCCATACTCCCCCTTATCTCCGCTTCTGCCATACGAGGTCATAGCCGAGAGCGTCAGCCAATTCCACCGCCTCTTTATATCGCAGGGATTCACGGCGCAGCTTGTCGGAGAGATTGGGGACGCTGGGACTCCATCCGTACTGCTCCGCCAGCTTCTCCACAAGTTCGCTCATGGTAAATCCCTCTCGGACAATATAGGCTTTGATTTCGTTCCTGATATTCATAAAAATTGTACTCCTTCTCACAATTTTGTTCGCCCTCCGGCGTAGAATTTGAAAACGCTCCCAGCAAACCGGGCAGACTGTTCACCATGCCCAGGTCACAGGAGCGCACATCGAATTTCAGCGTTTAGCGTGAAGTCATGCGAAATGATGAATACCAGCAGGGAAAAACGTATTGCGTTCGCCGCCCAGCATTGTGTGTTTCCGCGAAAAAGCGCCATACTGATGCCGTTCTATTCGCTGATTTCACATAGATTAAAATTTAGTGTGCAAAAAGGGCGGCTTACCGAAGCAAGCCGCCCATATCTCAGGTGCTTTCCGTATTCTGCTGGGCCTCCAAAGCCTTCTGCCGCCGTTTCGCCATGTACCGCCTGTTGTACTCGGCTTTCTTTGCCCGCTTCTTCCGAAGCTGCTCCTGTTCCTCCAATTCTTCCGCAGTCGGTTCCGGGATAGGCACATCAAATTTACCGATAAACTTCAAGTAAATATCGACTTCCTGCGTCCGTTCGCCGGTAGACCTGTCCGCTTCATGGACAACGATCTTGTCCACAAACTCGTTAATCATCGGCGTGGTCAACTCGGAAAAATCGGTGTACTTCCTGGCAAGGGCCATAAACTGATCGACCTTTGCCGTATCCGCTTCAAAACTCTCCAAGTCCGCCTGTGCTTTCTGGATGGACGCTTCCAGCGTTTCCTGTTCCTGCTCGTATTCGGCAGACAGCACATCAAACCGCTTTTCGCTGATTTTGCCAATCGCATAGGATTCGTAAAGTTTCTTGATGATACCATCCAACTCTGCCGCCCGCTTCTGCTCCCGCCGCACACGTTGTTTCAGCGCCTTAACGGTTTCAGCCTGCCGGACCTCTGACGCGCTGCGAACCTTCTGAATAAACTCGGCCTCGTTCTTGATGGCGTAAGTGCTGGCGGAACGGATTGCCTCCAAGACCAACTCGCGTACAGCGGCAGTCCGAATGTAATGCTGCGAACAAGCGGTCTGAAAGCGGTCTCTGGCATGGTCATAGGTCGAGCAATAGTATTCATCTCGGTTTGATCTGCGTTTTCCGTTGGGTCTGCCCTGCCAGTCCCGCGCCCAGCCGCCAGCCCCCCGGTGGTTATACATCTTTGCGCCGCAGTCAGCGCAGAACATCAAGCCCGTCAGCGGATTAGCCTCTCCTGGCGTATCCGTCCGGCGCACGATCTTCCGCAGCTCCTGCGCCAGCTGCCATGTTCTTTCGTCTACGATGGCATCATGTGTGTTCTCGAAAATCACCCAATCCTCTTTTGCCGCCTTTTTAGCCCGCTTATCTTTATAGGATTCTTTGTAAGTGCGGAAGTTGACAGTGTGCCCCATATACTCCGGTTTTGTGAGCATATCAGAAATTGTGGTTCCCCGCCAGGTATAGCGTTCATCCGAATAGTTCCGGCTCTGGCAAGTCCCTTGGTTTCGCTGTCCCAGGTAGTAGGCGGGCCGTTCTACCTTTTCCGCTGTCAAAATGCGGGCGATCTGGTGAGGGCCGTTTCCCTCAATCGCAAGCTGGAAAATCCGGCGCACAACCGCCGCCGCTTCCTCGTCAATCAGCCAGTGTCCAGGGTCGTCCGGGTCCTTGCGGTAGCCGTAAATGACGTTGTTCGTGGTGTGCTTGCCGCTCATGCCCTTGGCTCGGAGTACGGCGGTCACTTTCCGGCTGCAATCCCGAATGTACCACTCGTTTATGACATTCAAAAAGGGGGCGAACTCCCCGCTGCTCTGTACGCTGCTGTCAATACCGTTAGAGATGGCAATAAACCGAACACCTTTTTCCCGGAACATAACTTCGGTATAGAAGCCAGTCTGAAGATAATCACGCCCAATCCGGCTCATATCCTTGGCGATCACACAGCCGACCTTTCCAGCTTCAATATCCGCAATCAGGCGTTTCCAGTCCGGGCGGTCAAAGCTGCCTCCCGACCAGCCATCATCTGTGTAATGGGCGCAATTATTGAACCCATGCTGGGCAGCATATGCTTCGAGCATCTGTTTTTGATGAATGATCGAGTTACTATCGCCTGCCGACATTTCATCGTCACGCGATAATCTCTCATAGAGGGCCGTGATCTTTTCCGTGTCCAACCGCTTCGTGTTCATAGTGAACTCCCTTCAAGCGGCTGGGTCGCTTCATAGGTTTCCGTGGATGTCCAGTAATTGGAAAATCTCCCGCAAATCATAGCTTCCACAACGGATTTCGGATTATAGATATGGTGAAACCTTGTAAGCATATAACCATCATACCAACTGCTCGTTTCCACAAAATCCATCTGATATTTTTCTCAAAGCTTCTCTACCTCCTCCTCCGTAAAACCCGTATACTCCTCCAGCGCTTTCTGATCCGTCATGGAATACTCCCAGAACATATTGAGCGCGGAATGCTGCCCATATTTTTTGACTGGCAATATCCCAGTCATATAGGCAAGCGCCACATAAGGCTGATCCTTTAAAAGATTCCTCAAAAAATCAAGATACTGCTTCTGTAACACCTCTGATTCCTGGCGTTCCCGCATCACGCAGTCCCACTCGTCAATAAGAAAAATGAATTTCTTTTTTGTTTTGGCATATATCTGTTCCAACACAGCGGCAAGCACTGTTTCCTTATCCGAAAACAATTCCCCGTAAACTTCTCCAATATCACTTATCACAACTTGCTCCAAATAATCCGTCACATCCTGTTTCTTCGCGCGAATCAAAAACTGTTGCATATTTAACAATATCACATCATACCGGTTCAGATTTTCCGCAAAATCCGGTGCGCCCGCAATCCGAAAACCTTCAAATAATCTTCTTGAATCACACTCCCTCCCGTAATACGCCGCCAGCATTTTCAGCGCCATTGACTTTCCAAAACGCCTTGGACGGCTGACACAGATAAACTTCTGTTCCGTACATAAACATTTATTTGTATAGGCGATCAGACCTGTTTTATCCACATAAATTTCCGAACGAATCGCTTCAAAAAAACCATCATTTCCCGGATTTAAATAAATCCCCATAACACTCCCCTTTTTCCAAAAACCGAAACCTTATCGTGATTTTAGCATAGCACACCATATAGGAAAATGCAAGAAAATCGCTCTTACATCCTGAACCCTGACAACCGCCAAACAAAGCAGAAAAACCTTTGTAAATTCGTATCTTTGCCGCATAAAATCAAGCACCTCAAACCCATGTCCTGTTCCTCCTTAAAGAAACATTAATAGTTCCACCTTCCCATAATCACGATAAAAGATTTATTGGGCTAAAAAGGAAAGAGGGACTGTGCACTAATCACTTCGTGCTCAGCCCCTTACAAAATTATAAAATGACATATTGAATACTTGTAATTATTTCTTCCGCAAAGTCCCTATCTTTTCCCGTTACCGAATCATGGATGTACTCAATCGCCCCATTAATTTTCCGTATTGCTGCAACTTATTATGACAGGACTATCAAAGACTACTGATTATCATGTCCCGATAAGTATCATGCTATAATTATCTATTTCCTTCACGGCAGCTTTCTAAGGCTTCTACTGCTTCATCCTCAGTTAAAGGGTCATTAAGATCGGTTGTCAGGTACTGAATAATTTCATCATCTGTTTTTCCAAATTGTAACAACACCTTGACGATTCCTCTTCGTTCTCCTCTCTGTTCTCCTCTTTGTTCTGCCATTGCTTCTAATGCATCTGCTGCTGACATCATAACATTAACCTCCTCCTCAATCATTCTTGAGTATTCATAATATGGATTACAACTTGCTTCCCCAACCTTATTTGCAAACACAGACTGCAAATACTTTATCAGATCACTTTGTTCTTTTTGAATGTTGAAATCTTTTGACAAATACACTAACCGTAGGTGAATCAAATCAACCTCCTTGCTTAGTTCCGCTGCCCGTGTAGAACGATTCAACTCTTTGTCTTGAAAACTTCCTGACAAGTCCACACTATATATAGAATTTCTTAATTCTTTTGGAATGTCATTTATTAAAATCCACACCGAATATACTGGTTTCAGTCGGTCGTAAGCTTCTGTCTTATCCAATGAACTTAGTTGTCTACTGATTAACCTACAGCAATAGTAGATTCCACGCTTAGAAATGGAATAGCCCGGGTCGCTTTCCCTCTGCATTTCTAAATCGAAAAATAAATTCACACACACTTCTTCCTTGCCTGGCAATGCACAATCAATTAAAACATCATAATACGCTGTCATTTCATTGCCCTTCCCAGAATCTTCGGAACTGTAGACCGCTGGGTTGACCGTCACATCCCCTCTTGGAGTAATAAATTCTTCTATCTGCTCCAAGGAGTATTTTTTATATTCCCAAATAATATTCTTCAGAATCGGTGTAAGAAATCTCTTTGTAGTAAACAACTTTTTAAACCCTTTGTCATAAGTTAGTTTTGAATTTGCAATAACATCCTTACCACTTGTAACAGTTCTACTGCTCTTGCCAGCACGATTTTGGGAAATACTGCTTTCCTCTTTATCACTACCAAAAATATCTATTGACACAATTTTATCTGACATCCATCCCCCTTGTCTTGGCGCTAAAAATCCAATGCTCCATCCTCATAAAACATTTTACCACTTGGTACTGTCTTGGTCAATGCAAACTTTAACTTTTCAGGCGCTTCACCAACCTACAAGGCTGCCAGAACGCAGGAAGGAGCGAACAGGAAGAAGAAAGAATAATCTTGCGATGCAAGCCGCTCCCATCTGGCGAATTTTCCGAAATCCAGCTATACTTTTTTTAAAAGATAGGGTATAATGGAGCCAATAACAAATCGTGACTATTTGCTTTTCTCAAGAAAATAGGACAGCGAATAAACCTGCCACCAAAAAATATCAAAACAGCGGAGGAAAAAATTGCAATCACTGGATATTAACAGGGCAAAACCTGAAGATTTGCCGCGGATAATGCAGATTTATGAATATGCGCGGAACTTTATGAAAGAAACAGGAAACGAAAGCCAATGGAAAAACAATTACCCACCAAAAGATATGATTATGGATGATATCCGAAACGGCAACTTGTATGTGATAAAAAAAGAAAATGAAATACATGCCGTATTTGCCTTTATGATTGGCTCAGAACCCACCTACCAAAAGATCAGTCAGGGCAGATGGCTTTCCGACACAGAATATGGTACACTGCACCGGATTGCCGGGGATGGTAAGATTCACGGAATTTTTGATGTAATTATAACATTTTGCCTCAACAAAACCAACCATTTAAGGATAGATACCCACAATAACAATAAAATAATGCAGCACCTTATCCTTAAAAACAGATTCCAAGAATGCGGCATCATCCACGTTGCCGACGGCTCACCGCGAATAGCTTATGAAAAAATATAAGTAAACACGCGGACAAAAAATCCTCTGCCTTGTTCGGTACTGGGAGGGGGCATACGGAACTTAAAATCAGCATGACCCCGGACAGTGCCCAGAGCATTTTTTGGGAGCAGCGCGGACAAAAAATCCTCTGCCTTGTTCGGTACTGGGAGGGGGCATACGGAACTTAAAATCAGTATGACCCCGGACAGTGCCCAGAGCATTTTTTGGGAGCAGCGCGGACAAAAAATCCTCTGCCTTGTTTGGTACTGGGAGGGGGCATACGGAACTTAAAATAGGAGGACTCCAAAATGGAAAGAGAATTGTATGATTCATACATAGAGATACTAAAAGAAGAATTATTGCCGGCAATGGGCTGCACTGAGCCGATTGCCGTCGCCCTTGCCGCAGCGACCGCACGCGATACCCTAGGTGCGCTGCCGGACAAGATCACACTTTCCGTCAGCGGGAATATCGTAAAAAATGTAAAAAGCGTTGTCGTACCGCACACCGGCGGGCTAAAAGGGCTTGCCGCCTCCGTTGCCGCAGGGATTATCGCAGGCAACGCCGAAAAAAAGCTCGAAGTCATCGCGGACGTAACGCCGGAACAAATTCCGCTGATCGCAAAATATCTGGAAAAAACACCCTGCACCGTCACCGAATCCAATTCCGGCTGCATTTTTGACATTGAAATCCGCGTTTTTTCCGATGGACATAGCGCTGCCACACGGATTGCAGGACACCACACAAATATTGTACGAATTGAAAAAGACGGAGTGGCACTGCTATCCGTCGATTATCAGGATACCCAGAAAGAAACCGCCGCAGCCAGTGAAAATTCCACGTCGGACAACCACTTAGGAAATATTTCCAATTCCATCCTTTCGGCTTCTTCATGCGGCGATAACACTGCCCTGACCGATACCGAAACCAATCCTCCATCTTCAAATTGCAGACAATTTGCCAACAAGGCTGACCGCAGCCTCCTTAGCATAGAAAATATCGTCCGTTTTGCCGATGAGGTTGACCTCTCCTTAATCCACGATACGATCGCAAGGCAGATCGCGTACAATACCGCCATCGCCGAGGAAGGGCTGAAAAATGCCTACGGTGCCCAGATCGGGCGCATCCTTCTCGCCTCCTACGGCGACGGCGTGCAGAACCGCGCCAAGGCGATGGCAGCCGCCGGATCCGACGCGCGCATGAATGGCTGCGAACTTCCTGTCGTTATCAATTCCGGCAGCGGCAACCAGGGTATGACCACCTCCCTGCCCGTTATCGTATATGCGAAAGAACTCGGCGCTACGGATGAACTGCTCTACCGCGCATTAGTTGTCGCAAACCTCGTCACCATCCATTTAAAAACAGGGATTGGCAGACTCTCCGCCTACTGCGGCGCGACAAGCGCCGGATGTGGCGCGGGCGCGGGCATTACCTATCTCTACGGCGGGCGCTTCCGCGAGATCTCCCACACGATTGTCAACGCCATCGCCATCAATTCCGGCGTGATCTGCGATGGCGCAAAAGCGAGCTGCGCCGCAAAGATCGCCTCCTCCGTGGAAGCCGGGCTCCTGGGGATGCACATGTTTTTGCACGGCAGCCAGTTTAAGGACGGCGACGGCATTGTAACCAAGGGCGTGGAAAACACCATCCGCAATGTCGGTGAACTTGCGCGGGAAGGCATGAAAGAAACCGACCGGGAAATCATTCACCTCATGTTGCAGAAAATGAGTTGAAAAACGTGTTTCCCGCCATTGCAGATAAATTTTCAATCCCCTAAATCATTTTCCTGGAAAACCCAAGTACCGCCACTACATATCCCGCCGCGCCGCTGATTCCTGCGACCGCGGCGGCGCGCGCAAACTGTGAGGCTTCCCCCGTTCCCGCCGCAAATGCCTGCGCCGACATCAGGCCAGTCGGCAGCCATGGCGAAACTCCCGGAAACATCCCCACAAGATAGCAGCCCACGACAATTACGGCAAGCCCCGCAATCACACTTGTCCCGCTTTTCGCCACGGCGGAAACCGCGAACAACATTGCGATCAGCCAGATTCCAAACAAGTATGGAAACACCGCACCAAAAAAATAATGTGACATTTTCTCAGCACCCCAAAAATATGCACTGTATCCCAGGGTGATTCCAAAACAAAGCCAGTAGCCCACCGTCCAGACAAGCGTCACTATAGCGCCCTTTGCCGCCACTACCGCAGCCCGCGATAGCCCCCTTGTCAACAATGGAATCAACGTCCCCCTGCGGCATTCGTTTGTCAGGCTTCCGCCGAACATAATGATAAACATAATAAGCGCCATCGGTATATTTTTAAAAAACTGTGTAAAGGATGTAGAAGCGTCCACCGTAACCGCGGAAACGGACAGCCCGCTTCCTGCCAGTTCGTCCGCCATATGCTCCATCAGCCACGGGGTGAGTTTTGCGATCGCCGGACTCATAATCCCAAACAAAACGAAAACCGCAAGCAGAATCATTAACTTCCCGCCCCGCCAAAGCTCCGTGCATTCCTTCTTGAAAAACACCCAAAATCCGGATTTCATTTACCACTCTCCTCCTCCCCATCAACAAGCCGAAAGAACATTTCCTCCAGTGTCCGCTCCTTCTGCTCAATGCGGCGCACTGCGATACCCTCGCGGACAAGCAGAGACATCGCGGCGGACATTATATCATTTCCATACTCGGGTAAGGACGCTGATAAAGTATCCGCTTTCTGTATCGACACACAAGCATTTTCTTTCGTCCCATAGGCAAGTGTCAGCGTACTTGTGCGTGTTCCGCCGGGCATCAGCCCCGCAAATTTCTCCGCATCCTCCGCGCGCAGAAACTCAATCAAAAACCCCTGTGCCCCGCCCGCATTCTTTAATTCCTGCATCAACCCCTGCTTTACCAGCTTCCCTTTATGCAGCACGGCACATTCATCACAGATCCGCTCCACATCGGAGAGGATATGCGTTGAAAAAAGTACGGTTGTCCGCTCCTTCAGGGAATGCAAAAGTTCGAGGATCTCCCTGCGGCCTGCCGGGTCGAGCGCGGAGGTCGGTTCATCGCAGATCAGAAGCTTTGGATTTCCAAACAATGCCTGCGCAATCCCAAGCCTCTGTTTCATTCCCCGCGAAAAGCCCTGAATGCGCTGCTTCGTTTTTGAAAGCCCCACAAGTGCCAAAAGTTCTTTCGCCCTCTCCTTTCCCTCCTTCTTCGAAATACCGGAAATTTCCCCGCACAAAAGCAGATATTCTTCCGGTGTCAAAAACCCGTAAAACTCCGGAACATCCGGCAGATACCCAATAAAGTGGTTGGCGCGGCTTTTCCCGAAACTAACCTGCTCCCCGTGCACGCGGATTTCTCCCGCATCCGTGTCAAGCAAACCAAGGATCATCTTCATTGTTGTTGTCTTGCCCGCACCGTTTTCTCCGACGAAACCAAATATACAGTGATCCGGCACAGTAAGACACAGATCATCCACCACGGTGCGCGTGCCAAAACGTTTTGTTACATGGGATAATTCCAGCATTTTTATTCCTCCCCCTGCTTCCCCAGCGCAAAATATAGAATCGGCCCCCAGAACTGCATCCCGACCAGGCTGACGAAAAGCCAAAGCCCCCGGCTTCCCCTACGGTAACTGTCATGTGTCAGGATATGACGAATCGTGTACGCCAAAAGCCCGAATTGTACAATCACAAGCGGAATCAGAAATGGTAAAAATTCTTTAATCTTTTCCATAATATTATCCTCCTTACCCACCGCTCTCATCTTTACGACTAAGAAGCGGCGGACATCTTTAAATAGGTTCAATTTAATTCTGCCCGGATTTTTGCCAGTTCCTCCTGTGGAAGACCGGAAAATACCGGATTCTCAAGTGCCTGCCTGACACTTTCCATAACCACCGTGCTATCCCTGACCGCATCCGTGCCAAGCTCATTTTCTTCAAACCATTCTTCCAGCCGGTCAAGAAGCGGGTCCGTGCAAAGACGCATATCCGTCCGTTCCATTTCCTTTACAATCCGCGCAAAACGATGCAGGCGTTTTATAGCCTCCGCATTTTTACCATGGGCGCAGTACACAGTCGCGGCGCTATAGTGAAACTGCGCCTCCGCATTCCGACCCGCCCTTCCGACTCCACCCTCAGACAGTACCGCATCCACCCGCCCTATCATCGCTTCGCATTTTTCCAGCTCCCCGGTATGCAAATGAAGATAATTTACCACGCTGTTTATCATTACAAGTACCGCTTCATAAAAGCAAATCTGCACGCGCGCATCCGCCTTTTTGATATCGCCTGCACGCATATATGCCTGAAACAGAAGGGAATCCGCATTTCTTGCGAAACGATATGGATTGCAGACATCCTCCATGACGGTAATAACCTCGTCGTGCTTTCCCTGTTGAAGTTTGACCACCGCCTCAAGTACAACCGCGTCCCTGCACAGGCCACTGTCCCCGGAATTGCCGTAGATCCTTGCACAGAGTTTAAGAATCTCTTCTAAAACATCCCCCTGTTTTTCTGGTTCTGCCAGTATAAAATGATTCAACCAGAGAATACAGATCTGAAGCAGAAAATTATAGCAGGAATAATAATTTTTAACAAGTTTTTGTGACCGTAAAAATACTTCCTCGAACGGCTTTTCTGCAAAGTCCTTTGCCAAGCCGCGATAAAGACTGCGGATCTGCATCCTGTTAAGTCCGGGATGGTAGCCTAGCAATTCATCAAGCGTCACATCATAATAAGTGGCCAGCAAAAGCAGGGTCTGGATGTCCGGCAGGCTCTGTCCGGTTTCCCATTTGGAAACGGAAGCCTTGGTTACGCCGATAAAATCCGCGAGAGTTTCCTGCGTGATACCATGCCTGCGGCGAAGCATTGTAATATTTTGGGCAAAGTTTAAATCGTCCATTTTCGGAATTCCTCTTTTCTGATTTTGATGTTGATAATCAACAGGTTCTTTGCGGCGGGAAATATCCCGCTGTGATTGATTTTGTTTCGGAGAATTCATCCTTGAGGCTATTATAAGCGCATTACACAGCAATTGGCAAGCGAAGCAAACGATATTATAAGAAATAAAATCAACTGTGAAGAAACTTGTAAAGGGGAAATAAACTGTACAATAAAAAGATCCCCCACTTTTTCAGGAAGTGAAAAAATGGGGGATTTTTATCGAATGCTATTGCGTACAGGAGTTTAATAGGCTTTCCGGTAAAACTCTTGTCCCGGAGGTAATATAGAAATAATGGGTGGTTGCTATGTTACGATTGTGAAGGTAAATAACAATCTTTGGTGAACAAAAAAATAAAGGGGCAACGCAGTTTACACACCGCATTGCTCCTTATCACATTATCTCACTACCGGCTCCCCTCCCTGCTCTTGCCTACTGCCCCCTTCAAAATATGTATTCCTATAAAATGGCATTTTCAACATCGATGTGTTCCACAACTTCATAAACTCTGCATTCCCGACTTTCCGGTTATAAACTTCCTCCCCTTCCCCACAATTCGCGAACTCCTTAATTGACTCCGCAAGATACACATTCTCCTCATCGTACCCGACCACAGGGACAAAATGAAGATACCGCTCCCCCACCCGCGTCCGCAGCATTACGATAACCGGCGCACCTTTACAGATCTCCCTTTTCAGCGCTTTAAAATTCCCCGCGCAATATTTTACCCGGATTCCGTAACAGGAAAGCATCTGCACGATTCCCTTCGGGTATACATACCCTTCCTTTGTTTTTTGCGGCATCTTCTTATAAAGGACATTTCCGTCCGCCTCTCTCCCATGATGCCTTAAAAGATAAGCGGATGCAAATGCAGAACACTCATATTTTGTCTGAAAGTCAATCCTGTTTTGCCCTTCCATCATGAAATGTCTTTGGGCACACCTTCTTGAATACCTGATATGCAGTCTTCCCATAAGCAGAATATCTACTACAGTTGTAATAATCAGATAATTAACAAAAGTGCTACATACCCAATAAAATACGCCCCACATACTTTTCCTTCCCCCGTTCTTCCCCATGCTGCCCCGCTTAAACACCGAAGATTATCACCGTTCCGCAAACAGGAGCGCTTTATTTTTTACATTGATCCATCCTGTTTCTCTTCCCCGATCTTTACTGCAAAATCCATTGCCAGCAGTGCCACCTTATCCTTGTCTGAAAGCTTCGCCATATTGGAGAGGCTTCTCTCTTCCCATACCTCACTGTCCAGATTGTCCGCAGCGTAGAAGAATTGGAACACATCCTTCCCCCGAAACTGTGCCAGCGCCGCCACGGCGGAACATTCCATATCCACACAGATGCATCCCGCTTCCTTCCGCCTTGCCACTTTTGCCTTTGTTTCCCGATATATGCCATCCGTGGTCCAAGTTTTTCCGACCGTATAGTTACAATTAATATGGTCGAGCATTTCCCGGAACTCACCTATGTATTTTGTGTTGACCGCGATCTCATCCGACGGCGGGGCGTAATGGAAACTGGTTCCTTCTTCCCTGACCGCAGTGTCCGGAATTATTATGGAACAATCTGCAATTGATGCATCCAGCACACCGCAGGTTCCAAACATCACGACCTTTTCCACACCCATTGCAAAAATATCTTCTAAGAGAGCAACGCAGGGCGGGGCTCCCACATCGGACATAAAAAGGGCAAGTTCCACGCCCTGATGAACTGTTTTATAAACTGGGATCACCATATTGGCGACCCTGCTCTCCGCAATCTTCTCACCCCCAAAACTCTCAAGCATCCGCCCAAATGTTTCGCTTGCAAAGCAGGTCACTGCCGTTTTGGGCATTCCCTCCACCGGCGCAACGATATCGTCGGGGTTGACGACTGCCCGGATGGCATCATCAAATTCCTCTAATACCATATATTTTCTGCTACTCAAAATATGGACAAATATACCCATATCGAGATATTGAAAGTTTTC
>CAJTOR010000069.1 GCA_910577675.1 uncultured Lachnospiraceae bacterium
GGTACGCACGGTGGTGTGAGAGGACGGCGGTTAATCACCGCCTCCTACTCGATTTTTCAAAGTGTCAAAGACGGGATTATACACCAGTTGTTCTAGAAAAACAATAGATTTTCCTAAAGTTCTATGAATTTCTGCCATAGCTGGCAGGATAAGAAACGATTAGAAACACAATTCCTCATTCCGAGAGAGATTTGATGACATGAGCAGTATTCAAGCATTACAAAAGGACAGCGCCTTGTGGGTACTATCCTTTGCTTGTTCAAGCATAAATCAACCCTTTAATTTTTGGGTAAAATATCCTTGACAAATTCTATCTTGATTCTGTATGCTGCCGCTCTCGCCACCGTCCCTGTCCTCGTCCCCCACGGATAAGCGGGAGTAAAGAACCTTGATTTTGCTGCAATTGTTCATGTGCATATCTTCCTGCATCAATATAGATGTTTTTTACAGTTAAGATTATGTACTCCAGAAAGGTGTTGAGTTTTTATAGTTTATTGACAGACAAGCCTTCACGACACCCGATTTTCCTGTATCCGTTTCTGTATTTTCAGAAATTCCATATATCCCCTTGACGAAATTCAAATTTCGGTATACGATAGGCAGGTAGGATTTAGTGGAAATCCCTGCATGGCGGGGGTTTTGCGTTTATGAATGGTAATGGCGGCACGATGGTATGCGCGGCAAAGCCGGAGCCGGTGGCGGGCGTGTACAGCCATGACGGAAAATCGAACAGAATGGGGATTGAGATGGAACGAGTTGCGGTAGTAACGGACAGTAACAGCGGTATTACACAAAAAGAGGGCAGGGGACTGGGGATTTCGGTTCTGCCGATGCCGTTTATGATCGACGGGGAAACTTACTTTGAGGATATCAGCCTGACGCAGGAGGAGTTTTATGAGCGTCTTAGGGCGGGTGCGGATATTTCGACATCACAGCCTGTTGCAGGTGATGTGATCGATCTTTGGAAGGGGCTTCTAAAGGAATATGATACTGTGGTGCACATCCCGATGTCAAGCGGTTTGAGCGGTTCCTGCGAAACCGCGATAATGCTTGCAGAGGATTTTGACGGGAAGGTGCAGGTGGTCGATAACCAGCGCATTTCCGTGACGCAGCGCCAGTCGGTGCTGGATGCGATCGAGCTTGTGAGGCAGGGACATACGGCAGTGCAGATCCGCGAGATTTTGGAGAGGGACAAGATGGAGTCAAGTATTTATATTATGCTTGATACATTAAAGTACCTGAAAAAGGGTGGCCGGATTACCCCGGCAGCTGCGGCGCTTGGCACAATCCTGAATTTAAAGCCGGTGTTGCAGATACAGGGTGAAAAATTGGATGCGTTCACAAAGGCACGCAATGTAAAACAGGGGAAGCGCGCGATGCTCGACGCGATGAAGCGGGATATCGAAACGCGTTTTGCGGATGGAAGTGAACAGCCGGTTTATCTTGAGGTTGCATATACCTATGATCTCGAGGCTGCGAATGCGTTTAAGGCGGAAGTGCAGGCAGTATTTCCACAGTATGATATTGTTATGAGCCCGCTGTCGCTCAGTGTTTCCTGCCATATCGGACCTGGTGCGCTGGCTGTGGCGTGTTCAAGGAAGCTGCCGGAACTTAAATAGGAATGGAAACACCCCCACATGGTTAAAAGGTACTTTTGTGGGGGTGTTTAACTATTTTAATGTATGGGCATAGCTTTATGATATTATATTTATGAACTATATAAGATAGATTTAACATAATAAATATACCATTCTAATTCTGCCCTGTATAAAAAGATTCTCTCAATTGGCTCGATAAATTATAATAATACAGGATTTTATAATAAACTTTCAATTGCCATGAGGGAAAGTGGTATCCGTTATTTTCAATAAGTCCATATCCTGTTTCTGAGTCGTAAAGACGAAAGAGGCGGGTAAGGGAACCTTTTTTGTATCAGGTGGGGGATAAACCCCATTTGACATGCGGGAGCAGCATAGGGAAATAATTTCCTTTGATCACTCTTTTCTCTTTAGCAATCTAATTTATAGTTTCAGTATTCTCCCAATTTAGCTTTTTACAATTTAATCCCACTTTCCATTGACGCGAATTTGAGAATGATGTAAAATATTATAGAAAAGTATAAAATACATTGAATTGGAGCATTAATATGAGAAATATAACAAAACTTATTGGTATCAGCACTTTGACCATTGCCCTGTCAATGGGAAGTGCCACAGCGGGGATACAAACAGAAGCAGCATCCGTACAATGTACAGTCCGGCATGCCACAACTGCCACAACTGCAACGACTGCCACAATTGCTGCAACATTTACAACATTTACAACATTTACAACTGTTACGCCTGCCACCACAACCACACCCGCCCGCGTTGTCCTGAACAAAACTGCCGCCACCCTTATTAAAGGCGAAACCTTGCAGTTAAAGCTCTCCGGCACGGATGCTGTGACGACCTGGTCTTCCTCGGATAAATCGGTCGCATCCGTCAGTAATGCGGGGAAGGTTACAGCCAGAAAAAAAGGTATGGCAACCATCACTGCAAAGAGCGGTGGTAAAAAGTATAAATGCGAGATTACGGTTGAAACCCCGAAATTAAATAAATCTTCCATCAGCATAGCGGAGGGGGAACTATTTAAGCTGAAACTTACCGGTACAGAAAGGGAAGTTAAATGGTCGAGCAGTGACCGGAAAGTCGCAAAGGTGGGCAGCACCGGCAGAGTGCGCGGTATAAACGCAGGGGAATGCAGCATCACAGCAAAGGTTGGGAAAAAGAAATATACCTGCCTGGTGGAAGTGACAAAAGAAATATCAGAAGAATCTTTGGAAAAACCGACAAAAGAACCGGATATCGGGGCGCAGGTATATGATGCCATCCTTGCCATGCAGTCAGAATATCCGGAAGGCATGGTATGGACAAACGATAATTCTTATAACTGGAGGGGCGGGATTTACAGTGGCGGCATGGGTTGTGCGGCATTTGCATTTGCGATGAGCGACGCGGCATTTGGTGAACTTCCGGCAAGGGTGCACACGGATTATGCGGATATTCGTGTGGGTGATATTCTGCGGGTTAATGATAACACGCATTTTGTAATTGTACTGGAGGTTTTTGAAACGGAAGTTGTTGTGGCGGAGGGTAATTACAACAGCACAATCCACTGGGGCAGGAGGATCAACCGCGATGAATTACAGGGTACGGGCGATTATATTATGACAAGATATCCGGAGTAACCGCAGGGTATCAACCATTATTTATAGAAAGATTATCCATGTAATAACAATTAAGAAGAGGGACGGGAAAAAAAGAAAATGGAAAATAAAGATTAGTAAGATAGATAGCCGCATTTGCCTATGATGTAGACAAGTAAAGCATACTATCAAAATAATCTGAATAAGAGGAGGAGAATTAATATGATGGAGAATTTAATTGCGCAGTACCGCTTTGACGACGAGAATAATCCGGGTGCGGATGTGAGCGGCAACGGTTTTAATGCGAAGGCATGTGGCAGGAAGCCGCCGCATATCGGGATTGTCGCGGGGCGGAGGGCAGCAGTGTTTTCCGGCGGGGAGAACGGAACATCCTATTTTGAACTGCCAGACGGTATCTTTGACGGGGTGGATGACGAAACAGGAATTACGGTGACGGCGTGGGTGAATTTTTCGCAGGGCACCAATGTCTGGGAGCGGGTTTTTGATTTCGGTAAGGATAATCATGGACCATATATGTTTTTGACAAGGAATTTCAGGGGAGTCTGCTTTAAGGATGGGGATCTTTTTGCCGACCCCGTGTTCACCTACCCGCTTGGCGAGTGGGTGCATGTGGCAATGAGTGTGAGCGGTACGAAGAACGGCACGCGGGGCAGCGCCGGACCATGTATTTATGTTAACGGGGAAGAGGCGGCGGATGGCGAGATCAGCCAGACAGCGAGCGGTACATACAAGCGCCTGCGCGAATGGTTTAAAACCTTTGAAAATAAGGAAAATTACTGCCGGAACTATATTGGCAGGTCGCAATTTAGTGCCGACGGTGATTTTTCGGGTGCGATAGCGGATTTTTGCATATTTAAGCGCGTGCTTGGCGCGGACGAGATTGTGGATATGATGTGCGAGACGCTTACGGACGAGCAGATTTTGGTTCCTGCCGCGGAGAGGTATTTGACCATCCATCAGCAGGTAATCACGGAGGATATTGAACTGCCAACAAGCTTGCTTCGCGGCAGGGTACATGTGGAATGGGAGTCGGACAGCCCGCTGCTTTTTGACGGGAACGGAAAGATTGGGCAGGTGAAAGAACCAGCGGTTGTGACACTCACTGCCAAACTGCGCCTGAACAAGGAGATTTCGCTTCCGTCCGATGCATGTGTAAAAAAGCAGTTTATTTTTACAGTAATGCCAAGGGGGATTGCACCGTACACCCTGACCATCCATAAGGACAAACCGGTGCTTGATATCAGCAAAACCCTGTACGGTTTGTTTTATGAAGATATCAATAATGCGGCGGACGGCGGTATTTATGCGGAGATGGTAAGGAACCGTTCCTTTGAGGCATTTTATTTTGATACTTACGATTTTCATTCGGGCGAAGACGGGCGTTCCACGGGGCGGAACCATACACCACTTGCGGGGTGGTACGGTGACCTTGAAAAGCTGACCGTGAAAAATAAGGGTGGTTTATGTGAGGTATTCGGGCAGGATGATCCGGATGGCAATGTGACCTATGTGGAGGCAGCGGATGGTGCAGTAATTACAAACAGGGGATTTTCGGATACCAGCGGTAATTTCGCCATGCATTTTGTAAAGGGGGAGCGCTATCATTTTTCAGTCTGGGCGAGGGCAGATAAGAAAGCGGTTCTCTCGGTGCGCCTTCTGGATGCTTCGGGGGCGGCGGTCAGCAATATGGAAAAAATTTCCATATCCGGCGACTGGAAGAAATACGGGGAAAAACAAGCGGTGGTACTTACGGCAGAGAAGGAGTGTTTCGGGCAGTTAGAATTGGCTTTTTCCGGCAGTATATCCATCGATATGGTTTCGATGTTCCCGGAACATGTCTGGGGATTTGGTGAGGAGGAGGGCAGCGCGAGCGCCCATAAAAATTATCTTGGGAATCCGAATTACCGTCTGCGCCGCGACCTTGTAGAGGCAATGAGAGAGCTGCATCCTACTTTCCTTCGCTTTCCTGGCGGCTGTATCTCGGAAGGTTCCTATATCTGGGATAATGTTTATGATTGGAAGGATTCGGTGGATATCGTCGAGAAACGCAGGGAAAATTTTAATGTCTGGGGTTATATGATGACGCTGGGGCTTGGTTATATGGAGTATTTCCAGTTGGCGGAGGATTTGAATGCGATGCCGCTCCCGGTTATGGCGTGCGGCGTGCTCTGCCAGGCGCGCTCGGACTATGCGAACCCGGCGGGAGGGAAGCTTCAGGAGAAGTATATCGGCAATTTTACGGATCTGATTGATTTTGCAATAAGCACGGACTTTGAGAATAACAAGTGGGCGGCACTTCGCCGTTCTATGGGGCATGAAGCGCCGTTTGCCCTGCATTATCTCGGTGTGGGGAATGAGAACTGGGGTGAGGAATTCTATGCAAGTTTCGAGGAGTTTTACGGGCAGATTACAGCGTATGTAAAAAAGCACTATCCGGATTGGGAACTGCATATTATTTCGACTGTGGGAGCGCAGGCGGATGATGAGGCTTACCAGAACGGATGGCGGTATCTGAGCGGCAACCATACGGGCAAAGGTGCCAATGTGCGTTTTACGGACGGTGAGCACAGTTTTGTTAAGCAGGTTGACTGGTATAAGTACCAGAAGGACTTTATGGAAACAATAGTGGATGAACATTATTACCGTTCAAATGAGTATTTGCTGGAGAATGCAGACCGCTATCATTATTATGCGCGCGCCTATAAACAGGATGGGAGTGTGGACGATAAAAAAATCAGCAAGGTTTTTGTTGGGGAATATGCTTCAAGTGACAAGAATACGCTTGCGGGAGCGGTTGCGGAGGCCGCCGTTATGACCGGATTTGAGCGCAATTCGGATGTGGTTCGTCTGGCGGCGACCGCCCCTTTATTCAACAAGGTGCTTACGGATGGTACATACCGATGGACACCGGACTGTATCTGGTTTGATGACGAAACAGTGTGGCGCACGCCGAATTACTATGTCCAGCAGATGTTTGCAAAGTATCTGGGGGATAAGCTTCTGCACACGGAATTTGAGGAGTACCAAAATGCACGGCGCGTAATGCTTGTGCCGCGGGGCGGGGTTGAACTTGTAACGGGGGATGCCGATCTTTTGTTAAAGAAATTGACCATTGCGGCTAATGCGGACGGGAAAATTTTATTTGAGCAGGATTTTAATAAGGAATTGGACAGCCGGTTTACACTTTATCCGCATACCTGGCTTGAACCTGGCGACGGAGGGCTGCTGCTAAAAGGAAGTCGCGAGGTGGCTGGTCTTTATCTGCCGGGTGATTTTTCGGACTGCACGGTGACTGCGGTACTTTCGCGTGTTTCGGGTGGGGGTGCATTAACGCTCGGTGTCGGGGTTTCCGGGATCGGCAAGGATCGGAATGCAATACAGTACGTGGTCGGGGATGGTGGGAGAACTACTGTCAGGGTATTTAAGGATGGTGTGGAAGGTTATACACTTGGCGATTTTTCATGCGGCAGGGCAGCGGGCAATCTGCGCGCGGCAATTGATGAGGAGATAGTGACCGGGGAGGAATATGAGATTACCGTTAATTACGGCGGTATTTTTGAGGCACCGGGAAAGAGTGCGGGGGAAGCAAAATCCACATCCGGCTATGTTACATCAGGTTATGGCGCGTACCAGCATTTAATCTGTTCCCACAAGGTTTTGGGGGTGAAAAGCCCAGTTCTTGACTATAAGCTTGAAGCCTACAACCGCGCCGTTTTCCACTCGGTAACGGCGGATGATAAGTTGGTTTATATTAAACTTGTCAACCCGGACAATTATTCAAAGAAGATCGAACTTGTTTTTGACGGGGGGAGTGCTTTTGGCAAAGAAGAGCCGGATGGCACTGCAAAGTGGATCTGCCTGACCGGGGAAGGCGCGCTTGTACACGAGCCAAATGTAAATACGCGCGATAAGGAGCGGATCGTCCCGGTGGAGATAGAGGTGGCGATAAAGGCTTCTAAGCTTACCCTTACCCTGCCGGCAAACTCGGTTTCGGTGGTGGTGACGGAAAAATAAAAAAAGATAATATAATGGTAGGATTTTTTAGAAGAATGCGGTATAATATCCATATGCTGACAGGCAGACATGGGAAAAAATACCCAAGGATGGATATTTTTGGAAAAAGAAAGGGGAAGCTATGGATTTCAGAAATGAAAACGGGGTGCTGATTGCGCGCCGGAATGGGGAAATACTTAGGATCGAGGCATGGGGCAAGGATTCCCTTCGCGTTCGCGCGACTATGTTTTCAAAGTTTACGGGTAATAACTGGGCACTTACAGAAGCTTTTGAGAAGGGAAATCCGGTGGTGGAAATCACGGGTGAGGAAGTTGGGGAACCGCTTGCCTCCATTACAAACGGGAGAGTTCGTGCAACCGTAAATTTTGCGGGCGTTATTACCTTTTACCGCGATGGGGAACAGATTTTGCAGGAGTATTACCGCAGCTATGGCGGGACAATCTCGAAGGAAAGCCGCTGCCTAAAGGTTGTTAACCGCGAGTGGAAGGGTGTGATTGGCGGGAGCGATTATTCCCTGAATTTAAAATTTGAGAGCAATGACGGGGAAAAGATTTTTGGTATGGGGCAGTACCAGCAGTCCTACATGGATTTAAAGGGCTGTGTGCTGGAACTTGCGCAGAGGAATTCGCAGATTTCCGTGCCGTTTGCGGTATCAAATCTGGGTTACGGCATGCTCTGGAACAATCCGGCAGTCGGCAGCGTTGCTTTCGGGCGCAATTATACCGAGTGGACCTGCCGTTCCACCAAGGAGATGGATTATTGGATTACGGTGGCGGATGCCCCTAAGCAGATTCTTGCTAATTATACTGATGTGACCGGCCATTCGCCTATGTTCCCGGAAGACCGCATGGGACTTTGGCAGTGCAAGCTGCGTTACCGCACGCAGGATGAAGTGCTTTCCGTGGCTCGCCAGTATCAGAAGGAAGGGATTAAGATCGATCTGATCGTTATCGATTTCTTCCATTGGACGGTGCAGGGCGACTGGAAATTTGATGAGAAGTATTGGCCGGATCCTAAGGCGATGGTGGATGAGCTGCATTCTATGGGGATTAAGGTGATTGTGTCCGTATGGCCTTCCGTTGACCGCAAGAGTGAGAATTTCTACCCGATGATGGAGAAAGGGCTTTTGATTAAGACCGAGCGCGGCGCTGCCCAGACCTACGATTATCAGGGGGACTGTGTGGAGATTGACCCGTTCAATCCGGAAACCAGGGAATATGTGTGGGAAGTGTGCAAGCGAAATTACTATGATTTCGGTATTGACGCGTTCTGGCTCGATAATTCGGAACCGGATTACGGCGTATATGATTTTGAGAATTATCGCTATATGGATGCGCCTGCGCTTTCCTTAAGCAATATGTATCCTCAGATGTACAGCCGTATTTTCTATGATAAGATGAAAGACCTCGGGGATGGCAATGTGGTTAATCTTTTGCGCTGTGCGTGGGCGGGCAGCCAGAAATATGGCAATGTAGTCTGGTCCGGGGATGTGCCAAGCACGTTTGAGGCGTTTTATGACCAGCTCCAGTGCGGTTTGAATATGGGGCTTGCGGGGATTGCCTGGTGGACAACGGATATCGGCGGTTTTATGACTGACGATGTAAATGATCCGGATTTCAGGCAGCTTTTAATCCGCTGGTACCAGTTTGCTGTTTATTCCGCGGTATTCCGCATGCACGGCGACAGGGGACCTTATGATATCCCGGCTCTCGATGACCGCGACTGGGGCGGCGGATACCTGCACACTGGTCAGCCGAACGAGCTCTGGAGTTACGGCGAAGACAATTACAGGATTATGAAAAAGTATTATGATATCCGTATCTCGATGCATGATTATATTAAAAGTCTTTATCAGGAAGCGTCGGAGAACGGTTCCCCGTTAATCCGCACAATGTTCTATGAATTCCCGGAGGATAAAATTTGCTGGGAACTTCAGGATCAGTATATGTTTGGCAGCAAGTATCTGGCAGCCCCAATCTTTAAGCTCAACCAGTTTGAGAGGGATGTATACCTTCCAGCAGGAACATGGAAGCTGACAAGCGACGGCAGCACCTACGAAGGCGGCCAGACCGTCCATGTAGCCGCCCCGATCGACTATATGCCAGTATTTGAAAAAATCTAAAATAAATAATAAAAAAATTCAAAACAGCAAAAGCACGTACAGAGCCCGAAAGGAATTTATGGGAGCAAAGCGGACAGAAATTCCTTTCGTGGGGGAAACTCAGGAAGTGCACTAGCGGAACACAAAACAGCAAAAGCACGAACAGAGCCCGAAAGGAATTTGTGGGAGCAAAGCGGACAGAAAATCCTTTCGTGAAGGAAACTCTGGAAGTGCACATGCGGAATTCAAAACAGCAAAAGCACGAACAGAGCCCGAAAGGAATTTGTGGGAGCAAAGCGGACAGAAATTCCTTTCGTGGGGGGGGGGCTCTGGTAGTGCTTTTGCGGTACTCTAAATAAGAAAGGAAAGAATCATGGATTTGGTTTCGGTTCGCGAGCTATATCGCGAAAAAGACAAATATGTAGGAAAGGAAATAACGGTCGGCGGGTGGGTGCGCAGTAACCGCGATTCAAAAAACTTCGGGTTTATCACATTGAACGACGGCACATTTTTTGAAACATTACAGGTCGTTTACGCTAATAAACTCGCAAATTTCCCGGAACTTGCAAAAATCAATGTCGGTTCGGCAGTGATTGTCACAGGAGAACTTGTGGCAACGCCGGACGCAAAACAGCCATTTGAAATTCAGGCAAAGGAAGTAGTGGTGGAGGGAGCATCCACACCGGATTATCCATTACAGAAAAAGCGTCATACAATGGAATATCTGCGCACAATCACACATCTGCGCCCGCGCACAAACACATTCCAGGCTGTGTTTCGCGTGCGCTCACTGGTCGCTTACGCCATTCATAAATTTTTCCAGGACAGGGACTTTGTATATGTGCACACGCCAATTATTACGGGAAGCGACTGTGAGGGTGCGGGCGAGATGTTCCAGGTAACAACGCTCGACCTTGCAAATGCCCCGAAGAACGCGGATGGAACCGTGGATTACTCAAAGGATTTCTTTAATAAGCCGACGAACCTCACCGTGAGCGGTCAGTTAAACGGTGAAACATACGCGATGGCATTTAAAAACATTTATACCTTCGGTCCGACATTCCGCGCTGAAAATTCCAACACGACAAGGCACGCGGCAGAATTCTGGATGATCGAGCCGGAGATTGCATTTGCGGATTTAAAGGATGATATGATGCTTGCGGAGTCAATGTTAAAATATGTAATTGGCTATGTTCTTGAGCACGCACCGGAAGAAATGAATTTCTTTAACAATTTTGTTGACAAGGGACTTTTGGAACGATTAAATCATGTGATGAATTCAGAATTTGGTCATGTGACCTATACCGAAGCAATTGAACTTTTGGAGAAAAATAATGATAAGTTTGATTACAAGGTATCCTGGGGCTGTGATTTACAGACGGAGCATGAGCGCTATCTGACCGAAGAAATATTTAAAAAGCCGGTTTTTGTTACGGATTACCCTAAGGAAATCAAGGCGTTTTACATGAAGTTAAACCCGGACGGTAAAACCGTTGCGGCGATGGACTGCCTGGTGCCGGGAATCGGTGAGATTATTGGCGGAAGCCAGAGGGAGGATGATTACGACATGCTCCTTGGCAGGATGAAGGAACTTGGTTTAAAGGCGGAGGACTATGATTTTTATCTTGACCTCCGCAAATATGGTTCCGCCCGCCATGCGGGTTTTGGACTTGGCTTTGAGCGATGTGTAATGTATTTGACGGGTATGGGAAATATCCGCGACGTGATTCCGTTCCCGAGAACGGTGAATAACTGCGATTTGTAATAATAAAAATACTGCCGGATGAAGTATTATTTTCATTCGGCAGTATTTTTTCATGCCTCATTAATTATCATTTATGTATAATTATTAGGATAAACCTCAAGCAAATTTTCAAACTATCTTTTCATATCTCGGCAAATGGCGATAAGTCTTGGATTTTAAGGCTTTTTTGCCATTTGTCATATCGGGAGATGCTTGGCATATCTTGGTGCTTTTCGGCATATTTTTGAATCCAAAAGTAGTACGGCGGTGGTAAAACCACTGATTCTGCTATGCCGCCAGACGCTCCATTTCTGCCTTTGCGGAATCGTAAGTCGCATGGGCGTAATAGTTCAGCGTCATCGTGATGTTGGCATGTCCCATGATATACTGCAACGCCTTGGGGTTCATGCCTGCGTTTGCTAACCGTGTGCAGAACGTGTGTCTGAGGATGTGGGGCGTGATGTTCGGAAGCTGCTCTTTGTTCTGCTTGTTGTACTTCTTTACAAGCCCTTTCAGCATACTGTCGTAGTTCGCTGACACCTTGGGCATCCCGTCATTTTTGAGGAACAGGAAGTTTTTATAGCCCTCTACACTGAATGGGGCGGCATTGCCCCGATTCTTCAGCACACGCTTCAACGCTTGGTAGACTTCCCTGCTCATGGGAATCTGCCGTATGCCGTTCTTGGTCTTTGGCGTTTCGATATAGTAGCCGATGTCCGCATCCCGCAAAAGCTGATGGTCTACATTGATTTGGCGGTTTTTGAAGTCCAGAGCTGTGGTCAGACCGCAAAACTCTGAAATTCTAAGTCCAGTGCCGAGCAGGATGATTACCTCGTCACGGTATTTCCTATATACCGTATCCTGCTCCATAAATGCCAAAAGGCTTTCTTCCTGCTTTGGCGTTAATGCTGCCTTGCGCTCCCTGTCGTCCTCAATGACCGTATCAAGGGCGAAGTTGAATGGATTTTTGCGGATGCAGTCATCCTCGATGGCGGTGTAGAACGCCGCCTTGAGGGAACGCTTGAAATTGCTGATGGTCTGAAAAGCAAAACCTTTCTCGTTCATCCGTATAACCCATTCCTTTGCGTCCGACTGCTTCACGGTATCAATGCTTTTCACGCCGAAAGGGTCATCCTGCAACAAGCCCATAAGGTAGTCACGCCCTTTTTTTGTGCCGTGCTTAACATTTTTCCGCAGACCGTTCTGTTTTGCATAGAGCTGACATACGGTCATTTTCTTGCCGATGGTGTCGATGCCGTCCTCCAAGTCCCTGCTGATTTCCTTTATCTTGTCCCTCAGAGCAGGAAGCTCCCGCTTGCCCGCAGGGGTCTTGTCTGTGGCTACCAGTTTCCATGAGTACACAAACTGCTGCTTGCCGAATGCGTCTACATATTTATATGCGTATCTCCCGTCTTTTCTTTGGCTCTCTCCAGTCCTTAATATTCTTCCTTTATTGTCCCGTCTTTTTTCTGACAT
>CAJTOR010000070.1 GCA_910577675.1 uncultured Lachnospiraceae bacterium
ACCGGACGCGAGGATCGGGCGGTATGCAAAAAGGTTTAAAAGACTTGAAGAAATTGGGATGGTATGGGGAAACGGGGATTCCTGGGAATACCGTTTCCATCTCGCAGAGGAGTATTACAAAAAGCACGGGAGCCTGGATATGCCAGCGGACTATATTGTGGAGGGGGTCTGGCTCGGGCGTTGGCTGAGGGAGCAGAGGGGCTGCCTTGCAGGGGAGGAAAGCACCGGGAATTTAAACAAATTAAAGAAATCCCTGAATGCGGAGCAGAAAGAAAAACTTATTTCCATCGGTCTTACCCCCGAACAATCAAGGAAGGAGCTTTCGTGGCGGCAACAATACGGGGAAGCGGAAGAATTTTACAGGGAGCACGGCAATCTTTGTATCCCAAAGCGCTATATTGCCGGAAACGGAAAAAATCTTGGGATTTGGCTGCAACGGCAGCGCACCGGGCATCGGCGCGGGCAGTTGGCAGGATGGCAGGTCATTATGCTTGAGAAAATCGGGATGGTCTGGGAAACGGGTAATCCCTGGGAAACCGGGTATTGCCACGCAAAAGAGTATTTTGAGGAACATGGGCATCTGGCTGTCCCAAACCAATATATCTGCGCGGATGGCTATCGGCTTGGTAAGTGGATTTCAAACCAGCGTTTTGCATATGGGGCGGAGAAAAAAGAGTTTGGGCAGGAAAAAATACAAAAGTTAGAAAATATTGGGATGATATGGAAAGACAAAAAAGGTAGATCCGCAAGACGGGTAGATTTTTGTGCGGATGGATAGAGGGTGTATTTTAGTATTTGCTGTGTGATAGGGAAGAAGGATATGTCAAAGGAATTTTATCCTATACTGTAATCGTGGCTTGTCCGATGGGGATTGTACCCGCACCTGACACAAGGATAGGGTTAAAGATGTTTTCCACCTGAAAGCCATGCAAAATGACTGCTATCCTGTGCTGCGGACAGGTCGGCGGACATGTGGGGAGTAGGGGTATGGAATAAGCTCGATTTATAATAAGATAAAATCGATTTTTAGAAGAACCGGTGTAAATGATTAAAAAAGGAAGAACCGTGGAACCGGTATAAATGATTAAAAAGATTTCCGGCAGGGATTGTCGCATTGCCGCATCCCGGCGGGGGTTGGTCAGGAAGGATGCAAGCTTATGGGATTTGGAAAAATATCCTGGAAAGGGGTAATACAAATCCGATGGGATGGCGAAGCCTACCCTTTATCAGGGGGAAAGTACTGGTCAACTGGAAATGGTAAAGAGGTTATTATGAGTAGGATGGATTATAAATCAGATTTAAGGTTTGCCGGGATAAAACCATTTGCGGGGAAAGTCTGGCTGTCCTCCCCGACCATGCACGGGGGGGAACAGATGTATGTGGATGAGGCAATCCGCACGAACTGGGTTTCCACCGTGGGGGAAAATATTAATGAAGTGGAACGTCTTACAGCAAAAAAAGCCGGAAGGAGCTATGCGGTAGCGCTTTCTTCCGGGACGGCAGCGCTTCACCTGGGGGTCAGGCTTTGCGGGGAAAAGCTTTATGGGCAACCTAGGGTGGGGAGGGGCGCACTGGATGGGAAGAAGGTATTTTGCTCGGATATGACATTTGCCGCTACGGTAAACCCCGTGGTTTACGAAGGTGGGGAAACAGTCTTTATTGATACGGAGTATGATACCTGGAACATGGACCCAGAAGCCTTGGACCAGGCTTTTTCCCTCTATCCGGATGTGCGGCTTGTGGTGCTTGCGCATTTGTATGGTGTGCCGGGAAAAATCGATGAGATACGGAAAATATGCGAAAGCCACAATGCCCTTATTGTGGAGGACGCAGCCGAGTCCTTCGGGGCGACTTACCGGGGGATTGAAACCGGGAGCTTTGGTGATGTGTCCGTAATTTCCTTTAATGGGAACAAAATTATTACCGGCTCCTCCGGTGGGATGTTCCTTACTGACTCAAAGGCGGATGCGGACAAAGTCAGGAAATGGTCAACCCAAAGCAGGGAAGCTGCCGCCTGGTACCAGCATGAGGAAACTGGTTACAATTACCGGATGAGCAATGTAGTTGCCGGAGTGGTGAGGGGACAGTTCCCTTACCTTGAAGAACATATTGGGCAGAAAAAAGCAATCTATTCCCGATACCAGGAGGGATTTAAGGGGCTCCCGGTGCGGATGAACCCATTTGACCGGGAAGTGGGCAGCCCCAATTACTGGCTGAGCTGCCTGTTAATTGAGGATGACGCTATGTGCAGGCAGGTGCGGGGCGAGCAGGAGAGCCTTTTTGCACATGAGCCGGGAAAATCCTGCCCGGAGGAGATCTTGGGGGCGTTAGCGGCATTTGGTGCGGAAGGGAGGCCGCTCTGGAAACCAATGCATATGCAGCCAGTTTACCGTATGAGTCCCTTTGTGACAAAGGATGGGGGCGGGCGGGGGAGAACCAATGCCTATATTGCTGGCACAGCGGGCTGTGATGTGGGGGCGGATCTTTTTGCAAGGGGACTGTGCCTGCCAAGCGATAATAAGATGACAAAGGAAGAGCAGGAAAAAGTGATTGAAATTGTGAAGCGGTGTTTTCTCTAAATGTAACAAGAATTGATGGGATGATTGGAATGGAAAAGAGAAAGGGAACCCCGAAATATTTAAAAAGGGCGAAGGGTTGGAACTGAAAGAGGGTGGGAAAATGGGACAAAAACATAAGGGAAAAAAGCCGGGAAATAGACGGGGAGGGATGGAGAAAGCGCAGACAGGGGGGGAGGAAGACCGAGGGGAAGAAAAAGTGGGATGCCGGCTTTATCAGAGATACATAAAGCGTGGAATGGATGTGGTCTTGGCTGGGTTGGCACTTCTTTTTTTTAGCCCGGTAATAATCGTGGTTGCCGTGCTGGTCCGGTGTAAGCTTGGCACGCCCGTGATTTTTACACAGGAGCGTCCGGGCAAGGACGGGGAGATATTCAGGCTGTATAAATTCCGGAGTATGACGGATGCGAGGGATGAAACAGGGAAGCTTTTGCCGGACGGGGAGAGGTTAGGGAAGTTTGGGAAGGGCTTGAGGGCAACAAGCTTGGATGAACTGCCGGAGCTAATCAACATATTAAAAGGGGATATGAGTGTGGTCGGCCCCAGACCGCTGTTAGTGGATTACCTGCCGCGCTACAATGCGTTTCAGGCCAGGAGGCATGAAGTGAGGCCGGGAATTACGGGTCTTGCCCAGATACATGGCAGGAATGCGATTTTTTGGGAAGAAAAATTTAAATGGGATGTTGCGTATGTAGATCACATTACATTCCTCGGTGACTGGAGCATTATTTTAAAAACAGTTTGGATCGTGTTACATCACGAGGGGATCAACGCGGAGGATAGTGCAACAATGCCGGAGTTTGTTGGAAATGAAACTGCAAGCACTGTGGAGGAATGCCAGGATCTTTCCGGAAAGATGGGATAAAAAGGAGAAAACCATATGAAGAACCTTGTGATTGTGGGGGCTGGGGGGTGTGGAAGGGAAGTTTTGCAATGGGCAAAAGCGGTGAATAAGGTGGAAGGGCGCTGGAATATTAAGGGATTCCTAGATGACAATAAGGATGCCCTTTATGGCAGAAGGTCGGATATCCCCGTGCTTGCTAAGGTGGATGATTATGTTATTGAACCGGGAGATGAGTTTGTCTGTTGTATTGGTGATAGTAATATCCGAAAAATGATTGTAGAAAAACTGAAAAAAAAGGGGGCGGTTTTTACTACGCTTATCCATCCAAGCGCTGTGGTAGCGGATAGCTGCACGCTTGGGGAAGGGGTGATCCTCTACCCTTATGCCCTAGTTTCTGATAACGCCGTGGTCGGTGATGGCTGTATTATTAATATGTATTCTTCTGTAACACATGATACGGTGCTTGGTGAGTACTGTACGATCAGTGCGCACTGTGATATTACAGGGCAGTGTGAGCTTGGCGACCGTGTATTTATGGGTTCCACATCGCAGGTGGTTCCTGGCTTAAAGATTGGCGATGATGTTTATATCTGTGCGGGAAGTACCGTGATGACAAGGATCCGCAGCGGTAGAAAAGTACTTGGGAACCCGGCAAAAATCGTGAATTTCTGAAAGCTTACATGGTTGTTGTATGGTGGGTAAGGGGGACTTCATAGGGATATAATTTCCTTTGACCCTGGATAGGGGTAGAAAAAAACAGGAGTGATAAAAATGGAAAAGTTCTTGGAGTTTGTGGCTGAAATTATGGAAGTCGATGTATCCGAAATCAGCATGGAAACATTATACAAAGAGGGTAAGTGGGATTCCCTGATGATGCTGACCCTTGTTATGGAACTGGAGGCAGAATATGGCGTGTCCATCCCGGTGGAAAGCATCGGCGGAATAAAAACAATGATGGACCTCTACAAATTTGTGGAATAAGTTTTACGCTGTATAAAGATACCTGCATTTGGCTGGAAGGAGAATTATAACGGTAATGGCGGATACAAGGAAAAAGATAGCCCTGTTGTCAAATATAACGGTTGATTTGATTGTGGGTAAGCTGCATCGGAAATATGATTTTTATTTGCCTGCGGGTTTTGATACCTGGGTACAGGAAGCGGTTAACCCGCAATCCGGATTATATTTGACCGGTTTGGATGGTGTGGTTGTCTTATTGGATGGCACGGAGGCACGTTCATGGAAAGATATTAATGAGGGGGAGGAAAGAATTGCTTCGTGGAAGCAGGCGCTGTCCGCACTATTAAATCAAATTTCCAGCATACCGGTTTTTGTATCTACCATTGATATCAGGGAAAGCAGGATTAAATCGCTGTCCGAGCGAAAACAAAAATATAGTCTTGAAAATGACTGGTATCAGTTTGTGCAGGGGTTGGCGGAAACAAAAAGCAATGTATATGTATTTGACCTTGCTGACCTAGTTTCGGAAATTGGACGCAGGCAGTTTTATTCCAATAAGATGTGGTATCTCAGCAGCATGCCCTATTCGAGGGAGGGGCTGAATGCGGTAAGTACCGGGATTGACAGGGTGCTTAATGCCGCCTTTGGCAGCAGGAAAAAGATCATTGCACTTGACCTTGACAATACACTGTGGGGCGGAGTTATCGCGGAAGATGGAGTGGATGGCATTGCGCTTTCCGACCATAAAGAAGGGCAGCGCTACCATGATTTCCAGAAGCAGCTGCTTGGGATGAAGGAAAGGGGTATTGTACTTGCCATAATCAGCAAGAATAATCCGGAGGATGTGGAGGAGGCGATACAAAAGCATCCCTCCATGCTCCTAAAAGAGAAAGATTTTGTGAGCCAGAAGATTAACTGGGAAAATAAAGCGGTGAATTTAAAGGCAATGGAAGAGGAGTTAAATATTACGGAGGGGGGATTTATTTTTATTGACGATAACCCGGTAGAGCGGGAAACGGTAAAGGGGGAATGTCCCGGGGTAGTGGTTCCCGATTTCCCGATGGACACCGCGGAACTCCTACCGTTCGCCGAGGAGGTTTGGGCTGAGTATTGTATGCCCCTTAGGGTTGTTTCGGAGGATCTGAATAAAACCAGGATATACCAGGATGAGGCAAAACGCAGGCAGGAAATGGGTCAGGCTCTTAGTCTGGATGATTATATTGCAAAGCTTGGCATGGTTGCCGATATCCAGCGGATGCGCCCGGATGAATTGGAGCGTGCTGCACAGCTATGCACAAAAACAAACCAGTTTAATGTTACGACCAGACGATATACAAAAGCAGAACTTGAAGGGATAGCAGCCTCCCCCGGTAACACAGTCTATGTTGTACACAGTTCGGATAAATATGGTGACAGTGGATTAGTCAGTATAGTTATCCTTATCGGGGACAGGGATGAAATTAAAATTGATACATTCCTTATGAGTTGTAGAGTCATGGGAAGGAAGCTGGAGGACGTAATAATAAATGAACTGGCGGCAAAGTACGCGGGGCGGCAGAAGATCATCGGCGAATTTATTCCATCCGCTAAGAATGCGCCAGTGGAAAAGTTGTATGACAGACTTGGGTTTGAAGTGGTTTCTGATAAGGAAGGTCATAAGATTTATGAACTTGATGTGTCCGATTACAAGAAAAAGTCTTTTGGCTGTTATAAGGAAATACGGTTTGAATCGTGAAGATGGGGGAGGGGAGTATGAAGATCGATCATGTTGGATACGCCGTTAAGAGGATGGATAGGGCACTACGTTCATTTGGGGAACTGGGCTTTAACTTTGAACCGGTAATAGAAGATACAGACCGCAATATCCGCATTGCTTTTGGAAAGAAGGATGGTTACCAGGTTGAACTTATTTGTCCCTTGGATAAGGAAAAAGAATCGCCGGTTGATGTATATCTGGGCGGTGTGGGTTCCACACCTTATCATATCTGCTATCAGTCAGAGGATCTGGATGCCGAGGTGGAGCGCCTAAAGCAGGGATTTAGGGTGGTTTTAGAACCAAGGCCTGCGGTGGCATTGGTGGGAAAAGGGTTGTGTTTCTGATGGAGCTGGGAGTGGGGCTTTTGGAGATTGTGGAAAAGTTATGAAAAAGGCGTTGATAGTGGCAACTGTTTTTAGATTTTTAAATTTTGAAAAAAATGATATAAAAATACTTCAGGCAATGGGATTTGAGGTTCATTGTGCCATGAATATGAATCAGGGAGGATGGTTATCTGATGACGGTTCACTGGATTGGATGGGAATAATCAAACATCAGATTGATTTTGATAGGAAACCTTTTTCAAGAAGAAATGTGACTGCTTACCAACAACTAAAACTTCTGATTAACCAATCGGATTTTGATTTAATTCATTGTCATACTCCTGTTGCAGCAGCAATTGCAAGACTTGCTGCTGTAAAGGCAAGGAAAAGGGGGACAAAGGTAATTTACACCAGCCATGGTTTCCATTTTCATAAAAAATCTTCAAAAAAAGACTGGATATTATTTTATCCGATGGAATGGATATTGGCGTTTTTCACGGATATGATAATCACAATCAATAATGAAGATTTCTGTGTTGCAAAAAAGCTAAGGGTAAAAGAGTGTAGGTATATTCCGGGCGTTGGAATTGATGTGCATTCGATTCGGAACCTCGGCGTGGATAAAAGACGATTGCGAAATGAAATAGGAGTCCCTTGTGATGCTTTTTTGATTTTATCCATCGGTGAGTTATCCGCTCGAAAAAATCATATTGTGATAATTGAGGCTCTAAACAAACTCCGTGACAAACGCGTGCATTTTGCAATCTGCGGGACGGGGGATAAAAAATCGGAATATGAACAGTTGCTTAAAAAGTATGGACTGGAAAAACAGGTTCATCTGCTAGGGCAAAGAGAACATACATGGGTTATGGAGTTATGTCACACATGTGATATTGGTGCACTGCCATCAACAATAGAAGGACTTGGATTGGCAGGGCTTGAAATAATGGCAGCAGGAAAACCGGTGATCGGGGCAAATGTACATGGTATAAAAGATTTTGTCAAGGATAATATAACTGGTTATCTATGTGAACCACATGATGTGGATGGTTTTGCGGGAGCAATAAAACATTTTATGGAAGATAAGAATTTATATGATTTATGCGCCAAAAATGCGGAAATAATGGCAGAATCTTTTGATATAAAAAAGACAAGAAAATTAATGGTTGAAAATTATAAATACATAACCGGGGAGGGCGGACATGAAAGTCACACTTGATGATGTTAAGAAATCGCTGCCAAAAGAGAAGGGCAGGAAGGATGCAATATGGGTAAAATTATGGGTCAGACCAATATCATATCCCCTCTCCTTGCTGGCACTAAGACTAAATATATCACCTAATCAGATTTCAATTGTGGCAATAATCGATGCTGTGTTAGCAGCTGTATTTATGTCTATTAATAATAGTTTTTTTATTATCAGTGGGATGGTTTTGCTTAACTTGTTTATCGTGTTTGATTGTATGGATGGAACGATGGCGAGAACCTTAAAGAGAGCTTCTTATATGGGGGAATTTTACGATGCAATGGGCGGATATACAATGTGTGCATTTTCATTGTTTGGTGCCGGAATCTGCGCTTATAATTCGGGGAAAAATCTATTATTTGATTGGGAAGTTTACCTGATTGTAATTGGGGCACTGGGAAGTGTATGTGACATTTTTGCTAGGCTGATCTATCAAAAGTATACAGCAAATACAATGATGGAAAATTATAAGATGGGAAAAGTATTAATGCGGGAAAATGATAGTTTTTACAGTAAGGAGAAGGAAAACAAACTTAGTATCACATACCTTAGGCTTGAGGTGGACAGGCAGTTCGGAATAGCCGGTTTTTTTCCACCGCTGTTGATGTTGTCCTATATCTTCAGTTTTATGGATATAGTGTTGATTTTGTATGGGCTCTATCATTTACTGGCTTTTGTAGTAGCGATGGGGTTATTTTGTAGGAAGGCAAGCAGGTTTGGTATTTAATAGTAAAAAAATACTGAATGTTGAATGGTATGAGTAAAATTATTTATTTTGGAGTCGCATTTTTACCAAATGAAAATGCAGTTGCGATCAGGGCGTTATCGATTGCGGAAATGGTTAAAAATATTTCCTGTGAACCTGTATTGATTGGTATGAATAATAAGGTAGAGGAGAATAATTTTGTAAAATCGGAGTATGAAGGAGTAACGATATATGAAATACATTATCCACAGACTTTCAGCGAAAAAGTAAGAGATGGATTTAATTTTTTTAGTGTAATAAAAAGAATTATTGAAGATATTGGGATACTTGATATAAAGGCTTTTTTAATGCAGGATTATCAATATCAATCAATGAAAAGAATAAAGAAATATTGTGAAACCAACAAAATTGATTTTATTCCAGATATTATGGACTATTTTACGTTTACAATTGATAAATCATTGTACAAAAACATTTTTAAAAGTATCGATACTTTTCTTAGGATGCATTTTTTTTATCCTGGTTTCAAGAAAAAGATATGTATAAGCCATACATTTAAAAAGTTTTTTAAGGAAAAAGGCGTTACTGTGATTCCGCCGGTAGCAGATAAAATAAGTTTATTATCGGATCAGAAATACCGGAAATCGGAGAATATTACTTTAATATTTGCGGGAACTCCGGGTAAACATTTCGAAAAAGAGAAATTGGATTGGGTGATTCGGGCACTGAGTGAAAATAACAGTAAAATGGAGTTGATAATACTTGGTGTTGAGGAAAAAATGGTCTTTAAGAATAATCCAAAATTAAAAAAATATATGTCAAAAAACATACATTTTCTTGGGAGAGTATCACATGAGAAATGTATGAATATGTTTTTATATGGCGACTTTAGCTTGATAATCCGCAAAAAAAACAAACTCACAAATTACGGGTTATCCAGCAAGATTTCAGAGGCATTTTCTTTTGGTATACCGGTTTTGGCAACTGATGTAAGTGATAATCAAATTTATGTTAAAGATGGGTTAAATGGTTTTGTATGTGAGAGCAATTATGAGCATGTAAGGGAAATGATTAGGAAAGTGGAATTACTTTCAACTGATAAGATAAAACAAATGAAGGAATACACATTGTCAAATAACCCACTGTTAATTAAAAATTATGTGGATGATTTTTCTCGTCTATTTAAGGAGGAATAAGATTTGTCAAAAATGAAAGTTGTTCAGGTGAATGCCTACTGTGGAAGGGGAAGTACGGGAAAAATATGTTTATCTATCAGTAATATTCTTACAAAACAAGGTATAAAAAATATTATATATTATACGCAGGGAAAATCGGAGCTTGTGAATTCAATAAATTATAATCCGGGGAAGTATTATACTTTATTCCAATCGTTGAAATCTAAGCTGCTTGGAAATAACGGTTTTAATTCACATATAGAAACATATTCTCTTATCAATAAAATAAAGAAATTTGCGCCGGATATTGTGCATTTACATAATTTGCATGCACAAAATATAAATTTGGATATATTCTCACATTTTATTGAGAAAAGTAAAATTGATGTTATATTTACGTTTCATGATTGTTGGATGTTAACAGGATATTGTCATTCATTTGATATGAAACAATGTAATGGATGGAAGCAGGGATGTGGAAATTGTCATCATAAATATTTATATAGTTGGATTTTTGACCGAAGTGGCAGAATATGTAGCAAGAAGAAAGAAGCAATAGAAAGAATGAATCCTTTTATTGTCACTCCATCAAAGTGGTTGGCAGAGATAGTGGGGCAATCACAGATTAAAAGCAGAAAGATTACTGTAATCAATAATGGGATTGATTTAAGCGTATTTAGAAATAAAAACCAAAATGGTGAAGATGAAAAAAAAGACAAATTTATTGTATTAGGTGTTGCTGAAAGATGGGATGATAGAAAAGGTTTGGATGTATTTATCCATCTGGCAAAAAAACTTGGTAAGGAATATCAAATAATGTTGGTTGGCACGGACGTGAATGTGGAAAAGAAACTTCCTGAAAATATTATTGCGGTAAGACGTACAGAAAGCCAGCTCGATCTTGCGGATATTTATTCAAGAGCAGATGTTTTTGTTAATCCGACAAGGGAGGAAGTATTCGGACTTGTAAATATTGAAGCCTTAGCTTGCGGAACACCTGTAGTTACATTTAAAACAGGGGGAAGCCCGGAGTGCATTGATGATAGAACTGGATTTATTGTAGAAAAAAATAATTTAGAAGAACTGATGAGTAGAATAGAAACAGTGTGTAAAAAAAGAGTTTTTAATTCCGAAGATTGCAGGAAAAGGGCAGAACAATTTGATGAAAATATTTTGTATTTAAAATACTTTGATTTATACAATGAGATTTTTCTTCTAAGAAATGCAATGAAACATACAGATTAGAGGTAACTAATAATGACAGTATATATTATGTTATATTTTTTTATATTTGTAGTGACATTTATTGTAAAGCTCACGGGCAGAACTACGGACAAGAGACGTAATAAATTATGTTTTGCTATATTTGGAGCTATATTACTGGTAATAGGGTTGCGTCATAGCAGTATGGGAAATGATCTGCCAGGGTATATAGAAACATTTAATTTATCAAAAATTTTTTCATTCAAGCAGTTATATTTATTTTGTGAAAAGTATTATGAATTTGGATTTATAGTATTTATAAAATTATGTGGAACCATTTTGCCGAATGAAACCTGGTATTTATTGGCTTGTGCAGCTTTTTCTATTATTCCTGTAGCTGTTTTTGTTGCAAAAAAAAAGGTAGATCCATTGCTCGCAGCATTGATCTATACGGGATTGCCTTCTTTTGCGATGTTATATAGTGCCTTGAGGCAGAGTATTGCATTTGGGCTTTGCCTACTAAGTTTAAAATTTGTTGAGGAGAAAAAGCCAGTTAAGTTTGTTTTAATGATTGCTTTTACTGCTTTATTTCACCGTTCAGCACTGATTTTTATGGTATGTTACCCAGCTTATTGGGTGTATCTAAATAGAAAAAATAGATTATATCTCTTTCCTGTTGTAATCATTGTATATATTCTAAGAAAAGCATTATTTTCATTAGTTGCACCTTTCTTTGGGACAAGTTATTTAGATATGTATGAGAGTAACAGTTTTGGTATACTCTTTTTTTTATGCGCTTTATATTTATTTGAAATATTCTTTATGGATTACAGAAGCAAAGAACAAAATGGTTATGCAAATATATTGTATCTGGCCTGTATCTGTCAGACTTTTGCATCAGTAAGTACAGTTGCAATGAGGATTACAGAGTATTTTGCGCTTATTCTTATTATATTATTGCCAAGGACGATTACCTCCCAGATTCGCTCTTCAAAAAATAAGCTTATTTTTTATATTGTTTTTTCCTTTGGCTTTATTTTGATTGGTTTAATGTTTTTGTATGAAGGGCGAAATAATTGGAGTATGTCTTATCCATACCATTGGTTTTGGGAAAAGATAACATAGGGTGGATTATTTGTTTGTATATGAAATTTTTAGTTGATAAACCTTTTAATCTATTAGAGAAGCTCCTCCTGTTTCTGAGTCTTGAAGACAAAAGCGGTGGGGAAGGGGGAATTCTTTGTGTCAGTTGGGGAATAAGTCCCATCAGGCAAGCTACGATAGCAGCATAGGGATATGAGGAAGTGACGGAGCGGATTTCGAATTTCCTTTGACAAGAAAAAAGCGGGCTTATTTAGTACCATAAAAGTGTAGTTGTTAGAGAGTAATTAACTCTGACATCT
>CAJTOR010000071.1 GCA_910577675.1 uncultured Lachnospiraceae bacterium
TGCATATTTCCTGTGTGAAACATAATATTTCTAAGGCAGTATCTTCTGCTGCCTTAGAAATATTTCCAGACTAATTTTATTATTTTTACTACTCACTTCTAAATGTTTCACATGAAACATTATCTCTGTTAAATCTGCTCCGTTGCTTCTTAATATCTATATGCTGATATCGAAGCTGTCAAATAGAACTTTTACATAATTTGAAATCCCCTTACACATCTCTTTTATTTTTACTAATTAGAGGAGTAAATACATTTTGATATATTAATAAGATTTTCCAACTTTTACTAATATTTAGTCCATTATAACTATTATTTTAGTTTTCCTTATATTTATTTTGTGTTTCACATGAAACATTATTAAATACCTCTCAAACAGTTGCCACAGTAAACTCTTGCTTATTATATATCTACGATATATTTATTCAATATAAATGCCCTAATTTTTTCAATTAACTTACTTTATAATAACATTCCATTATTCCTTAATTATGTGATACGCAAATTATCTTGGGATGTTGCTCTGGACAAACTGAAAGCCCTCCTGCGGTGTACTGCTGAGACTTACACCCAATTCAAACGGTTTAATGACTTGGTGCTGAAGAAGTATTCTGAAGAACTGAATAACAAGACTGACTGTAAATTCACCTATGAATCGATAAAGAGGGTCAGGACAGTCAAGGCGGTTCTGTTCACTCTTGAGCCACTTGCCGGGAGTGATGATATGCCTGGGCAAATATCTATTGATGATTTCCTGTAGATTATGCCGCCGTCCTATGATGATATCTATGACGAAGATAAGACAAGGCGTGATAAGATTTGCGGGGGGATTCGGGGATTCAGAGTTTTCCGGATTTACGGACGTACAGCTTGTACTGCTTAAAGACCTTGGTTAGTCAAGAAAGCGTGAGAGTGACATAGAGCAGCACCGGGAAACCCTTGGGAGTTTTCCCACCGCTTGCGAATATGCAACGGCTGACTACCTCCGGCAAGCAATCCTGATGGCAAAGGCACGTCACCCGAAAGACTTGTTTCTGTACGTCAAAAAGATGATAGAAAATGATACCTAAAAGCTCGGAAAGCTTTATTTGCCGGGCTTTTCCTCATCATAAGTAAAGCGGTCATTTGTCGGGCGGTATCTGGATGGGCGGCGGACAATCTTCTCGATTTCCTCCGTGGTCAATTCGTCCCGCCGCTCCTTCTTGATGATCCGCCGCTCTTTCCCCTCCAGGGGAGCTGCACCCGCAGTCCGCCAAGTTGCCGATCTGGAAGATAGCCTCGTGAAATAGTTTCTCCTGTTTGCTTTGCTGGATATGCTCGTAGTAGTCTGGTATCTTGTCCCTGGTCTTTTTCTTTTTGGCGTTGTAGGTGGTCAGGGCTTCATTGAAAAGTTCGTGGTACACCTTTTTCAAATCCTCATTGCAAAAGGTGACATTCTGCCCCGAACGGCTCCGGTCTACATTCGTCGCTGAAAAACTCCTGTTGTTGTGCCGGATACTTCCCCGGCTCGTCATTCCTGAAATGGTTGTGCCTATAAAATCACCCGCCCCTTTCCTGCAAAAAGCCTATACCCTACTACTCCTATTTTACTATAACTGGGCGCAGACCACAATCTCTTTGAAAAGCACTTTCACACCGCCGCCCTGTTTGGGCATCAGTATGAAAGTGCTTTTGCGCCTTGCCGGGGGCTAAAAACATCATATTGGGCATCTATTTAATTTCGGGAACTTACCTCAAAGCCTGTTTCTCTACAATATGAAACGACCCACTAAAGCAGACCGTTTCATACTATTATTTGATTTTTAGGTCATAGTTGTACATCCTTTGATTAGGAAACGTTTTCAGACGAAATCTGTTCGGTTTCTCCAGATAAATTTAACCAAACACCGACAACATCAGAAGATGTAAAGTAGTTAAAATCCGCAGTTTCAGATTGTAGTCGCCCTGTTTTGGTTCCTACACTTATATAAGTGAGTTCATAGGTTGTTCCATCTGCAAGATTGAAAACGAATTTTAGTGTGCTACCGTCATCAGATGAGGACTTGTTTCTTAGTGACAACTCAGAAAAGTAGGTGTATAACGAATCAATATCTGATTTTTCCGTTATTGTTTTTTTCTGAATCTCGGCACCGCTATTATCGTAATATGATTCTACAGTTTCAACATCTGTTGCGGCAAATGGGAATGTAATGGTAATGGCTTCTTCACTTCCACACGCTGATATCCCCAGCACAAGCACCAATGACATAAATAGAGCATATACTCTTTTCATTTTGCTACCTCCTGATGGTTCAGTTTATTAATTTTTCGTCTTTAATCCCTTCCATATTATTAAGTAGACATTCTTAATCTTAAATACATTTCATAGCGTACCAATTTACATTCATCCCACCCATATATCCTTCATTTCTCAATATGTATTTAACCATAATTATATTTATCCATTTTTATAAAAATTAACAGCATATACAAAATATCTTATATTCCAAAAGAATCCCAAACATCTCCTAAATATAAAACTCTAAATCCTATCTCCAATCCAAAATAAATTTCTCTTACCCCCTTTTTTTTTACAATAGATCAGCGGACTATTACTAGGTTTTCCTCCCGCCCGGGGATATTTTTTTGGCGTTTCTATGTGCTTTTTTATAACAATCAGACTTCTTTCCATATCCGTATCAGGAAGTTTAAAAGTAATTTTTCGTTCACATTTTGCTCCTAACTGTTTAATAGCATACTCTGCTTCTGCTAATTCTTCATCTACATTTCCTGACTTGTAAGAAATAAAATATCCTTGTTTCTTTATAAAAGGAATGCAGTATTCTGAAAGAGTCGTCAGTCTTGCAACAGCGCGGGATACACAATAATCATACTGTTCCCTAAATTCATCTTTTCGCCCCATTTCTTCCGCCCGCCCATGAATAGCTTTTACATTATCTAATTTAAGCCGCCTTATTACTTCATCTAAAAAATTTACACGCTTATTAAGTGAATCCATCAAAACCATTTCACATTCTGGAAAAACAATTTTTAATGGAATTCCTGGAAAGCCTGCTCCTGTTCCTAAGTCTATTATTTTTTTCCCAAAAAAATACTTTTTTAATGTTTCACGTGAAACAGAAGCTTCATTAGAAGCAAAAACCTTATTAGCAGCAGACGTTTCACGTGAAACAAATACTTCTTTGGAATCAGTTGGTTCTTTCGTTACTAATGAATATTTGAGATCTGATATTTCATTTGAATCCAATTTTTCTTTCAAGTCCAATCTTTCTTCTGAAACTAATGTTTCCTTCAAATCCAATGCTTCCTTTGAAATTAAAGTTTCTTTTGAATTCAATGTTTCTTCCGAAACCAATGTTTCTTCCGAAACATTGAAAAATTTAATTATTGATAAACTGTCCAAAAAATGCTTAGTAATAACTTCTTCATACTCTGTAATTGCTGTAAGATTCATTACTTTGTTCCACTCAATTAAAAGATCATAATAATCTTCAAACTGCTGTAATTGCTCCCTGGATAAATCAATATTTAATTTCTTTAAACCTTTTAAAAATATTTTGTTATCTCTCATAACTCTCCCGCTTTTCAAATTAATCTTAAATAATTATTATCAACTGTCTTATACGTTACTCTCTACATCCACATAATAAAAGCACAACCTCTTTGACTCTATACTTCAAATTTACTTTGATTTAATTTATTAATCGCAAAAACATAATTTTTTAATTCTTATCCCTTTCCCCACCCTCTTCCTCCAAATTAGCAGCTTTAAAATGTTCCAGATATACTAAAAGCACAGATATATCCGCAGGTGAAACACCAGAAATTCTTGATGCCTGTCCCATATTTTCGGGACGAATTTTTGCCAACTTCTGTCTTGCCTCAATTCTAAGTGATGGAACCTGTAAATAATCCAAGTCCTCCGGTATTTTTCTTTCTTCCATCTTCTTAAACTGTTCCACTTGTCGCATCTGCCGTTTAATATAACCGTCATACTTAATATTAATTTCCGCTTCAAAAATAACATCTTCCGGCAGTGGTCTTCTCTCCGTATCAATTGGTGCAAGCATATCATATGTTATTTCAGGACGTTTCAATATTTCGCCCAATGAACTTCCACTACTCAAACCGGAACTTCCCAACTCCTTTAAAAATTCCTGGATTTTTTCAGTTGCGCCAATGGTTGTATGAAGCAGGCGGTCTTCCTCAGCCGCGATCATTCTTTCCTTCTCAATCAATTTTTCATAGCGCTCCTCATCAATCAATCCAACCTGAAAACCTAATTTCGTAAGACGCAAATCCGCATTATCCTGACGGAGAATCAGACGGTACTCCGCCCTGGATGTCATCATCCGATAGGGTTCGTGTGTTTCTTTTGTTACCAGATCATCAATCAGCACTCCAATATACCCCTGGGAACGATCAATAATAATCTGCTCCCTGCCAAGCAATTTCATTGCCGCATTTATACCCGCTACCAATCCCTGTGCTGCTGCCTCCTCATACCCCGAACTCCCGTTAAACTGCCCTCCGGAGAATAGACCCTCAATCGATTTAAATTCCAATGTTGGCTTTAACTGCATTGGATTGATACAATCATATTCAATCGCATATGCATTTCTAACTATCTTCGCATTTTCAAGCCCTGGCACAGACCGATACATCCGCACCTGGACATCTTCCGGCAAACTGCTTGACATTCCTGCTATATACATTTCATTAGTATAGTTTCCTTCCGGTTCAATAAATACCTGATGCCGCTCCTTATCCGCAAATTTCACCACTTTATCTTCAATGGATGGGCAGTATCTTGGACCAGTTCCTTTAATGTTCCCAGAAAATAATGGAGAGCGCGTTATATTGTCTTTTATAATCGTATGTGTTTCTTCATTCGTATATGTCAGCCAACAGGAAACCTGATCCTTCGCTATATCCTCCGCCCTATTGGTAAACGAAAACGGAACAATTTTTTCATCCCCTAACTGCTCTTCCATTTTTGAAAAATCAATGGATCTCTTATCTATCCTCGCAGGCGTGCCCGTTTTAAACCGATACATCTCTATCCCATGTTCCACAAGCGAATCTGTAAGATGATTAGCGGACGGCAATCCATTTGGTCCTGTATATGTGCTCATCTCCCCACAAATACATCTGGCTTTTAAATAAACACCCGTGCAAAGTATCACTGCCCTGCACGGAAAAATTCCTCCCGAATAAATCTTTACGCCAGTGATGTGATTTTCCTCAGTAATAATCTCTGTGACTTCCGCCTGTTTCAAAGTCAAATGATCCGTATTTTCCAAAACTCTGCGCATTTCACGGCTGTAATCCTGTTTGTCCGCCTGCGCCCGCAAAGAATGAACTGCTGGTCCTTTTGAACGATTTAACATCTTTGACTGTATATAGGTTTTATCTATATTTTTTCCCATCTCTCCACCGAGTGCATCGATCTCCCTGACAAGATGACCCTTAGAAGTACCGCCAATATTGGGATTGCATGGCATCATCGCAATCGAATCCATACTGACCGTAAAAATAATGGTTTCAAGACCCAACCTTGCACATGCTAAAGCTGCCTCACAACCTGCATGTCCTGCCCCCACAACCGCTACATCATAGTTTTCATAAATCATATTATTATCCATGTTCTTTCCTCTCATATTTCTTTTATACTCCCTCCCCATCCCTCTAAATACCCTATATTTAAATGTAGATCCACTTTGTTTTGAAAAATATATAACAATGATACTTTTTATAACACTATCTAACAAATTAAAATAATTATAATTTTACAATGACTAATTAAGACATGATCATTAACACTCTTACTTACTTTCTTTATCACCCCTTTAACACCTTTTTTATACCTCTTTAATATTCTTTTTGCACTTTTTGGAAACTTTTTTAGTACTCCTCCCACACTTTTTATTATCTCTTTTAGCAATTCCTTTAAGTTCATTTAAATTCAATCATTTCAATTTAACAAATAACCTTTTGTCAATTAAATTATCCCTACAGCTATCGATACTTTTTTTATTCACTTATAAGTATATTGTCCATATTATACTCCATCCTGTTTAAACCGCCCCTGTTAATCTACTTTTACAAATCCTCTCCACCCTCACCTGCCCGTCCCTCTTCTGCCACTTTCCCTCTATCTTCCCTTCTTCTTACTTCCCCATACAAAACTCCTTAAATATCGTATTAACCAAATCCTCATCAACTTCCTCCCCAATAATTCCTCCCAGCTCCCTGTAGGCATCCATCAAGTCAATCGAATAAAAATCCTCTGGCATTCCCATCTTAATACTTTCCATAACCTGATAAAGGCTTTTATCCGCTTTTTCCATCGCATACTTATGTCTCGCATTTGTAATACATATACCTTCATTAAAATCAAGTTTACCATCAAAAAACATTTCGGTTATCTTCTGCTCTAAATCTTCAAGACCCAAACCTTCCTTTGCGGAAACTCTTATTATCTCTTCTTTAGAAAATCTGGCCTGATCCCCATTGTCACTCCCTATACCATGCAAATACTTTTCAAAATCTATTTCTGTCACATTGTTTGGCAGGTCAATCTTATTCAATATGAAAATTACCTTCTTTTTTCCTAGTTCCCTTAAAATTTCTGCATCATCATCATCCAATGCCCCTGAAGCATCTACTACAAAAAGAATAAGATCCGCTTTTTCTGCTGCCTGCTTCGCTTTATCCACACCGATCCGCTCCACAACATCTTTTGTCCACCGAATTCCCGCTGTATCCACAATATTTAATGGAATACCATTTAAAATAATATCTTCTTCCAGTGTATCCCTGGTAGTTCCTGCAATATCTGTTACAATTGCCCTGTTTTCCCCGAGAAGCAAATTCAAAAGGGATGATTTACCCGTATTTGGTTTTCCTAATATTACTGTTTTAATTCCCTCTTTTATACGCCTTCCATTTTCTGATGTCCTTAACATTTTTTGTAATCTATGCTGCCAGCAAACAATATTTCCTTCCAGTTTTTCTGCAAATCCATCAAGGCTAATATGTTCGGGATCATCCAGCGCCGCCTCTATAAATGCTATATCAAGTAAAATCTGTTGCCGTAAATCCTTAATTTCCTTAAATATATTACCTCTCAGTTGTCTTACAGAATTTTCCAATTCCATATTACTTTTTGCCTGAATTATATCAATAACAGCTTCCGCCTGCGACAAATCAATTCTTCCATTTAAAAATGCACGCTTAGTAAATTCTCCCGGTTCTGCCAGACGCGCACCGCACCGCACAACAGCATCCAAAATTCTTTTTGTTACAACTATTCCCCCATGACAGTTTATCTCCACAACATCCTCCCTGGTATAAGTATTTGGTGAACGCATAACCGACACCAAAACCTCATCCAAAAGAACTTTGTTATCCTCAAGAATTCCATAATGCAAAGTATGGCTTTTTGCATATTCCAACCTGAAATTTTCTTTTTTCGCCCTAAATAAAAGATCTACAATCCCGATGGCATCCTTTCCGCTAATCCTTATAATACTTATTCCTGCATTACTTAAACCTGTCGCAATTGCGGCAATTGTATCCATTTCCATTAGAATATTTCCTCTCTGAAATAATTTTTTAAATAGCCTTTATTTTTCTCTATCTTCAATTATCTTTCTTTAATTATCTGTCTTTAATTTTCTAGTATTAATTTTCTATCTTCTATTTTTTATCTTCGATTTTCTATATTTTCTACAAAATTTTTATTTCAAACCCATGTGGCAAACCATTACTTAAAATAGGGCATGTCCGATTTTAATTGTAAAAGTCCTACCTTACCCACTGCTTTCATCTTTACAACTTTAAAGCAGGGTGATATGTTAATTCTAAAAAAGGTTTCCCAGCCCTACCCGCGCCGGGAAACCTGATTTTATTTTTCTTACATCCTGCTGCCAAAGTCAAAGGTATTTCGGAACCCGTTCCACTACTTCCCTGTATTCCAGTGTTGTTGTCACAGTTTGTCAGATGAAGCTTATTCCCCCACTTGACAAAAAGAAGTCCCTCTTCCCCACCACATTTTTCTTTACGACCTCAACATGGGGAAATCTCTTCGATTCGATAAAATACAATATAATCCAAAAACACTCTGACAATTTTAAATTATTAAAAATATAATTATATAAAAATAACTATACTATATTTATTATACTAACTATATTTAATTTGACATAATTATATAATATTTAATGTATAATTATTCTATAATTAATATCTAACAACTTATTCTTCCGTATTTCCCTCACGGTTTTCTCCGACTAAATTATTAACAGCGGTATTCTGTGAATTCTCCACAGACACATTATTATTCTCCACTTTTACTGCCTCCGCGGATTCCGAATTCTCTGCCGCTGCCCTGGCTGCTGCCTTCTGTTCCAGATAAGCCGCATAATCCTTTTTGTAATCCGTACTGTAATCCTTTGTATTACCACCGTATTTCTTATGAAATTCCTTCTTGGTATATTTCTTTACCCCGCCATTTTCATAGCGGTTATTCTCGTAACGCCCGTTTTCATAACGGTTGCGGTATCCCCCGCGATAGCTGCCGTTACCATTACTGTTATCATACTCGCGAAGATTCTTCTTTGGGGCAATTACCACTTTGCGGAATGGTTCATCCCCCTCGCTGTGTGTTTCCACATAGCGGTCTGCCTGGAGAGCAGAATGAATAATTCTTCTCTCATATGGGTTCATAGGCTCAAGTGAAACCGGCTTTCTTGTTCGCTTAACCTTTGAAGCAATGTTCCTGGCAAGATTTTCCAAAGTTTCCTTGCGGCGCTCCCTGTAATTCTCCGTATCAAGTTTTACTTTCAGGTAACCTTCTGAATTCTTGTTAATCACCAGGCTTGTCAAATATTGAAGTGAATCTAAGGTCTGTCCCCTCTTTCCGATCAGAACGCCCATCTCACTGCCGATCAAATTGATCTTTACTGTTTCCTCCGGTTTATCATACTCCACTTCAACCGAAATCTCAACATTCATCGCCCTGAAAACTTTCTGGAGGAAATTTCTCGCAGTATCCTCCACGGACAAAATCAGCTTCCTTGCACGGATCTTCGCAGGCTTACTGCCAATCCCCAAAAATCCCTTGGATTCTTTCTCAACCACTTCGTAATCAATATTCTCCGATGTAGCCCCAAGTGCAATCTTCGCTTCTGTCAGCGCATCTTCCACTGTCTTCGCGCTAAATTCTTTCCATTCGTCCATCTCTATACCCCTTTCCTACCTTCCGCAGACCTCCCCCCGCTGCGTCAATCATTCCCCGATCCTTTCTCCGCACTGTTTTCCTGGTTATTCTGTTTCTCATAATTAGTCTTCAGCAAATTCGCGTTCGCCGATATACTGCTGGCACTGTATGAAACATCGCTGCGCTTGTATTCGCCCGCCTTCGCACCCTTGTTTGAATTCTTGCCGGAAGATGCATTGTTCTTGTAATCGTATGCGTTATTAAATTTTTTCTTATCCTCAGTCTGTATGGATTTCGTGGAAGTCTTCGCCACTTCCGCCATCTGGGAACCGGTTGTAATCCCTTTCTTTGCACGTTTTTTTGCTGCTTTGGCAGCGTTTGCCGCCATCAAATCGTCCACATCCACCTTATCCATATAACGGTTGATAAAAACAGTCTGAAGTGTCCCGAAAACCGCACTTGCAACCCAGTAAAGACCGACACAGATCGGCAACATTGCACAGAAAAACATCGACATAATCGGCATCACGTAGTTCATCATCTTCATACTCTGAGCCGCAGGATTGTCCACATTATTCGCCTGCTTGTTTCCAGCCATTGCAACCTTACTCTGTACAAACTGTGTAAGCGCCGCCAAAAGAGGAATGATAATCCCCGGGAACGACCAGCCCGGCGCATTCAAAATATTGAGCCCGCCAAGGAAACTATTCACACTTATAATCTCCGTTACGCTTTCCTGTATATTCGGAATCAGAGCCACAAAACCGGCAGTATCGACCGCCTGAATGGATTCCACAGAAACACCAAGACTATAATTCTGGATTACTTTTGTAATATCAATTTTATTTAACCAGCACGCCGCATCCGCCAGATTTACGTTTTTAAACGTTTCCCACGCATCCGTATTAAACTGGTACATAATATCGACCAGATTGTCCTTCGTTATGGCAATCATGTTATACGTGATTCCATCCACACCATTTACAACATCGATCACCGGTTTTAATTTACTTACCATAATCCCATTTTCCTGGACGAAAGACAGTATCGCCTGACCATATCCCTGGATAGACATAATCTGATCCGCAATCGTCCCGTACATGGCATAAATATCATTGACATAAGCCGGGATCGCATAAATTACCCGGTACAATGCAAGCATTATCGGGAAAGAAATCAAAAGGGGCAGACAACCTGACATAGGAGTTGTCCCGTATTTTTCATAAACTGCCTGCATCTCCGCCTGCTGCTTGCGCATGGAAGCTTCGTCTTTTTTCCCTTTATATTTCTCCTGGATTTTCATAATCTCAGGGTTCATCTGTGAGGATAGTTTTGTTGACTTCTGCTGCTTGATTGTCAAAGGCAGCATAAGCATCTTGGTAACAAATGTAAAAATAATAACACATACCGCAATACTATGGATATTCATAAGACTTACAAATTCATAGATTGCGTTCATGACAATTCCAAAAATCCACGCAAATGGCTTCAGAATTCCCCCGACTGAGGTTAAAAACATAAGATTCAATGAAAAATCCTCCTTTGAAAAAGAAATAAAATAAAAAATTGAAGCATCTTTCTATGGTAACGGGTCATAGCCTCCTTTGTGAAAAGGATGGCATCGAAGTATTCTTCTCAGGGCAAGGTAACTGCCCTTGACCGCACCATATTTTTCCAATGCTTCAATTGCATACTGCGAGCAGGTAGGAAAATATCTGCATGTTGGCCTACCCTTTAGCGGCGATATATATTTTCTGTATATACGAACAAAAAAAATGAGTACCTGTTTCATTTTGGCTCGATTCTTCCTGCCATCTGCCCATCCATGATTTGATGCAGTTTCCCGAGATGCTTCATCGCAGAATCAATCTCGAAAAAATCCTTTCCCTTAGCACCCGCTCTTGCGACAACTACTATGTCGTAACCAGTATGAAATGTAGCTTCACCCAATCGGTAACTCTCCCGGATCAATCTCGTTACCCGGTGCCTTACTACGCTATTTCCGACCTTCTTGCTTACAGATATACCAATTCGATTCTTATCCAAATCATTTGCCATTACATACATAACTAAATATTTGTTAGCGTAGGATTTTCCATTTCTGTAAACAAAACCAAATTCATTACTGTTCTTTAATGAATTTAACAAAAACTTCCTCTCATTTCCCCGCATTTATGACCTATATCCAATTATTTACAATTAAGAACATAGGCCACATTAATGCGACCTATGCAGAAATCTTATGTCTTCCCTTTGCCCTTCTGGCTGCAAGTACTTTCCTGCCATTTGATGTGCTCATTCTCTTGCGGAATCCATGAACCTTCGCCCTCGATCTCTTCTTCGGCTGGAATGTCATCTTCATAATATACACCTCCTTGAACTAACGCGCCGGCGCGCACTTCTCGATGAAATAGCATTCTATATTATATCCGGGGAGTTTAGGTAAGTCAAGCCTTTTCTTTGATTCCTTTAAAAATTTTAAGAATTGGTCCTTATTCACTTATCCACAATCCGTTGATAACTTGTGGATAACATCCCGATTCTTTGTTTATTTTTTCCCATCGTTGCTGATTATGTCAGAATTTAGCAGTATTTCGCGGTTGTGCACGAATCTTATACTTTATCCACGCATAAAATATTTGACTACACTCCATGCCACTTTTCCCCATTTTTATCCACCGAACCACCAAACCCTGTATTTTATCCACAATAAAATCCAGAAACTTTCACGACAAACGCATGAATGAATAAATTGTGAACAATCCATTTTTCTGGTAAAATAAAAGAAAAAAAGGATGGATCATAATGGAAGAACTGCTGAACTGGATGGAATACATTGAAGATGTGCGTCAGGCAAGAAAAGTACGTCACAAGCTAAAAG
>CAJTOR010000072.1 GCA_910577675.1 uncultured Lachnospiraceae bacterium
TTGTCCACAACATTTTTAATATTTTCCGCCTCGTTGTAGGCGGGGATGATAATCAGTATTTTCATATTCCTCCTTTTACCTCAATACAAATATTTTCTTCCTTATACAACCCAATAACGTTGTAATAACATAAAAATACTATATCCTATTGATGTACCCGTAACTAACAATAAAATAAGATATACAGGCATGTGCCTTCTTAAATTCTGCATCCATTTCGCAATCGGAAAAAGAAATGGCAGAAACAATACTGGAAGAAAATACCTCCCCTGCACTCCCTCAATCGATGGAAAAAGAAGCATCTGATTTAACAGGCTTCCTGTAGTTCCATATATCATGGAACTCCATCCAACCATTGACAAGATAATTCCTCCCATACTCGCCATAAAGGTAATAACACAAATTAAATATTTCTTTCCATTCCATTTTTCAGTACTCTCTGCTTTGACAATGGCAGCCGTCAAAAGCCCAACTATAAGCACCCAGATAATACAATCATGCATTATCCCATCCAACCATCCAAAAAGACCACTTCCCTGCTTAATCCAGGCATTACCCTGTGCATTTACTGTATCAAAAATAAGTCGCCCAAACTCTTTTGGAAAACTTATTATTTCGAATACTGTAGTAACCATCCCTGTTTTCGCAAGAATATAAATACCTGTACAGACACAAAGGCACCCACCTCCAAGTAATATCCCCAACAAACTGATTTTTGCTTTCATACTTTTAAACTCAATCTTTCGTTTAAAAATATAAAATTCATATTTTTCAATTGGGATCAAAAGAACTAATAAACCACACACCACATATACTTTTTTTATCATCAATAAAATAACCAACATTCCAGCAGCCACTGCAAGCTCTTTGATCCCTATCTTTTCTTTATCCAATGCCAAATACAAAATATAAGCAATTGTCAGGGCAGCAATAATATTATTAAAACTATCATAAGAAAAGGAACCTGCCTGTTGTATTGCCATCGGCATCAGCAAAACCATGGCAAACAATTCTTTTTTACAGGGAACAATCCTTATGGCAATTGCTCCAAATAAAGCATAAACCAATAGCGCACCAAATTCTGCAAAAAACAGAATCCAACTTGCAGGCAAATGAAACAATACTCCCAGTAATATCCCGCATACTTGTCCAGGGTAGTTTAATACATTAGAATTTAATTTAAATGAAAAATCATATGAATTTAATGCTTCATTAAACCCCTTCCAATATGTATCGATATTTACTGTTACAACTCCATTCTGAATTACATCTTCCACTCCTTGTCCGGCAATATCTACAACCTGCTTATAGATTTCATTTGCTCCAATACTCTCAAATGCCCATCTCATGTGTACAGGCTCATCCGGTGCCTGAAAAGTTGGCAGTAATATTGAAAAAACTATACCAAATAACAATGCTATTACAAAAAAAACTTTTGCTTCCCTGCTCCTTCCTGATTGCATCCACCGTCCCGCTATATTTTCGATACTATATTTTTTCCAGATAAAAATAAGCCAAACTAATACTATTCCTATTAACATAGCCCCCCAGGCTTTATACCATAACACCTTTTCATTGTTTAATATAATCTTACTTATCCCATAATACCTGTAACCGGAATCCAAATATTCTTCTGAAAAACCACCTTCATTAATCATATTGAAACTCAGCATAACACGTTCAGCTATATTTAGATTTTTAACAGGTATCGTAATTTTCTCCTGTCCCCTGTAAATATATTCATATTCCACATCCGCATTTTTTCCGAACCCATCTCCATAGTCAACAAAAACAGCTACATTATTTTTCTTCTTATAGTCCGTCCTTTCCAGATAAATTTCCACAGTGTCCGCTCTTGTCCTCACTTCTTCCAGGACAATCTGATCGTAAATGGCATATACATTTCCTCTGGCATCATAACGGTAAACTCTACTTGTACAATCTTTCACCTTACTCCTATCATATTCCTGTAAATCACCATCCACTGACAAACCTATATTTTTAGCAAATGCTTTCAATGACAAACTTCCATAATTTGCATAAGTGCTAAATAACAGACCCAAAAACAGGCTTATTATAGAAATAACAATATAATACATTTTCTTTTGCTCTTTTATACTTATACCGACCCATACCAGCAGCCATAGCATCCCCCACAGCAAAAAAATAATCAAATTTTCAAATGACACCACCTTTTCTTTCCGTGACAACTGATACTGGACTTTCCCATTCTCTTCATCACAATAAACACCTAATGCTTGTTCTTCAAAGTCTTCAGTCCATATCTCAAAGTAAAAATCAGTCGTTTTATCCAAACATATCTTCTTAAAATCAAACTTTAGCAGACGATTATCCTTAATTTGATCCGCTGCAACTTCTTCTTTAAGAAGTAGATTTCCGCTATTTGTTTCATAAAGTGCAAAATGCAGTTTTCCCTGCTTATATTTTTGCAAATAAGTAGCAAGCCTGATTTCTATTGCCTCAAAATCCTGTGCACTTTGAAAATTTCTAGCCATTTTTTCACTGTAAGGGCAGATAATATACTGTCCACTCATCGCAGAATCCGGCAATAAATGAAATTCTTCCTTTTTATATACAAAAACCAGCACTATCCCCAAAACAGATAATATTACATTAATACCAATAATTTTTCTTTTCTCTTTTTTCCAGATCCCACTGATAAAACTGACCAACTGTCCCAATACATACTTTAACTTGTTCCAAAACAAAAAAACAACCAAAAAGACAGTTAGTAAAACGGCTAAACAAATCGTGATTGGAAATACTTTCTGCATAATCAACTCTACAACGATTTCTTTTCCCGTATCCTGTCCTCCCAAAGTACAACTGTTGTAACCATCCCTCTTAGGCACACCATATCCTGTAACTGCGTTTCCCCTCGCTGCGTCTGTACTACTTATTTCAAGTATATATGTTACTTTCCCGCTTGTTTTTCCATAAAGCGTAATATAACACATCCCATTATCTTCAATCCGTTCTGCACTAATAACCCTTTTTGCCACTATATTTCCTTCATTATCATATAGCACAATCTGGTACTTAGAGTCGTTATTACGCATAAACGTTCCAAAGCGTACCCCTATCTGCAAAACTCCAGGTGGTAACTGTATTTCCTGACGAAGTTTTGCATCCGAAGTTATTTCGCCCAGGACACTTGCATCCTCCGAAAAATTTGAAGTCCTGCTTCCTTCTACCCTCCAAATACTTTGAGAAAATTGCTGGTCAATCGAAGTAGCTTTAAAAAGCAAGAAAACCATTGCAAATACATAGGCAATTATTATATATTTATTTTTTGTTACAATAGACATTTTCTTTTCCTCCTGCCCCAACACAATAAACTCCTCAGACACTTTTCACCGCAAAATCATCCCGCATCAAATCAAAATTCGGATTAAAATACGGATCACCCTCCTCTAGTTCCTTCTTCCAGCGCTCCTTAAACATTTTAACTTCCTTTTCGAAACGTTTCCTTTTATCCTTCGTATCCTCCAATCCCCTTGACTTTGACTCATAATGATACAGTTCGGCATATGGAGTAAACACATTCAGATACCCTTCTTTCCTTAAACGCATACAGAAATCCACATCGTTATATGCCACCTCAAACGCTTCGTCAAAACCATTTAACTTCTCATAAACCGCCCTTTTTACCATCATACACGCGGCTGTCACCGCACTCATATCCTGCGCATAATATAAGCGTCCCATATATCCAAGATTTTCTTTCGGCTGTCTATAATGGGCATGTCCCGCAATCCCGTCCATCCCCATCCCAAGAATAATTCCCGCATGCTGGATCGTATCGTCCCCATAATATAATTTTGCTCCAACTGCCCCGACATTTTCCCGTTGTGCATACATCAGCATCTCTTCCATCCATCCTGGAGTAATAACTTCTGTATCATTGTTTAGTAAAAGCAAGTATTCTCCCCCTGCTTCCTTTGCGGCATAATTATTTATTTCAGAATAATTAAATGGGTGATTCCAGTGCAATATCCGGATTCTTTTATTTTTAGCGAGTTTTTCAAAAAGCTCCATGGTGTCCTTTTCCACACTTCCATTATCAACCAAAAGTATTTCATAATTTTTATAAGTACTTTTTTGCAAAATACTCTCAATACATATTTCCGTATCTTCTGCATGGTCTTTACATGGAATTAAAATAGAAATCAGAGGATTTCCTTTAATCTTATATTTCAGCCGGTAAATTGTGGGGAATGCTTTTGAACTCTCCACAGTCACTTTTTCCCCGCATGCCTCAATACTATCCTTCACTGCCTTCTTTCCCGCATCAATTGCATAGGTTTTCGAATTGATATCCGCCGCTACAGAAGCCGGATGCGACCTCCAGTAATATAGCAACTTTGGAATATGATATACCTTCTTAGCTTTTGCGGTAAGACGCAAGATCAGGTCATGATCCTGACTTCCATCATATTCTTTTCTAAACCACCCCGCCTCCGTAAGCAAAGAGCGTTTAAAAACCGAAAAGTGGCAAATATAGTTATTTCCCCGCAGCGTGTCAACTGCATAATCCGGTTTAAAATGCGCCGTAATAATATTTGTAATTACTTTTTCAAAAGTTGCTTCATCCGTATATAAAAAATCTGGATTTTCTTTTTCAATGGCACACATCATTTCATACAGTGCGGATGGATGCAGCAGATCATCATGGTCAAATAAGCCTATGTATTCCCCCGTGGAAATCTCAATACAGGCATTCGTATTCTCGGAAATCCCACTGTTTTTTTCGAGTTTTTTATATCTGATCCTCGCATCCTTCTTCTGTAAACTAAGACAGTATTTTTCCACATTCCTATGCCCCGCATCACTGCCATCCGCCAGACAAAGCTCCCAGACTTTATAGGTCTGCATCCGGACAGATTCAATCATCTCCTCCAAAAATTTCAGCGGAGTATTATAAAGCGGCACCAAGATACTAAACTTAATTTTCTTTTGAAACATTGTCTGTTCCTGCTTTAACCGTTCTTCCCCAGTCAAATAAAACCGCTCCCCGAAATTTTTTATCCGTCTTTTTTTTGAAAAATGCAACAATACTTTATCCCATGTTTTTCGTACTCCATCCTTCCTTAAACTGCGCAGCCCGGAAAGAAAATACCGTCCCGCACTGCTCTTTTGTATTAGTTTCTTTAAGCTTCTTGAAATAAAACGGAAAGGCTTTGTGATTTTCCAGGAAAATGATTCCTGATAATTTTTACAACATTCCCTGCTCTCCTCCAGCTCTGCTGCCAGTTCATCCCTCTGGCTCATCGCCGCACAATAATGAAGTTTGTACGTGTCCAATTCCTTCTGCAATTTCTGATTCTGTTTTTCCAGTTCTCTTTCCCTTGCACTTTTCATCATTTCCCCTTCACCGCCCAATCCAGCCAATCCGCCTGCTCTCCCGCTCGATTTTTTTCTTCTGCTCGTAAAATTTCGTTTTGATTTCTTCCCATTCCTTTTTTCTTTCCATCTCTATTTTCTTCATAATCCCAAACAGCACGGCAACATTCACATGAAGATTTTCTGATAAATAGATTTCCCCGGTAATAACCAGTCTTCCGGTCTGGTCAATCCGTATAATAATCTGCGGATCCGTTGTATCAAAAAATATCATCTCCCCCTCCAAAGTTCCGTTCGTCCTCTCTGGCACAAGTTCCTTCTCCCCAAGACGGATGGACAATCCCGAAAGAATACAGAAAAAATCTTCCGTAGGGTCAAATCGGATTGTCTTGATATCTTCCGATAATTCAACAGCAAACTGTATCCGCTCCCCCCTGATTGCATCTTTAATTACAAATTTATTTTCTTCTTTAAACCCGTCCCCCAAGTCATAATAAAGCTGGCTATCTAAGCACTGTCTTAAAGATTCTTCCTTTGCAATCCGCAACATCACCTCATATTCCTGGATCACATTATGCAAATCATCCCTTTTCCTATATACATCCGCACAATTGCCAATATATGCTGCTGGCATCTGCACATCACGGTAAAATCCCTGCTGTGCAAAAATCCTTGCCCAGTATTCCTTTCTCTGCACATTAATATGGGTGACATCCTTCAAATCGTTATCGCTGGAGGAAAACACAAAAAGCTCCGTCAGCTTACAAAGATTTCTTAATGCAGATTCCCCTTCTTCAACCGTCATATGTTCCAGCACTTCAATTGATATAATTAAATCAAAATGCTCTGGAAAATCATCCGGCAATGGATTGGAAGCTGAACTTACCCTTACATATGGTCTGATTTCTTTTGCCGCATTTTCTATGGCGTATTCCGATATATCAATTCCATATGCTTTCACTCCCCGTTCCCTCAAAGCTTCTACCAGATACCCGAATGCACAGCCCACATCCAAAACCGTTTCAGGTCGATGATTCTTAACCAGCTCTTCTGCAATATTACTGAAAAACGGATAAAATTTTTCCCTGTCCGAATATTCCGCTTCATTTCCAATATTAAAATAACTTTCATAATACTCTGCATTATATATCCGGTTCATATTACCCTCGACTTCCTAAAATAATGATTTTCCTAATATATTTTTTCTTCTATCAAAAACCTTTCCAAAAAATAATTTACACCGTACTGTTCTTATACATCGCACACACTTCTTTTGTTTCCCCCACCATCCTAACCTTCCCCTTCTCAAGCCACATCACCCTCCCACACAGCCTCTCAATCTGGTCAACCGAGTGTGACACAATAAGCACCGTCGTCCCGCCAGCCATCATCTCCTGGATTCGCTTTTCGCATTTTTGCTGGAACAGGAAATCCCCCACGGCAAGGATTTCATCCACAATCAGGATCTCCGGTTTTACCAGGGTTGCTATCGAGAATCCGAGCCTTGCAACCATGCCGGATGAAAAGTTTTTTAAGGGGACATCCACAAATTCTTTAAGCTCTGCAAATGCAATGATTTCATCAAACCTCTCCCTCATAAAATCCCTGGGATATCCCAGCACGGAACCATTCATAAACAGGTTTTCCCTTGCTGTCATCTCAAAGTCAAAGCCCGCGCCAAGCTCGATTAAAGGTGAGATTGTACCGTTTGTTACCACATGCCCCACCGTCGGCTTTAATATTCCTGAAACCAGTTTTAACAGCGTACTTTTCCCGGAACCGTTTAATCCCACAATCCCGAAAATCTCGCCCGGCTCAATCACCGCCGACACATCGGAAAGCGCCGTGAACTCCTCATAAAAGAGCTGGCGTTTTATCAGCTTTATGAAATACTCCTTCATATTGTCGATGCGCTCCCTCGACATATTGAATTTCATTGTCACATGGTCAATCACGATCGCAGGCATTTCTCCATCCCCCTGTAAACCTACTTCTCTTACAAAAATTAAATAAGTACAAATTCTTTTTCAGATAAACAAAATAAACCGATCCTGTTTTTTCTTGAAAACAACCATCCCCAATAGCAGGCTTCCAAATGCCCACGCCGCCATTATCCCGACCTCCCCGATATCCGGCACGGTATGGTAAAGAACCAGTTTTCGAAACGAATCAACGTAATAGTACATCGGGTTGATTTTCACCACCTGCAATACTGCCCCGGAAAGGATATCAAACGGATAAATAATCGGTGTCAGGTACATCCAGACCATGGTAAACACTGTGTACAGATGGATCATATCGCGGAAAAACACGGCAGCCGTGGCAAGTAACATTCCAAGCCCAACCGAAAAAATCAGGGCAAAGAAGAGTGGAAGCGGCACCAGGAACAGCTTAAAGGTAAAACCGACATTTAATACCAGCATTACCACCAGAAGCGCCGCCAGCGAAAACAGCATGTTTACAAAGGCAAACAGGCATTTTTGCATCGGGAAAATATATTTCGGGATATATACCTTGCGGATCAATGCACCGGAATTCAATATGGAGGTCATTGCACCGTTTGTTGCCTCGGTGACAAAGTTAAAGACACACCATCCTGTTAAGTAATAAACGGCAAAATTATCCACGTCCATGCGGAATAAATTCTGGAATACCGCCGTGAGCACACACATCATTAGGAGCGGGTTTAAAATACTCCAGAAAAAACCGATGACCGAGCGCCGGTATTTGAGCTTGATATCACGGGCAACCATATCCTCCAAAAGATACCGGTATTTCTTTAATGCGCCGAGATAGACACGCAGGTTCTTCCTCTCAGATATCATCACGGCCACAGCAAAGCCAATAAGCCCGCCAAAAGCAAGGGAAACCACGATCTGCCCCGGTGATAAGTGCACTTGCCTTACCGGATTAAGGACGACAGCACTTAAATAATAGGTGCTTCCTGCTGCCCCGTTAAAATCCACCCGCAGGGCGGAAACATCGCGGTTTAGTTTTACTATCCCCCCCTGTATTTTCTCCCCCGATAAAGCAAGCTTTTCCTGTTGGGGCACTGCATAAAAACTGTTTTCTTCCGTGAAAGTTTCCCCCGCACCGCTGTAAAAAACCTGTACTTTCTCCGCGTCATCCACCCCTGAAAACCCTTCTAGGAAGATTTCCTCCACATAAGAATCAATGTTAAACAGAAGGAGTTGCGGGTCTTCTCCCACTGTGATTTCCTCCCCCTTTAAGCTGATATTTTTCATTTCAAGGCTGGCAGCCGGATACCTGGATTCCGCTTCCCGTTCCTTAATCAGCCCCCTCTGAAAAAGGAACATACGACCAAACAGGGCAATTGCCATACCTGTAAAAATTATTATCAATTTTATTTTCCTTTTCATTTCACACCCATACACACCGCATTAATACCAAGCCGCCTTTCTCTATTGTTTCCTACCCCTGCATCAAAACCAAATATCAAAACCGATCTAATTTCACCCTACAACCATCCAAGCAATAAAAATAATTTCATAATAAAACTATCGCTTTTGCGCTGGCGGTACAATTTCCCATCAAGAATAAGTCTTCTTTTGCCATTTATAAAGTCCTCTAGCAGCTCCGCTTTTCCTTTATCCTGCCCTTCCAGTTCCTTCCCGTACAGGCGTTTTAATTCCCCCGCCTGTTTCCTTAATTTCCCCCGGTTCTTTTTAAAATTCACAATCCTTCTTTTGTAGCTTTCCAGTATTGTTGACGGCATCCCAACCGTATTTTCCCCGTGTTGCCTGTAATAAATATATGATTCATCATCAAATATTACCCTGCCGAATGCACCAGCCAGAATATACAGCCAAAAATCATGCATGATAACATGGCATGGCATGGGTCTTCTGCCCGCCGCAGTATCACAGAACAGCAGAAGCAGTTCCCTGTTCAAAACACAGGTGCACCCCGTGCAGATATTTTCCACCAGCGCATTCCCAAAACCCGGCTTCCTTTTAGGATAACGGATTCCCCCCGGAATCTTTTTCCCCCGCCCATCAACCGGCTGGACTTCGCTGGCGTATAAACATGGTTTCTCCCCTCCTGCTTTTTTCTGTGTTTCCCGCTCTTTTTCCATGGCTCCTACCGCAGCCGCAAGCTTGTCCTCTTTCCAGATATCATCCTGGTCAGCCAGGGCAATATAATCGCAGGGTAAATCGCGGGCTGCATAAAGCAGTTCAAAAAAACTCTGTACCGCCCCGATATTTTTCCCGCCAATAGCAGGATAAAACTTCGCCTTCTGCCCACTATCGAAATACTTCTGCAAAATCTCCGCGCTTCCATCAACGGAACCATCATCACGAATTAACAACATTACATCGCAGCCTTTCTGACCTAAAATCGAATCAAGCTGCTCCTTTAAATACTTCTCCCCGTTATAAACGGACATCAGGACAAGAACCAAATATTCTTTTTTTTCATTTTCTTTTCCCATCGGTTCCTCCTGCCGCGCAAACGGTATTTTATTACAGCGACCTGTAAATCTTTTTCATCCGCTGTTCTACACTCCCCTGCGAAATCCGTTTTATGACTTTTTCTTTTTCCTCCGATCCATACTGGAATCCAAATGGATATAGTGCCCGGTTCATTGCCTTACAGAGCATCCCACAATACTCCCCCGCTCGGTTTTTCTTTACCAGCGCCCCCTTGGGAAGCAATTCCCTGCATCCGCGGATATCCGCCGCAATACTTGGCACCCCCGCAGCGAGCGCCTCCATCAGTGCAACTGGCATCCCTTCCTGTTTGGACGGGAATACAAAGCAATCCGCTGCCGCCAAAAGTTCCCCGATATCGGTGCGGTAACCTAAGAGTAGGATCTTACCCTCCAATCCGCTTTTCTTAATCAGCTTTTCCAGCTTCTTACGTTCCGCCCCCTTCCCCGCAATCAGATATTTCCAGCCGGAGATTTTTCTTCCCTCTATCCTATTCCCCATCCCCTCCAACTGTTTCAGTGCACGGATTACCACCTGATGATTTTTCCTCTTCGTTAATTCCCCCACCGAAAGCAGTAAAAAAACATCATCCGATGCCCCGAATTCCCTGCGTTTTGCTTCCCGCAGCTTCTCGTCCCAACTATATTTTTCCACATCAATCCCGATGCCGTTTATCAGGAAAACCTGCTTTCTAAAAGAGCGGTTCTTTCCCGTTGTCCCCTGTTTTTCCCAATCCTTTCCCCGCTTCCTCAGATGAAATTTTTTTGCCCGGTAATAATCTTCCTTGTTGACCGTGACCAGCACATCCGTCCAATGTGCAAGGAAGCGTTCTGCCGGGTAATATAGCATCCAGTTTACAAGCGGTGCGCCCTTATAGAAATGGAAACCATGTGCGGTGTATATAACATGACATGGATTCTTCCCCGTCCCATCCCATCCGAAATCTTCTTTCAAACCATTCCTTCGTTTTTCCCTCCACTTTTGCCCTTCCACTCTCGCAGCCGCAAGCCTTGCCACAGCCCCTCCCATCGGTGTATGGCAGTGCAGCAGTGAAAAATCATACTTTTGCAGCAACTGTTTCATCTGCCGATAAGCTTTTATCGCTGCAAAAATCCTGTAGGGCGAACGTTTAAAATCAATCTGGTGGCGGATGATCCCCGTCCCGTCAAGCCTTTTATTATCCTCCCCATAGGCGGGCATCCCAAAATTGCTTGCATAATGCACCTCATAACCGAATCCCTTTAAGATACGTACATTATTCATTTCAAACTGCGGGACAAACCCGCTGACCGTCGTGACAATCAAAGCTTTTTTCCCTGGTGGATTCTTTTCGTTTTTTCTTTCTTTTTTATTATTTATTTTTTCTTTTCTTTGTACTTCTTCGGTTATCTTATAATTCATGGGTTATTCCCCCATAAACTCCAAACATAGAACACAGGTATTTTTTCACACAAAAAACACCCGGATATCGACATAACCCTGGCTTCCTTAAAAACCTGGTTATACCCATATCCGGGTGCTTTTTTATTAAAGCTATTTTATTGTACTCAAAAAAGACAGCGCTATTTACTCTGTCTGTCTGTCTGTCTGTCTGTCTGTCTGTCTGTCTGTCTGTCTGTCTGTCT
>CAJTOR010000073.1:0-254 GCA_910577675.1 uncultured Lachnospiraceae bacterium
TGGATTGTTCACAATTTATTCATTCATGTGTTTGTCGTGATCCCCACTCGCGTGGGGTATACGGGACTAACTTACCTGGGAATACCTAATGTTTCGGTTCATCCCCACTCGCGTGGGGTATACAAATAGAGGAAGGGGGTGACGAAGAATGAACAACGGTTCATCCCCACTCGCGTGGGGTATACAGGAGCGCGCCATAGGGGGGACTGTCATTACTCGGTTCATCCCCACTCGCGTGGGGTATACGAGACAAA
>CAJTOR010000073.1:353-1435 GCA_910577675.1 uncultured Lachnospiraceae bacterium
AAAGTCTGTCTTTTCCAGGTTAAAGGCGGTTCATCCCCACTCGCGTGGGGTATACCGAGCTGCTCACGAAAGCGTGAGCGTGCGCACTTCGGTTCATCCCCACTCGCGTGGGGTATACAAATTGCACTAATCTGTATGGGGTTTAGTATAACGGTTCATCCCCACTCGCGTGTGGGGTATACGAGACAAAAAGTCTGTCTTTTCCAGGTTAAAGGCGGTTCATCCCCACTCGCGTGGGGTATACTTTTTGCATCTCCGCAAAAAAGGCACAACCAGCGGTTCATCCCCACTCGCGTGGGGTATACTGAAAAGCCCCTGTATTTTGTAATGCGCTATTGGCGGTTCATCCCCACTCGCGTGGGGTATACGGTCTACTTCCGCCCCGTCGCGGTAGACAAAAACGGTTCATCCCCACTCGCGTGGGGTATACCAGCGTCCTGATACTGTATGTCATTAAGTATCGCGGTTCATCCCCACTCGCGTGGGGTATACATACTACCGCGCCCTGGGTCTGCGCTCGCAAGACGGTTCATCCCCACTCGCGTGGGGTATACTGGAACATCCAGTTCCGGCAGATCCATAAGCATCGGTTCATCCCCACTCGCGTGGGGTATACGGTGTTCAAAAATTGAGAAATCCGAAGGAAGTGCGGTTCATCCCCACTCGCGTGGGGTATACGGAACGCGGCAGCAAACAAGCTGTATGGGAAGTCCGGTTCATCCCCACTCGCGTGGGGTATACGATACTGCCATCGTACTGCGCCATGCTCTCACCGCCGGTTCATCCCCACTCGCGTGGGGTATACGGAAGGGATATGGAGGAAATTAGGTTATGTCAACGGTTCATCCCCACTCGCGTGGGGTATACTTTCAAGAGGACTGATTTCGTCCGCAATCGGCTGGCGGTTCATCCCCACTCGCGTGGGGTATACAGGTCACGAGGATAGTCAGACCGTTGCGAAATTCGGTTCATCCCCACTCGCGTGGGGTATACTTATAGGCGTTGTCCAGATTGGAAGAAGTCAAGCCGGTTCATCCCCACTCGCGTGGGGTATACAATATCATAATCACTATGCTCATATT
>CAJTOR010000073.1:1535-11262 GCA_910577675.1 uncultured Lachnospiraceae bacterium
AGTTTCAAAGCGAACCGCTAACAATTCGGTTCATCCCCACTCGCGTGGGGTATACTGTTATAATGGCATTACTGTAGATGCAAATAGCGGTTCATCCCCACTCGCGTGGGGTATACTTTGCAATGTGAGGAAACAGTTAGGGATTACTGCGGTTCATCCCCACTCGCGTGGGGTATACGCGTGCACTCCCGTATCTTCACTGGTGGACATTCCGGTTCATCCCCACTCGCGTGGGGTATACGCTACCCTCATCCCGGCTGTTGGAATACTCCATCGGTTCATCCCCACTCGCGTGGGGTATACAATATCATAATCACTATGCTCATATTCCCATTCTGGTTCATCCCCACTCGCGTGGGGTATACGCTTCAGTTTCAAAGCGAACCGCTAACAATTCGGTTCATCCCCACTCGCGTGGGGTATACGCTCCAACGGCGCACAGTTTAGCCTGCGGAACAACGGTTCATCCCCACTCGCGTGGGGTATACATATTTGGCGGAAAAGATGAACGGTCACAGGACGGTTCATCCCCACTCGCGTGGGGTATACATGCCGACATAACCACCGTGCTGTCCTCTTTCACGGTTCATCCCCACTCGCGTGGGGTATACTTTGCCATGCCATCTTTAAGTGATGTATAAACCCGGTTCATCCCCACTCGCGTGGGGTATACTGAAGATCCGTCCGACAATCCGCGCATACAGTGCGGTTCATCCCCACTCGCGTGGGGTATACGGTTTCAGTTTCCGTTTAAACTGACAAACGCAACGGTTCATCCCCACTCGCGTGGGGTATACAGAGAGATGCTGGAAGGGAGGCAGGTTATAACGCCGGTTCATCCCCACTCGCGTGGGGTATACCTTTTTAGGTAAAAAAATAATCGCCATACTCATCGGTTCATCCCCACTCGCGTGGGGTATACACTAAAAAAATCGTTGATTTTACTGGATTTTTATGAGTTCAATCCCTTCTATGTCTACAACACATCTCTTTGGATCACCTATCATCTCTAACGAATATCCCTGTTCAGAATCTGAATTAAAAATCATTATCGCATTTGTATTATTTCCTGAATCTTTAATTTTTTTCCAAATTTTCTCTCTTACCATTGCATTTACATTTCCAACAAATACGCCGTGTTTAGGCTCCAGAAGCCAGCGTGTCAGTTCTCCATATAAACTATCAGGAGCTGCCTCCACAATAAACGTAACCATAAATCAATCAACCTCTCTTCCATGATTGACCCCACCACTTATCGTAGTACCATCCTCATCCCAAATATCACCGATATTTTTAGAATCATCATTTTCTGAATCATTAATTAAAAATATTATTTCAATATCTTTAGCTATCCGTTTCAGCACGCCAACTGAAGCAAAATACTTACGGCAGTTTATACGGACATTTCTTGATAATTCCTCCGTTCCCCTGCTCACTGCCTCGAATGCTGCTGGAATCGTTGTATCAGCTTTATATAAATCTGCAATATCATACACAAATGACAACGATTTACCCGTATGTATAAACCCCAAAGCTGTTGAATACCCTAAAGAAACAATCGCCGCCTGACACAAACTGTATAAAATTGCATTTGCTTCTGAAAGGGCGCGGTTTACTGGATCTGTATTGTCCCATTCCTTTTGCTTATAATCCCTTTTGTTCCATTTTACACCATACTGTTTTGAAAATGTCTGATATGCCTGACGTACACGTATTCCTTCCATTCCACGGATTTGCTCCAAAGTTAAACCTTTTGTTGGCATTTGTGGAAATCGTATCTCATACATTTTTCGAACTACTGATAAATGTTTATCCGGGTCCATACATAACTTCGCTTGTAATAACGTATTCCGCGCACTGCGTGTTTCCCCCATACCGCTCGCGTAAAAACGTGTTGCATTCTCTCCACACCAAACAATCAAACACCCATTTTCCGCTATTGTTTTAACCGCAGCATGGGTAATTGTTGTTCCAGGTCCTAACATAAGACATGTTAAAGATGCTACAGGAACAGGAATTCTTCCATCACCAACCTCAAACATGATCGCTAATGCATCCTGATCAATTCTGGCATGTTCCATATAAATATAACTAATACTATCCCTCAGCTTTGGCAATTCCTTTAAATCACTTTTCAAAACACTTAACACCTCCACTTGCACCTTCAAAGTATAAACAACTATTTATCACCGTAAAACTATGTATTATCCAGTCAGATTTATTTCAAATTTACTCAAACCAGCAATAGCATCCCATATCCATATGCTTTATCCGGTCCAATTCCATCACAATATGCCTGACGGAATTTTTTTTCATCGTCCACAATAAGTTGTCCCTGATAATGATATCCTTTAAGATACATCTCATACCCGGCAGCTTTCTTTTTTCCATAGGTTTCACTACATTCCATCTCCTGAACTGCCAAAATCCGAAATCCCGCCCCCTCCGCCTTTCGCTGTAACCATTCAATCCTTTCAACTTCCAATCCAAGAGTTATACGTGCACTATTTTTCTTTCCTTCGCGGACAACTTTTTTACATGGTATTGTACAGATATCAAAAGAAAATATTTTTCCGTTACTCAAAGATTCCACATAAGAATCAATTGAACGACTTTCCAGTAAATCCATAAATCCCTGCCGCATATTTTTCGGAGGTATTTTTGACAATACATAGACAATAGGATTTTTTGTTAAAAAATTCGTGCGATACAGAACACCAGCTTCCTGTCTTGAATTTTGAAAGTAGGTCATTAGATTCCTGTGAAAATCCTGCACATTTTTCATCGCCTGTTTAGCAGATGGATGCTCTTTATTCATTACAAACTTACTTAAATACATATCACACTTCCTTTCTGCTTAATTATCCTTTTTCTGTACAAGCATAACATGTCTGGATACAAAACTGCGCTTTGATGCATCCACCAATTCATCCGCCCTCTCATATCCCCGACCATCCCTACTTTCGATCTCATAGAAGACTTTTTTAACGTCAGTCTGTTTTTCACGTTGTCCTTCGACAGGATATCGGTTCATGACATCTTCAAGTGAATTATATCCTTCCTGAATACCTATATAAACTGGCTTACTCGGAACACAACTTTTCCTCCCAAGATATACCGGCCAGCATGGTTCATGAAAAGCTTGATCTATTTTCTGTGCCAATTCCCAATCCGTTTCGATTGCAGCCAAAAAAAATGCATCCTGTATATAAGTCCTATATGTTACAATTGTCTTACAACGTGCCTTTCCCTGTGCATTCAATATCGAATTATCTGCTGTCACCGTATGATAATCAATATTTTGTCTTCCGGGGCGGTCACAACGAACCGCCAACCGGATTTTTTCTGAAAGAACCATAAGTTGTTCCGAACCGCGTCTAAGTCCCATTGCACAGCCAATCATACCAACAATTCCCGACTTGGTTGGCATGGATGCACAATCCCGGTAATCAAAACGCGAATGCTCCCCCCAACTTTGCAATGCCCCTTCTAACCGCAAAAGAATAATGCAGGTATCTTTCATAGCGCCCTCCTATGGCAACAAGCTAATAACATTTTGTATTATTTCTTCATAACTTCCACATACAGTAAGAAAATTCTGTAAATCTACTTTATCCGAATATCGAGAAGAACAAAATACAAATGATTCTTTTACCGGAACTGCATAGTCCTTCCTAATAATCTGCCGTTCCTGCAATAACTTTTCTATACTATTCTGAATTAATCCTCCATCTTCATTTGGATTAATTGCCTCAACAAATGCGTTTGTATAGCTTACAGGAATTTTTTTATCCTTGCATTCCACTAATGTAAAAGAAGGCAGAATATGTCCGGCAAAAGCATGCTGCTTTCCGCTTGGATCAGAAAACGCCATTGCATTTAACATTCCCTCCACAGCTTTTTTTGCCAGTCCGGGTACATCTTCCACACCGGCTAAATTCTCTGCAAGAATATCCGTATCAACCGACGCGTAAATATAATAGCAGGATGAATTAAACTCCGTACTATCGATCATTCCTGCCCCCGCATCTTCCAGGCTCTTACCAGATACCAAATCATCCATCGCAACAAAATAATCCGATTCCATAATAACCCGGTTGGTTGATAACGCATGTGCTACCTGGACTGAAGCTTCCACATCCCGGAACATATCAGAAGTTACCATGCGCCCAAACAGTGCAATATCAACTGATATAGGACGCACCTTAGCATTTTTTATTTTTTCTGCAATATCTTTCACTTTTATCTTTTTCACATCAGAAACATTTTTGCACTGATCCAACTCCGCCTTTGCCACATTTGCAATATCCTCAATATCCTGCATTGAATATATAGCAATCTGTGCCGTCTTGGTAACATCCTTTTTATTTTCTTTCGCGTCTTTATTTCCTATTGCTGACATCTGTGGCATAATCGCCTCCGCATATTCCAGTAAAACTCCCATCTCTACAAGCTTATCCTTCACAAGCACTGGAAATTTCCTTGTGCGCGTACCAAGATATTCTGCACCCACAGTATCCGCAAAAATCTCACTTTTCCTCCAACTGCGTTTTAAACATTGGCTCGAAATCCTGCTCCGGTTACTTCCCCCGAAAACACAGGTTTTAGGGCTTCCCAAATCATCCCTGTTTAAATTGGTCGGCGGGTAATTTTTTAACATATGAATCTCAATCAGCATTTTTCTCTTCCTCCTTTTTTTTCTGATAACATACCTGCAACCAGTGCTGCTGCACCTTTCTGCCTTCGGCATTCCAATTACATAAATCCCATCCAAGTGACACCATATCAATGATATTACCTTCATTTTTCATTTGTTTTACCATTCGCCAGAGATCCGTACATAATATCCCATCCCTGTCCCATTTTCGGTCAAGCAAACGAAGCAGCCTGCGCTCCATCCCTGACCATCCCCCAGAATCCTTTTCCTCTAATTCCCTGCGCTTTTTATACAGTACTTTTTCAATCGGAACTGTTTTCTCTTCTTCCCCATCTTCTTCCCCTAACACATCCCACATACAACGCATACAGGCAACAGTAAATAACCGATCTTTTGTCCAATCCAAGTTTGCTGGCAGGGAATATACCTGATAAAAAGCCATTGTTGCCCCAGCATCTGCATCCTTTAAAAGTTTACCGCAACATCGTTTCAGTGCTGTTCTTTCCCTGGCTGGTAATTTGCAAATTCCCTCAATGATCTCCGAAATATCTTCTCTTTTTATCCGTCCGAATTCACTACTCATTTTTTTCCTCCTTTCTAGCCTGAGATATTCTATAATTCAACAAACCTCTCATTTTCTGCCGCTCTCTCAATTCCCGGCTGCTCGAAAAAAATGAATCTGCCACCATATCAAAAAGCGAAATACAATCCTTCCCAAGCTTATCAAGGAATTTATCTGTACATGCTGAGGCATCTTTTTCCAGTACTATCGCCATCTCATTGAATACCTCCTGTAAAATGTAATCCCTACATTGTTGTAAAAATTTTGATTGTACATCGGAAACTATCCGGTGATTTACTTTGTTCGATTTATCCTGTTGCACTGCTATAAAACAACCATTGATACTTTTTCCCAGCGCATGATTCATTTCCTCCACTGCCTTGATAATCTCCTGCACCCGATCCCGCTTTGTTTCATTCATAGCAATGGAGCGCGGCATTTTTAAATGACTTTTCTGCATATCAAGATAACTTGCCTGATTCGTAACAATACTATAAGCAGTAACAAATACTTCATCCACCAAATTTTCGTTTAATACCCTATGTATAAATACTGGTGCAGTAACATCATCAGAAAAAATTGTCGTGATATTTCTCCAAGGTTCTTTTTCCATCGTCGGCTTTAATGAACTTCTTCCTTTATCCGAATACAAATAAGAAACATGAGGATCCTTCCAACTATCATATGCTACAAAATTTTTTCCCTGACATAGATAGATCTTTTTTACTGTGCCATCTTCCTCCGGATACAATAATACCCGGCGGCATGGATAAAGCATACCATACAATACAGAAATAGAAGTTTCTGTCTGTTTTGGTATCACATCGGACAGATTCCTCCAAATAACGGGCGGAACATCATAGCTTATTTCCCCTCCCTCTTCCACTGCAACCATGGAATAAACAAGGCTTTCAAACAGATTGGCTCCTTCGTACACAAAATAAATAGGCGGGGCTCCATTTATGGTAGAGGGATACCCCTGTACCCCCGCAGTGCAAAATAAATTTAGTGCACACAACCCCCTCGCCGCCTCTTCATATGTCATACTTTGCTCCTGCTCTTTTCGGTGCTCGAAATGAATATGGTTATTTCCACTTGGCATAGCAATATTAAGAGCCGCTACCGATACAAGATTTTTATCATATTCCTCATTGTATGCTGTCTGGAGAAAAGGTCTTTTTTTGTCAAATAAATCAAAAGAAACTCCCTCTTTTTTACAGCATTCTATATAATCCTGTATCGTCCCCATATCAAAACTCTTTTGATCATATAAATCCTGTATGCTTCCCCACTCCTCCGGTCGATATACATCCATCAAAAAAGCACACAAAAACCGGAAAACACCATATTCATAGCTTGGAATCGTGTCAGAAATCTCCTTAATCTGATGCGCTTGTGCCAATGTATCCATAATCCCAAGCATCTTCCGCTTCCCGTCCAAATCTATAACCGGAATCCACGGCTCTTCCAACACATTATAATGGCTCAAATTATTTACCTCCTTGTATAAAAAATCCCAATTCTCTGTTTAAATCGAATATAGTATCTTTCCCAATGTGAACCATTCCATCTTTCCCGGGAAATATTAACATATATTTTAACAGCCCCGTTCCCTCCAGCATACCCGCATCCTCCATATCCTTAAAATATGGCTCTATCTGTTGTTCCCTTACGGAAACTGAATAAAGGAAAACTTGCTGTGCCAACACCCCGGATATTCTCTGCTCGTTTTTTATCTTCCCAAACAGCTCCCCCGGAACAATCGCAATCCGCCTTGTCGGTTCTGTTAATCTTGTCTTCGCTGACAAAAAAGACCGCTTTTCGGAATCATCGAAAATATCATCTGAATCAAAAACATTAAAACGATTACCCTTTGGTTTTTTTAACTCATAACTCTTTGCCTGTGAACGCTTCATATCTTCCTGGAACATTCGTTCCATCCACTTTTCCATATCCGCATATTGGAGCGATTCATTCCCATAGACAAATTCCACCGCCTCACGGATTGCCTCCGGGCAAGAAATCTGCGGATGTTCCTTCAAATACTGCATGCTCAATTCCAACAATACCTGTGGGTACACCCACTCATTCACCCCAAAATCTTCCTGTTCTTTAGGTATCAGAATAATTCCTTTCGGGGTATCGCAACCTTTTGGGCGTACTGTATACTCGTGGCGGAACATTCTTCCCAAACGCTGTAAAATTAAGTCAATCGGAGCTATTTCCGTTATCATATAATCAAAATCCACATCGAGGGACTGCTCCATTACCTGCGTTGAAACAACAATTGCCCGATGCGGTCTTTTTGATTTATCCGCTCCAAATAGTTCAATCATCTGTGTTTCAATTTCACATTTTCTTCCCTCCGCAAATCTTGCATGAAATAAATATAATTCCATTTCTTCTCCTGCTGCTTCTTTCAGATTCTGATACAGTTTCTGGGCGCGTCCCACGGTATTAACCAGTATACATAAACATCCCCCACCTTCTACGGTTTTTAAGGCACAGTTCCTAATTGCATCTAAATCATGCAGGATCGCCATAGTATTTATTGATATTACTCTTCGCTTTGATACTTCGGGAATCGGTGAAATTTGATAATCTCCATTCTCATATACTGCTGTAATTGCAGGGTATTCCTGCTCCTCCTTATAATCCACCCGATATACATCCAATACTTTCTTTTTTGTTTCCGTTGCCAAAGTTGCAGATAGCATTACAACCGGGATACGCAGTTCCCTGCACCATTCAAGCATTCTTTGGAGAATATCCTGCATATATGCATCATATGCATGTACCTCATCCAGAATTAAAACTTTATTTTGTATTCCAAGCAACCGCATTACACCGTAACGCACATATAATGCGGACATCAACACCTGATCGACCGTCCCAACCGAATACCCTTCCAAAAGTCCTCTTCGCAACGGTTTTGTCCACTCCTGGACATATCTCCTATCCTCCGAAAATATATCACTTTCCTCTTTTGTCACCTCATCGGACAGCCAGGCTAAAGAGTGCAGGAGCCTTACCTGGCTTTCAGGTAAAGTATCTTTCATCAACTGCTCCATTCTTCCATGCATCTGATTGGCAGTGGCTGCTGTCGGCAGGGCAACATAAAATCCCTTTTTCCCAAAATACTTTCCCATACAAAATGCAGCATAAGCACCAGCCTCTGTTTTTCCCTCTCCCATTGGCGCTTCGATCAATAACAAAAGCGGTTTTTCTTGCACTTCCATAATATGTTCTGTCACCGTCTGTAACGAGCGCATTCCATCCCTTGGAATATTCTTCCATATATCAGTAAATTGTTTTCCTTTGGGTAGTTCTGTTTCAGATAAATGCGACCTTTTTACAAGATCATAAGCTCTTTCCCTGATCCTGCAATAGTAATCCACACATTTTTCATTTTCTAATATATCAAAATTTGCAAATGCATCGCTCGAAGCCAGCCAATCCGATAAAATAATAATTCCAAGCAGTACCATACACGTTGCTGATACATGATTGCAGGTTGTACTGTTAAGTATGATTTGAGGCGGATGAAACATATCAAACATAATTTCCTCAAGTTTATCCTGCTGTGATTTCCATAAATTTTTTGCATCGCAATCCGGAATTTCTTTTCCTTTCCCCTGCTTCCCCTGATGATGCAAAGATAAAATTTTAGCCAGATTATCCGTTGTACTGTCTTTCCTTCGCGCATTTACAGATTCAAACCGCTCTTTCTCTTTCCATATCCGCAATAGGACTGACTTTGTATAGTCCTCGTGACGAAATTGGTTCATATCACGTCGATAATCCTTAATTAGCTCTTCACTGTCTAATAATTTGCAAGCTCCCTTTTCATCACTTTTTCCTGTAAAAAATGGATTTATTTTTCCGATATCATGAAGGGATGCCAGATAAAGAATAAGATTTTGAATTTCTGCACACGAAGAATCAGAGCATGTTTTTTTTATCCAAACTGCCAGATCCGGCAATATGGTCTTAAAAATCCCATTGGTTAATAAAGCTTCTGCCACTGCTGCAGTATCCAGGGAATGCGATAAAATTGATTTAAAAGGCGCTGTTTTTGCCCATATTAAATGCAGATAATTTTCGTTCAACCTCTATACTCCCCCTTAATCATAGTAATTATTTATTTCGAATATTACAATATTTCTTTGTTGATTTTCATATTTATTAATAAGTATTTATTTTTTAACAAAAGTCAGTATATTATAGTATTTTATTATTATTTTACCTCCCCATTATTTTAATTTTTTAAACTATAATATACTGACACTCCCCACATATGTGGGGCAAAAGAGGCACTAGATATATATAACCAAACATATATATCGAGCCATCCCCAATTGTTAGGGGAATTAAACAAACATATATATCTTTGTTTTATGCTGTATATCATAACACACTCTCCATAATTTGTCAACTATTTTCTATATTTTTCCACGGAAATCAATTTTCCATAATTTCGCAAATATAAGAAGTATCAAGCAGGCAAT
>CAJTOR010000074.1 GCA_910577675.1 uncultured Lachnospiraceae bacterium
TCTTCAAGAAGATCGCCTTCGTGTTAGCGCTTGCCATGGTAGTAACCATGATGCCAGCTAAGGCCGCAGCGGCTGCATCGAACGATGGACCGCAGTTTTACCCGACCTTAAAGCTCTACATCGGCGGCGATGTGACTGGCTCTTATGAAGGACAGCGCTATGCGAAGGTCTGGAACAAGGGCGATTATGAAGTTTCCTTTGAATCGGAAGACCCATCCATTGCAAAGGTCAACAGCAAGGGTTATGTGACCGCAGTTGGGGTCGGAAGCACCACCATCACCGCAACGTTCACCGCAGAGGGGGAAGATGACGTGGTTAAGACCTGTGCCGTAACGGTAAAGAAGAACGCGGCAAAGGTTGGCCTTGGCTCCGAGAGTGCAAAGACCGTGGCAGAAGGCATCCCGGCAGGTGAGGTAGTACAGCTTACCGCACTTAGGAAGGATGAGGAAGGCCATACGGAGTGGAACAAGTCCATGAAGAATTACAGCACCGACTCCGTCCGCTTCTCGTCTTCAAACCCGGAAGTTTTCACCGTGACCAAGACGACCGGTAAATTAACCGCAGTCAAGGAAGGGGAGGCTACGTTAAAGGTATGGACTGTTCAGTCCGAAGGCTTTGACGAGGAAGCACAGGAATATCCGGAAGTGGTTTCCAAGGAGTATACTGTAAAGGTTGTTTCCACGGAGATCAATGTAGCTCAGTCTGCTTACAATGCATTTGTTATGAACTTCCCGAACCCGGAAGAAGCAAAGGCAGCGCTTACTGAAACGAAGAAATCCCTGACCGATGCTAACGCAGCAGTATCCGAGGCTGAGGAGATCGTCAAGGTTTACAAGGTTCTCGCTGATTCCAACAATGCAAGACGCGAAGTCTTTATTGGTGATCTTGCATACAAGGATGGCGCAGAGGGCGTTACCACCTCGATCGAAGTAACCATGTTTAACGAGTTGGATGAGAAATCCACATATGTTGTATGCTACAAAGATCAGGAAAAAACTTTTGAAACACCGGAGTATGTTGCGGATCGTCTTGAAATGTTCGGTCAGCCGATTGAAACCTACGCAGACTATAGTGTCCAGGAAGTTAGGGCAATGCTGTACACTGGCAATATCCTGATCGGAAGAAGCTGGGCGGATAGCTGCAGGAAATATCAGAACTGGCAGAACAGCCTTGCGGTTGAAGATACCAATACCTCACTGGTACACAACGAGTATCAGTTTGATGCAGGTAACGGTGGCACACCAAAGGTATGGTTCTATACAACAGATCGCAACTTCAAGGTTAACTTAAAGGGTAATTTTGAAGACTGGGCTCATGTGAATTCCAATGGTCAGGCAAAAGTCATTCCAGCAGTGACCACGCTTTCGCCAAATGACAGCAGCATCCGTGTCAACAATTTCAATGCATGGTGTGTTGTACAGGGTCAGAAACAGGATTGGCAGGCTGATTGGAATAATAAGACAATCGCTTCGGAAGATGAAGGCTTCTATCTCTTGGTAAAAGCAAATATCACAGAAATGGGAAGTACCGGGGACAAAGTTAGCAGTAAATACACTGCAGAGGATGGATTTACTTTCGTATCCTCCAACGATGACAAGCTTGCAGTCAACAAAGAAACTGGCGAACTCTACCCGCCTAAGAATGCAGCAAACGGAACAGTAGGCATCCATGTTTATTATAAGAATGTCTATGTTGGTACTTGCAATGTTCAGATTTATGCAAAGAGAAGCTTTGCTTCTTTAACTGCAAATGCCAGCCTTTCCAAAATGAGTTACAGCATGCAGAATCCGGAGATCAATGAAGCGATTGTATTTACTCTGTATCCAAAGGATCAGTTGAATGCAAACTTTAATACCAGCAAGCATGGAAGCATGGATTATGTGGTTAAAGTAAGTGATAGTCTGAAACAGTACTTTGATGTTAATGCGAACGGAGAAGCAACCTATCTTGGTGAATCATGGGATGGATATCCTCAGTATAAACTGGAGGTTAAGCCAGGGGCTCAGTTGCCGAAAAATATTGTAAATGTACGTGTACAATGTATCGCAACTTACCATCCATATGATGGAAGCAGGGAGATTGTAAGACAGTATCCGGTAAGCTTCTCCTTAAAGGACACAACGAAATCTACTGCAACTACTTACAGACTTTCAACTAGCACTCAGTCCGTTGATATGAAGATCGAAACAAAGAAAGATCAGAGCAATAACGAGATTAATAATGTTAGCGAGAAAAATGTAGTGATCAGTGCCTTTGGTTATGACAGGGATGGCTACAAGGTTGAAAAGCTGGATCTTAATGGGGCTTACAATGTATCCGTTAAGTTCGGAAGCAAATCTGTTGACGCTAACAACTTGGAAGCATCCGGAAAAGATGTAATCTTTAAACCGGTTATTACCACCACAAAGAATTTTGCAACTGTATCCGGTAGCGCCGTTGTACTGGAAACTGTTACAAGAAGTGCGATCGAAAAGCTTGACGAGGGAAGTTATGTAGTAGCACTTTATAAGGCTACTTCCAACACCTCATTGCATAGTATGCTGGTTAGCCTGAAAGATACACAGGAGCGCCCTACTATGACCTGGAAGAAGGATACAAGCGAGGAAGCACTTGAAATATTGGCAATCCGCGATGTTGTAAAAGTAAAATACGGTAACAATGATAATGTTAGCATCTATGTTGGTTATCAGAAGAATCCTGGTGATACAAATGCAACAGTTTCTGACGATTATACATTAACTGGACCGAATGGACAGAACATCTATATCGCAAAGGTTCGTTATGCGGTACAGTTCGCAGATGACTGGTATGAATTCGAGATTCCGGTTAAGAGAACGGTAGTATTTGGTACCAACAACAACTAATTCTACATTCGATAATCTATGAAACGATGCGGGGTTATCCATAAAGATTTTCCCTGGCAGATATTAACAGGGGCAAGCATTAAATGCTTGCCCCTGCTTTTAGTATAGAATCAAAATATCCTTTCCTCTACTTTTCTTCCTGTCCCATTCCCAAGATTTCATCAATTGAAATTTCCGGCTGTAAATATTTCTCCTTTGTATAATCCCCACTCCCCCCTCCGTCATGTTCCTCAAGATACCGCACCATCCCAACCGGACCCAGTGCCTCAAGCAATGCCTGCGTTCCCACTCTCTGAATTTCACTGTTTTTTAATAAATTAATTGTTGCATTCATTTTCATTTCCCTCCAAGATAAATGAAACCGGGTTCAGTACCCTGATTGAAGTTCCCATACGGTTTGCCGCTTTCATAAACTTAATATCCGTTGTCAAGAGCACATCAGCCCCCACTTCCGCGCTGGCTAAATGCAAACTGTCAAATGCCCTTATGGAAGACTGTTGCATTATCTGCTTTGCCCTGTCAGCAATCCTGTCATTTAGTTTAATTTCATCCGATATTACAGCGCGGTATAAGAGTTCTATATCCCGCCTTTTCTCAATATCAGGAATCATTCTCATTTCTTTTAATAATACATCGGAACCAACGATCCGAAACCCGGGTACCCTACTTTTTCCTTCATATGCCATTTGCATAATCAACAGTACTGCTTCACGTTCCAAATAGTTTTTTATATTGGATCTCTCATCAAAAGGTCTGTTATAACAGCAATTATCCAAATAAATAACCGGCATGGTATCTGCCCCTCCAACCATTATTTTTATCAAAATCCTATCACACGCTCCCTGTCCTAATTATAATCCATACAATGGGATATCACAAGTAAAATTTGATGTTATTTACACGGAAACTCTTTTCTAAGGTAGATTATAATTTTTACTGGGAGAATATTTTTTGTTATCTTATTTTGATAAAATTAAATTTGTAAAATATTGTAAGTTTTTGTCCGGTATTGTATTATTAATTTTTTTTACCACACTTCTTAATAAAAGTCAAGGTTCCGGCAGGCAATCAGCCAAATTAATTCAAATTTTTAAGGAGGAAGAGAAAATGAAGAGTATCTTCAAGAAGATCGCCTTCGTGTTAGCGCTTGCCATGGTAGTAACCATGATGCCAGCTAAGGCTGCGGCGGCTGCGGAATCTGACGGACCGCAGATGTACAAAACCTTAAAGCTATATGTTGGCGGCGATGTAACGGGTAACTATCCGGAACAGAGATATGCTAAAGTCTGGGAGAAAGATGGTTACGAGGTTGAGTTTGAGTCCAGCGATGAGTCCGTGGCAACAGTATATAGCAAGGGCTATGTTACGGCAGTGAATGTTGGTTCTGCGACGGTAACTGCAACTTTCACATCGGAGGACGGTTCGGAGGAAGTAGTAAGAACATGTGCCATCACTGTAAAAAGGAATGCAGAACGTGTTGGTCTTAATGGCGAAAGTGCAAAAAAAGTAGCGGGTGGAATCGCAGTCGGGTAACTCCGAATGATGAGGTATATACCTTCGTTATTCCGGTCAACAGAACTGTGATCGTCGAGGACTAAATTCACAAATTTTGTAACAGATTAAGTTTATGTTGCAATATTGTTTAAAGTTATCTTGAGATCAAAACAAAAGGAGGAGCAAAGACTTGCTCCTCCTTTGTTTTATCTAACGAGTGTATTATCTTGTATAGAATACTTTACCGATATATACATCGTACTCGTAGTAATTACCTTTAAGTTCGTTGTTACCAGTTGTAATCTCCTCACGTACACGGAGTTTATCAACATAGATCCGGTCAGCCTCAAATCGTGTAGCAGAACCAACTGTTCCAAGGATTGTAACCTTGCTTGTAATGTTGGAACCAGCACGGAAGAAGTTGATCTTATCAGCCAGCTCAAGAACCAAACTTTCCTCGTCCACAGCGGTGATCGAAGTGTTATTAACTGTTGCTGTTGTAGCCACTGTGCTATCTTTTACAACAATGTTCTTGAAAGCAATTACTTTACCCTTGATCTCATGGTTCACTTCAACACCCTGGTATACTTTAACCGTATAGGTACCAGTATTCCAGCCCTTGTCGATTACAGTAACCGCTGAACCACTGGAAACTGCCGAGCCACTGACACTGATGTTCTTTACAGTAACAGAACTGAATTCATCATTCGTTACCATACCCATCTTGTTGTCATTCCCTTTGGTAACCATGTAGCTGTAAGCGCCCTTGCTGGAAGGAACATCCTTACCTGCCTCCATTTGCAGGAGTGCCTTGTAGAAGCCCTGGCTATCATATGCCCTGAGTTCAATCTTGGATTTGAATCTGCCCATTCCATCGTAATCAGCAAATGAAGGAATGTTCATATCAATGTTCGGGTTGCTTAAATCAAGAGAGTATGTTGCGATGGTACTCTTTGTAACATCTTTTACCTGAAGTGAAACAACTCTGGTAATTGATTTCCAGCTACCGGACTGCTGTTGTGCAGTAATAGAAAGCTGAACATTTGTTATTTTCTCAAGTGCAGCATCCGCTGTTAATGAATATCCAGTCTGCCAGCCATTGATGTTGGTTGCCGGATCAAGAACAGCTTCCTTATTTGCATTTGTCAAGGTTACTTCGCTTGCGCCTGCGACTTTAATTGCCACGCCATCCGGCAAGGAAGATACTACTTTAACAGTGTACTTCATATTAGGTACAGATGTACCACCTAACTGATCTGTAGGAGTGATTACTACATTCACCTTGTCTGTATCCAGATCTGTATTCTTAGCAAGTTTATTTTTGTTCGGCTGTACCGTGAAGTTTGCAAGAGTACGGGAACCAGCAACGTTTACGGAGCAAACACCGACTACCGGCTTGTTGGTATCACTGTATACTCTCTTAACAATGATCTGAGCTGAGCCAGCGGATGCCGGATGAAGTACGCCATCGCTACCGTTAACCATAATAACTGCATCGTTTGTGCTGGTATATTCAAATACTGCGCCATCTTCCGTAGGGGCATCCCCAGACCATGTATAACGTGCCTGCTCGGTGCCATCTGCAAGAGTGATATTGTATTTACCATACAGACGTAAATCTACATCACCAACAGAAATGCTCATTGTGCCTGTGGAATAGCTCAATTCATTCGCAGGTTTATTGTATGCTGCAACAGCCCAACCCAAAATATTATTTGCAGTAGAGGAAGCTACTGAAACAATCGTGGAAGAGGTGGTAAGCTTAGGATATTCTTTACCATTCTCGTCATAACCCCTGTCATAAGTAGCGGTTACAACAGCCTGCTTTCCAATAGCATTAAAGTAGATCTTGCCGTCATACAGGAAGTAATCAACGCTGTCCGGTGCGCTGAAGCTTACCAGACCCATATCGCCGTTGATAATAACGCCGTTCTCATCCAAGAAATTAACCTTGATTGGGGTTTCTTCCTCACTTACTGCCATACTGGTAGTAATCTGAATGCTGACAACAGCATCCGGATCTGCACCGATTAAGGATACCGTCTTATCCTCATATGTGAATTTGTAAGTGGTATCTTTCATCATTTCAGCATAAAGCTCAACATTTACAACCTTCTCGTTTGCAGTGTCAACCTTTGCAGATTTGATGAATGTCTGAATCTGGTTCTCACCAAGAAGATATACTGCGCTAAGCTTTTTCGGGTCTTTTGCGATTGCCGCAGCGGTATCTGCATTGCCACAGGTAAGTGCTACGGTTGTAAGACTAACCTGCTTAACGGAAAGAATACCTGCATCAAAGACCTTAACGGTGTAAGCCTTTTTCTCCGTGGTAGCCGGATACTCGCCTGTTACTGGGTCTTTTCCCTCAGACTGTACTGCCCATACATAGAGGGTTGCTTCACCAGCCTTAACGCCTGTTACCTTCCCCTGTGTTTTGGTTACAGTAAAGATGCTTGTGTCAGAGGATTCAAAGCGGACAGCATCTGTGATTACATCCCTGTCCTTCCATACTGTATTGCCGTCAGCATCCTTCCTTACAGCGGTGAGCTGCTTGGTTTCGCCGACTGCGATACCTTCCTCAGAAACGAGTTTTGTGCTTGCTGTGTTAAGACCAGCTTTTACTGCATTCTTCTTTACAGTAACAACGCAGGTCTTATTTACAACAGAACCATCTTCCGCGGTAAAGGTTGCAGTAATATTCGCTGTACCAACACTTATGGCTGTTACAAAACCCTTCTGGTTTACGGTAGCAACATCCGTGTTGTCTGAACCAAACTGCACCTCATAATCCCCCTTACTCCAGACCTTCGCATATCTCTGTCCTTCATAAGAGCCAGTCACGTCGCCACCGAGGTAAAGCTTCAGGGTTTTGTACATCTGCGGCTCGTCGCTCTCCGCAGCCGCTGCAACCCTTGCTGGCAGCATGGTTACTACCATGGCAAGTGCCAACACGAAGGCGACCTTCTTGAAGATACTCTTCATTTTCTCTTCCTCCTTAAAGATTTTTTGATGAAATGATATTTTTCGACAGATACCTATTGACAATTCTGGAATGATAGTTAATAATACAATACCGCGCAAAAAACGACAAAAAACATCGCCTGTATACCACAAATTTTATTGCTAAATAAGTTTTTTTATGATACCATATCATTTAGAGAATGTTATCAAGCCCATAGATACAATAGAAAATTTTTTAATAATCAAATCACATGTTACGAACTCAAAAAATAAATTTCAATATAAATGGGGGAGTATATGAGAATTTATCTGGATAATTGCTGTTATAACCGCCCGTATGATGACCAGTCCCAGATGAGGATTCATCAGGAAGCAGAAGCAAAGCTTTATATACAGGATATGGTAAGCTGCGGTCAGCTTGAGCTGGTTACATCTTTTATGTTAGATTATGAAAATGAGAAGAATAGGAATGTATTGAACCGCAATCGTATCGGGCAGTTTATGAGGGAGAACGAATCTTATTATGTAGGGAATGAAAGTTACCAGATAATAGAAGGTGGGGCGATGACAATTATGAAAACGGGGATAAAGCAAAAAGATGCGTTCCATATTGCCAGTGCGATTTATGCAGAATGTGCTTATTTTCTGACAACAGATGACCGGCTGTTAAAATATGAAAATGATAACATTCTGATTATTACCCCATGTGAATTTATCCGAAGATTGGAGGCTGATTAAAATGTACAGTGAGGCAGAGATAACTGCGTTGGGGATGGATTGTCTTGCAGAAAAACTGGGTGTTGTAAATATGGAGTATTTTATCAAGGTGATAAAGCGGGAAAATTTTGACTATACAAAATGGCAAAGGGACTATTTTGATGCCAAGGAAGAAGAGGAAATGAGAGAGGAAATCAAAGACTTTTGCAAGAATCACCCTTATAAGGGAAATGGGAAAGTACTATAGTCAGATCAGTAAGAAAAAAACAGGGGTTGAACTATAAAAATGTTCAACCCCTGTTTTATCCTAATGTACATTATGTTTCTTTAGATTAAAGAACAGATTAAAGATTAGTTATAGCTATTAGTGTTGTAGATTACAGTACGCTCAATTGGAATCAGGTGCTCAAGATAAGCTTCGCCGATCTTTTGTACAAAACGTACCCTGCGGATAAAGATATTCTGTCCGCTGCTGCCAGTCAAGACATAGTCATCCCCGCGCAATAAAGTACCATTAGTATCCACATACCCATTATAAACTTCGTTCTCTACATCGCTGTTCTCAAATTTAATCTTAAGAGAAGCTCTGATTGCGGACAAGACGGTTGCCTCCTCCGTCCTAGAGTTACACCAGGTCATATGTGGTTTATTCTGGTCATCAGTTAATGTCAAAAGCTTACTATTTAACGGTTTATTGCAGAAAACATCATCGCCCTTGTACAGAGTTATAACATACTTTCCTTCCTGACTTTTTACGATAACAGGTTTTACCTCACTTGCAACAACCGGCCATTCGCTTCCAATACTACTTCCAGTAGTAACACTGGAACCGGTAACTGTAGCCAACTGTTTGCTCACAATCTGAACTGGTTTAAAGACTACAGAATTATTATTAGTATCAACCCAACTTTGGTTAACTGCTTCGTTTCCATATCGGATTACAACTTTATAATCGTCTGTACCCGTTCCAAAAGAAAGCCTTTTTACCTTATAACCGTCTTTGTCATACCCGTAGGCGGAAATTACAACATCTTTGCTTCTTACATTGGTCTTATTTTCACCGTTGGAATCAGCCTCAACTTTCATGTTAATACTGCTTATGAAATTAAGATTTCGGTTTACTTCCTTGGAATTTGCCGTATTCTTCATACCAAACGTTACTGTACACTGCCTGGTAATTGCCTGGCTGCCATCTTCAGGGTAATATGTTACTTTGCATTTTACGCGGACATTTACTACATGATCCGGCAAGTTTCCATTTGGTGTAAGGGTGAAGGTAGGCCAGTGGTTACCATCCCCGCTTTCTCCGATTCCATTAGAGCCCACAGATGATTCAAACGCACCGCGACCAATAACAATCCTGCCATTATTTACAAAGTATGCCTTCAAACTGTCATCCACTGCAATCTCATAGCTTAAACGCTGGTTATAGTTCGAATTCTGTCCCATTTCCGGAATGTTGAAATGGCTATTATAATGGAATACTTCAACCGGGCAGGTTCCAACATACTGGTCTTTGTAATAAACAACAACACCAACTGTTTCATTCAAAACAGCTTTTGGCGGATAAATTTCACCACTTTCCATATTTACCGGAAGCTTATCATCATTCAAAGATTTGAATGTGAAGAAATCATCCACACCACCCTGGTTACTTCCCTTAGTTTTGAAATCTTCGCCAAGTTCTTTGATATCTGCTTTTACGACCAGATAATAGCCCTTATCATCCGACGCAATCTTTTTGTCCCCCCAGTTAAGCCACCAGGTATCATACTTTGGACCCTCATAGACGATGCACCAGTTAAAGTTTTTAACCTCGATTTCGTCACCATAAGGAGTTAATTCACCATATCCTGTAATGGTTTTTGTTACCCTGCCCGTCACATTGCGGATCCAGTCTTCAAAATTACCCTTAACTTTAACTTTCAGGTTGCGGTCTGTGCCATAGAAATATACTCTTCCTTCATAAGCATCAAACTGATAATCGCTGTTAGTTTCAAGCCCGGTGACATCTTCTAGTTCCAGACCATCATACCAGCGAAGATACCTTGCACAGCTACTGTCCGGTTCATTTGTTCCGATCAGAATTTTATTATTTGTATTTTTATCCCTGGTATAAAGATAAGCGTGGATGCCCTGTACACTGTGGTCTTTGTCAGCCTCAATCCGATAGCCTTCTAGGGTAAGATCCTCTGCAACATATTCAGGGGTATCAATAAACATATCTGGATGGTTCTTATAATTGATTACATATCTGGTCTGTTCCTCTAATTCGTTAAACATGGTAACAACAAGTGTGTTATCTGTACCATTGTAATAACCGACTGTGCGGGCAAATACTTCACGTCTTTCATTCTTGGAATCTGCAAGTACCTTATATATTTTAACAAGATTTGTTTCTTCTGATACATGCGCATATGCAGTATCAAGTGCTGCCTGAATACCTTTGCGTGCAACTTCTGCTTCCTCATGGTTAGGGAAAGTCATAATAAATTTGTTGTATGCAGTCTGCAATACCTCAATTGGTTTTGCAAGAACTTTGACAGTATATTCTTTTATAGGTGTTGTGGCTTTATACTCGCCAGTTTCTGGATCCCTGCCCTCGGATTGTACTGCCCACACTTTAAGTGTGGCTTCTCCCTCTCCAACTGCTGTCAATTTTCCTTTGGTTGCGCCCACTGTAAAGATATTTTCATCTGAAGACTCAAAGCGCATACCATCCGTAATATCCACCTTACCCTTGCGGGCAGTATTACCATCCGCATCCTTGCGTACTGCGGTCAACTGCAGCTCAGTGCCAATCTCAATTCCACCTTCAAGTTGAGCCTTGTTTTTTGCGCCAATACCAGCAGCAACCGCATTTTTCTTTACGGTCACAATACAGGTCTTTGTAATCTCTTTTCCACCGTCTTCAGGGATAAAGGTGGCGTTGATGTTTGTCTTGCCAACCGATACTGCCCGGACATAACCCTTGCTATTTACTGTGGCAACCTCCGTGTCATCGGATGTAAAGGAAATCTTATAGCCATCCTTATTCCATGTCTTCGCGTACTTTTCGGCAGGGATGCTGCCCGTTGCATCACCATCAATGTACAGTCGCAGGGTCGGGTAAAACTGCGGTTCGTCGGACGATGCAGCCGCTGCGGCCTTAGCCGGCATCATGGTTACTACCATGGCAAGCGCTAACACGAAGGCGATCTTCTTGAAGA
>CAJTOR010000075.1 GCA_910577675.1 uncultured Lachnospiraceae bacterium
GCCTTCTGTGTTGCAAATATAAATGTACGAAAATTTTTATGGCAATATCCCTTAATCATTGAAACCAAGTTTTCAATAATATCCTTATCTTTGTCAACTATTGTCTGCAACTTTTCGTTACTGAAAATACCTATTATGTTTTTTACAGCCTCGCAATAATCACTTTCAAAACAAACGGTATCACTAATCGTCTTTTCTTTTATTCGCAAATATCTCTGCGCCTGTATGTCTTCTGGTGTACTATTTTCATTATCTTTTTCATGGCTATCTTCTGAAGGTGAATATAATAATTTTGCAAAATCAAAATTAAATGTTTCAGGCTGCTTATTTAGTATTTCATTTTCATTCGCAACCAAAAGAACCTTAACACCATCTCGCTCTACAAGATTATTGATATACCCCAATAATTTTACTATTTCAATATTGCTTCTCTCCAAATCCTCAAAAATGAGTAATTTCCCATCTAAATCAACAGAAGAATATATATTTTGCAAATCATCTTCAGACATATTCGCATCAATTCCAAATCTTCCAATCACATTTTTAACCACTGTTTTTGCTATAATTTTAGTAGTTGCGAATATTTCTGAATCTTTTATTGGCGGTTTCATTCTTAATTCCATATAGATACTTTTACTTATTTCCGAAATATCTTCCAAACCATATAATGAAATGATAATACATCTGTTCTTTTTATCATCTTGTAAAAATTCAGTAAGTTGATTTTCTATATAATATGTCTTTCCAGAACCCCATTCTCCCGTCAACATGATAGCGGTATGTGTTTTATCTTCTTCGAGATAGTGTTTGATATAATTATTTAATTCAGTTACTGTCATAATATAATTCCATTCTCCTATTTTTATTGTAGTGAACCTTTAATTAATATAGGACATATATCTTTAATTTGTTGTTTCAATTTTTCATTTATACTTCTTCTTTCGATATATACATTATACATTTCTACTAATGCTTTTTGCTTTTGAATATCTGGTATTGGTATTTCAATCTCACAAAATCTTTTTTTCTCCATTCCACTTCGTACATTTGTATCACTTAAGAACCATGCATACCTATCTATTTCATTCCTTGAAAGCCACATCATAGCATATTCCGGTAAAACCGAATCATCTATCAAATTAAATACAAAATATGCTGGTGATACAATAATTGGCTTGTCCTCCTTATGTAATGCAATGGGTACAGCTACATCCCTTCCAACATGCATAAGGTTGCAAGCAAATTGTCCTTTTCGTACAATTTTATATTTTGATAAATCTGCCCCACTCGCTACTGATGGCATAAACTCTTTATCTTTATTTACTCCATGAACTACTAAAATATCGCCCTCAATATTTCTAATATCCGATTCTTCTATCATTTCTCCTAATGAAATCCGTTTTTCATTATGCTTAAATTTTTCAATGGAAGCATCAATAGATAACTTCAAATCTTCCAACCCACTTTCATAACTCTGCTGATTTGCCACCATTGCATTATAGATATTTACATATTTTTTCTGAATATCTATAGAAGGAAGTTCAATTTCTATATCACACATTTCTTCCCAACTAAATGTTTCTCGTGCAGACCCCCATGAATGAAACCTCGAATATCTATCAAATTCTGAACGATTAAAATACATAAAAAGATAGTCAGAAAGCAAACTACTTTCATTAGGAATATGGAATACTACAGAAATTGATGACACCAAATAAACATTTTCTGTAGAATTATACGCCAAAGACATTTTATCCCCTCGTCTTGAAGTATCTGGCACATAAGCAAAGTAATGTGGTGGGAATAATTTATATGAAACTAAATTCACGCCATTCAAATCTGCCTTTGTTAAAATCATCTGTTTCTGCGTGGATAATCCAACAACTGCATCTTCTCCATATATTCCATCAAAATTTCTTGCATCTGATTGAACAATATAATTTCCAAGTTTAGCCAATCCCATAACCAATCCCCCTAAACGCTTCTTCCAGCATTACCTGAGATTGCTTTTCAGCTTTCAAAATATCTCTCATTTCTTCCTGAATACGTTCCATTTCCTTTTCATAATCAATATCCAAATCATGGTCAATAAACTCTATGTATTTACTTGGGGCAAGAGAATAATTCTTTTCACGAATTTCCTCCAACTTTACCCTCTGACACAGTTCAGGAACATTACTATATATAGAGATATCCGTTCCCTGCCAGTTATTGTATATCTTCTTAATTTCTGCAATCTGCTCATCTGTTAAGACTGTTTTCTTTTTCTTTTTGCCTTTATCAATCACAATTTCTTCAATATTGGCATCCCATCTCCGTAAATCCATAAAAAGGACTTCATTTGTACGGTCACGAAGTTGTCTGCCATTTACAATACCAGCTTTCTTACTCATATTTATAATCCATAATGTCACAGAAATATCTGTGGTATAAAACATATCACGAGGCAATACAACAATCGCTTCCACCTTATCTTTTTCCAACAATTCTTTCCGCAATTCATACTCTGCGCCATCTGCATTCAATGCTCCATTGGCAAGCAAAAATCCAGCGATACCATGTGTCACATCCAGTTTTGAAATCATATGAAGTATCCATGCATAATTTGCATTTGCCACCGGAGGCATAGCCTGCCAATTTTGGAAACGGTAATCCTCCCGCAATTCATCTTCGCCTCTCCATCCTTTCAGATTAAAAGGAGGATTTGCCATAATGTAATCTACCTTTTTGTCCTTATGCAAATCTTCTGTAAATGTAGATGCATTCTTTTCTCCAAGATTATGGGAAATCCCACGGATAGCAAGATTCATCTTACAAAGCCGCCATGTATCAGGATTACTTTCCTGACCAATCACAGAGATATTCTGCCTATTGCCATTATGACGGTCAACAAATTTTAATGACTGAACAAACATACCTCCTGAACCGCAGCAGGGATCATAAACAATCCCACTATACGGCTCAATCATTTCCGCAATCAGTTTTACAAGACTCGCCGGAGTATAAAACTCACCGTCTTCTTTTGTTCCTGCTGCTGCATAAACCTGAAGAAAATACTCGTAAACACGACCAATCAAATCTTCTTCCTGAAAACGCTTTTCGGTAATATTATTAACTTCATCAATCAAAGATTTAATTGCCGACTTGCTCGCACCAAGCGTTGCAAACAAATTCTGTGGTAATGCACCTTTTAATGGTGGATTGCTTCCCTCAATATCTGCCATTGCCTGATCAATGATTACAGCTATATCATTATCACCTGCATGATTCACAATGTAAGACCATCTTGCTGTTTCTTTTAAATAAAATACATTTACAGCATTATAAAAAGACACTTTTTCCAAAAATGCTGGTATTTCTCCATATTGTTCTACCAATTCTGCACGTCTTTTTTCAAATTTATCCCCTGCAAATTTTAAAAATACCAATCCAATGACTGCATCTCTGTTTTTCTCCGTACTGCCAATTCCCCGTAATGCAACACGGCAATTCCATAGAGTTGTTTCCAATGTAACTTCTTTCACGGCAGCTTTCTTTGCCATTTGTATTTCCTCCATATCCCACATAATGTTTCATAAATTATGTGCCTCAAAAATCAATATTTCTCTATTTCAACAATATCATCCAATCCACAATTCATAGCATTACAGATTCTCACCAACACATCTAATGCTGCATACTCATTATTAGACATTTTTACAAAAGTACTTGGTGCAATCCCTGTTTTCGCTCGAAGTTCCCCTTTTGATATTTCTTTGTCAATCATCATCTTCCATATTGGCTTATAATTTACTTTTATTTGTTCTTTTTTCATTGATGTTCTCTCTATATTTCAACAAAACTTATAAATAATTTTATCACATTATATTTAATTTTTCAATTATTATTTCGAGTTCCCAAAACAAATTTCATATACTCAATAGGCGCGGATTCCTCTGCTCCCATTTTCTTAACTATTCCATCTTATCTTCTTATTTTCTCATCTGCATCAACACATTTACTTTACATCACCTACTGCCAATGTTTATTCTTTTCTTTCAATTTCTGCTAATTCATTTTTCTCCGACGGTTATGTTCTGCCACTTTGCTTTTAGTTTCCTCCAACTTTTACTTCATCGTCTTTTGTTCAAATGATTTTGCAAATTCCTCATATACCTTTTCAAGTCCTTTTGATACTACAAACCACTTTAGTTTTTCAACATGATCTGTAAGTGCATCTATCCTTTTCTCTAAACTTGAAATTTTCTTCTCATACTTTTTTCTCTTTATAAAACAATCATACAGTTTTCGATGGAGGATTTCACATTCCCTTTCTGCGTTCTTGCAAGCGATTCCAGTACGTCCTTAACAGTACTCATTTTTGTATCAAGCATTTCCCTGACTGCATTCCATAATTTGTTTTCTGCCTGCACAGACTTTTCCTGCAATTTCCTCCACCTTTTTCCTATCCTTAAAAAACAATTCCTATCTTTCCGAAACATCTCCCATACACAAAATATCCAGCCAGTAATTAATAATTGGCTTTGCATGGAGTATATGTGCATAAATAAGAAGACTTGAAGCCTTTCTCCATCAGTAGTGCAACTTTCAATACATGTTTTTAATTTTTTTAAATATCTCTTTATTTATTCCGTATCTTATGATATTATTAAGCTATATTTAATATTTGCTCGTATTGATGATAAATCCTATAACACAGGGGGTATGGTAGGTAATATGACAGTCGGCCAAAATAATTGACGCATACATCAAGAACAAGGTCTAACATTAAAGCAATTAGGTGAAATGGTTGGAGTAAATGAATGCTGCATTAGAGCATATGAAAGCGGACGCAGAAATTCAAAATTAAAACCTTTATAGGCTTTAGCACAGGCTTTTTCAAGTATTTCAGCAATATGACGGGCATTTATTTGATCAAGGAAGTGTTTCTTAAAATATAATCGATTAATTTCTTTTGCTGGTTTGGGTTCTATGCAAAAAACAATTATGGCATTAACTACATCCTGTTCATCATCTTGTTCACTTTGAATTAGGATGCAATTCACCATGCAACAATTCCAAATACTTATCCATGCCTTACAAAGCACCATTATCCCTGATGCGCTTATATCATATTCCGGCAACGGCTCACCATATTTTGCGCAAACCTCTCTGATCTTATCAACTCCCCTTCCCCAGCACTTTCATCTTTACAACTTAAAAGCAGGAAACTTCTTTAACAGGTTAAAATTAATTTAGGGTATTTCAAGTGCAATTATTGCACTTGAAATACCCTAAATTATCAAAAAACATCCTATTTACTTCATCTTCATCATCCCAGAAAATACCCTTATTTTTCTTTATTTGCCTCCATCATCATCGCCCTCACTTTAAGAGAAAGCCCGAACAGGTTGATAAAACCTTCTGCGTCGTGATGATCGTAGAGTTCACCTGTCGTAAATGATGCGATGCTCTCATTGTAAAGCGAATATGGAGAGGTTGTTCCCTGTTTGATAATATTGCCCTTGTAAAGTTTCATCTTTACCTCACCGGTCACATACTTCTGGGTGGATTCCACAAAAGCTTGCAGTGCTTCGCGCAGCGGTGTAAACCATTTGCCCTCATACACAACATCTGCGAATTTGTCGCCGACCCCTTTCTTGTAAGCCAGCGTGTCGCGGTCAAGGATCAGTTCCTCAAGCTGTGTATGTGCCTCCATCAGTATTGTGCCGCCCGGCGTTTCATACACGCCGCGGGATTTCATGCCGACCACGCGGTTTTCCACAATGTCTATAATTCCAATACCGTTGCGCCCACCGATCTTGTTCAGTTCGGCAATAATTTCCGATGCCTTCATTTCCTTGCCGTTTAAAGCAACCGGTGCACCTTCCTTAAAGGTGAGTGAAATGGTTTCTCCCTCTTCCGGCGCTTTCTCCGGTGTTACGCCAAGCACCAACAGATGGTCATAATTCGGAGCATTTGCCGGATCTTCAAGTTCCAGACCCTCATGGCTGATATGCCAGAGGTTGCGGTCACGGCTGTAGCTGTGGCTTGCATCAAATGGCAGGTCAATGCCGTGTGCCTTGCAGTAGTCAATTTCCTCCTCGCGCGACTGCATCTTCCAGGTATCATTGCAGCGCCAAGGGGCAATGATTTTTAAATCCGGGGCAAGTGCCTTGATGCCAAGTTCAAAGCGCACCTGGTCATTTCCCTTGCCTGTCGCACCGTGGCAGATGGCTGTTGCGCCTTCCTTGCGCGCGATCTCCACCAGTTTTTTGGCAATGACCGGGCGAGCCATGGATGTGCCGAGCAGGTATTTGTTTTCGTATACGGCACCCGCTTTTACACAAGGGATTACATACTCATCCACAAATTCATCCGTAATATGCTCAATATACAGTTTTGCTGCGCCGGAAAGCTTTGCGCGCTCGTCAAGTCCATCAAGTTCGTTGCCCTGTCCCACATCGATACAGCAGCAGACCACCTCATAATCATAGTTCTCTTTCAACCACGGAATAATCGCCGTGGTATCCAGACCGCCGGAATACGCAAGAATAACTTTTTCCTTCATAGTATTGTTAGTCCTCCTTATTTAAGTTCCGCATTCGCCCTCCTGTACCCCTCCTTCCAGAGAAGCTTTTCTGCGCCCTGCTCCGAAAATCTTCTCCGGGTACTTTCCGGGCTCATGCTGTTTTATTTTTTATAAATATACATCATTTTGTTTAAATATGCAAGCTTTATTTTTCTATCACGCCCCCATAAAGATAGCATGCCTGTCTTCCACTTTTTTCCAACATCGGCATCGGCTGTCAAGTGCTCCACGGGATTTTCAAGTTTGAACCTGGACACTGACAATACGGCAAGCCGCACTCCTCCCGGAACCAACGCCATCCTTATTATAAAATACACAGATTGAAAATGCAAGTGCCAAGTACATTCCGGAAAGAAAAACTATATTTTCAAACGGGGCGGGCTTTTCATCGATGGTTCTGCCATCTAAAAAACCCGCCCTGTCCGGATCACAATCTAATTTTCCAAATTTTTACTATTTATCTTCGGATAATATCCTCTCTTGCAGGTCCGTTGGAAACCATGGTGATCGGCGTTCCAATCTCCTCCTCGATAAATTCAATGTACCTGCGGCAGTTCTCCGGGAGATCCGCATAATTTTTCACGCCGTGGATATCACATTTCCAGCCCGGAAGTTTTTCATATACCGGCTTTGCTTTCGCAAGTTTTGCAGTAACCGGGAAATCCTTTGTCACTTTGCCGTCAATCTCATATCCGACACATACCGGAAGCTCATCCAGGTACCCCAGTACATCAAGTACTGTCAATGCCACCTCGGTCGCCCCCTGCATGCGGCAGCCATAGCGCGTGGCAACCGCATCAAACCAGCCCATACGCCTTGGTCTTCCCGTTGTCGCGCCAAACTCGCCTCCGTCACCGCCACGCTTTCTTAATTCATCCGCCTCTTCACCAAAAATTTCACTGACAAATTCTCCAGCGCCCACCGCAGAAGAATAAGCTTTTACAACACAGATAATGTCCTTGATCTCATACGGCGGGATACCCGCCCCGATTGCACCATATGCGGCAAGCGTGGACGAGGACGTTACCATCGGATAAATACCGAAATCCGGGTCTTTTAAGGTGCCAAGCTGCCCCTCAAGAAGAACTGTCTTCCCCTGCTTTAATGCATCGTGTAAAAAGAGTGCCGTATCCGTTACATACGGTGCCACCATATCACGGTAGGAAAGCAGGGTATTAAAAATTTCATCCGGGTTAAGCTGCGGTTTGTGATACATATGCTCAAGAAGAATATTTTTCTGCTCCAGCACCCGCTTTACTTTTTCCTCTAATAATACCTCATCAAAAAGTTCCGAAACCTGGAACCCAATCTTTGCATATTTATCCGAGTAAAATGGCGCAATCCCCGACTTGGTCGATCCAAACGACTGCTTTCCAAGGCGCTCCTCCTCATATTCATCAAACAGGATATGGTACGGCATCATAATCTGTGCCCGGTCGGATACAAGAATTTTCGGTTCCGGCACCCCCCTCTCTACCAGCGACTTGATTTCCTTACACAGGTATGGAATATTTAACGCCACACCGTTGCCGATAATGCTTGTCGTGTGACCATAAAACACCCCGGACGGCAGCAGATGAAGGGCAAATTTCCCGTATTTGTTAATGATGGTATGTCCGGCATTGCTTCCCCCCTGGAAACGCACAATAACATCCGAGGACTCACCGAGCATATCCGTGATCTTCCCCTTGCCTTCATCCCCCCAGTTTGCTCCTACTATCGCTCTTACCATAAAATCCTCCATTCCGAGAACGTTTAAATTCAAGGAAACAATCAGGGCTTATTTGTGACGTTCTCTGCACAACAGCCATGTGAAAAATAAATGCATCTGCACTATTTTTCAAAGTATACTCCTCCAATCTCTGTATCCCACACGGCTGCCGACACTACCCTGCCCCTCCGGCTCCCTGCGGAACAGTTTGCAGTACAAAACAGGGTATTGTAACAGTCCTGCTACAAATACCCTGCCCTATTACTTCTGCATTATACCATAAAATATTCCATAAGTAAAATTGATATTTTTTATGTCAGCGATAAGAATACCTTATTTCATACGGCTTCGAAGCCATCCTATTTTGAATTTACACCACTTTGACACCATTTTCTACACCATTTCCGTGATTTCAGACATTTCCTCTTTGACAGTATCATCTAGGACATGACAATATAAATCCATAGTCATCTGTAGAGAATTATGCCCTAAGATTTTTTGCAATGTCTTCGGACGCATTCCTTTTGCGATACAGTTGGACGCAAATGTATGACGAAGCGTATGCGGTGTAAACCTTTTTAATGGGATAGCAGGATTGTTTAAATTGATGCGGTCTACAAGTTGATTGATGGAGCCAATTATGTTAGGGGTATTAAGTGGTTTATTCCATCTACTTGTAAATACCAGTTCCTCAAATCCTTCCTGCGGCGGAAATTTCTGGTCTTTACTTAATCGGACTTTCTTCTCTTCTTCTAACACCTTCTTTACTTCCACACTCATAGGAATCTTTCTGTTTCCGGCTCGCGTTTTGGGTTGATGAAATTCGTGATGACTCTTACCTGCAGCAACTAGATAACACAATGTTTTCGTTATATGGATAACATTGTTTTCAAAATCCACACAATCCCATGTCAAGCCAAGAATTTCCCCTATCCGCATACCAGTGTGCAGTGCAATCACAAAAATAGAATGGAGTTGGCTACCATACGACGCTCGTAAAACGAGGTCAATCTCTTTTTCTGCCAAGATTTGTTTCTCTTCTTTCGGTTGCCCATGCAAAACTGTGTTAATTTTCCGTGCTACATTTTCTGTAATCAATCCCGCTCCCTGTGCTTTGCTAAGCATATCCACTAAAAGGGATTTGCAATATTTTCTTGATGCATCACTGTCCAACTCGTTAAAAGCTTTTTGTAAAATAAGTAGATTCAGGGTTGACAGCTTTCTCCAACCAAGACTATCCCTTAAACGATTATAACCAAATTCATATGTCCGTATCGTGCTGTTCCTGCAATTTCGTTTATAAATATCTACCCATACATCAAACCACTCATCCAACGTAACATCCTTGTCTACAACATTAGCCTGTTTTTCGTCTTTGAATTTAAAAAATGTTTCTTCTGGATCTGTATCAACCCTCAGATAACTTTTCATTTCCGAGAACAAGTCCAAATGCTCGATGCTTGAGATGATATTATGCTCAATCAACCAAGCCTTTTCTGTGGACACAGCAATAACCTCACCACCTGCCCCGGAACTGTCAAGCCCTGCTAAAGAGCGCCTTTCATTGCTGACAAACAAATCCTCCTTCGCCGCAACGGATTGCTGCTCCCCCGCTTCATCCGCAATTGTAATGTTAAACCTCTGGCAAATATTGCGGAATGTGTCGTGATCCATACGGTAATCCTGCAGCCCAAGTTCATTGTTTGTACACCTTAAACCGGCAACAGCCGACCATGCAAGTGGCAGCTCGTATATAAAAGTTTGGTTGTATACATTTGTCGTGTTATAAACTGGTGCAGGCGGGATGCTTGTTCCCCCCTCACCTTCTCCTGTGGGCTGCGGTGCCTCTTCCTCCGATGGCGAAGGTGCCTCCACCGTTGGTTCTGGTGTTGCGGTAGGCTGTGGCTCCCTTGTTGGCGCAGGTTCCGGCTCTACTGACTCATCTCCTGTACCAAAATAAGACCCCTGCGCGCTAAAAGCAGGAGTAACCACCTCCCCTACCAACGCTATCAACAGCACAGCCGCTAAAAATCTCTTTCTCATTTAATCATCTCCCAGCGTCTTTCTTTCTGCATTCAGGATTATTGGCATATCCGGAAAAGCCAACCGTACATCCGCATTTTCAGGAACACGCTCAATCTCGTATGGCAGGAATTCCTTGTGAGTTAATACCTCGTCCAGAATATCCGCATAGGACTGCCTGACCACCAAACGGATGTATTTGGTATGTAAACCCTTTTTCTTCAATGTTGCATCCTCTGTCAACTCTGCATACAGCCGAACCAACAGGCTTTCCTTTAGTTGGTTTATCCGCTGTAACCGTTTCCGTTGCTCTGCATCCATCTTCTTCTTGACGGAATTCCTGTAAAATTTACTCTCGTATAACTTCGATTTGATAGCCAATGCTATCTTATCAGCCGCACTGATTTCCTTTAAATTGGGATTTTCCAGTGAAAGTTCTTTTCTGACTTCAACCCGCAAGGTACCCTCCCCTCCTTTGATTACCTATAAGTGCCGAAAACAAAAAATGCTGTCAATGGCAGCTAACTAACCATCAACAGCATTTCATAAAATGTTCTACCCATTTCCATCCTGTGTGGTTAAATCGAGGAGGACTGTGTTTTTTCTTTTCTCATAATGAGTATGTTCCCCGTCAGCCAGCCGACTAAAACAAATAATTTTGCCATTATAATACCTCTTTTCTTCAAGAAATTTCTGCCCATAAGAAAAGCCCCTGTATCATCAAGATACAGAGACTTTACTATCATAGGGTATACGAAACAGAACGTCTTTGTTTTTCGCTCTGTATGGTCTTGTGTATACCCTTCCTTCTATGGCAGTGAACCTCCCGTGTCTACCAGAATCACCGTTTCGCGGGTTCTAGCATCTCTCAATTTCATCAATAAAACCTAACCATAATATTAAACCCGCCAACTCTTTCATGTTTCTAGAAGC
>CAJTOR010000076.1 GCA_910577675.1 uncultured Lachnospiraceae bacterium
TTAATATAGTAACTTATGATAAATATAAGGATGAAGAACTTTTATATGAAGCCGCAGAAAATTTATTAAACGGTTTTAAAAGTAATAGTAAAAATCAAATAGATGTCGTGAAACAAGGTTTATCTATATTAATTCCAGATGTAAATGGTGATGTGTGTGTGAAATTTATAGGAACATTAAATACTGAAATCAGTAAAGAGAGCAACTTGGATTTGTATAAAGAAATTCTTTTAATGTTATTAGAACAGCTGAAAGACAATAATCATTCAGAATTACAACAGATAAATAAGATACTAATGGATATAGATCGAAAATTGAATGGAAATAATAGAGCCTTCAAAGATGATAGTGTGCATTACAAAATAAAAAGTAGGACACAGGAATATGCTGATAGATGGAATGCCAATATGTTTCTGAATAATTTTGATAAGCGAGATGAGAATGCTGGTATAAATATAAAATTGAGTGAAGTATATTTGGAAAAACATTTACCATACTATCAATGGGGGGATAATAAAATTGTAAGAAGAGATTTAGGAGAATTACTATCAGATTACATATGTCCCCAAGGTGACAATAAAATGCTTTTAATTTTAGGGCATGCAGGAATTGGAAAGAGTACATTGATTACATGGATTACAGCTAATTTGTTGGATAGATTGGATAATATTCTGGTGTACAAGTTTGCACAGGATCTAAAAAATATAGATTGGTCTGATGTTAGGTTATCTACCAGAATACTGAAGGAATTAGGCTTATCATTTGGTGAATTGAAAGGTAAAACTTTAATTTTAGATGGTTTTGATGAAATAAGTATTAGCAATAAGAGAAAAGAAATATTGGATAGCTTATATGGAGACTGGATATATGGACGAGGTATTGAAAATTTCTCGTTAATTATTACTTGTAGGCTTAATTGTATTGATAATTTCGAAAGGCTTAAATGTGTTTGTATTACATTACAACCATGGGATACAATTCAAATAAAGAGTTTTTGTTATGTTTTTCAAGAGAAGACAATGAATAACATATCAGAGGATACAATAAAGAAGTTGTTAGAGAGTAAGGAGATACTTGGAATTCCTCTGATTTTATATATGGTTTTATCACTAAATATTTCTATAGAAAGAGAAGGTTCTATTGTAGATATATATGATAAAATTTTTTCGTTAGAGGGGGGAATTTATGATAGGTGTATAGATAATAAGAAATTTGCGGATAACCACAGAATTGGTAATGTGAAAAGGCAAATACATCAAATTTCAGAAGAAATAGCAATATGGATGTTTGAAAATAATCAGGTAGGTGCGTGTATACCAAGGAATGAATATGAAAAAATATGTATTTCTGTTATGCAAAAAGAGAATCAGAAAAATGAAAATATTCAGAGGGACTTTTTGATTGGAAATTATTTTAAGTTGGTTAAGCATTGTGAAGGGATGGAAACGGAAGAATTATATTTCGTTCATCGTTCCATTTATGAATATTTTGTTGCAGAGACGATTTTTACTTCAATTGAACAAGCAATGATAGAACTTACAGAGGAAAGTCAAGAAGAACTGTCTAGAAATATACCTTTTTATTTGAAACAGGGACAGATTATTAACAACATAAGTTTATATCTACAACATAAGTTGTTGAAATTATATAAAAATCATAATAAGAAAGAAGTTTTTTATCAATGGTGGGAAAGTGCTGTCAAAAAGATGATAGAGAAAGGCATGTTTTTCTATATAAATAGGAATGAACGGATATATACAAATATTGTTGATAAAGAAATTCAGTGCTTTTATAATTTAATTAAAATATTATATTTGCTGTTAGAAAAAACAAGTCAAAAAAAGTATATTTTGGAGGATGTTGATAAGGAGCAGTTAGAAAAGTATATAAGATTTAGACTTGAAGTGTGTAAAATGGAAGCACGGTATGGAGCGGAGATTTTTAACTTGAGTAAGATTTCTTTGATAGGAATAAACTTATCTGGAGTAGACTTTAGCGGAACCAATTTAAATGGAGCAAATTTGAGTGAGGCAAATTTGAGTAGGGCGAATTTTAGTAGAATGCGTATGAAAGAAACAAATTTTCAAGGAGCAGATTTGTCATATGCAAACATGAACGAAACAAATTTAGCAGAAACAAATTTGAGCAAGGTAAATTTGAGTGATGCAGATCTAAGAAAAGCAACATTTAGTGAAATTCAATTTAAATATTTACGGGAGAAATATAGTTTGGAAGGAACGTATATACAAATGAGCAAAGGAGGGGATACTATAAGTTATGAAGAGTATATTAATGAATACTAATAAACTTTATAATACATGCTTTTTGATGATTAAAATATAGTTATAGGATAGGAAAAACAATATTTACAAATAATTTGTATTTTAGGATGTCTTATTAGGAAATTCATAAAATATATATTAAATTTGGGACGAAGGCATTAACAAATCCTCATAGAAACATAGAACTATGTTGATGTTGCCAAGCAAGCATCATGAAAGTTTGACCATTGAAGTAAAAAGTGAAATATTAAACCATAACAAAGAGAAGAAGATAATAAGTAAAATAATTAAAAAATGTCTAGTAAAACAGGGGTAAAAACTAAAATGTTAGAGAAGATAAAAAATATTTACAAAAGAAAGGATACTTCAAGTAAAAATGATATGTAGAAATTAAATAATGTATTAGGAGGCTCAGCCACATGAACAAACAACAGCTCGCATCTAAGATTTGGGAATCCGCCAACAAGATGCGCTCAAAAATCGAAGCGAACGAATATAAGGATTATATCCTTGGTTTTATTTTCTACAAGTTTCTCTCGGACAAGGAGGTCAAATACCTGAAAGAAAATGACTGGACGGATGAATATTTCCCGGGACTTACCGAGGAAGATACGGAAACTGTGGAAAGCATTCAGAAAAACCTTGGATATTTTATCGCTTATGAAAACTTGTTTTCCAGTTGGATTGCCAAGGGGATTGATTTTTCAGCAGAGAATGTTACGGACGCACTTTCTGCATTTAGCCGTCTGATCAACCCTTCCCACAAAAAGGTGTTTGATAACATTTTTGCCACACTCCAAACCGGGTTATCCAAGTTGGGGGAAACTTCGGGCGCGCGAACCAAGGCAATCCGCGACCTGCTCTATCTTATCAAGGATATTCCGATGGATGGGAAGCAAGATTACGATGTTCTTGGATTTATCTATGAGTATCTGATCAGTAACTTTGCCGCAAACGCAGGGAAAAAAGCGGGCGAGTTTTATACGCCGCACGAGGTTTCTCTGCTGATGTCCGAAATTGTTGCGCACCACCTGAAAGGGCGAACGGAAATCAAAATCTACGACCCTACCAGTGGTTCCGGTTCCCTGCTTATCAATATCGGCAACTGCGCTGCCCGGTATATGGGCAATGGTGACCATATCATGTACTATGCACAGGAACTAAAGGAAAATACCTATAACCTGACAAGAATGAACCTTGTCATGCGCGGAATCTTGCCGGATAATATTGTGACCAGAAATGGCGACACATTGGAGGAGGACTGGCCGTATTTTGATGAAAACGACCCCGTACATACTTATAATCCTTTATATGTAGATGCTGTGGTTTCCAATCCGCCATATTCTCAGGCATGGAATCCCGCTGATAAAGAAACCGATCCCAGGTACGCGCGGTTTGGCATTGCACCGAAAGGGAAAGCGGACTATGCGTTTCTGCTTCATGATCTGTTCCATCTGAAACCGGATGGAATTATGACCATCGTTCTGCCGCACGGTGTTTTGTTCCGGGGTGGTGAGGAGGGGACAATCCGAAAAAACCTGATCGAGTTGAATCACATTGACACAATCATCGGTCTTCCTGCAAATATTTTCTTTGGGACAGGCATCCCTACCATCATCATGATTCTGAAGCAGAAGCGGGAAAATACGGATGTACTAATTGTGGACGCTTCCAAAGGATTTGCCAAGATTGGGAAAAATAATGTCCTGCGTGCCTGCGACATCAAGCGTATCGTAGATGTTGTAACGACACGCAGCACGGTAGAGAAGTTTTCCAGAGTCGTCAGCCGTGACCTCATCCGTGCCAATGATTACAACCTGAATATTCCGCGGTATGTGGATTCCGCAGAAAAATCGGAAAGTTGGGATATTTATGCATCCATGTTTGGTGGTATCCCGGACAGTGAGCTTCAGGAACTTCACCCTTATTGGGATGCTTTTCCTGGTTTGAAGGAAATGCTTTTTACATCGGATAACGGTTCGTATTATAGTTTGAATGTAACAGATTTAAAATCTGCTGTCCGATCACATCCGGCAGTAATATCTTTTATCTCTCATTATGAAGCGGCGTTTCACGATTTTGAGGATATGCTGCGGGAAGAACTTCTTGATGGAATGCAGACACTCAATACTGCACAGGAAGAGTCTGTGTTGAGTGATGCAATTTTCTCGCGGCTTGATGGAATTTCGTTGATTGACTGTTATGGTGCTTATCAGCTTCTGGATGATGAGTGGAAACGGATTGCGGTTGATTTTGAAATTATTCAGACCGAAGGATTTGCGGCTACGAAACAGGTTGACCCGAACATGGTTTCCAAAAAGAAAGACGGAAAAGATCAGGAAGTGCAGGAGGGATGGGTTGGTCATGTCCTTCCGTTTGCGTTGGTGCAGGAGGCTTTATTGCCGGATGCGTTAGGTGCGCTGAAGGGGTTGGAAAACCGTCTGTCCGAAATTCCGGGTGAATATGAAGCTCTCCTTGAAGAACTTGGGGAAGAAGAAAAAGAGCAGGATTTTGTAAATGAGAGTAAGGATGCGTTTGTTGTGGCTGAGGTCAAGAAGACACTGAAATCAAGGGAGGCAGAACCACAAACATTAGAGATTTTGAAAAAAGCGGATGCTTTGAATGAAGAGGAAAAGGTTCTGAAGAAGAAAATCAAAGAAGAAAGCACTGCGCTCCATCTTGCAACAAAAACAACCATTGAAAGTTTGTCCGATGATGCTGTGTTGGAACTTTTGCAGAAAAAATGGATTCTTCCTCTTGTGGGCAGCCTCCGTTCCCTGCCCGATGCGGTTGTTGCGGATTTGATTGGCAAGTTGGAGGGCATTTGCAAGAAGTATGAAACGACTTTTGCTGAGGTTGAGGAGGAAATTGTGACCACGGAACGTTCTTTGGTTTCGCTTTTGGATGATTTGACGGGCAGCGAATTTGATATGATGGGGCTTGCGGAGTTTAAAAAACTGTTGGGAGGAGGTGAATAATATGGGGGAAAAGAACAGTGTTCCGGCTATCAGGTTTGTTGGATTTACGGATGATTGGGAACAGCGTGAACTGGGGGAGATAGCTGAAATAGTAGGTGGTGGAACTCCAAGTACAGGAAATCCTCAATACTGGGATGGAAATATTGATTGGTATGCTCCGGCTGAAATAGCTGACCAAATCTATCTGGAATCCAGTCAAAGAAAAATTACTGAGTTGGGGTACGACAGTAGCTCCGCAAAGATTCTCCCTCCCGGTACAGTTCTGTTTACCTCTCGTGCGGGTATCGGAAAAACCGCTATTCTAACCCGAAAAGGCTGCACTAATCAAGGTTTTCAGTCCATAGTCCCGCATAAGGGAGAACTTGATTCTTATTTCATTTTTTCCCGGACAGAAGAACTAAAGCGGTATGGGGAACTGGTTGGAGCTGGATCAACCTTTGTCGAGGTGTCAGGTAAGCAAATGGCCGCTATGGAACTAATGATGCCGTCCACTATGAGGGAACAGCAGCAAATCGGCACCTTTTTCTGCCACCTCGACCACCTTATCACCCTTCACCAGCGTAAGTATTCACGGGTATGCAACATTAAGAAATCCATGTTCGAAAGGATGTTCCCTAGAGAGGGTGCGACTGTACCAGAGATTCGTTTCGCCGGATTTATGGATGCTTGGGAACAGCGTAAGCTTCCCGAACTGTTAAAAAATGGTTCATCGGCGATGAAAATAGGTCCATTTGGAAGTGCGTTGAGAAAAGAAGTTTTTGTTGAAGAAGGTGTAAAGGTATATGCTCAGGAAAATGTCTTTACGGGAGATTTCTCAATTGGTGATTATTATATTACTGAAGAAAAATATCGTGAGTTACAAAGCTGTGAATTGTATCCCGGAGATCTTGTTATTAGTATGATGGGTACGATTGGATGTTGTGCTATATTTCCTAAAACAGCAAGAAAGGGTATCATGAATTCGCATTTATTAAGGCTTCAATTTAATAATAAAGTGATTCCTGAATATATTATGTTTCTTCTGAAAGATTCTGATTTAATTAGAGCGCAAATAGAGCGGTTATCGGTTGGTAGTATAATGAGTGGATTAAGTTCTTCTATTGTAAAGAAATTGATATTTTCGGTGCCTAAAATTGAAGAACAGAAGAAAATTGTTGATTATTTGAAGTTAATCGACCACCTCATTACTCTTCACCAGCGTGAGTTAGAACGCCTGCAAAATATTAAAAAGGCTTGCCTTGAAAAAATGTTCGTGTAAGCCGGAAAGGAGGACTTTATGTCATTCGCAAAAGAAGTCGATTTTGAAACCGCGCTTATCAAAATCCTCTCTGAACACGGTTGGGAAAAGGAAATTTTACATAACTATACCGAACAGCAGCTAATCCAGAACTGGGCGGACATCCTTTATCAAAACAACCGGGGCATTGATCGTTTGGATTCCTATCCGCTGACTGAAGGAGAGATGCAGCAGATTCTGGAACAGATCGCTGCTTTACGGACACCGCTGAAGCTGAATGGCTTTATCAATGGGAAAAGTGTTTCCATCACAAGGGACAATCCAGAGGACACACGGCACTTTGGCAAGGAGATTTCTTTGAAAATCTATGACCGCAGGGAGATTGCAGCCGGCCAAAGCCGCTATCAGATCGTCCGGCAACCGAGGTTTTCCAGCAAGTCCAAATTGCTGAATGACCGCCGTGGCGATTTGATGCTCCTGATTAACGGGATGCCCGTCATTCATATTGAGCTGAAAAAGAGCGGTGTTCCGGTCAGTCAGGCTTGTAACCAGATTAAAAAATATTCTGCGGAGGGTATTTTCACGGGGCTTTTTTCACTGGTACAGATTTTTGTTGCCATGAACCCGGAGGAAACGGTTTACTTTGCAAACCCAGGTTTGGAGGGGGAATTTAATCCAAATTTCTATTTCCATTGGGCAGATTTCGACAACGAACCGATCAATGATTGGAAGGTAATTGCTTCCACGCTGCTTTCCATTCCTATGGCGCATCAGTTGATCGGGTTTTATACGGTTGCGGATGATACGGACGGGATTTTGAAGGTCATGCGAAGTTATCAGGTTTTTGCGGCGAACCGGATTTCGGACAATGTTGCAAAGACCAAGTGGGAAATGGGCGGACAGAGGGGTGGCTTTATCTGGCATACGACTGGCTCTGGCAAAACGATGACCTCGTTTAAATCTGCCCAGTTGATTGCTGCGTCCAAGGATGCCGACAAGGTGGTTTTTCTGATTGACCGCATCGAATTGGGGACGCAGAGCCTGAAGGAATACCGGGGCTTTGCCGAGCAAAATGAAGAAATCCAGGCGACAGAAAACACACATGTTCTTGTGGCAAAGCTGACAAGTCCAGACCCTGCGAACACTCTGATTGTGACATCGATCCAGAAGATGAGCAATATCCGGGAGGATTCAGAGGGGGAACTGAATGCTGCTGACCTTGCGGTTATGCAGTCGAAACGTATTGTGTTTATTGTGGATGAGTGCCATCGTTCGGTTTTTGGTGAGAACATGATGCCACGGATCAAGCAGACTTTCCCAAGGGCAATCTTTTTTGGTTTTTCAGGGACACCAATTCAGGATGAGAACCAGAAAAAGGGCAGCATAACCGCGACGATTTTCGGGGATGAGCTTCATCGGTACAGCATTGCGGACGGCATCAGGGATAAAAATGTGCTTGGGTTTGACCCATACAAGGTTCTAACCTACAAGGATGCCGATTTGCGCCAGAATGTCGCACTTGAAAAAGCAAAGGCGGGTACGGTGCAGGAAGCGATCGCCGACCCGAAGAAAAGTAAGGTGTACTATGAATATATGTCCAAGCCGATGGCTGGGAGTTATACCAGTGCAGGGGAGTATGTAAAAGGGATTGAAGATTATATCCCAAACAGCCAGTATGAGCGGGAGCAGCACCAGAATATGGTAGTTCAGGATATTAAGGATAACTGGGTGACGTTAAGCCATAATGGTAAATTCCATGCGATCTTTGCGACAACAAGTATCCCAGAGGCAATCCGGTATTACGGGCTTGTCAAGGCAGCAATTCCAGAATTAAAAGTGACGGTTCTGTTCGATCCGAGCATTGATAATAATGGGAATGGCATCATTAAGAAGGATGGTCTGGAAGAGATTATAGAAGACTATAACGGGCGATATGAGCAGGAGTTTAGGATTCCTACCTTTGCCAAGATGAAAAAGGATATTTCTGCCCGTCTTGCCCATAAAAAACCTTATGAGCGGATCGAGCAAACCCCTGATTTACAGATTGATTTGCTGATTGTGGTGGATCAGATGCTGACAGGGTTTGATTCCAAGTGGATCAATACGCTTTATATGGACAAGGTTTTGCAGTATGAGAACATTATTCAGGCATTTTCCAGGACAAACCGGCTTTTTGGCTCGGAGAAGCCGTTCGGAACGATCCGGTATTATCGCCGCCCGCACACGATGGAACGGTTGGTTGGGGAGGCAGTGAAGCTTTACTCCGGCGATAAACCGCTTGGACTGTTTGTGGAGCGGCTTGATAAAAATCTTGAGGGGATGAACTTCGTCTTTGCACAGATTAAGGATTTGTTTGAGCAGGAAGGGATTGCGAACTTTACCCGTCTGCCGTCAGAGATCATTGTACGAAAGAAATTTGCCGATTTATTTAAGACATTCAATGAATATTTGGAAGCGGCAAAGGTACAGGGGTTTGTCTGGAAAAAGTTGACCTATGAGTTTGAAGATGCCAATTCAGGAGAGAAATTTCAAGTCCAGGTTGTTTTGAATGAAGTTACGTATAAGGTTCTCGTCCAACGGTATAAGGAATTATTTGCGCCTGGTGATGGGGCAGGAGGCAGTGGGGATGTTCCTTATGACATTGACGGTTACTTGATTGCCATAGATACCGAGAAAATAGATGTGGACTATATGAATTCCCGGTTTGAGAAGTACCTGAAATTACTCCACCAACAGGGGGCAAATGCGGAAGTTATTAAGCAGGCGGAAGTTGAGCTGCATAAAACATTTGCCTCATTAACACAGGAGGAGCAGAAGTTCGCAAATATTTTTCTGCATGATATTCAGAGCGGTGATGTAGAGCCGGAGGATGGAAAGACATTCCGGGATTATATCACAGAGTATATGTCCACGGCAAAGGAGGATCAGGTTCACAGGTTGGCGGTTCTTTTGGGGCTTGATGAAGGGAAACTTCGTGCAATGATGGAGGTTCGGATAACGGATGCAAATATCAATGAGTTTGGCAGGTTTGATGCGTTGAAGGCCACTGCGGATAAGAAAAAGGCGAAGGAGTATTTTGAGGCAGTGGAAGGTGGGAGCATTATTCCGCCGAAGATACCTGTGAAAATAGATAAGTTGTTGCGGGAGTTTATTTTGCGGGGTGGGTTTGAAATTGATTTACCGGATACAAATATTTGAAGAAATGGTAATAATCGTTTTAGGGCAGAAGTCAAGGGAAGTACCTTGGCTTCTGTTCTTTTTGGGAAGTAGTGTAAGTTGAGAGAACTTGCATGGTTAATTAAAAGATTCTGGGCAGGAAGAGGGAACTTATTATAATGAATTGAATGTGGGCATTGCTCTTTTGGTGCTTTTCATAATCAAATGAGGCATCCCGTTCCGTATCCATAAGTTTCTAAAGAATATCCATGAAGCTGTTCCTTGGCAGGCTGAATCATACAAATTGTTTAAGATATTTACCGCGATAATCATTTATATTTATTGCTTGCTTTGGAATAAATACTTTTCTTTATCGGCAAAAATACTGCATCTTTATTTTGCTGAAAGGTGTTTTTTCAAAGACGCAAACCATTTTATACTACTCTGTAAAATAATGTTACAGACTATATTTTTTATATTCAATAAATATTATTCATTAACTTTATTCTCAAAATAACTTCTTTTATCCAAAAGTTCTTTTTGCTTATGAAATGGAAGATTACAAAATATCTTTTCAAATTCTATGTCTTCATCAGTATTTAGGGGTCTTAAAGAAAAAAGCTGTGCGTTAAACCAATCTTCCCACAAACTGTCGAAGAGTTTTTTGCTATTTACATAAATTTCCATAGAACCGAAACCGTATTCAGGATTGTAATAACGTAATTTTATAAACCCATATTTTCCAGCATCTAGCACCACAATATCTTCATTTTCAAACAGTTCAGAGTATGCCTGTACAACCTTTTTGCACTTATCATGTTCATTTTTTGTAATATAAGTTATTTTGTTCATAAAACTTCCTTACCTGAAAATCAACCAATATAGTTACGTTTATCATTATACATACTTTTGTAAGTATATGCAAGAAATATTTTTTGAATAATAATAACTATGTAAAGAATTTTGTATTTGATAATCATAAGTGAGGAAACCCATGGTCAGCTATGAGCCTTTATGGAAAACAATGGAAAAACAGAATATTTCTACGTATGCGCTCATTACAAAACATGGATTCAATCCAAGAACAATAAATAATCTCAAACATGATAGGGGGATCAATGTTTACACATTGGAGCGTTTATGTAATGTTTTGTCCTGTACCCCTAATGATATTCTTACGTTTATTCCAGAATCTAAATAGGGAAGTATAATTCCATTCTTTTTAAATTTTATTTACAGTGGCTAATACAAAACCATTCTATTTTTATTGTGGTACATGTGTTTCTTTGAGTCCTTATAGATACATTTTTCAGGATATTCAATGAAAATATTACAAATCATAAATTGCACCGCAGTTTCATGTTGATAAATATTTTTTGTCAAAGTATACCACTACTTTATCTTTCTTATATGAATATGTTATTGCGGTATCTATCACTTATCTTCATCTGGAAGAAAAGAAATAATATCATTAGGGGTACAAGATAAAATTTTGCATAAACGTTCCAAAGTATAAACTGTAATTCCCCTATCATGTTTT
>CAJTOR010000077.1 GCA_910577675.1 uncultured Lachnospiraceae bacterium
ATTGCCTGCTTGATACTTCTTATATTTGCGAAATTATGGAAAATTGATTTCCGTGATCCGCCCCATATAACAATCCTAAGACAGGCGGGTAATATAAAGAATCTGCGGGGAAATAGTTTTTTGCGGTAATTGACAGAAGAAAAAAATTCGGGTAAAATAACTAAAAAACAGAAAGGAAAAACGAGTGAACGAATTATGGTAATAAAAAAGATTAATATGATGTTCCTTGTCACCGTCCTGATTTCCTTCTTTGCTGCTTTCCTGCCAATCAGCCAGATGTTCCCGGATTACGGCGCGCGGCTGTTGTTTTCGGAAATTCTGCTTGCTGCGCCAGGTGCAATCTGGATTTTTGCGGGAAAGCGCAACTATGTGCAGACCGTGCGGCTGAAAAAAATACATGGCAGTACCGTGGTGCTGCTTGTCCTGTTTGACATTGCCATTATGCCCGTTATGGGATTAATCAATGCTGTTTCCATGTTGTTTGTAGAGAACACTACCACTTCCTCGATGGCGGAGGTGGTCACCGGACATTCTTTTTTTGTCAGTATGGTGCTGATTGCTTTGCTGCCGGCGATCTTTGAGGAATCCGTCTACCGAGGGCTGTTTTACAATGAATATCGAAAAGTAGCGCCTCTTGGCGGTATTTTCCTCTCTGCATTCCTGTTCGGTATCATGCATGCAAACTGGAACCAGTTTTCCTATGCCTTTGTGATGGGAATGATTTTCTGTCTGGTAATAGAGGCAACGGATTCCATCCTGTCCTCGATGATACTTCATTTTTGTATTAACGGTACATCGGTTATTTTGCTCTCCGTTTTGGATATATTATCGGAGCACTTCCCGCAGCAGATGGAGGAAGCCCTTCTTAAATCGGAGGAAGTATCAGTGCAGACATTTGGAGGTATTTTGCGCACCTACCTGCCGGCGGCATTGGTCGGCGTGGTGGTGGCGGTTGTGGTTTTCAGACAGATTGCGTTAAAAGAAGGGCGCTTTGAAGTGGTGCGTGCACTGTTTGTGCGCGGGGGAAAGGATACCCCTCCTAAATCAGAAGGAACTGGAAGGGGGAGCGGTCTTTGTACGATCCCGCTTATTGTAGCAGTGGCAATCCTGCTGGTGATGATGGTATTGAACGAGGTGTTATAGAAACAAAGGGGCTGTTGCATTGCAACAGCTCCTTTGTTTGCGATTTAAACGCAGATATCGATATTTGCCCCGAGATTTGGGTTGACGGACTGTTCCATCATCTGTGTGGAAACCTGTGGCACATTAGCGGAAGCACCCATCATTTCGAGCAGGGTGGCATTCTGCTGTTTGGTTGAATCAAGAGCCATCGACAGAACCGCAGCTCCAGCCATATTCATAACTTTTGCCTGGGAATAAGCGACGGACAGCGAAGGAATATCCATAAAAAACACCTCCTTTTTGCATTGACCATAGCCATGTCCAAAACTCCATACATCCAGTATTCATGCAGTTTTGAGAAACATGTCAAACCTCAATATCAGTATAACATGTTTTAAGGAAAATGCAAGCAGTTCGCAGGAATCAATTCTTAAATCGCGGTTTTCAGGGCATACTTTACACCATATAAGGATTAAAATTTGCAAGACAATTCAGCCAGAAGCATGATCTTGCGGGAAAATACTGAAAATTAATTTTTGGGAAAATTCAGTTGACAATCCGGAGTTTGTACAAACTGCACAAAAAACAGGTGGGAAAATAAGGTAAAAAAACGATGGAAAAAAGAAGGGAAAAAGAATCATCAAGTTATCCACAATCTGAAACTTTGATTTTTGGCAATTTTCAAGTTATACACGAAGTTATCCACATTATCCACAAATTGCATTGTGGACAACGTGAATATTTTCCTGTTAGCAGAACTGTAAAATATTTGTGAATTGTTACAAATTTGTCGAAAAAGCAAAAAAAAGAGATGATTCTAAGAGGAGAAAAAATCATGTTTTTGTCTTGCAATTTTGGTGAAAATACGATATAATTTAGACAAGTCCGGGAAGACCATTAAAAATACATTCTTTTTATGGGGAGGAAGAGTGGTAACGGGGGTATCCTGGAAGAATAAGGTAGAAAAGGAGAATGTTTATGCAATATATTATCAGCGGCAGGAATATCGAGGTTACAGAGGGCTTGAAAAGTGCGGTATATGACAAATTGGGAAAGAAGCTCGGGCGGTATTTTACGGAGGACACAGAAGTACATGTGACGTTCAGCGTGGAGAAGGAGCGCCAGAAAGTGGAAGTGACAATCCCGATGCGGGGGACGGTAATCAGGGCAGAGCAGGTAAGCAGCGATATGTACGTGTCCATCGACCTGATAGAGGAAGTGATCGAGCGCCAGCTTCGCAAGTATAAAAACAAACTTGTTGACCATAAGCAGTCCGCCCTGAGTTTGAGCCAGGCTTTCCTTGATGAGGAGGAGAGCGAGGAGGAGGAAATTGTTATCAGCAAGGTGAAACATTTTGCGATGAAGCCGATGGATGCGGAGGAAGCCTGCGTACAGATGGAACTTACCGGGCATAATTTCTATGTGTTCCGGAGCGCCGACACGGACGAGGTCAATGTAGTATATAAGAGGAAGAACGGGACTTACGGTATTATCGAGCCGGAGTTCTAGGTGTGGGGCAGATATTTGCCGTCCATTTGCAAGAAGGTTTTTTCTGGCTGTCCGGGTGTGGAAAACGCCCTGACAGCCGTTTTTTTTGAAAAAAATTTGTTTTCCGGGCAAAAATAAGTTGAATCCTTTGCAATGAAATGGTACAATGGCATATAAGGCTTACAGGATAGCGCTGTAAGCGGTTCATAAACTACCTCGGTGGATTGGAACAAATCAGAATGTAAGAGGCGGTGCATATGGGAAAATGATGCGAAGCGTGGCACCGCGGTATGGAGGAACAGATGGGATTAATTGCAAAGATATTTGGAACCCACAGTGAGCGTGAGATCAAGAGGATCGAACCTTTGGCGGAAAAGATCGAGGCTCTTGAGCCGGAATATGAGAAGCTCTCCGACGAGGAGCTTGCGCATAAGACGGTCGAGTTTAAGGAGCGCCTTAAAAATGGGGAAACGCTTGATGACCTGCTTGTCGAGGCGTATGCGACCGTGCGCGAGGCAGGGAAACGCACACTTGGCCAAAGAGCTTACCATGTGCAGCTTCTGGGCGGTATCATCCTGCACCAGGGGCGTATCGCGGAGATGAAAACCGGCGAGGGAAAAACGCTTGTTTTGACCTTCCCTTCCTATCTTAACGCCCTGGAGGGCAAGGGTGTCCATGTGGTCACAGTCAATGATTACCTAGCAAAAAGAGATACGGAGTGGATGGGGCAGATTCATCGCTTCCTTGGGCTTAGTGTGGGCTGTATCTTAAACAGCATGAACAACGACGAGCGCCGAGCAGCTTACGCCTGCGATATTACCTATGGCACGAACAACGAGCTTGGATTTGATTATCTGCGCGACAATATGGTTACTTATAAAGAGCAGCTTGTCATGCGCGATTTGCACTTTGCCATTATCGATGAGGTGGACTCCGTGTTAATTGACGAGGCGAGGACACCGCTTATTATTTCCGGTCAGAGCGGGAAATCCACAAGCCTGTATGAAGCCTGTGATATTCTTGCAAGGCAGTTAAAGCGCGGCACGGAAAAAGAACTCTCGAAGATGGATGTTATCATGGGTGAGGATTCGCAGGAATCGGGCGATTTTATTGTCAATGAGAAGGATAAGAATGTGAACCTTACCGAGGAGGGCGTTTCGAAGGTGGAGAAATTCTTCCATATCGAAAACCTTGCCGACCCGCAGAATTTGGAGATTCAGCACAATATTATACTGGCTCTGCGCGCACATAATCTCATGGCGCGCGATAAGGACTATGTGGTCAAGGATGACGAGGTGCTTATCGTCGATGACTTTACGGGGCGCATTATGCCAGGCAGGCGCTATTCTGACGGTCTTCATCAGGCGATTGAGGCGAAGGAGCATGTCAAGGTAAAGCGCGAGAGCAAGACGCTTGCAACCATTACTTTCCAGAACTTCTTTAACAAATATGCAAGAAAATGTGGTGCGACAGGTACGGCACTTACCGAGGAGAACGAGTTCCGCGAGATTTATGGCATGGACGTTGTCGAGGTGCCGACGAACCGCCCGATTGCAAGAAAAGATTTAAATGATGCGGTGTATAAGACCAAGAAGGAAAAACTTACTGCCGTGATCGAGGAGATTATAAGTGCCCATGAGAAGGGGCAGCCAGTCTTAGTCGGCACAATCACCATAGAGGCATCCGAGGAAATCAGCGCGCTCCTTAAAAAGCGCGGTATCCAGCACAAGGTTTTAAATGCGAAATTCCATGAACTTGAGGCGGAGATCGTGGCGGATGCAGGTCAGATGGGAGCCGTTACAATCGCTACAAACATGGCGGGGCGCGGTACCGATATCAAGCTTGGGGAAGGTGTCAAGGAGATTGGCGGTCTGAAGATTATCGGCACGGAGCGCCACGAGTCAAGGCGTATTGACAACCAGCTCCGCGGGCGTGCCGGACGGCAGGGTGACCCTGGCGAATCCCGTTTCTATATCTCCCTTGAGGACGACCTTATGCGCCTGTTCGGTTCGGAGCGCATGATTTCAATGTTTAATTCCCTGGGGCTTCCGGACGGTGAACAGATTGAGCACAAAATGTTAAGCAGCGCGATTGAGAAGGCGCAGAAGAAGATAGAGGGCAACAATTTCAGCATCCGCAAGAATCTTCTCGAGTATGACCAGGTCAACAACGAACAGCGCGAAATTATTTATGGTGAGCGCCGTAAGGTTTTGGATGGCGAAAATATGCGCGATTCCATTTTCAAGATGATTACGGATACCGTGGAGAATGCGGTAAACCGCTGTATTGCCGAGGATGCGCTGCCGGAGGAATGGGACTTGGCAGAGTTAAACAGCCTCCTGCTCCCGATTTTCCCGATCCCGCCGGTCGTATTAAACGACGAGCTGTTAAAGCACGGAAAGCGCGACACCCTGATCCAGTACCTGAAGGAGGAAGCGGTACATTTTTATGAGGCGAAGGAAGCGGAATTTCCGGAGAAGGAGCAGCTGCGCGAGGTGGAGCGCGTTATTTTGCTCAATGTGATTGACCGCAAGTGGATGGATCACATCGACGATATGGATCAGCTCCGCCAGGGGATTGGTTTGCAGGCGCTCGGTCAAAAGAATCCTCTGACCGAATACAAGTTTATGGGTTACGATATGTTTAACGCCATGACAACAGCAATCGCGGAGGACACTGTGCGCGGATTGATGCACCTGCGCATTGAGCAGAAAGTAGAGCGCGAGGAAGTTGCGAAAGTGACGGGCACAAACAAGGATGAATCCGTGGCGAAACAGCCGGTTAAGCGCGCCGCCAAAAAAGTGCAGCCAAACGATCTCTGCCCATGCGGAAGCGGTCTGAAATACAAATTCTGCTGCGGCAAAAAATCATAAAAATAAATTTAAAAATAAACTTAAAAAAACAGCAAAAGCCCGTACAGTCCTGAAAAGAAATTCTGGGAGCAGAGCGGACAGAAGTTCTTTTCGAGAGAGGGAGGACTGGGAGGGCATTTGCGGAACTTAAAAAAACAGCAAAAGCCCGTACAGTCCTGAAAAGAAATTCTGGGAGCAGAGCGGACAGAACTTCTTTTCGAGAGAGGGAGGACTGGGAGGGCATTTGCGGAACTTAAAATAAGAAAGAGGTGAGATTAGTGGTTGAATTAGACCAGGTCAAGTATACACTTGGCACATATGACAAACCGTTAATTGAAGTGGGGGATTCACTTTGACCTCGCTAACAAACAGTTGAGAGTCGAGGAAATCGAAGGAATTATGGAAGAGCCGGGCTTTTGGGATTCGGCAGAAAAAAGCCAGGCATATGTAAAGGAACTAAAAAACCTGAAAGATGTTATTGCTCAGTATACAGATTTGAAACAGCGCTATGAGGACATCTACATGCTGATCGATCTGGCAAATGAGGAAAACGATACATCGATGGTGCCGGAAATCCAGAAGGAAGCCGCAGCATTCGTAGAAGAATTCGAGGAACTGCGCCTTGACACATTGCTCTCGGACGAATATGACAAGGATAACGCGATTCTCACCCTTCACGCCGGCGCGGGTGGCACCGAAAGCTGTGACTGGGCAAGCATGTTGAGCCGCATGTACCAGAAATGGGCGGATCACAAGGGATACACAACGGAAATCCTCGACTTTTTGGACGGGGATGAGGCAGGACTGAAATCCGTTACAATACAGATCAACGGATTGAACGCCTACGGACATTTGAAATCCGAGCGCGGCGTACATCGCCTGGTGCGTATCTCACCATTTAACGCGGCGGGAAAACGTCAGACCTCCTTTGTTTCATGCGATGTTATGCCGGATATCGAGGAAGACCTTGATGTGGAAATCAATGACGAAGATTTGCGTATTGATACCTACCGCTCGAGCGGTGCGGGTGGACAGCATGTCAACAAAACCTCCTCCGCCATCCGCATAACGCACCTGCCAACCGGCATAGTTGTCCAGTGCCAGAATGAGCGCTCACAATTTCAAAACAAGGATAAAGCGATGCAGATGTTAAAGGCAAAGCTATATCTGTTAAAGCAGCAGGAGAACCAGGCAAAAGAATCGGGGATACGAGGCGAGGTGCGGGATATTAATTTCGGCAACCAGATCCGCTCCTATGTACTCCAGCCGTACACAATGGTAAAAGACCACCGGACGGGGGCGGAAATCGCAAATGCGCAGGCTGTCTTGGACGGTGGGATTGACCCGTTTATCAACGCGTATCTGAAATGGATTAACACGAAGCCGGAAGAAGAAAATTAAGGCGTGCCTGTAACGTTTTGTATTCGACTGCTGCGTGGGAGAAAACAAACGGGAAGGAGGTAAAAACTGTATATGATGACAAAACAGGTCATATTTAAATTGGGGAGCGAGCAATACGGGATGGATATTTCGCTGGTAAGCGGGATAGAGAATTATATGAGGGTGGTCCCGATACCAAATGCCCCGGCGCATATTATAGGGATCTTAAATCTGCGCGGAAATGTAATTCCGATCTACAGCCTTCGCAGAAAATTTAACATGGAAGAAGTTATGGGAACAGCAACAACGCAGCTTCTTGTGACAAACTGCCGGGGAACTTTGGTGGGCTATAAGGTGGATTCCGTTTCGGAAATCATAGAAATTGATGAGTCCCTGATCCGCCCAATCCCGCCGATCGTAAAAAGTGAGGAAACAGGTTATGCCAAAGGCGTAGCAGAAAAAAAAGGACAACTGGTCGTGCTCCTTGATATCGAGAATATCTTAAACGAGCAGGAGCGCAGAGCTGTTAAAGAATTTGCGGAAGAGAGCAGTAAGGAAGAATAAGCAAAATATAGATTGAGAAATCAGTAAGTTTTAAATCAGATTTCTCAATCTTTTTTTATGTTTTATTGAGTGGATATATATATATTGTTATGTTATATTTATATTTTTTATACTTTTTCTCACTGGAAATTTAACCTATTAATTGTGTGATGCAGGAAGATAAGCCCCATCTGACCTGTGAGAGCAGCATAGGGATATAATTTTTTATATATCTTTACAGTCTTTGGAGAGAAAAATATTTTGCAACAAAATTAAGTTGCATAAATTTTTTTTTGTGTCAAAATTACCCATAACTTGACATGACTTTCCTGTTATGCTAAAATTATTCTATCGATAAAAGAAAATAATGGAAACCAGTGTGGAATATATAGAGGGGGGATGGGGTGCAGAATGGAAGAGTTAAATAACAGGAACAGTCTGAAAGAATATGACCTGATATATTTTGTATTTTCAACACAGAGAGATGGAAAGTCACCTGAAAAATATGAATATATCCTGACATGGAAGGAATATCAGATGGAATATATCTGGGGATGTTTTCAGGCAATGGTATTTATGAAAAGGCGTGACTGGGCGGAATCCCTGTATTATAATTATAAAAAGATGATAGAGATGGAAAGGTCAAAACGCAGGACGCGCAGTGCTGGGGAGGAATCAAGAAAAAGCTGGGAAAATACGGAACCTTTGTGGGAGATGAATCTTTGCCGCGGTCGGGCGATGATTGCTTACTGGATTGATAAAAAGTTGACGGAGGCAGAAGAGTATCTGGTAAAGGCATTAAATGTAACATTTCCGGATTGGGAATTGGAAGATTGGAAGGGATTTCGGATTTCCCTGATCGAGTTAGAAAATGCGCTTGCCCTGGTGCGTGTCTGGGGGGAGCAGGGAAATGCCTGTAGGAACTCCGGCAGCAAAAGGAACTTGCTGGCGCACTGTGGACATTATATAGAAAAATATGTGACGGACAAGGAGGAACATGCAAAAATTTACAGTAAGTATGCGTGGGTGGAAGCAGAAGAGCGGATAAATGCGGGAGATGCAAAAGGAGCGCTTTCACTTTGTATGGGGGCGGTAGCGGAACTGGGCAGGTTTGGTATCGAATATTTTATGATTCCGTTGTTAAAGAAAATGGGGGAAATTTACAAAATAATTGGAAACTGTAAAGAAGAAACAAAGGTAAAACAAAGTATGGACAGAATGCAGATGCGGTATGAAGAAACGCGGAAACAGATTGAAAATCACGAACCTTTTTTATCAAAGGGGCGCTGTGATAAATATCTGGGTGTATTGGTACGTCTGAGAAAACGTTTTTTGGATCGGTGGTATCCGGAAAACTCTATATTCTGGAATTGCAGTCAGCGGATTTATCATTTGGATTGTGAGATGGTTAAAAGGGAGCGAATTGCCCGGGGTATAAGCCAGGAAGAACTGGCGGATGGAATATATCAGTTTGGAGGCGAAATCGGGCGGTTTGAGCGGCGGGAGGTAATGCTGAACAGCCGCAGATATAAAGAGATTACAAGGAAACTGGCGCTGCCTGATAAAAGATATCTGCATGATATCCGTACAACCATGCAGGAGGTGCTGGAACTAAAAAGGGATCTTCAGTTCTGTGCTGGCAAGCATCAGTATGACGGGATAAAAGTTTTGCTGCGGCAGATGGAAGAGAAACTGGATATGAATGTGATGGAAAATTGGAGAATAGTGCGTTACTATCATAATGTGGTTGCAATAAATGAAAGGAGCAGACCCTATGAAGAAATTCTTTCGGAGGATTTAAAACTGCTTGAATTAACCTGGTCTATTCCTTTAGAAGCATTGGCGGAGCAGGCCGTCCTGGAGCCGAGAAAACGGAGGGCAAAAAACAGGAAGGGAGAAAAGAGCAAAAAGCCGCATCGGAAGAAGAAGACGATTTACCGTCCTCCATTTAAAATGGAAGCGCTTCTTTTGAACCAGATTGCTATATTGTTAAAGCTTCTTGGAAGGGAGGAGGAAGCGTTGAATCTGTACAAGGGCGTGACGCGTATGATAGAAAAGAGTGTGGTTCGTCCGGAATACCAGTATGGGACATATGCATTGTTGCTTGCTAATATGGCAAAAACAAATTGTTCGATTGAAGATGATGAAAAAGTAATAAAGCTTAGTTTAAGATGTGGGAAAATAGGCGGGGTTGGAGTTGACTATCTCACAATTGCATGTGCAATGCAGGATGACAGCTCAAACAGAGAGTGCTGTATCCAGATGATGAAGGACATATATTCTCTGTTTGAGCTGTTAGATGACCGTAAAAATATGCTTGCTCTAGAAGATTATTTCAGAGGTGAATTTAATATGGAGATCAATGAAAATTAATCTCTGTCAATAAGGTCTTCTAAAGGGTTTGGTTTTTTAGAGTTTAGGGTGCTTATCGCTGTGTTTTTGTCATCCGGTACAATCATCTGTTTATCAGCTACTAGACCAAGCAGGAGCAGCAGTATCGTGAAACTGCAAAGGATGTTCTTTTGGAAACGTGATTTAAAAATTTGGTTCTTCTTCATAGGAGCCTCTCTTTCTGCGCATTGGCTGCGTCTTTTCATGATAAATATGGTATTTTTTGTAACCGTCCAGGGAAAATAAGTTCCTTCTCTGGACGGTTTATATTATAAGCGATGGGTGGAGAGGGAAAAATAGCATTTAAACACAAAAATTCATGGAAAATTTTATTTAAATGCTATTTTTCCCCAGGGGGTAATGTGGTATAATCTGGATAAATCAAAAAAGAAGGTATAGCAAGTAATTTGGTATGGGCTTTCCGGTCTGTTATCAATCACGGTCAAAAGGTCAGTTCCAGACGGTGAGAGTGCAGGAACAGGGGGAAAGTTACATATAGATTCCAGATCCCGGGCTTTAAAGGATATGGGAAATTTTAGAAGAAGGAGGTGAAAAGTATGAAGTTGGTTCTTCCGGTTGGACGGGATAAGATGGTGACAGCGGCGGAGTTTGATGTAGAGCCGAGGTTTGGGTGTGCATGCTCTTACGTTAATGGTCATTATTTGACGGACGATAACGCTAGGATTTTTCCACCAGGTCTTTATCCATTTAATTGTCAGTGTGATTGTTCGTTTGGACAAGATAACAAGGTCGCAAATTATGGCAAGGGCTTTAATGGCAATGAGTGGTAACTACTGTAATAACAAAAAGTCCTGAAGGTTCAGTCCCCTGATTGCACTATATTATCAGGGGATTGGATTTTTCATAACAAATTTTATTGTTAAAGGAGTAAATCGTTGAAAAGGAATATTAAATATCTATTTATTTTTATAAGTGTTTTTATTTTGATTGGGTGTAGTAATGAAAAAAAGAATACTGAAAATTATATTTCCGTAGAGGGCATAGATAAAGAAGTTGACAATGCGAATGAGTCTAAGGACAGAGTAAATGAATTGAATAATGGAGAACAAAAAGTAGATGATAAGGATAGAAATGAAGATGAAACAACTGTGAATAAGTGGGATGATAATAAAATACATTTTGAACCTCTCGAAAATTACAAAGAAAGTAGTATTCTTTCGGTTTATACACAGGACAATGATAATGAGTATTATTGTAATGCTCTCCTAAATCAGG
>CAJTOR010000078.1 GCA_910577675.1 uncultured Lachnospiraceae bacterium
CCCTTGCAAATAATATAGATTACACGGAAAGGAGCAATGATTTATGAATTATGTATACCCGGCTGTTTTCTATGAGGAAGAGGGTAAAATATCGGTCATTTTCCCCGACTTAGGGAATCTTGCAACTTTTGGAGATAATGTGGCGGACGCTATGCGCATGGCGGGGGATGCCTGCGGTCTGTATCTATTTACCGCCCTGCGTGACGGTGAATCCCTCCCGGCTCCCAGTACATTAAACGAAATCAATCCTGCTGCCGTCCTGAAAGATTTTGAAATGGAATCCGCTGCGGATAGTGCTTTCGTCAATATGGTACTGGTGGATATGACCGAATACGCAAGGAAACACAGCGATAAGGCAGTAAAAAAGACTTTAAGCATTCCTATGTGGCTGAATACTCTTTGTGAAGAAAAAAGCATCAACTTTTCAAAAGTATTGCAGGATGCCCTATTGACAAAAGTACAATCGCTATGACTGGCAGCAATCCAAAACAGAATATGCTTTACCTGATAAGAATACCGCCCTGACACTCGCCAAAGTACAAAGGGCGGTTTTCTCTGTCTATTCATGTTTTAAAAGCCTATTTTCTCCTTGTGCCAAAAAACAAAAAAATGCCAAAGACTTGTAAATATACTTACAAATCTCTGACACCATTTTGTCCTTCCCCTATGCCAATTCATAGGGCGCACTGATTCAATTATCTGTACCAACCTCACAAACTGCAATTCGGACTGTATTTATAAGTATACTAATCTGGCACTGCAACTTGTGACTGGCACTAATATTTAATTTTGCAGATATTATACAATATGCGATAAAGCAAGTCAAGACTTTTTTCCCAATATTTTGAACGATATATTTTGAGTAACACAAGATACGGTATCAAATATTATAAGAAATTCTCATTACAACAGTCATTAAGGAAACCTTAAATATATAAAAACGGGGTACTTATTGGGGTAAAACACTTTGTAAAATCCCTACAAACCGCATAAATAAAGGCTTTTCCGCATAATCCGTTTGGACATGGTGTCCAGAAGATATATAAAACACCGCTCCGATTTTGACAGAAGCGGTGTTTTTCATAAGGTTGACAGCCCATAAAATTGTTGTATTTTTGTATGGTTAAGGGAAGATATCAATATCAATTATATATCATTAGAAAACCAAGTTATTTTTCCAACATCATCAAGTAACTGTCCAACCTTGCATTCACATAACCCGCAAACAGCTTTTCCATCGCACCAAGATTATGCTTTACATGGTATTCGTCGAATGCATTGTAATACGAAATACGATCTGCAAACTTAATATCAATTGGCGGATATCCAGCTTTCATCAATTCCAAATTTACAAGCAGCCTTCCGGTTCTTCCATTTCCGTCAATAAAAGGATGAATCCCCTCAAATTCAACATGAAACCGCGCAAGCCGGGGAATAATATGATCTGTACTACTCATATAAGCTTCCAACAACTGTTCCATCTTAGATTGGATCAAATAAGGCTGAACCGGACCAAGCTTCGCACCCATAATCCTGACAGGAACTCTCCTGTAAACACCCCGATCCTCCCGTTTATCCGCTAATACAAGATAGTGTATCTGCTTGATGATACTCTCCGATAAAGGTATCTGTTCTTTTACCAAATCCCGCACAAAATCAAACGCTTCTTTATGCCCGACTGCCTCCATATGATCCTTTAACGGCTTTCTGTCAATCGTCAGACCACGCAAAACCATATCCGTTTCACGCAGGGTCAGGGTGTTTCCCTCAATTGCATTTGAATTATAAGTATACTCAATAATGAATTCCTCAGTCAAGCGCTCCAGCTCACCCTCAGTCAACGGTCGTCTGGTATCGAGTTCTCTTTTCTTCCTGTCCATGGCTGCCAGTAAACTTTCCGTCGCTTTAAAACGCCCATCCTGTGGTTTTTTCGCATCTAATGGGATCATCCAATTACGCCCTTCTCGTGTGGCTCCCGAAATCTTTCCTTCCGAACACAGTATACGCACCCGTCTGTCAGTAATCCCCCACTTTTCTGCTGCCTGCTTTACCGTTATATACATAAAGATCGCATCTCCCTTCTTTCAATACTATATCTTATTTTCGGAATATTATCAACCTAAAAGGAATAATATTTTATTGTTTCCGGAATAATAAAAGACTCAAAAATGCAATCCTTGCACTTTGAGCCTTGTCTTCCACACTTTCAGTTTTAAATATCCTCAATCGTAATAAAACCGTAGTACCCTGCCGCTCCCATTGCCGCGGTTTTCCCTGTTCTATCCCACAAATGCCGCTAATTCCCGTTTACACGCCGCACTGCCGTGGCATACAAATAAAATTTATCATATCTTTTATCCCCCTTTATAAGCCTTCAAATCTTGATATTCAATGGGATTGCGCCCACATTATTTCAAATCATATTCTATTTTTTCCAATAAAGAACAGTCAACACACCCCACATAGTCCATAGCTTCAATAATCTTAAATTGCTGCTGTTCCATACCTGCATCTTTTCCATAAAGTTTTTCATATTGAACAAGAAATTTTGTAAACCAGTAATATCTTGCATACAAAATATCTGACAAAGTGTATTTTTTAATTGTTAATATCTTCTGCTCATTATTTTCCAATAACAAAGCATAATTTATCGCTTCATTCAATTCATTATCTTCATAGAGAGCAGCCAACGGTTTACCTAATAAAGCGAACAGTTCTTCCATACAAGTTTTATCCTGTAATAGCACTTCACACCCCCAATTTGATTTTACCGATTTTTTCAGCTCCAATTCTGTTTATACTGATTTTTGTCTTTTTCTAAGCAACACATATTTTCAAAAAATCGGAAAATCCTATCTTCCCCTATCCCCTCACATCAAAACCATTCTCCCAATTTTCCCCGCATACCACTTCCTCACCCGTAAGCAAAACTCCCCTCTTTGCATTACCCCATGCCTCATTATAGATCATACACATTTCCGTCTGTCTTAAAGCCTCCTTATTAGTAGTATACATCGTCCACCCATTATTGGAATAAGTTGCCACCATCTCCCCATTCTGATCGTAAAACTCCATATACTCACTGCTGCCAGACGGCAGTTTTTGATATTTAACTTTCCCTTCAAGAAGAGTCGCCAAAAAATCTATTGGTCTTGGCGCATTCTTCCTGTTCCCTGAAACAGCCCTAAGCCCGGAAGTGATAATACCCTTTCTGTCCGGGGACACTTCCGATATATAGCTTTTCATCAATCTGTTAAACCCTTCGGATTTGTTCTGGAACTGCCCCTTTGCAAAATCCTGATAGGCTTGTTCCTTAATCTTCCTCCTGAATTCTTCATCACGGATACCACTTTTCTTTTTGGAAAAAACATAATTATTATCAAAATCAGGCAGATGAATACCACCTATACTTCCTGTTCCCGAAAAATACTGGTTCTGCAATAAACCATTGGATAAATTAACTTGCATTATTTCTCCCTCTTCTATAATTTCCATTTAATAAAGCGTATCCCAAAAGTCAAAGGAAATTCGGAATCCGCTCCGTTCCTTTCTCATATCCCTATGTTGCTCCCGCTTATCAGATGGGGTTTATCACCCCACCTGATACAATTGATCGGTTAAACAGCCTCACAAAAACTCTATTCCTTTATTTCAAAAATCATAGCCACAGACTATTATCCCTAATCCCCATCTCTTCTCCTTTAATTTCTTTCCCTCTTTATATATCGGATCACAGGGCATTTTATCAAAGACCATTGCGCAAATTTCTCAATCCATTGCCAAAAACTACAATAAATAATATATTCCGGTATTGTATCCCCCATGTGAAAGGATTTTTCTCCCGTCAGCACCCCCTACAAATGGTGGACACTCTCACGGTACTGGCGCAGTTCGTCCTCACCTACATTCTCTATAACATTATCAAGGAAAGCTAACAGTTTCTCCTTTTCTTTTGGCAGCAATCCCTGCATCTGGAACGCATTGGAAGCACCCATTGCAGCAAACACCGTCCGGATTTCCAACCCTTTAACCAATGCCCGGACTTCCCTGTATTTTTCAATTTCACTTTCCTCTTTCCAGTTTCCCTTCTGTATTTCCTCATACAACTTCGAATTCGGGTAGATGGTCAGCATATTTGCACCGACCAAAATCGGATGAAGTTTATTGCATACCGCGGCGGTAATCTTCGCACCCCTCTCCCCGCGCCCTTCCCCGGATATGCCTGTCAGATAAAAAAAGCTATAGCGGATACCCGCCTTATCAAGCCGACCGCACTGTTCGATAATATCAGCAGCAAGGTAACCCTTCTCCATAAATCGCAGCGCCTCATCATCCGCTGTTTCAATACCGATTGTCAGCATATCATAACCTGCGCAGTGCAGATCAGCAAGTTCCTGATCCGTTTTCAGGGTAACATCGGTTAACCTTGAAAAGCAGCCAATTGTTTCCGTTTCAGGAAAATATTCGTGTATCATTCCCGCTATCTTTATCAGCTTTTCAAATTTCAGCACAAAAGGATTTGCCCCGGTCAAAAAAGTCCGGGTTACCTTCCTGCCGTAAAAACACCGGTACATCTTCTGCGCCTCAATAAGATCCGCCTCTATATCCTCCATCGGCGACATCCTAAACCCAAAGGGCAGGTCTTCATAAAGCGTGCAAAATTTACATCTGTGGTGCGTACAGCCCGCGGTAACCTCCAAAAGCAGGGAAGATGCCTCATAGGGCGGTCTCCATATCGTTCCAGTATAGTGCATTATTCATTCCTCCTAATTTAATATACTAAAGAAGTCCCCTCTTCTAAGCCGTAAAGACGAAAGCGGTGGATAATGGGGACTTCTCCTCTGCACTCTAAATTACCCCTAAAATTTCTTAAAATCAAGTACTGTCTTTTTTAATCGATAGTTCACTTTTTCATACCAACTATTAAAAATAACCCTATCTTGATTTTTTCCCATCCTGGGGATATACTCATTAAATAAGGAGGTTAAAAAATATGGCAGATAATAAATTTAACAATAAAGAAACCATCGCCCGCTGCGTCCCAATGGGCAAACTGCAATCCGTAATTGGCGGCAAATGGAAAATCCTGATTTTATGGTATGTGTCCTTCTATAAAATCCAACGGTTCGGTGAACTGATGCGCCGCCTTGACGGCATCACACAGTCCACTCTGACAAAGCAGCTCCGCGAACTTGAAAACGACGGGTTCCTCCACCGGGAAATCTACAAGGAAATCCCGCCAAAGGTAGAATATTCGCTTACCGAATTAGGAAAAAGTTTCCTCCCCGTCCTCCAGACCATGATGGCATGGAGCGAAACATACCTCTGCCCCGACTGGCAGAATCCTTATAAGAAAGATAACCCGTAAACAATGGAAATACTATGTTTTACTGTGATAAAATTGTTTTTGCAACCGCCTTTTTGTGTTGAATATATATGCCTATATGAATATAAAACCAAGTTGATTTTCCACAGAAAGTTTGGTATACTTAACAAGTACTTACAGTTTAACACTCGCCGTACTTACAAGGAGGTGCTTGTAATGGATCGTATAAACCATATTGAATCATCCGGTGTTTTTTCCCATGCAGAATAAGTAGGGATGCAACAGTCTGCATGGGTACAATGAAAGTTGCATGGTCTGCTGATTCTGCACTTTATTTCATCATAAAAAAGGACGGGATGAATTGTGGAATATATAAATGCAGCAGATGTGCTCCCAGAGGAGCTTCTCAAAGAATTATCCGGTTATGTCAGCGGACAATTACTCTATGTTCCCTCAGTGAAATGTAAAAAATCATGGGGAAGCAAAAGCGGATCGAAACAATATTATGAACAGAGAAACCATACGATTATTGACTTGTACCGAAAAGGTATGGGGATCGATGAATTGTGTGAACGCTTCCATCTTTCTTACGATTCAATTCGTAAAATAACAAAACGCTAATATTCAGGGCTTTATCCTGCCAAGGGTAAAGTCCTCTTTTTCGGGTAAAATAACTATAATTATTTTCCGTTGTGTTCCAGAATTTAAAACTGCTCTCCTTTGCACTGGAACAAAATATTGCTGGAGGGGAAACGCAAAAGATTGCATTGGTAGGTGACAAATCTGGGATGTATTACAAACTTTAGAGTGCACAGGCACAATACTATGAACCTGAAAAATATTCAAACTCAAAAGAAGCCCTGTCCGTTTCAAACTCAAATATGGTGCGTCCTCCTTTAGAAAATCGATAGGAAGCAAGACATGCGGCACTCTCGTGAATTATCCTTGCCATATCCCCCACCTTTGGAGCTTTAAGGGGACGCTTTGATTCTTCGAGCAGGCATACTTGCAGCTCCATATTACCCTGTTTCACAAAAACCATATGATTTTGAATTTTAACAACCCTGGCTCCAAGATAGGTTGCTATCCTATATTCTTTCCCCCGCCATAGTATAACACCTATAATTCCGGTAAAATGAATTCCAAGGCTTGGAATTCCAATGTTTGGAATTCCCATAATGGGAATATCCGCTACGGACAGCATTAAAGCCCCGCCTGAAAAACTGCACTGCGTCCATATATACTTTTTGGGAAATGACCGCCCGCGATCCCCCTCCCAATATCCCCGGGCATTTTTAAATAAATATTCTTTTCCGTTGATATTCACATTCCCACTGACAGAATGCCGCATGCTCCACACACTATGCCTGCATTCCATAAATGGTACCAGGGCAAACGGTCCCATAATATCATATTTTAGTGGGGCGAGTGAACCAAATTTTAATTTTCCCCTTATGCTTAGCTGCGGTGTGTGTATTGCCAGATAAATACCGTCTTTGCCAAAACGGTTCTCCCCAATAAAAATATTCCTCCCCACCCGCCGAAATTCATCCGCAGGAAATGTAACTGACCAGGCATTTTGCTCCGTAATAACCTGAATGGAACAGGTATGTGTGCCCCGGGAAGTATGGACAGCGGGGATTACCGCTAATGTCTGCGTGTCCGACTGACATTTCAAATACCAGCCATAAAAGAACCCATCCATATGCTTACCTCCAGAAAAAAATCAGGCTTATTCTTCCATAAATAAGCTTGATTTATTCATCTGAATAGAATCCTGTCCCCACTCCTTCCATATTCCAGGCAAGCCACCATCCTAGATGGAATCTAAAATATTATACAAAGATACCCAAATTTTTTCAAATTCAAAAGCTAAAACTCCTTACTTATATCTGTATAGTTGATTTCCCCGAATCATTCACATATACTATAATAGTATCATTTTCCATACAATCCGGTTTATCCCATATCAGAGCACTTTTTTGATGATAAGTCTTTCCCTGACAGGTATAGGTATAAATAATTCTGTAAGGATATTCCCCTGCATACCGTGTAGATATCTGCAAATACACTTTTTCTACCGTGCCACTTATCTGAGTTCCACTAACAAGCAATTCATTATGTAATTTATCTTTTGAAGAGGCAATGACACCGAGGATCGTCTGGACAATAAAAAATGCCACCCCCCAGATTAAGAAAATCATTCCCATAATATTGGGTTCCTGAACCCATGAATATGCTGTAGGTTCTAATATACCAATAAAAGATAACAATCCCATAACAATAAACCCAACGCCCAGCCAAAGAAAAATTGTTTTTAACAATTCTTCAGTATATTTTGGTCTTCTCATATTTCACTTTATTTCTGCGCTGCTTTTTGAGCATAGCAAGTTTGCGAAAAACAGCGCAGACACAAACTTGAGATTGAAAATTTTATTCTCAATCTTCCTCCTAAAATCAAAATCGATTGTTCTCCAGCTTAACTGTAAATATCACTCCGACCGATGGAGCGGGATTTTAACACATTTTCTTAACTCTCGCCTGCTTTTGAAAAAACGAAATCCCATAGCAAAGAATATCCTCATATCCATAGAGTCCTTCTGCATATTTTTCCACAAGGATCTGGTGAATAGCTTCCTCGCAGTCCGCCTCCATATCCGATTCTTTTTTTGACTTTTTCGCTTCTATAATAATCGCCCTGCGGTTATTTCTATCTTTTAATAAAATATCCGGTCTTCCAAGCCCGCGCTCTTTATTTGAATCGACCTCATAACCTATTCCAACAAAAGTTCCTGCAAGGAATGCATGGTAATAATCCTCATGATAATCATTATAACTGATTGTTCTCCATAGAAGTTCCGATATATATTTTGTTGCCCCAACCTCATCACTCTCCCACAGCGCTTTCATTAAGGATTCAAGAACACAAACATCCATGGTGTTTTTAAAATAAACTGCCACGGTATCCTGAAAGATCGATGCAATCTCCCTATTGGGAATTTTCAGGGAAATATATTCGCCTTCTGCAAACGGATCGGACTTTGTTATATATCCGGTCATAAGCAGCACACTCCACAAATTTTCCTCACTTTTATATAGTGTGTCATAAGTCAGTTCATCCGAAACCGACTGAACAATTTCTCCACCATTCATCAATATTTCAAATTTATCTTCCACACAACTCCATTTTACCATAAAACTCATGCAATATCAATCTGTAAACATCCCCGCTTTTCATCACTTCTCCATCAGTTTTTTCAATGCCTTAACAATCCCCTCCCTGTTCTTTGCCGTTTTCATAAAAGTAGGAAGTACATCGGACTGTGAACGCATGGTTTTATAAGTTTCATAAAAATCAGGTTGCACCGTGCGGATATCCGCCGACAGATAATCAATCAAATACTGCAAATGATGCCTGTTTAACGCCCAGATTGGTTTCCCCCGAAAACTTGCCTTAAAATAAAATGAATAATGAAAATAGGGATCACTCTCATTCCGTATTTCTTCAAATACAACAAACCGGGGCTTATTCATATCCTCAACATTCCCGATAACAAATTCTTTACAATAAGGGCAATGGAACCGCACCTTCTGCCCGTGAATCTTTTCAGCAGGCATTAAAATCCGGATATATTTCCCGGTTGACGTGCATTGGGCAGTTACCTCCATCCCCGATTTTTCACCAGGCACCATTTCTTCTTTCCGATAACAAAAACCACATTGAAAAACTGCCCTTTTTCTCTCTTTATTATAACAAACCGTCCCCGCCTTCCCACACTCCGGGCAAACCACCACCATCTTGGAAAAAATCGAAAGGGTACTGTACGGCAAATCATTAAATCGTTTCCCGCTTAAAATAACCTGCCCCCCATCTAAATGTGATAACCTGCATTATCCTAAAACCACCCTTTTCCAAAAATAAATCACATCCCTCTTACAGCCTGCCAGAGCTTATTTAAGCTTTACAGAATTTATATATTTCATCAGATCATCAAAATTTCCATGCGGATACTTGTCCACACTCTCCCCTTTTTTATTAATCAGGCAGTCCGTAAGCAAAAAAACATTCATTCCCACTTTCTGTGCCACCATATCCTCCCGCACCTGTTTACCCGCTGGGCATTTTTATATTTTTTGATTATAGCCGATTTGGTTTTAAAAATCAACTGTCTGTTTCCAGTGATAAAAACTGATTTTTTTGGAGCCGAAACGCAAAAAGGGGGCAGGACTTATCTCTGTCCTGCCCCCTTTTATTATGGCACTGCATCCACCCCGACCACGACAATCCCCAGCACTTTCTTTTTCCAAGCACCAAGTTGCTCAAGCTCCTGCTCAATTTGCGAGTAGGAACTTTTTTCCTGTTCTTCCACAAGTACCACATAATCCGCCGCAAGTACCCTGGATACAGCGGATGCATCCGCAAGAATACTCTTGACTGCCTCTGCCTGATACCCCTCCCCCAAATCCATATTGGAAAGAAGTTTTTCAATTTCTGCTACGGAAATATTTCCGGTAAAAGCAAGCTTTACTTTCCCGCTTCCATTTCCTGTCATCGCGCCAAGCGCCATCAATTCTGCCTTTACGCTCTGTGCTGCCACTTTAGCTAATGCCGCCGCATCACGCTCATATAAGGGAAGTCCCCCCATACGCGCAAACAGCCGGTCAAATCCAACCCAGACTCGTTTCTTATGCACCTTAGGTACCTGTGCAATCACACGCAAGCCATAGCGGTTTTTCAGGTTGTCTGCATCCTGAAGTTTGTCCG
>CAJTOR010000079.1 GCA_910577675.1 uncultured Lachnospiraceae bacterium
GTAATCCTTCGCATACCCCCAGTCGCGCAGGGCATCCAGGTTCCCAAGGAAAAGCTTGTCCTGTTTCCCTGCCGAGATCTTTGCCGCGGCAAGTGTAATCTTCCTGGTCACAAAACTTTCCCCCCGGCGCTCCGACTCGTGATTAAAAAGAATGCCGTTCACCGCAAACATCCCGTAGGCTTCCCGGTAATTTTTTACAATCCAGTACGCGTACTGCTTTGCCGCCGCGTAGGGGGAATACGGGTAAAATGGGGTAGTTTCCCTCTGTGGGGTTTCCTGGACTTTGCCGAACAGTTCCGAGGTGGAAGCCTGGTAAAACCGGCAGGTCTTCCCCAAACCAGCCATACAGATCGCCTCAAGCATCCTAAGCGTCCCCACCGCGTCGGCATCCGCCGTATACTCCGGGACTTCGAAGGAAACTTTGACATGGCTCTGTGCGGCAAGGTTATAGATTTCGTCCGGCTTTACTTCGGATACAATCCGAATCAGGCTTACCGCGTCGGTCATGTCCCCGTAATGCAGATGAAAACTTGGGTTCGCAAGCAAATGTTCAATCCGTTCCTTTTTATCCACGGAGGAACGGCGCACGATCCCGTGGACTTCATAGTTTTTTTCCAATAAAAAATCGGACAGGTAAGAACCATCCTGTCCGGTAATTCCAGTAATTAATACGGTTTTCATGCTCTCTCCTTTTCTCTTTTACAAATTTTTCTTTGCCCACTTTATGTCATCATTATTATTTCTGTTTATGCCATTATCCAAAATAACTACTTTTTTATGTTCTGACCCGTTTGCAATCCGAATATATTGAGCTGCAAGACTTACATTAGACATCCCTGCAAGAAGATATTCACAGGATGCAAGTGTATAGACATCCCTCAAAACTTCAAGCCCCAGCTTATAGTGATGATGTTCCCTATCACTCTCCAAACAATGAAGACCAACATCGCCGTCAGAACGTTGAATATCGTTATAAAATATCAATTTATCTCCAAACTCCTGCTGAAATAACTTAACAGCAAATATGGTATCCGTTGCTAGGAATATACGATCACACCTATATTCTTCCATCATATTTCTTGCTAATGGTAAAAAATCTGTTGCATTGACAGGTACTGGATGTCCATTAAAATTTTGTTTGAAATCTGTCCCCCTGACATGTACTCCTAAAATTCTATCTCCTACCAATTTTTCTCTTATATTCTCATCAATATATAATTTTGTTTTAGTATTAAGTTTGCAATATTTCTTATACATCTGCGCAAATTTTAGTTTTAATGAATCCAATTCCAAATAACCATTTCCCGAATCCCCATCTGTTATTGCACGAACTTGCCTTGAAAAAGAAAAAACAACATTTTTACAATTCGAAATCTCTTCACTTTTTATATTGGACACTGGTTGAAAATAATACTCAAAGACATTTCTAGTTCCATCCCACAAAACATCCTCCTGATATAGACTTTTCTTAACCCAGCTAACCACCGGGGTAAAACAAAATCTATCAGCATAATACAGATATTTTAACGTACACTGAAGTTCTGCAAAAAAACCGACTGCTTCCCCCCTATTACTAATTGGATATACAATGTATTCCGGATAAAGTTCTCCTGGATGTTGAATTAAAACTGTGTCTTCCCCTCCAAACCCTCTTACATATTCACTAAATTCCTTATTTCCAAAATATCTAAATAAATTAGCCAAATAATAAAATCTTTTATTCTGTCTTAATCTTTTTTTGATTTTTGAAAGCATATCCACTCTCCTATCAATTAACGGATTCTCCATAGATTATCACTTTATTTATTACTTATTATTTTTCGAATCCTGTACATAACATATGCAATACTATAGTATACTCTATTGATATCCATTTTTTTTATAACATCTTCTTTCTTTTTACCCATCTTTTCCGCCATATCCAAATAAGATACAAGCGCCGCCCAGTTATATGGAAAAGGGAGATAATGGAAACTCTTATTTTTTGCTAATGAATAACCCTCAAACGAATTCCTAACATAGTTTTCTATATTTAATGTCAATCCATCCGCCTGATAATCACACAAATATATAATATCCTTATACCATCTAATTTTATAACCGGCATGAGCTATCTCGTCCCAAACCACGGACTCAGGTAAAAATTTTTCTCCGGGAAATTCCGGGAATGGATACTTTTTCAGTATATTAGTTTTGTAAATCTCCGCCTTATCTCCGCCAAGATGCTTTCTCCTTCTATCCGTATTTTTAGCGTCAATATATTCTGTTTTTTCAGGGAAACTACCCAATTTTGTACCATCCTTATACGCCCTTCGTCCACTGATACCAGCAAAAGTATTATTATCCCTTATTTCCCTACACCAGATAATCCCCTTTTCCACAGCGTCATTAGTTAAAATATCATCACTATCAACAATAAAGATAAATTCCCCACAAGCTAACTTAACCGCCGCATTAACAGCCCGATGCTTCCCCCCATTCTCTGTTTTCTTATATACAATTTGAAATGGGGAGTCCTCACGCAACCACTGTTTTACAATCGTTTCCGTGTGATCCGATGATCCATCATTTACAATAATCCACTCAAAATCCATACTTGTCTGCTGTTTTAATGAATCATATAAATTCCTCAGGCAATATCCTCTATTATATGTTGGCGTAACAATCGAAATCACGTTCCACAGTTCCTCCAAATTTTCAACTTTCTCCATCATCCACCTAGACCGTTAAAGAATAGATTCAACAATAATAATCAACCTTTTAAACAATATATTATTGAACCAAGTTTTTCCGAACACCATTCTTTTGATACCTTATCGATCTGAAACCCTGACCATAATCGTTGATTATTGCCATGGTCAATTAAAAATTTAATTTTATTTTCGATTTCCTGGACATCATCCACATTATAAATAATATCTGATTCCTCTATAGTAGTAAACAAATCTTTGCATCCTACATTATTTGATATCAAAATACTACATCCTGCTGCCAGCGCTTCTATGATTGATAAACCAAAAGTTTCAAATCTACTGTTTTGGATATATAAAGCACTTTTATTCATTTGGTCAATCAACTCCATATGTGACATATGGTCAAACCACCTGACAAAAGAATATGTCTTTATCTCCTTTCCATCAACAGCTTCTTTCCCCACAACACAATATGTTAAATGTTCATTAACTTGATAAATATTATTTATTGCTTTTGCCACACATATATTATTTTTTCTAGGCATTCCACCCCCTACAGAAAGAATCTGATTTTTTACATCAGATGATGATCGCAAAAATTGCTCCCTAATGCGTTTTACATCCACAGAGTTATAAATATAATCAAATTTACTCTTATAATCCGGAAACTGCTCCATCATTAATCCCATAAAATTTTTTGATACACACACAATCTTATTTACATTATCAATAACGAAACTCTCATATTTACATATATTCCTCAATCTGGATTTCTTTTCTCCTGAATTATCTATTTTAACTTCATATGAGGCATAACCATGCATAATATACAAAATTTTCTTTTTTTCCCAACGCGCTATTTTAATTGCTATATAATTTAACTTAGACTTAGAACAGATAACTAATATATCCGTTTTTTTAATTTCCCTAAATACTTCAATAATCCTTCGCCATTTCCCCGTTGCCTGTGAATAACTAACTTCAAAATTATTCCCAAATGCATCCCTGATTTTTCTATTCGCTATACCCGGTCCGTTGTCCGACTCGAAATCTCCAACTAAAAATACTCTCATATCCTCTACTTGCCTCCCATATATCCTTCATAACTCTTCCTCTTTTTGTACCCCTTAAATCCATAATTAATATGTTTAATAATTTGTAAAGTAGATAAATTTGATAATCTTCTAAAGTGAACAGGATAATACCATTTCATCAGATGTTTTAATTTAGGAAAAACTACTGACAAATAGGCTCCAACATCGTAAAAATATTTTTCATTGTAACCGGTAAACCATGTAGAAGTTCCAAAAACCACTTCCCCTATTATCCCTGGATAAGTGTACATACCCAGTTTTTTCCGATGACACTCCATACAAAAAATAGCATCCTCCGCATTCGAATACAGCCCGGAACCCGTCCCAAAATTCTCATTGAACTCTATCTTATTATTCACTATTTTCCTGCGCCGAAATGAAATATGGACACTTCCATATGTTTTCAGATATCCCACACGTTCCGGCACTTTAAAGATCTTTTCCGAACTACTGTACCTCTGTTCACAACATCCCACCCTCTTTATGTTAAAAACAACGATATCCGCTTTCTTCAATGTACAAAATGCTTTATTAATCAATTCAGGATAACCTTCTGTCATTTTCTCGTCATCGTCGCATAAAATACATATCTCTCCGTCCGCATTTTTTAGTGCCATATTTCTACTTCTCGATAATCCTCTTTCCGTTGAATCAATCCATAGAATATCATATCCCTTATATTTCAAAAGCGTTTTTCCATCACTGTTACATTGATTTACAACAACAGCATCCGACTGCAAATTCAATCGTTCCAGCAGGGAATGATCATTTTGACACATGGTAGCGACAAGTACCTGAATTTTCATACTAATACCTCACAATAAGCAAATATATACTCAAAAAAAGAATTTGTAATCCAATCCCAAAGAAATAAAACATACATATGCATATACCATTCCATACAATGCATAGAAAGCAACCGTCAATAATTTTACTTCCCTGAAACTTCTAACCGCTCCATTCTTGTTTTTTGTGCACTGTAGCGTATAAATCGTTTTTAAAATCAATGGCACAATGATAATGCAATACACATTGAAATACGCTGACAATCTACAACAAAAAATAGTATGTTCACTGAACAGTATCATAATGAGAACATTCATCAATCCGCAGTTGATAAAAAATTTTTCTGCTTTATTCGAATTTTTGCAAATTACTTTAGATACTACATATACCAATATACATAATAAAAGTCGTGGGTCTACAAGCGAAAAAGGATAACCAAACCTTTTATTGTTCACGTAACCAAAATATTTTGCATAAAAATTATTTAATCTCAAAGTTTTTAGTATATATAAAACCGTATTGTCCATTCCTATCAATTTGACATAACATACCGAAGCAACTATACTTGTTAATCCAGCCAACAAACTAACCCTCAAATTATAAATAAAATAGAGTGGAAAAACGACAACTGCAGAACGGTGAAATAACATTGCCAAAAAAATAGTCAGGCAAAAAAAGAAGAACCTTCTCTTAAAAATATAATTAACACCCAAAACAGTTATTGAAATTGCAACTGCCGTTCTTGCTGCCTGCATGTCAAATTGAAAATATAGTGGCAGGAAAAGCAGTAATGACAAACATTTATTCTCAGAATATTTATTTATAAACTTGGAGATACATAAAATACTAATAAAATTCATTGAAATTATAATAGTTTGCTCCGGAAGATGAAACAGATTAATTAAATAATACAGAAAACAATACCCTATTTCCATATTAGTATTGTTATAAATTATTTTATATAGAGAGTCTATTTCCTTTCCCCTGGTTAGATAAGCATCATAATCACCATTGCTTACTCCTCTTAATGCTGCAAAAAGAAATAATATTATTAGCCCCACATAAAAGCGTATTTTACTCTTTCCTCCATTCCCATATTTGAACTGCAATAGAAAAATTATAAATATCAACAAAAAATATGGCCACATATTATCTTCTTTTCCCCTCTCCATCCTGTATTTTAAGTTTCGCCCGTACTCTTATCTCAAAAAAATTCTTTCCTGAAGATAATACAATGCATTTCTTGCCGCCATAATAAAAGCCATTACCTTTCCATAACCCAGAACTTCAGTAAACACTCTGTAATGATATTTTAACAACTTAAACTTACTTCCTTTTGACAGTCCCTGATGACTCCGATAAACTGCTAAAGGTTCAGGAAACAAAATTCCTGTGAAACCTTTTTTTAGAATTTTCAACCACAGCGCATAATCATTTCTTTTATCCAGTCTTGGTATGTTCACTTTTCCAGTTTTTTCAGTATCAAAAACTACGGTAAGACAACCCACACAGTTTTTTTTCAGCAAATTATTATATGTAATTTCAGGTGGACATGTTTTAATTTCCAAGTTCGATATCTCATCTTTTCTGCTGTTAAATTCCCCTTTTGCCACATAATAATTTGTATAAGTAAACGCATAGTCATTTTTTATCATAAAGTCAATTTGTTTTCGCAGCTTTGAAGGAAGCCATAAATCATCCCCATCCAGAAAGGCAATGTATCTTCCCCGCGCTTTGTTTATTGCCATATTTCTTGCAATCGATGCCCCTCCCTTGGCATTAAGCTGCAAAATTTTTATACGGGGATCTTTCGCCGCAAAAGAACGCGAAATATCCACCGTTTTATCTGTTGAAATATCATCCACAAGAATCATTTCCCAATTCTTATATGTTTGGACTAGAACTGATTGAATGGTTTCCCCTATATATTTTTCACAATTATAAATAGGGGTAATAATACTCACCTGCGGAATATCCAAAGCATTTTTATTTTCTTCAATACTATTCATAAACCTCAACCACCCATATATTGATGCTATATTACATTGTTTGAATCATCTGAAAAAGATTTCCCCATGTCTATTGTTATTGCTACTTCTCCCAAATCATCCTTTGGATTATCCAAAATTTCCGGCTTCCCTGCCGCCGTCGTCTGCCCCTCCGCAACCCCCTCCGTGCTTTCCGGCAAAAACAATACCCGCACGGTAGCGAACATAATCCTGATATCCTCGAGGATACTCGGTTTCGCGATGTACATTAAATCCAGTTGCAGCTTGTCATAAGGAATCGTATTATACTTCCCATATACCTGCGCATATCCTGTCAATCCCGCCTTGGCTTGCAGCCTCAACTGGAATTCCGGCATCTCCCCCTCATACTGCGCCGCTATCTCCGGCCGCTCCGGTCTTGGTCCAACGATCGTCATGCTGCCGGTTAGGATACAAAAAAGCTGGGGCAGCTCGTCCACCCGCAGCTTCCGTATCACCCTGCCGACGGAAGTAACCCTGGTATCCTTCGACCCGGTAGAAAGCCTGGCAACACCATCCTTCTCCGCATCCACACCCATACTGCGGAATTTAATTATATTAAACTCCTTCCCATCCTTCGTCAGACGTTTCTGCCGGTAAAAAACCGGCCCGCCATCCTCCAGTTTTACTGCCAGTGCCGTAAAAAGCAGCAAAGGTGCAAAGAAGGCAATAGCTGCCCCGGCAAGCACAATATCCATCAATCTTTTTACAAACAGATACCCGGGTGACGGATTATACCGCCCCACTTCAAGCATCGGCAAATGGCATACATACCGGTGCTGCGCACCGCTCATCAGGACATCCCCAATCCTTGGGATAACATAGACATTAATCCCGTTTGCAATGCAATATTTTAATATAATATTCCGGTCGCTGCTGTGAATCCCGCTTAAAAAGACGGTATCCATACCATGCAGCATTTCAATATCCGAAAGGCAATCCTTTACCGGGATAGTCCCACGGATATCAAATTTCTTCCCAAGCCCATATTCGCGCAACAGCCCGTCAAGCCCTCGTCGCATGTCATAGATTACCACTGTCTTCTTAGGCGGGAATGTAGCAAAATACCACCGGTTTGCCAAGGCAAACCACAGGGCAGCCAGCGCAACCTGACAAAAAAATACCGCGAATAGCGGCAATGGGTTTGGCAGGTATTTTGTCAGCAACCAGGTTACAATGTACATGATAAAGTCCGAAACCAGGGCAGCTAATGCTTGGCTGTACACCATCTCCGAAATCCTGTTCCAGGATACCAAAAAACCATTATAGATATTCCCATAAAATATATAGAGTATTAAAAACAGTACGATTACCACCCAGTTCCCCTTATTCCAAAACGGGGATACTGTGCGGGTTGCATAATATCCATACCAGCAGATTGCAAAAGGGATTGTCAGTAAAACTGCATCCAATGCCTTGACAATTTTTAAAATCAGGTCACGTTTCATATCCGCCATACTTCCTCCCCCGTTCCTCCTACATAACTTTCTGTTTTCCATGTTATCTTCAGGGATTTAGAATATCATCATTATGGGAGGGGATATAGATTTTTGCAAAGCATTCTGCACAGAGCTGCCCCGCTGCTTCCACATAATATTCTCTTTCCCCGATTGGGGTATCCCTGCTTACTCCTGTCAGTTTTCCACAAAGTACACACCGCTCCAGTGCGTCTTTTTCCTCTGTCCCAAAATCTCTTTTCTTTCCGGATGTCATGTCCATCCCCTTCCTTTATATCCCTTCCGACCCCTTTCAAAGCCATCCGGACTTTAATTCTTACCATCGTTTTATCATGTCCTGCTTCCTCAAAACTGCACTGCTAAAGAAGATTTACAATAAAAAAGGGCGCGCTTCGCCATCCCATCGGACATGTACAATGCTGTGATACCTTATCACAGTTTTTATATAAATCCCATGGAGGCATGCCCCCTTATAACCAATATCCCTGCACCGGATGCGGCAATGCGACAATCCTTCCCGGATATCTTTTCCCTTCCACTTTTCTTTTGTTTCCGGATTATTCTTATAATATTTTATTACTATCAGGATGAATCTTCGAGCCTGCGCGCCTTCCCTGCCCCACACTCCAGACCATCCCGATTTCTTCGAGCCTGCGGATTTGTTTTTCTGTAAGTCTTTTAGTGGCAATCCCCATGTAGGCACACCGTTGGTTTGATATCCACTTCCCGAGCCGGTAGCCATCTGCACAGACATGGGCGTTCGGCACCTCCAAATCCCCCTTTTTTAGGGCATATTCCTGCGCATGCAAAAATCCCCTTTCCCACGCGTCCTTACACTCCCAAACCATGCCAATCCCGTCAAGAAGCCCAACCTGCCAACTTGCTAACGCCCCATTCCTCCTGCCTGCGCGCTGGTGTTGCAGCCAAACCCCGAGTTTTTTCCCGTTCCCTGCCGTGTAACGTTTTGGGACCGACAAATTCCCGAATTTCTTAAAAAACTCCTCTGCCTGCCCATACTGCTCCCTCCAGGAAATTTCCGCCTGCGATACCCCAATAGTCAGCCCGATGGAAAGCAGTTTTTCTTTCTGTTCCTTTGTCAGCGCCCCTTTCCCTTCCTGGCTAAGTTTACTCTTTTGTTCCCTTACCCAACGCCCAAGCCAGACCCCATCCACCACATAGTCCGCCGGGATTTGCAGGTTGCCATGCCCTTTATAGTATTCCTTTGCCAGCGCATACCGCCGTTCCCAAGGGTCACCGCTTTCCCAGACCATGCCGATTTTCGTCAGCCTCTCCACATGGATGGCCTTTACCATATCTGCGGAAACACTGTTCGCATTTTTACATTTTTCTCTTTCCCTGCCCCGGCTCTCTCGATCCCCCATTACATCCATTCCCTGGAAGTACCCTTTCCCCTGCCCCTTTAATAGCTCCCTCTGCCTGCGTAGCCATCTTCCAAGCCGGCATCCATCCCCCGTCACATAATCCGCCGGGATGGCAAGGTTCCCATGTTGCCTGAAATACTTTTCCGCCTCGCTAAAATGCCTCTCCCAGGCAGCTTCCCGCGCACCCTGCCAGCACATCCCGATCTCCTCAAGCCGCTTTATCTGCTCCATGCTTAGACAGCCCGCTGTCCTTCCCAAGTACACTTTCCTCTGTGTTGCCACCCAGGCTCCAAGAGAATGGCCGTCCGCTGTAGTGTAGGCTGCCGGGATGTCCAAATGCCCATGTGCTTTGTAATACTCCCTTGCCCACGCATACATCGCATCCCACGATGCAGTGAGTGTTTCATTTAGCTGTGCAAACAGCCTTCTGCAATCCTTCACTTCATCTATAATCT
>CAJTOR010000080.1 GCA_910577675.1 uncultured Lachnospiraceae bacterium
CATAAGTCCTTCCATCCCCTTTTTAGGCGGGAAAAACTTACGTCCGCCATGCTCCCGTAATTTTTCCCCGGGGCGTGTGCGGGCTTATGCTGTTTTTAAAGTACCGCATAAGTCCTTCCATCCCCTTTTTAGGCGGGAAAAACTTACGTCCGCCATGCTCCAGTAATTTTTCCCCGGGGGGTTGTACGGACTTATGCTGTTTTTAAAGTACCGCATAAGTCCTTCCATCCCCCTTTTTAGGCGGGAAAAACTTACGTCCGCCATGCTCCCGTAATTTTTCCCGGGGCGTGTGCGGGCTTATGCTGTTTTTTATATATTGGAATGCTTGGTTTTCACCACTATTTACAGATTATATAGATTCAGGTGGTTTTTGTCAATCCAATTTTCGGACGCACCCTGTCAAAATACTGCCTTCCAAACCAAAAGAACGGGCAAAAGCACCCGCCTTTCACCCGTTCTTTTCAATTTCAATATGGCAATCCCACTGTTATTGTTTGTCAGTTATCACTGTTATCCTGCGAAGCAGCCCGATATTCCACACTCACGGATTCATAATTATAATCTTTACCGCCAACCGAAATATAATAATCCGTGGCAGCGTTTGCATCCGTCCCCACAGCCCCGCCTGGCACTGCTAACGTTTCATTTGGCGATGCAGGCTGATATTGTATGCTAACAGATTCATAGCTGTAATCCTCACCGCCCGCCGGAATATAATAATCCGTGACATCATTTGCATCCGTCCCCACAGTTCCGGCTGCTACCGCGTTTGCCGCACCAAGCAGCAATGTGCCAAGGAAAAATGCACCCGCCGTCAGCATGAAATAACCATGAACTTTCTTCAACTTCCTTCCCCTTTCCTCAAATCAAACAGGTTTTTATTTTGCCAGTTCCATCAGCGCGTCAGTCAGACCCTTGTTCTTCGCCTCAGCATCCTCAAAACTCGTGCCTTTCACGCCAATGTAAAACTTGATCTTAGGCTCTGTTCCGGACGGTCTTACACAGACCCACCCGTCGTTATCCAGGTCAAAATACAGCACGTTCGACTTAGGAAGTCCCGTTGTGGTCACCTCTCCCGTTGCAAGGTTCTTTACCGTGTCCGCCTTATAGTCACGGAACGCCAGAACTGTATAGTCACCAAGCTTCTTAGGCGGATTGTTGCGGATGTTCTCCATCATTTCCTTGATCTTCCCGGCACCCTCGATCCCCTTTAATGTAAGCGTCTGCAAACTCTCCTTAAAGAAGCCGTACTTATCATAGATTTTAAGCATCTGATCCCAGAGCGTAAGCCCCTGCTTCATGTAGTAAGCTGCTGCCTCACAAAGCATCATTACCGCCACCACGGCATCCTTATCCCTCGCATGCGTGCCGACCAGACAGCCGTAACTCTCCTCAAAACCAAACTCGTAAGTACCGTGGCCGGTCTGCTCAAACAACTTGATCTGCTCACCAATATACTTAAACCCAGTCAAAACTTCTACAAGTTTGATCCCGTACTCCTCCGCCACCTTGTCCGCCATATTTGTCGAAACAATCGTCTTGACAAGCACGCCGTCCTTCGCAATCGTACCGAGTTCTTTCTTCTGGCTTAAAATATACTCACAGATTAACATGCCCGACATATTTCCTGTAAAGGAATGATACTCGCCGGTCTTTGAATCCCTCGCATAAACGCCCAGACGATCCGCATCCGGGTCGGTCGCAAGCACAAGCTGCGCCCCTTTCTCCTGCGCCAGTTTAAGTGCAAGCGCAAATGCCTTTGGATCTTCCGGGTTCGGGTAAGGAACCGTCGGGAAATTTCCGTCCGGCTTCTCCTGTTCCGGCACCACATATACCTTTTCAAATCCGAGTTCCGCAAGCACGCGGCGCACCGGGAGATTCCCCGTGCCGTGCAGCGGTGTGTAGACGATGCCGAGATCCTTTCCCATCTCCTTTACGATATCCGGATGGATTACCAGCTTTTTAAGCGTTTCAATATACGGATCATCGATATCTTTTCCTATCACATGGTAAAGCCCCTTCTCCTGCGCTTCCTCTCTGCTCATCGTCTTTACATTGTTGAAATCAGTTACATTATTGACCTCATTAATAATCAGCTCATCTTTCGGGTAAGTAATCTGTGCACCGTCCTCCCAGTAAACTTTGTAGCCATTGTACTCCGCTGGGTTGTGGCTCGCGGTAATTACCACACCCGCAATGCAGCCAAGTGTGCGCAGCGCGTAGGAGAGCATCGGGGTCGGGCGCAGGGACTCAAAGCGGTAAGCCTTAATGCCGTTCGCACACATGCATAACGCCACTTCCTCAGAAAACTCAACAGACATATGGCGGGAATCATACGCGATGGCAATTCCTTTATCCTGGCCGCCCTCCTTGATAATAAAATTCGCTAAACCCTGGGTTGCCTTGCGCACAGTATAGAGATTCATGCGGTTCGTACCCGCGCCGATCACACCCCTCAAGCCCCCTGTACCAAACTCAAGGTCGCGGTAAAAACGATCCTCAATCTCCGCGTTATTCCCCTCGAGGGCTTTTAGTTCCTCCCTAGTTGCATCGTCAAAATACGGGTTTTTACACCACTCCCTGTACTTCTCCAAATAATCCATGTCCACATCTTCCTTTCTTTTCGAATTTGGTTGTTGTACGCGGCCACGGGCACAAATCCCGCTTTTAACAAAAGAAAAATATGCCCTGTTCTATTTTTGCCGTCACAGCCGCAACGTAATACCTGTTTCTATTATATCATGTCCTTCCGGAAAAATCCAGCGTTTTTGTTTTTTACAGGTAAGAACTATCATAAATTTCCACCATTTTCTTGCAGCAAACTATTGACATTAAAAGCGGGCAGGACAACACATTCCATTCCCGGCTGAATCATATCTTCTTTAACCTTCTAGCCACAGCCAGTTATAAACCCTTATCTGATGATAAACTATTTCCAGAAAGCACTTGGAAAACAGACTTCATTCTATCCCCCACCCGGCATATTCGACAAAATCGGATGTAAAAGCACAAGTTTTTCAAGCTTTTGCATTTCGTCCGGAATCCGGATTCCCGCCGGACATTCTTTTAAACAGGGCATTTCCGTGCACTCCCTGCAATGCGCGGCACTCTCTTTAATCCCCAAATCAAGTTTCTTCAACGCCCAGTAGTCCTTGCCCATAAAATAATAATGGTACTGGCGGAACACCGTGTGGATTTCTGTCCCGTGCGGACAGTGGCAGCGCTGGCAGCGGTCGCAGGGAATCGGGTTAAATTGCCTTTCCAAAATGCAAAGCACCTCCGAAAAAGACGGCAATCCGCCCCCTTGCTCCACACACTCCCTTTTAGAATCCATCCCTTTTTGCCCATTCCCCATTGCGGCATCCGCTTCCCCCCTTGTCCCAATCCCAATAAGCGCGCACGAAACCGGATAGGACAAAACACCATCCACCAATTCTTTTGCCGGGAAAAATGCAGGGAGCAGCCCCGCAGCATAGACTTTATTCACAAGGATTCCCTTACCCAAAAAGCGGGGTTCCCCCTTAACGCGCTCAAGCATCCCGCGCTCAAAAATATTCCCGCTCATCTGCAACACATCCACCCTTTTATCTACGGCAGCACGCAGCAGAATATCATAATAATGCGAAGCCACCCCCACAAACCGGATCATCCCCCGCGCCTTTAGCTCCAAGAGGGCATCGAGCGCACCATATTTTCCAAAAATTTCCTCCTCATGTTCCGCATCCGCCTGGTGGACAAAATACAAATCCGGGTATGTCCCCAGATTTTCACAGGATTCCTCAACTGCCCGGTACATTCCACTTCCGTCAAAAAAACGCGCCTTATCCGAAATCACAATCCTATCCCGCCCGATTTTTTGCACGAATTTTCCAAGCTTAATTTCCGCATCCCCGTATTCCGGGACAACGGCGGTATCGTAGAGGCTGCAGCCTAAGCGGTGGGCATATTCCATCACGGCAACCGCCTCTTCCTCCTCCAGATTATAATAGCCCGGAAGCACCGGCACGCTGCCCTTTAAAACGGGGATGGTGCCAAATCCAACTTCAGAAACAATAAGCCCCGTATTGCCAAGCCTGCGGTATCTCATAAAATCCTCCATTTCGAAAACGTTTATGTTCGTGGAAACGAGCAGAACTTATTTGCAACATTCCCAACACACAAGCCCTGTATATCCCCCCTACCGCACAAACGCCCTCTCTAAAACCTCCACATTATCCGCAAGCCCTGAAATATCAAGCTGCCCACAAAAAGCAAATGCTTCCTTCCCAATCCGCTTTAATGTGGACGGGAATTTAACTTTCTTTAAGCTGTGGCAGCGAAAAAATGCCCGCTCCGGTATTTCCTCAATTCCTTCCGGCAAATAGATTTCCTCGAGGGATGTGCAGTGCTCAAACGCCCTTTTCCCAATACTTTTCAGGGAATCTGTCAAATCGATGTGCAAAAGCTGCCCGCAGCAGGAAAAAGCCATATCTTCAATACAGCCAATCCCTATACTCCCCCCGCCCGCTTCCTGATATGTGCCCGCCACTTGCTGGCATACATATCTAAGCCATTTGCACCCCGCAAAAGCCCCCCTGCCAATCGAGGTGACACTTGGCGGCAGGATGATCTTTGTCATCAGGTTGCTCTCCTGGAACACATTTTCCCCGATTCTCCTAATACCATATGCGACAAGAAGTTCTGTAATATTTCCGGTACACTCCAAAAGGACATTATCCCCGTCCGTCTTAAAACAATTAAGCCTCTCCATAACTATCTGCTTTGCAAGCGGCGGCAGATCTCTCTGCCTGTCGGCAAGACCGAAAAGTCGGATTTCACAACCTGGCAATTCTATTTTCTCCAGATAAATGCAGTTTCGGAATGCGAATTCCTCCACCTTTACCGAAGAACTGGCAAAACAAATCTCCTTTATCCCCATCCCATTTGCAAATGCCCATCCGCAGACTAAGCGGATATCGGAAGAAACTTCGACCCTGCCGGTACAGGCGGAACCGTCTAAGAGCATATGGTTTATTATAACCGCCCCGGATATTTCCCGCTGTTTTGCAAGCCACGCCGTCCCGTGGAATGCCCTCGCGCCAATATACTCCACACTCTCCGGGATAAAAACCTCCTCCAAAACCGTCCGGTCGCGGAATACCTCCGCCTTTACCTTCCGGATTCCGGATGGGATGCCAACAATCCTGCCTCCCCCATTATAGCCACATAAAAATTCTTCGTCCTCCACCTCAAAACAGGAGAACGCACTGTAAAAAATCATCCGCACGGACTCCGGTATCCGCTCTGAGAATATATCCTGATAAACCTGTAATTCCCATTCGCAGGAAGAAGACTGGCATAAATAGCGCACCCGCCTTAACGCCGTACACCCGGAAAGTGCATATTCTTTCAGTAACAGTTCCGCCCTCCCACCAAAAATTTCAATTTCCGCAAGCCGGCCGCAATCCGCAAATGCATACGGCTTTACCACAGTATCACAGGAAAGTGTAATCTGCTCCAAACTATCGCAGTTATTAAAGGCATACCGCCCTATTTTTTTCGCTCTGTTAAGGTCAATCCTGCTAAGTTTCCCGCAGCCACAAAAACAGGAACTGCCGATTTCAACGTCCGCCAAATTCCCGTCAAACAAGACTTCCCTTAAATTCCCGCACCCCTCAAACGCACTTTTATTAAGCAGTGCCGAACCGCAAAGAAACACCTTAAAAAGCCCCGTACACCACGCAAATGCCCGCTCCCCCACCCGGTCAGAACACAGGCGGATGCTCTTTAAGGAAGTACATTTTTCAAAAGCTCTCTCCCCAATCTGGCAATTGCCAGACGGGAAGATAATCTCTTCAAGCTGACTGCAACCGGAAAACGCCCCCTCACCGACAAATTGCACGCTCTCTGGCAGATGCAGTTTTTTAATACTTGTATCCCCGCAAAATGCATATGGCGCGATTCCCGTTGTCCCGTCCAAAATTCCCCCAAACATACATCTATCCGGCACCCCCACGGCAATGTCCCCAACGCGCACAGCCGGCAAAGTCAGTTGCTTTCCACAACATTCCTCCTTTTGTGGGGCAACAAACAGAGTATCCGAAAAAGCCGCCTCACCAATCCAAGCCACTTTTTTAAGTGGTTCCTTCTTTAATTTTAAACAGCCAAAAAATGCTTCTTTCCCGATATATTCCAATTCGGAAAGGTATGTATTTTCCAAATTTTTACATTTATAAAATGCACGCTCCCCCACCCGCTGCCACGCAGGTGCATTTTGTATTTCCGATAGGGTATCACAACCGGAAAATACCTCCGGCTGCAAATTTTTTAAGCCGGCAGGCCAGACTGCTTTTTTTAGCGCGCTGCATCCCTTAAAAGCCGCGCTTCCAACCCAGGTAATCCCCCCATGCATCGATATGGAAGTAATATGCTTGTTACCGTAAAATGCACCGCCGGCAATAATCTCAATATATTTCGGAATAACCGCCTCCCCCGAAAATTCGCTGCCGTCCCACAATATTTTAGGGCAGGATTCTAACCCCTCTTTAACACCCTGCAAAAACGGCGTTTTTTCCATGGTATCCCTCCCAACGGAACAAAGCGTTCCAGGAAGTTTTACATTGGAGAGTGAAAAACATCCGGATGCCATTTTATCGGGGATATGGCATACCCCCTGATGCAGGTACAAGCTTGCTAACCCGGTGCATCCTGCAAATAAACTGCTGCCAAATTCCTCGCAGCCGCAAAAAACATGGACTTCCCTCACACCGCTCTGCGCAAACGCAAGGTTGCCCATCTCTTTCAGACCGGCTCCGAGTTCTATTTTTCCAAGTTTTCCACAGCGGTAAAATGCCATTGTCCCGATATTAGAGAGGGTTTGCGGGAATTTTGGTTCCGTCAGAAAAGAACAGCCATAAAATGCCTGCTCCCCAATTTCCCTTAAACCCGCCCCAAAATTTATTTCTTTTAACTTCCTGCAATTCCTGAATGTCATCCCCTCTATTTTCACAAGCGCATCCGGCAATGTAATGCGCAGTAGTTTGACACAGTTCTCAAAAGCACCTGCCCCGATACTTTTTACCGAATCCGGAATCGCAATTGTTTGCAGGAGCAGACAGCCCCGAAATGCACCCGCCCCGATCTTTTGCACACCGTCCGGCAGGAGTATCCGGTCAATTTCCTCCTTGCCCGCAAAAGCCTCCTCTGCAATAACGGTAACGCCATTTGGAACGGCAACGCGGGATTCATTGCCCAGATATTTAAGAAGGACACTGCCGCAGAGCCTGAAATTGCCCAAAATCTGTTTTTTTACCAGATGTACCAACTCCGGCACACCACTATCCAGATCTCCCCCATCCTCCGCCGCATCCTTATTTTCCTCTTTTTCCTCCACAAAGCCGGAAATCCCCCGCATCCGAAATTTTCTTCCGCCTGGAAGGAACAGATTTTTCAATGAAGTACAGTTGCAAAAGGCATCGCTGTCAACCTTTACTTTAGTTCCCCCAAAAGAAACCTCTTCCAGATTGATACAATTTCTGAACGCGCGGCTTTTTATCTCCTTTAACGAAACGGGAAGGCTTACTGACTGTATCCCCTTCCGGTCAAAAAAACAGCTTTTTCCGATCTCCTCAATCCCCTCCGGGATTTCCACATGCTTTAGATTCGTAAGGAAGCGCACCAGACAATGCCCGTCAAGTTCAAACATGCTCAACACATCTGCGGCAATCCTCTGTATAAGGGACGGCAGCAAAACCTCCCCTATCGCGACATCCACCAGCCCTGAAAAAAGATACCGCTCCCCCCCTGCAAACGCAATGTCCAAAAGCCTGCCACAGCTCGTAAACACATCCCTTATGCACTCTTCTTCCAGTTCTTTTGAAATCACAAGGCGTTCGAGCATGGTATCGTTTAAGAACACCTGTCTTCCCAGGCGGCGCACACCGGGAATATGTGCTTCTTTTAAACGGTCGCAATAAAGAAAAACACAGTTGCCAAGCTCCTTAACTGAAACGGGCAACTGAATTTCTTCAAGGGAATGACATCTGTGAAAGGCATAATCCCCAATATAGGAAACCCCTTCCGGGATTTTTACTTCCCGCAGGTTGCGACAGCCCTTAAAAGCCCTTGGTTTTATGTAGCGCAGGCTTTTTGGCAGAACAATCTTCTTTAAGGATACACAGGCTTTCAATGCGTCCTCCCCGATAGTATGCACCCCTTCCGGCACAATAACTGTTTCCTCCCTCATCCCATAGGAAACCAGGATTTGATCCTGTATTACAAGTCCGTCCCCGCTTTGTACCCCATCTTCCATGTTTTGCGCCCCCTTTCAAACTGTCAGAACAATCTGACTTGAGCAGGAAGCCCACTCCCCCAGTAAAAAATCATCCTACAAATAATTTTTCATTAAGTGGCGGAAGCAGGTTCCTCCCCAAAAATCAGCTCGAGTATTTCCTTTAGCTCACCCACACTCCCCGCGCGGTACAAGCCTTCCTTGTATTTTTTTGTCCCCCTGCGCTTTTTCATCCCATTGGCGGCGATACAGCGCACATATCGGAGGGCAAAGGTTTCATCATAATATAGCAGCGCGAGCGAAAGCTGTTCAAGCATCACCTCAAGAAAGCTTTTTTCATACGGTACCCCGGTCAGGTCGCGGATAACAAACGGGTTTTCAAGCGCATAGCGGGCGAGCATCACACCGTCCGCCCCGGTTATTTCCATCACTCTTTCGGCATCCGAAACAGAATTAATCCCCCCGTTGGCAATTACCGGGATGGAAACGGCTGCCTTCGCCTGCGCAATTTCCTCATAGTGCGGGACACCATCGTACATCATGCTCCGGGAACGCCCGTGGATTGTAATCATATCCGCCCCCGCATCCTCGCACATACGGGCAAATTCCGCCGCAAACATATCATTTTCTTTTATCCCGGTACGGCACTTTACCGTGACTACTTTCCCGCTCTTTTTTACAGCGCGGATCACCGCCGCCGCCCTCGGCATATCAAGCATCATCGCACAGCCCTCACCCGCCTTAAACACATTTGGGACGGGACAGCCCATATTGATATCTATAATGTCAAATTTTCCCAATTCCTCACTTGCCGCCACGGCTTCCATCACTGCCGGGTTGCCGCCAAGAAGCTGTGCTGCCTTGATTTTTCCGCTGCGTTCACTTGTGAGCAAAAGCCTTTTTGTGGCGATATCGCGATATTTTAATGAATTGGCACTTGCCATTTCCGTAAAATTAAGCCCCGCTCCAAGTTCATTTGCCAAAATGCGAAACGGCAGGCAGGTATACCCCGCCAGTGGTGCCATCAGGACATTGGATGAAAGCAGCAGGCTCCCGACGCGGAGCGGTTTTATTTCCATAAGCCCCCCATTTATATTGTATTATTAGAAAAAACTGATATTTCCGTCTGTAGTTCCCACTGCCATTATATATCATATTTCTATCTCCATCAACTGTTTTTTCCCATCAGCTTCTTCGGATATTGTCCCCGACTATCCGGGTCTTTGACAGTTTCATTTCAAATCCATTTCGCTGAACTCCAGTATGCAC
>CAJTOR010000081.1 GCA_910577675.1 uncultured Lachnospiraceae bacterium
TATTTACATATATTTTTGTAGATATATATACTTTCAACAATAGGGAAATAATTCTGGACATAACTATAATTGATGACAATTCCCTCAATATATTTGAAGGAGGGATAATTGTCATTTAGTATGGTAAGCACTTCAATTTGTAAACTATATTGGAAGCGTAATACGAAAGATGATACGGAAGAAATAAATGTATCAGATTATTTCCATAGAGTTGTGTGGAAAAAAGAATTAAATTTGGCAGTCACATATATTATGTGGCTGCCTTTTTTTGTTTTATGCGATGTTTTTCACTGCCGTAGTCCTCCGCTTCGAGTTTGAACCGGAAAACTTCAAACTCGGAGGTAAGGACATTGAAAAATTATAGAGAGAGTGATTATGCCCTGAACAAGTACAGTCAGGGCATTATTTATAAGTTTGCGGACGGCGTTGTGGAAGTGACACTTGAAGATTATCTACGAGATAACCCAGAAAAAACAGAAGCAGATTTTGCAGAGTTAAAAGCATGGTCGGATAGAATATATCATGAACAGGCAGTGCAAGAACAGCGGACGTGCAGACGCAATGTGAGTCTTGATCAGGTGTCAGAGGCAGAATTTGCAGTTGTACCAGAGTTTGACCAGCATTTAATAGGTGATCAGGAGGAGCGCGCTCTAAAGATCGCTTACCAGCTTTTACATAGTAAGATGCTTACTAAGGTACAGCAAAAAAGGTTTGTGTTACATTATTTTAAGGGGCTTTCCATAAGGCAAATTGCGAAATTAGAAGCGGTGCATCAACGAGCAGTTTGGGACAGTCTGATGTGGGCGGAGAAAAAATTGAAGAAACTTTTTGCTGAAGAGAATTCAGATAGGTAATAAGAACGGGTCGGCAGCTATCACAGCTTCCGACCCGTTTCTTACAAGGTTGTCTTTTTCAAAGGCATCCAAAATGGCAGGTTGCTTATTGATACAGGATATATTACAAATTTATTTTATATACAAGGTGTCAGGAGTTCTTTTGTACTGCTCCTGTCCTTTGGGTAAATAAGATTTATGTGTAGGAAACACACACGAGCGGATTTCAATATTTTTCTTTTAATTTTTATTTTCAGAGTTTCCTAGCAATTGATACTCCATAAAATTCATTTCTGCTTCGCTATAGTTGCGTTGAGGGAAAGTATTGAATACATTTTTGCTCCTTCGATATTTCTGCTGATCTTCTGCGATCCATTTTCGAATAGTTTTCAAGTTGCAGCAATGGTACTCGGTGGTACGACGGATGTATTCTTCTGCTACTTCTGCCCCAAATTCTCGGATCAATTCTTGTTTTTCTTCGCGCGTTATAGCGCACTTAGATAGATTATTATAGATTGTATTATTTTTTAAGCTTTTTTTCATAGAATAATCCGGTTTTTTCCTGTAAAAATTGGAGTTCTTCCCAGAATAACCAGTTTTTTTTGTAGAATAACCAAGGTTTTTCCCAGAAGACTCTATAGTTTCTCCCGGAATAATTGAGGATTTTTCCGTGAATAATTCAGGTTTATTTCCAGAGTAATTAGGGGAAGTGAAACATACTTTTAAAAATGATTCTGTTTCCTCCTCATCCAGAAGCCAGTAACATTCAATTAAAATTGTATTCTTTTTGGCACGGTCTTTTACTGATTTCTGAAATTGTAGTTGTATTGAACGGGAGGTTAAAACATTATTAGTCTGAAATAATTCTATATCAAACAACGCTTCTGCCAAGAAAAATTCTAGTATTTGCATAACCTGTTCTTGGTTCATGCCTAAATCTAAATATGTATTGCGAAAGAATTCTATATCTAATTGCACATAATAACCATTCTTATAGATTTTGCATAGAAGATATAAGTAAAGTGATATTCCATCGGTCCCACAATATTCTTGGATTGTTCGAACCTCTTTGCCTGAAAAAAGGTTTACATCTAAGAAAAAGAAATCAAGTCCTTGCTTTTTAGGTCTTGCCATTTTGTACCTCCTAAATGCATCAATAGTAGTCTGGATGAGAGTGATTTTTACTCTCATCCAAAGTTTTTTGTCTTATTTTTCATTATTCACTCATTTCAGAAAGAATCTCATCCATCTTAGAAGTATATTCCTTAACTTTTTCAATTTGATCCATAATGCCAACGACCGTCCATGAAATAGATTCATCATCGCGCTGGTTGCTAATGGTGGATAACGTAGCGTAAGTGATCTCGATTGCACGGTTAATGCTATCAAGATATTGTGTTAATAATTCATGTTGTTCCATAATGGTTTCTCCTCCGGTAGTGCGACGGATAGCACGCTAAATAAAGGTCAAGATGGAGGTAAATTCGATGGGAATTTTATTTCCGATATTTGGGTTATATGCATAAAAAATACCTCCTGTTGCAATTTTGGGGTTGCCAAACAGAGGTACACAGTGCTATAATATTTGCGTACCGTCTTTTGGCTATATGCCGATAGGCGAGTCGGGATAGGGGTAGCTGTGTAGATTGGTCGTCTTGGCAGCTGCCCTTTATCATTCCTTTAATTCTTCGTCGATTTTTTCATTGAGCCACTCTTTTTTTGTCTGTTTTTTCTTTGAAAGTTTCCCTTCCAAATTTTCTAACTTTTTTTGGTCAACTTCCACATAAAAGGCTTTTGTTTCTTTTTGTTTTCTGCGCTCCCTGAAATAATCAGCTCGGCTTTTGTCCGCTACTTCTATCACCTCCTTAATTGTAGCTTGATACAATTATATATGAGGGTCATTACAAAGTCAATCTTTTTTTGAAATTTTCTGTTTTCATTAAGTTTTAGTAATGTCTTGGTTTGAGAGAACCATGTACGGTAAAACGACACAAATATATAATAGACAAAAATTTATTATTGTACAAGAAGAAATTGCTTTGCCATAAAACATGAAATAATTAAAAAAATTTTTTAGAATAACTCGTCACCCACCTATTTTTTTAACATTAAGTGAAGGGCTTTTTTCCAAACAACCCTTTCACCTGTACATTGACAATTTCATATTGGTGTGACAGATACATTTGTGACAGACCGGGAAACCGGAAGCGACAAGCCGGAACGCGCCAAGAAGCTATACGGCAGGTTGTCTGCTGGCAAGACAAGATCAATCGGGCAAAAAAAGAAAATTAGCGATTATATGATTGTCCATGCCAGAACAAGCGACTTTGCCCTATACGCCAAGCGATTACGTTTGCGGCAGTAACGTCCTGTGGTGGGGCGGATTGCGATGATCCCTGTCCAAAATCATGATACTTCTGCCCCAAAAGGGTAGCCCTGAGAAAAGGGAGAATGCACCACCCCTGTTTGAGATAGAATGGGGGCGGCTTTTATGGTGTCCAGAAAGCGATACCCTGCTTAATAACCGATGGAACGTCTGTCACACCTTTTTTAGTTATAAAAACACTACCATGAAAGAATATAGATATAGTTTATTATCTTTTTGTGATAAAGACGTTCTTTGGGTGAGTTGTGTAAAAGCCTTGCTTCTAGGATAAATAAGAATAAACGAATCATTAGAAGGTTCTTATTGGACGGCTTTTATGTGGCAAACCTTGAATTCAGACAAGTCTATATTTCTATCGGAGCGATAGAAGCCATGTGGCAGAATGGAGATTTTGCTTTCTGCCGTATTTTTGTATCACTCCGATGGGTGACAAAGGAGGCTAAAATTTTGTATCATTTTGAATATTGTATGGCAGACATAAACCACCGAATTTTTGAAGCAGGATTATTTTTGCCCAATGAAAAGATAGTTCTTACCATCCACGGATTTGTGTTATTGGAGCATTTCACAGGGAAGAAATATGATTACCGCATCGTTGATCTAGCCGAATTAAAAGCGAAGAAACTTTTTTCTAGGGGAACACCTTTAACGGAACGCGGCTACCAGCGGGCAATGGAGAAGATGCAGGGGGCGGAGAAATTACAAAATAGCAGGGATAGCAGTGCATATCATTTCCTGACCCATATTTTCTGCGATATCCTGCCATTACATGGATTTGCCCTGCGGGAAAACCAACTTGCCCTTTCCATTGCCATGTTGGAAGCAATGGAAAAACAAAAAATTGCGTTATGTGAAGCGGAGGTTGGGACAGGCAAGACCCTTGCATACCTCTTGGCAGCAACTATATACCGCCTTTTTTATGCGGATAAACAGCCTGTGGTGATTTCGACTTCTACCATAACATTACAAAAGGCATTGACCGAGGAGTATATCCCACAACTTTCCAGTATTTTGATGCAGCACCGGATCATTGATCGCCCGCTTACCTTTGTGATCCGAAAAGGAAAAAAACATTATGCCTGTGATTTGCGGGTAAAGACTTATCTTGCATCACTCCAGCGCAATAACCGGATAGAAGATCAAGATTTAATACAGCTTCTGACAGCACTTTTTTGCGGTGCTTGCCCGCTTGACTTGGATGGGCTACCGCTGACAGCCTATGTAAAAGGCTGCATCCAGGTGGAGAGGTGTCAACAGAGCTGTCCACTTGTTGATGTGTGCCGCTACCGTGCTTTGCTGAACGAGGCAGGGAGAAAAGAAATTGATTTTCAGATTGTGAACCATAACCTTGTATTGGCGGATATTTTGAGTAAGAAGGGTGACAGAAACCGTCTGCTCCCAGAACACAGGGTACTAATCTTTGATGAAGCGCACAAGCTTGTAGACGTTTCACGACAGATGTACGGGATTTCTTTTACCAGTATGGAACTAGAGCGGCTGGCAGTAAGTATCCGCCGTGCTGTGGGCAAGTGTATGGAGAAAAAGCGGATAATGTTACAATGTGAGGAGATGCTGCGGTGGAATACTTTATTTTTTGAAAGACTAAATGGTATGGAAGGGGTAATGTATCATTCCTCCTGCAAAGGAATCGTATTGACCAGGGAATGTATAAAGTTTTTGAAAACGCTGATGGAAACCTTAAATGGGCTATCTGCGTTTTTTTATGCCGCAGACCAACAGGGAGTATTATTGAAACAGTGTTCAGGCAGGTTGGAAAGAGCGCGGGGTTCTGTGTTCCGGCGGATTTTTTCGCGGATTGGAAAAATATTGGACAAGCTGAATGGGCTGCTCTGTATGGAACAGTCCATTTACTGGCTGGAGCAGATCAGGGAGAAAGAATATCAGCTTTGTTCCCTGCCAAAGCAGCTTAATTTCACACTCTATGAGGATATATGGAGTAGAGAAATGCCTTACATACTAACATCTGCTACTCTGTCCGCTAATGGTGACTTTTCCCATTTTATACAACGGATGGGGCTTGACCTTTTGGACAAAGGACGAGTCCAAACGACAAGCAAAGCGTCACCATTTGACTACAAGAACCATGCATTGTTGTATTTGCCGGAGGATATGCCATTCCCGGAGGTAAAGAACCAAGATTACCTGGATGCTATATGCGGGAAAGTTGCGGCATTGATTCATCAGACGCAGGGGCATACACTGGTATTGTTCACTTCCTATTGGATGATGGGGAGGGTTTATCAGGAACTATTTGGTCAGATCACGGGATATCCGCTTTTTATGATGGGGAAAGGAAGATTGGATGCAATCAGTGAATTTCGGAAAAGCGGGAATGGTGTGTTGTTTGCGAGTGACAGTGCGGGGGAGGGAATTGACCTGGCAGGAGATATCCTTTCTTCCATAATAATTGTGAAACTCCCATTTCCAGCCCCTGACCCAATACTGGAGTATGAGAAGTCCCTACACGATGATTTTTACAGCTATCTGTCCAGCACGATTGTGCCAAGCATGTTAATAAAGCTGCGCCAGTGGGTTGGGCGGGGGATACGAAGGGAAACAGATACCTGCGTATTTTCCATTCTCGACAGCCGGGCGGCGATGCGTTATCGGGAAGAGATTTTGGCTGCGTTGCCAGATATGCCAGTAACGGAGCAGTTGGGGGATGTGGGCAGGTTTATCCGGCTGCATAAAGGCGAAAAGTATTTTGGGTTGGAAGGCTGAAAAGATTTGGTGCAACAAGAAATGGATAGCGCATCAAAGCCAAAACAGGAGGAAACGATATGGGATTTGATTTATCCAAAGTGGATTTCGAAACGTTACGGGGCGTAAACTTACAGGAAGTTGACCCGGATACGCTGGTGGATATCAGAGAAATAATGATTGACCCCAAATTACCCAAAGAGCAGCGGACGGCAGAATTTGTCCGGCAAGTAAAGAATCCCTATTGTTTTCGCGTGGGCAAGGTAGTGGTCAGTGTCGGATTTGCAGAGAATGGTACGACATTTGAGGAGCAAATGGCACGTTATTTGGAAACATTGTAATAAGAAGGGCAGATTTATATGCTGATAATGGAATATAGAGGGGAAATAAGAAACCTACCAAACAAAAATTCAATTCTATAAATTTTGTCTGGACTCGAAGGGAATTTTATGGTAAGCTTTGGATAAGGCACAGGGGCGGGTAAACCCTGTGACATAGGACTTACGGTAAGACTTCTTGGATGGGTTTCTGAAATAAAATAGTCTTTCAGAAAATTTTCCGAAAGAAAACAGGAGTTTATCGTATGGAAACAAGTAACAAATATGATGCAGACCTCTATCTCAGGCTGTCCCGTGAGGACGGCGACAAAGCGGAGAGCGACAGCATTGCCAACCAGCGGGATTTGTTGCTGACTTTTTTATCTTCACACCCGGAAATCCGGTTGCATAAGGTGCGGGTGGATGACGGGTATTCTGGTGTGGACTATAACCGCCCAGATTTCCAGAAGATGATGGAGTCTGTAAAAAATAAGGAAATCAACTGCATCATTGTCAAAGATTTTTCACGGCTCGGCAGGAATTTTATTGAAACGGGGAAATACATCGAAAGAATTTTCCCGTTTATGGGGGTACGGTTCATTTCGGTAAATGATGATTATGACAGCATAAGATCGAGAACTGTTTCAGACAGCTTGATTGTCCCGGTAAAGAACCTGATTAACGATGCCTATTGCCGGGATATTTCCATTAAAATCCGCAGCCATCTTGAGGTCAAGCGGAAAAAAGGGCAGTGTATCGCCCCCTTTGCTGCATACGGCTACCGGAAGGATGAAAAAAATAGAAACCAGCTTGTAGTGGACGAGGAATCCGCAGCCATTGTCCAGGAAATTTTCAAACGGAAACTGGATGGTTTTTCCGCACAGGCGATTGCGGACTGGCTAAATGGGCAGGATATCCTGTCACCAATGGAATATAAATTGTCGAAAGGAAGTCATTATTCCAGCACATTCAAGCGGAAAGACAGGGCGCAGTGGACGGCTGTGGCTGTGTTTCGTATCCTTAAAAATCCCGTGTATATTGGCACTTTGGTACAAGGGAAGCGCAGCACGCCAAATTATAAGGTCAAAAAGTTGTTTGATGTACCAAAAGAACAATGGGTGAGTATCCCAGACTGCCATGAAGCAATTATCAACAGGGCTACTTTTGAACGTGTAACCGAACTCCTTCTGGCAGACACGCGCACAGCACCAAGCCAAAATTGTATCTACCCCCTCTCCGGTCTGGTTTATTGCGGGGATTGTGGGCGGAGTATGGTGAGGAAAAATAATTCCTGCGCAGAGAAACCGTATATTTATTATGTCTGTTCCGGGCATAAGAACCGGGAAGGGTGCAGGGCAAGCCATAGCATCCGAGATCAGGCGTTGGAAGGTGCAGTACTTGCTGCATTGAAGGAACATATCGCGGCGGTACTCAATATAGAGGATACGTTGAAACGGATTGCAGAACTGCCCTATACTTCCCGTGAGGTGAAAAAGGCGGATAAAAAAATTCAGGTAAGGCGGCAGGAAATTGAGAAATACCAACATTACAAGATGAAGCTGCATGAGGATTATACGGATGGGCTGTTATCCCGCGAGGATTATATGGCGTTTGGGAAACGGTATGATGCCAGAATGAAGGAAGCGGAAGAAGCCGTGCAGCACTTGGAGGCAGAGATTGAGAACTTAGTGAATGGGAATACAGGGGAGCAACAGTGGATTTCCCATTTTAAGGAATACCGGAACATTGACGGTCTGACCAGGAAATTGGTAGTTGCCCTAGTTGACCGGATCGAGGTATATGAGGGGAAAAGAATTCATATCTTCTTTAAATTCCAAATGGAATATGACAGTGCAAGGATGCTTGTGCAGGAAGTAGGACAGGCAGATGCGGTTGAATCTTTTGGGGAGGTACTATCAGAAAGAACGCTACCAGATGGAAAAGAAAATATTCCCGGAGAGGAAAGGGGTTCAGCCAAAGCAGGGAAACCAAAGAGTGAAAGAATCGCAATAAGGGCAACCGCCCCGGAAGGGGGATACTGATATGGCAAGAACCAGCAGGGTGCATAAAGAAGGACGACCACGGGGAACGGAACCAGAAAAAATATCTACCGGAAAGGTTTACCATGTGGCACTTTATGTCCGGTTATCCATCCTTGATGGAGGCCATAAGGACAGTGACACGGCAGAAACGCAGGAATTGTTGTTGCGCCACTTTATTGAGGGAAAGCCTTATTTTTCACTTTTTTCCGTCTATACCGATAACGGGAAAAGCGGCGTAAATTTTGAACGCAGCGGGTTTGAACGGATGATGGAGGATGTGAAAAGGGGGCTGGTAAACTGTATTATTGTGAAAGATGATTGTGTTATTTTAGAACTAAACTCAGAAAGCCCCTAAAAAAGCGGGTTTTGTGGTGTTGGTTCTGTTTTTTGACCCAAAACAGAGGATAAAACAAGCGCTGGGCGGCGCAAGGAGGGTAGGACGCCCATCAGACAAAGCAAGACTTCATAGAGCGGGTATCGCTGTTGGAGAAATCCAGCGTTCGGTATCCGCTCTTTTTTTGCGTCCGCAGACGGTTACATAGGCGTGTATCCTGCCCCATCTTGGGGGCTGGGTACACGCCTTTTTTCTTTTTCCCATAAACCCACATTGAGAAAGCGAGGTGAACACAAATGCCTAAAGCAAAGCCCAAAGAGCCGGAAGCGCAGACCGTGGCTGCGGCAGAAGCCGTGACGGAAACGGTACAGCGGTTCCCCCTCTCCGAGCTGCACCCCTTTGAGGGGC
>CAJTOR010000082.1:0-379 GCA_910577675.1 uncultured Lachnospiraceae bacterium
TCTGTATTTATGAGCCTGCTCGCTATATGCCCATCTGTCACATATGCTGAATATGTACGCTTATATCCTTTTGACAGAATTAATTCTAAATTATATATCAATATATTTTCGGATTGAATCCCCATCAATAAAAGTTCATACAAGCAGACGGCAATTCCTTCCCTTGCGCCATCAGTTTCAATTCCAGCAGTTGGAATATAAAGTATTTTCACTTCCTCTGGACGCTTCCCTATAATATTAAAAAAAGAAGTTTTCATATTCTTTGTTAAGCCATCCGAAGTTAAAAACAAATGCCTGTTATTCATTATTTATCCTCTTATGTCTACAAATTTAGCATTCAGAATCATTTTCCAATGTACCCAAACGAGTTCCTGCCTCA
>CAJTOR010000082.1:389-9037 GCA_910577675.1 uncultured Lachnospiraceae bacterium
TGCCTCATCAATATCAGCCAATATATCCTCTATCCTACTTTCCAAATCATCAGCTCTACTTTCTGCATCTTCAATATCTGATATCACGTCTCCAACAGGGCAGCTATTCATTGTGATATTGCAATTATCACCAAGTTTGATATCTCCCAAGGAACAACGAGTAAGTGTTATCTCTTTACATTGATCAATACATAAATGTTCAAATAGTTTTTCAAGTTTTTCTATTCTTTCCTCCAAACTTTTAATATATTCCTCTTTGTCAATATTCATAATATCTTTTCTCCTTTCAGTACGAATCAGCATTACAAATCCCGAATTTTTCGCTGGCTCTATTATACAGCTTTAACTTGCTAAATGGAATAGGCTTTCTGAAAGATTTTCGGGCGGCAAGTCCACAAAGGGGTAGCTGGCATAGCCAGCGCGGGGGAAGGGTGCAGGGCAGCGAAGCTGACCTTTTACCCTGTGATGATTGGAGCAGATTGAAAATCTACGGAAATCATCTGCTGTCCGCAGGACGCACAACGTCCGGGTTTCTGTTTTTCTGCCATTTTTACCATTCCTGCTGTCTGGGCTTTTTGTCAGGATAGAGCTTCCCGGCGACAACAGCGGCATGGCTCTTTATCTTGATTTCTCCCTCCTGCTCGCTGCTCTTTACGTTCCGGTAGCCTTCATCGGAGAGGAAGAAACTGCTTTAAAGGCGTTGGAAGCCATGCAGATACAGGAAGAAGATTATTTCTGTCACGTTACACACCGGACTTGGGACGCTATCCTCCATGCCATAAGAGAAGCGCACAAGGACGATACGGACAGTGCGCCGGACGGCTCCAATGCTCTGAACTTAATCAAGGATGCGAAAAAAGCATTAGCTGTTCCGGGTTCTTATCTGGATGTATTCACCGCCCTGATGTGTACGCAGCTACAAATCCAGTATGAGAAGCTGTCGGAGCAGGAGCGCACGGTTCTGAAAAATGTAATGAAGAAAACTCCGGCATATAGGGATTCCCCGTTGGGCAGGATGAAGCGGAGATAAGGAAATGCCGTTGCTTGGTTTTTTTCCATGCAGCGGCATTTTGGGTAACTCTGATTCAGTTTTTAGGTATCGTTTTATAAATATTTATTGACAAAATCTTTTAAATTGATAGATGCTAATATGTACCCGCAATTAACATATTCGCTAATCTCTGTTTGATGGTCTCTATAATATCTTTTTACTTTTTCCTGTATACGGTCTGTTGCTTCTGTAAAATTCGGAGAGCCTTTATAAATTGCCCCATAATATTTTATCTGTTCGGGTTGAATTTTTGCCATCATGTATTTGATTATTCGGAACCTTGAAAATATAATTGAATTATCATTTTCATTTCTCAAAATACATACCTCTATTTTTTCAGGCGGAATTATAATATCAGTGCAGCCATTTTCAAAATTTCTTTCATTCCTGATTCCGGTTCCGTCAAACCGCAAATAAACTCCTTCGCCCAAAAAATCAGAAAGATTTTTCGATTTTAGCAATTTCTGTAATACAAATTCATCTGTTATTTTCATCTGTGCTTTCTTTATCTTATCAAATACAATATCAAAGTCCACATATAGGGCAACTGCTCCTTCAAATCCTTCGGAGAAAAAAACTTTAATTTTTTCTTCTTCGATTAGTTTACCATTATTTCCATTTTGAGGTATCAATCCCTGTACTGCGATTGAAGGAAGATTATTCAATGCGGTCATATGATAATAATACATAGTATTACATCAACTCCTTTATGCAAATTTTGATTTATGTGTGGATTCCCAACAAACAGTAATTTAGTCAGCCCTTCCAGAATTATTTTATTTTCCTTATAATTCTTCCATTAGTTTAATAGCTGTAAAAAGTAAATTTGAACGTACATTCTTTTGGTTATCCCAATTTCGAGTGTCCCATTTTTCACCGCTTACATCATCACCTACATAAAGTAATTGAGCCAAAGGAATGTCATAATACTTAGACACTGCAAAAAATGCGGCTGCTTCCATTTCAACTGTTATGCACCCTTCATTTCTTCTTAACTCAATCATTTCGGGGGTTTCCCTATACATGGCGTCTGTTGTCCATGTCTTTCCAACTGTGTACGGTATCCCTAATTTTTCCAAACCAGAAATAACAAAATCTGCGGTTGCTTTATGGCATTCTACTTCTCGGGAAGGTTCTAAATAATGATATGATGTTCCCTCGTCTCTGACAGCAGCAATGGGAACAATAATTTCTCCAACTTTAGAATCCTTTTTAATTGAACCGGCACCACCACATATAATAAATTCATTACATCCCATAGCGTGTAATTCTTCGATTGTCCCTGCCGCACCGGGAGCAGTAGAGAATGGCATTGTAATGCAAATACTTTTTGTGGGCGTAGTATACGCATAAATAGGAATGTCTAAAACCTCGGAGTGGAGATACCCGATCACAGGGAGATTTTTCTCCTCAACAAACTGATTAAGTTCTTTCCTGAAAAATGTGATGACACATTTAGAGGGAAGCGTTTTTGCCAAAAAATCTGAGGGTTTAATAATAGGAGTTCTACTTGTATCATACTCACATATAGGATAACTGTTTTTAATTATCATTTCTCATCTCTCCTCAAACATTGATTTATTATTATAAATGATTCTATTATATATCTACAAATAAATCATTTCACTTTTTATGATTTCCTCCGCCCGGTTGCGGATATTATCCTTGTGTAGCCGGATTTCCGGGTGCGAGGAAAGGAAGGACAGCAGCAGGTCACGTTGGTTGGCAATGCTGTCGCTCTCCGCCTTGTCACCATCCTCACGGGACAGCCGGAGATAAAGGTCTGCATCATAAAATTTGTTGTTTGTTTCCATATGATAAACTCCTTATTTTCTGAAAAGAAAATTTTTTCCGAAAATAATTTTTTTATTTCAGAAAACCAGTCAGGGAGTTTTACCACAAGTCCTGTGCCACAGGGTTTACCCGCCCCTGTGCCTTGCCAAAAGCTTACCATAAAATTCCCTGAGAGTCCAGATCAATTTATAAAAACTGGAGAGTTGCTTTTCAAGGGATAGCTAACCAAATCGGATCATTTTATGGTTCGATTGGTTGGCTTGTGTCCGCAGCACAAACAACGGTGTGAAAGATGCCACTTTACAAAAACCTTTGTGTCTTTTGCCCCCTCCCACACGTATCTTTGCTGCAAACTCAAATACCCTTATATACTGTCACCAGTTCACAGAAACCTTATCCAATTATCTTTTCGTCCATCCTGTCACAATGTTTGCAAATAATATCCCATTTGCTGTTCGAATGTCACCCCGTTATTGGCAAAGCCAACACTTACTGCCACTTTCCCTACTTTGAAACAATAAGGGTTCTTCACCTGCCGAATAAAGTCTGCCATGCGTTGCTCCTTTGGCAAAGTTTGGTCAATCTTTACTTCTCGGATATCCACCAAGCTATCCAGGTCAACCTCCCGAATATCCACTTCCCTTAGTGTATCAAAATCCATTTGTGATAAATCAGTGTCCATTTCTTCCTTCCCCTGTCCATTTTTTATATTTATATGACAACCTAATCTTGTCCTATGCAGCGACCGTAAGCATATCTGCTCTATGTATAATTATCTTTTTGAACCTCCAAAATAATCTTCCTCCTTATGTTCCCGGATAAACTTCCCCACATCCCCCAACTGCTCCGTTACTGGCATATCCGGCAGCACAGCCAGTATCTCCGCCCGATACCGTGTTACCGCACGGCTGTCAAGAATGGAAAATACGCAAGTGTCCTCCTCCCTCCGTATTCCCCGCCCAATCCACTGGCGCAGTTTCACCAGCATACTCGGCACAATCGTATCGGATAGATAGATGTAAAAATCATCATGTAGGGATTTCTCATACTCCAGTACCGGGTCAGGGGCTGGAAATGGGAGCTTCACAACAATCACGGAAGAAAGGATATCCCCTGCTAAGTCAATTCCCTCCCCAGCACTGTCACTTGCAAACAACACACCATTCCCGCTTTTCCGAAACTCCCGGATTACCTCCAACCTTCTTTTTCCCATCATAAAAAGTGGGTATTCTGTGATCTGGTCGAAAAGTTCCTGATAGACCATCTCCATCACCCGATAGGAAGTGAACAATACCAGCGTATGCCCATGAGTCTGTCCGACCAATGCCTCCACTTTCCCGCAAACAGCATTAAGGTATTCCCGGTTCCTTACCGCCGGGAATGGCATATCCTCCGGCAGATACAGCAATGCATGATTTTTATAATCAAATGGTGATGCTTTGCTTTCTGTCAGGGTTCTCTTCTCCTCTAAAAAGTCAATCCCCGTCTGCTGCATGAAATGGGAAAAATCCCCGCCAACGGATAAGGTCGCGGAGGTCAATATGTATGGGGTTTCCCTGCTCCACATATCCTCATAAAGCGCGAAATCAAGCTGCTTTGGCAGGGAACAAAGCTGGTATTCCGTCCTGTTCGTATATTCCAGCCAATAAATGGACTGTTCCATACAAAACAGCCCACCCAGCTTGTCCAATATTTTTTCAATTCGTGAAAAAAGCCGCTGGAACACGGAACCTCGCACTCTTTCCAATCTACCAGAACATTGTTTTAATAATACCCCTTGTTGATTTGCGGCATAAAAAAATGCAGATAGACCATTTAAGGTTTCCATCAGCGTTTTCAAAAACTTTATACATTCCTTGGTCAATACGATTCCTTTGCAGGAGGAATGATACTTTACCCCTTCCATACCATTTAGTCTTTCAAAAAATAAAGCATTCCACCGCAGCATCTCCTCACATTGTAATAGAATCCGCTTTTTCTCCATACACTTGCTCACGGCACGGTGGATGCTTACCGCCAGCCGCTCTAGTTCCATGTTGCTAAAAGAAATCCCGTACATCTGTCGTGAAACTTCCACAAGCTTGTGCGCTCCATCAAAGATCAGTACCCTGTGTTCCGGGAGCAGACGGTTTCTCCCACCCTTCCTGCTCAAAATATCCGCCAGCACAAGGTTATGATTCACAATCTGAAAATCAATCTCTTTCCTCCCCGCCTCGTTCAGCAAAGCACGGTAGCGGCACACATCAACAAGTGGACAACTCTGCTGACACCTCTCCACTTGGATGCAGCCTTTTACATAGTCTGTCAGTGGTAACTCATCCAAATCAAGTGAACAAGCACCGCAAAAAATTGCTGCTAGAAGTTGTATTAAGTCCTGATCTTCTAACTGGTCATTGTGTTGGAGCGATGCAAGATAAGTCTTTACCCGCAAATCACAAGCGTAATGGCTTTTTCCTTTTCGGATCACAAAGGTAAGCGGGGTATCAATAATCCGGTGCTGCATCAGGATAGCTGAAAGTTGTGGGATATATTCCTCGGTTAGTGCATTTTGTAATGCAACGGTGGAGGTCGAGATCACAATAGGCTGTTTATTCGCATAAAAAAGGCGGTATACGGTTGCTGCCAAGAGGTATGCAAGGGTCTTGCCTGTACCAACCTCCGCTTCACATAATGCAATTTTTTGTTTTTCCATTGCATCCAACATGGCAAGAGAAAGGGCAAGCTGGTTTTCCCGCAGAATAAATCCATGTAATGGAAGGATATCACAAAAAATATGGGTCAAGAAATGATATGCACTGTTATCCCTTCCATTCGTTTGCGACTTTCCTACCCTTTGCATTTTTTCCACTGCTCTTTGGTAGCCACTTTCGTTTAACGGCGTTGTTCTGGAAAAAAGTTTCTTTGCTTTTAATGTATTCAAATCAACCATACGGTAATTATACTTTTTCCCTGTAAAATACTCCAGCAGCACAAATCCCCGGATGGTCAGCACTACTTTTTCTCCTGGTAAAAATAGCCCCGCCTCAAAAATCCTGTGGTTTATGTCCGCTATACAATAATCAAAATCATCCAAAATGTTTAGCCTCCTTTGTCGCCTACCGGGGTGATACAAAAATGCAGCAGAAAACAAAAACTTTTTATACTATAAGAAAGTTTTGATATTCTTGCTAACAAAATTTTCCACTCTGCTGCATGGCTTCTATCACTCCGATAGAAATGTTTTATTTCAAGGTGCAACGAACGTTCCATTAGTCAAGGCAGGGCAAGCCCCACTTTCTGGACACCATAAAAGCCGCCCCCATTCTTTCCCAAACGGGGGTGATGCGTTCTCCCTTTTCAGGGCTGCATTTTTTTGCAGAAGTATCATGATCTTGGACAGGGATTATCGCAATCCGCCCCACCACAGGACGTTACTGCCGCAAACGTTATCGCTCGGCGTACAAGGCAAAGTAGTCTGTTCTGGCATGGACAATCATACAATCGCTAAATTTCATTTTTTGCCCGATTGATCTTGTCCCGCCAGTGCAGACGCTCTGCCGCATAGCGTCTTGGCGCGTTCTGGCTTGTCGCTTCCGGTTTCCTGGTCTGTCACAAATGTATCCGTTACACCGATATGGAGTTTTCAATGTACAGCTGAAGGGATTGTTTAGAAAAAAGCCCTTCAACTAATGTCTAAAAAACAGGAGGGTGACAGGTCATTTTCAAAAATTTTTTTAAAAAATCTCCCCATATTTTAAGTAGGATAATTTTCGCTGATAAAACAGGCAAAAAAATGATTAGTATTGAAAAAATGGTTGACAAATGGGCTTCATATATCGTAGAATAATTATGGGCTTCAAAAGCGAGGTGATAAAAGTTGAGTCCACGAACCGGAAGACCAACGGATAATCCCAAAGGAACCTCAACCCATGTTCGTCTTGATAAAGAAAGTAAAGAAATATTAGATACTTACTGTGAACAAGAAAATGTCAGTAAAATGGAGGCAATCAGACGCGGGATTAAGAAGTTGAAGTCGGACATAAAAAAATAGAGCGTCGCCCGACTACCAATCATGCAAACGCTCTATATACCCAAAGTTAGGTACGTAAATATTATAGCACTGCGTACCTCTGTTTGGCAACCCCAAAATAATCTCAGGAGGTACTTTTTTATTTTCAAGGAACTGTATACAAACAACGAAGTATATTAAACAATGCAAAATATACGGTTTCCATTTCCTGACCTCCACTGTAGCATTTACAAATAGGAACTACACTTAACATCGTAAAAGAAGGATTTTGATACGGAAGAAGCAAAGGTTTTTGATATAGAGGAAGCAAAAGCATTTGCTCCAGATTTTGATGACATCAATCGAGCAATTAAAATTTCTTATGCCACATTAACAATAATCAGTGAACGCAGGGATACAGAAATCGATGTATGGGCGATCCTTGGCATTTTGGAACAAATTGAAAAAGTCAAGGATTATCTTTCTGGCATTGAAAACGTTATCCTCAACCTGGATAACAATACCGAAGAGCAATTGGTGCATTAAGAGGATATGAATAATTCACTCCGCTACTTGCTCAATTCCCCAATGCCGCTTCTCGGCATTGAACTCCTGCTAAAATAAGTTCTCCCACTAAAAAAGCAGGAATTTTTCTTGATCTAACTAATTTCAGGATGGGGATGGTTCCATTCCCATCCATTTTTCACTGAAATATATAAGGAGAAAACAACATGGCAAGACCACGAAAACAGGGACTGGATTATTTCCCGATGGATGTAAATCTTTTTTCAGGTAAAGAAATCCATATCATCCAAGATCAATATGGGGCAGATGGAATCTCCTTTTATGTATACCTGCTCTGCAATATTTTTAAAAACGGTTACTATTTACAACTTGATGCTGATTTCTTTCGCAATATTTTTTTAATTTAGAAATAGATCAGGAACGAGCTATGTCCATTTTAGGATTTTTCCTTGAAGAATCCTTATTTGATATGGGATTATTTCAGTCAGATAAAGTTTTAACCTCCCGCCAGGTACAACTGCAATTCCAAAAAGCAGTAAAAGAACGTGCCAAAAAGAATACTATTTTAATTGAATGTTTCTGGCTTTTGGATGAGAGTGAAACCGAATCATTCTTAAAAATCGATTGCACAATTTCCCGGAATAAACCTCATTGTTCTGGGAAAAAAACTGAATTATTCACGGAAAAACCTGCTATTATTCCAGGAAAAACTTTGAATTATTCGGGGAAAAACCTGGATTCTTCCATGAAAAAAACTGGTTATTCCAGTAATAATTTCGGTTTTTCCAATAAAAAACCAGATTACTCAAAGAAAAAAAACTTAAAAAATAATAATATCTATAAGCGCGCTATGACACACAAAGAAAAACAAGAATTGATCCAAGAATTTGGGTCAGAAATAACAGAAGAATATATTCGCCGAACATCAGAATACCATTGTTGTAACCCGAAAACCATCCGAAAGTGGATTATGGAAGATCAAAAAAAACATAAACACAGTGGGAATTCATTTAACTTTTTTCCACAGCGCAGCTATGCCAAAGCGGAGATGGACGCTTTGGAAAAGCATCTGCTAGGGAGATCATAAAAATAAGGTCAAGGAAAAGGATATGAGGTTTTCCCTTGTTCTTCATTTCTGTAAACCTTTTTAAAGATGCTGGGAATAATGCAGAATTATTCTTTTGTATTAGATAATTGGGCAGGAAAAATTGCAGTGGTAAGGTCGGAAGCTTTTATGATATGATCCCCCTTAAATAGACAAGGCAAATAACCAAAATCTATTTAAGGGGG
>CAJTOR010000083.1 GCA_910577675.1 uncultured Lachnospiraceae bacterium
GAGCAGATAAGCGGTTATGCAGGAATAACGGAACTCAATTTTAAGATAATCAACCAACTTATAGAAAAAATTCTTGTTTCTGAACCCGTAGAAGTTGACGGGCAGAAAATTCAACGACTTACTATCCATTACAAGTTCATAGGGGCACTGGAAACCCTTGAATAATGGATATTTTCTAAGTCACCTATTCCAACTATCCAACAGAAGCGGGGCGGATTCAGAATTTCCTTTGAATGTGGAAAATATCAGAAAATGCTTTTGGGGCAGAGTTTTTCCTATGGGCAGGACAAGACAGAAAAGAAATATGATTTGCAAAAACATTTCAGAAAATTAAAGAAAATTGTTGTAAATATCATAATAATTTGGTAAAATAGGGGGCAGGGATGCTTGATTCCGACAGAAAATATAAAGGAGAGGCGCATATGGAAACTTATAAGTATGAAAAGATCAGGAATGTAGCGGTGCTTGGGCACGGCGGGGCAGGAAAGACAACTCTTGTCGAGGCGATGGCATATACGACGGGCATTGTGACAAGGCAGGGAAAAATTGAGGACGGCAGCACGGTCAGTGATTATGATAAGGAAGAGATAAAGCGGCAGTTTTCGATCAGCACGTCGGTGGTGCCGATTGTGTGGGAGGATACGAAAATTAATTTCCTTGACACGCCGGGATATTTTGATTTTGTCGGCGAGGTGGAGGAGGCGGTTTCCGCGTGCGATGCGGCTGTGATCGTGGTTTCCGGCAAGAAGGGCGTGGAGGTCGGCACGCGCAAGGCATGGGATTTATGCGAGAAATACAAGATACCGCGCATCTTTTTTGTGACTGATATGGACGATGACAATGCAAGTTTCCGGCGCGTGGTGGAGCGTTTGACCGAGCTTTACGGCAAGCGTATCGCACCGTTCCACTCACCGATCCGCGAGAGTGAGAAATTTGTCGGGTTTGTCAATGTTGTGAAGATGGCAGGCAGGAAGTTTACGAAACTTTCTGAATATGAGGAATGCCCGATCCCGGATTACTCGATGGAGTATGTGACGAAATACCGTGAGGCACTGATGGATGCGGTGGCTGAAACGAGCGAGGAAATGATGGAGAAGTACTTTGAGGGCGAGGAATTCACAGCCCAGGAGATTTCGACCGCGCTGCGCTCGAGTGTTATCGATTGTAGTATTGTGCCGGTATTAATGGGGTCAGGTCTTAATTCTCAGGGCACCAATATGCTTTTGCAGGCGGTGGAAAAGTATTTCCCGTCCCCGAACAAGTGTGTAATTACCGGTATCAATGCCAAGACGGGCGAAACTTTTGCGGCAGACTATGACGCGAATAAGCCGATGACCGCGAAAGTATTTAAGACCATTGCAGACCCGTTTATCGGTAAATTCTCTCTGGTTAAGGTTTGCTCCGGTATTTTAAAGTCTGACGATACTATCTACAATGTGGATAAGGAAACGGAAGAAAAGCTTTCAAGGCTCTATATCCTGCGCGGCAAGGAGCAGATTGAGGTCAAGGAGCTTTATGCCGGCGATATCGGTGTGATCGGCAAACTTTCCAACACGACGACGGGAGACAGCCTTGCGACAAAGGCGAACCCTGTACAGTTTGACCGGCCGAAAATGTCCGTCCCTTACGAGTACAAGAGTTACCGTGCGAAGAACAAGGGGGATGAGGATAAGGTTTCCCAGGCGCTTTCAAGAATGATGGAAGAAGATTTAACCCTGCGCGTGGTAAGCGATAAGGAGAACCATCAGTCGCTTTTGTACGGTATCGGCGAACAGCATCTTGAGATTGCGGCAAGTAAACTGGCGCAGCGTTTTAAGGTGGAGATTGAGCTGTCAAAACCGCGCGTGGCTTACCGAGAAACCATCCGCAAGAAATCTACAGCAGAATATAAATATAAGAAGCAGTCCGGCGGACACGGGCAGTATGGGCATGTTATCATTGATTTCGAACCGTTAGCTGATATGGAAAAGTCCTATGAGTTTGCGGAAAATGTATTTGGCGGGGCGGTTCCGCGCAATTTCTTCCCTGCGGTGGAAAAGGGAATTGCCGACAGCGTGGAGGCAGGACCTTTGGCAGGTTATCCGGTAGTTGGTATCAAGGCGACATTGACCGGCGGTTCCTACCATGATGTGGATTCCTCGGAGATGGCGTTTAAGACTGCTACCGTCCAGGCATTTAAACAGGGTGTGATGAGTGCTACCCCAATCCTTCTTGAGCCGATTGCCACAATCAAGGTTATTGCGCCGGAGCGTTTTACGGGCGATATTATGGGCGATTTGAACAAGCGCCGCGGCAGGGTGCTCGGCATGAACCCGCTGCACAACAGGCAGCAGGAGATTATGGCGGAAATTCCGATGTCCGCCCTGTGCGGCTACTCGACGGATCTGCGCTCGATGACCGTCGGAATCGGTACATACTCCTACGAGTTCGCGCGCTATGAGCCGGCACCGTCGGATGTGCAGGCAAAGGTGTGTGAAGAGAATGTGAAAGGGGCGTAAGGTAAGCGGCAGGGGGAGGGAGTGACCCCTTTCACATAGAAGAATGGAAAATGAACCCGCAGGGGGTTCATTTTCCATTCTTCCGGTAGGGGACAATGACGGGCTCCGCACGGTTTTTGGGGTGGTGGAGATTTTGGGGGAGTGTTAAAAATATGGGCGGCAGGGGCTGCCAGATTATGGAGGGATTTTTGATGGAAAAACAGAATTTGAGTGCGAAGGAAGCTTTGGAGAAGCTGAAAGAGGGTAATAAAAGATATATGGAGGTGTCGGCGAATCCGGGGGATATTTCGGCGAAGCTGAGAAAGGACACCTGCTTGAATGGACAGAATCCATATGCGGTTATTATAACCTGTTCTGATTCGCGTGTTATCCCGGAAGGTATTTTTACAGCGGGGATAGGGGAACTTTTTGTAATCCGTGTGGCGGGGAATGTTATGGATCGCCATCAGATTGGGAGTGTTGAATATGGAGCGGAGCATTTAGGATGTAAACTTGTAGTAGTTTTGGGGCATGATCACTGCGGTGCGGTGGGTGCTGCAATCCATGATGAACCATCCGGTTTCGTTAAATTTATAACGGATGAGATCCGCAGGGCTATCGGTGACGAGAAGGATGAGTTTAAAGCCTCCTGCCTGAATGTAAAGCAGAGCGTTTCGATGTTGAAAGAAAGCCTGAAGTTTGGTCAGGATGGAGATGTGAAAGTGGTTGGCGCAATTTACCATATTGAGGATGGTGCGGTGGAATTTCTTGATTGAAACACGATGGGATCCATCCCCCACCTGACATAAAAAAGTTTTCTTGCCCGACGCTTTCATCTTTACGGCTTAGAAGCGGAAGGATTCTTTGATAAATTAAATTAGTAATGATTACTGAATTATAATAATATTTAGCTGTGGCATCATGATGCCGGGAAACGGTAGTACTGCATTGATAAAGGTGGTAACTGCCGTTTTTTGATTATGGTTCTGTTAGTAGGAAACAGAAGGAAATTTACAGGATTACAAAAAATTGTATGCAGAATGACAGATTTAGTAATCTGTTAGGGATAGGATTGATTAAGGAGGTATTATATGTTTATATATGATAAGGAAAAAGAGCTGGAAAAAATAGAGGCGTGCATTGCGGCGGGCGAGTATAAGGATACATGGGACTCCTTAGCAAAGCACAAAACGCCGCAGTGGTTTTTGGACGCGAAATTCGGAATCTTTATCCACTGGGGAATTTACAGTGTCCCGGCATTTGGAAGTGAGTGGTATTCGCGCAATATGTACATAGAGGGAAGCCAGGAATTTGAGCACCATGTAAAAACCTACGGTGCGCATAAGGATTTTGGCTACAAGGATTTTATCCCAATGTTTAAGGCGGAAAATTTTGATGCTAAGAACTGGATTTCCCTTTTTAAGCGCGCGGGTGCAAAATATATTGTGCCGGTAGCGGAGCACCATGACGGTTTCCAGATGTATGACAGCGCACTGTTAAAATGGAATGCGGCAAATATGGGTCCATGCCGCAATGTGCTCGGCGAACTTAGCGAGGAAGCGAGAAAAGAAGGACTGGTAAACGGTGCGTCAACACACCGTATTGAGCACTGGTTTTTTATGGGACATGGGAAAGAGTTTGAGAGCGATATTACGGATAAGGAGGAACCGGGCGATTTTTATTGGCCTGCAATGCCCGAGCGTGATCACCATGATCTGTTCAGCGAGCCTGCACCGACAAAAGAATTTTTGGAAGACTGGATGATCCGCACCTGTGAACTGATAGACCGCTACCGGGTAAAAGAACTGTATTTTGACTGGTGGATTCAGCATGCAAGCGCAAAGCCGTATCTAAGGAAGATTGCTGCCTACTATTACAACCGGGCATTGTCGTGGGGTGAGGAAGTAATGATTGCCTATAAACATGATGCTTTTATGTTTGGGACGGCGGTTGTGGATATTGAGCGCGGGCAATTTTCAGAGGTCAAACCGTTTGCCTGGCAGACGGACACGGCAATCGCAAAAAATTCCTGGTGTTATACGGAGCACAATAATTTTAAAAAAGCAAAGGATATCCTCTGCGACCTGGTGGATATTGTCAGCAAGAACGGATGCCTGCTGCTTAATGTAGAGCCGAAGGCGGACGGCACGATCTCAAAGGAAGATACGGCGGTTCTTACAGAGATAGGGGAATGGCTTTCCATAAACGGTGAGGCAATTTATGGAACCAGAACCTGGCGTGTTGCGGCGGAAGGACCAACGGCCGTGGAGGAAGGACAGTTTACCGATGGGAAAGATAAGGTATTTACAAAGGAAGATTTCCGGTTTACGGTAAAGGGCGGAAATCTGTATGTGACCTGTCTGAATTATCCTGAGGATGGTGAGATATTGATTAAGTCGCTCGGTGAGCAGGACGCATCACATTTGCCTAAATTTCACGGGATTATTGATGAGGTGAGCGTGCTCGGGTTTGACGAAGTGCCTGAATGGAAGAGGACGGCAGAAGGGCTTATGGTTAGAACGAAGAAGGTAGCCTCGAAGAAGCCGGTGGTCGTAAAAGTCAGGTTGAGATAGTAAGAATTTAAATGAGGATATGAAATTTCTTTTGACAGATAGATTGTTGTTTATGCGGGTTTTAGTGTTTTGTAATTGCCTGGCTGTCACAAAAATAGTGAGAAAGGGGAAACACAATGCAAAAAATAGTTATCGGCGGGGAGGATTTAACAAAAGGAACCATACTTAAAGAATCAGCCCAGGATATGTATACCTTTCAGTTATCAAAGGAGGGGGCGGGATTTAGGCTCCCGCAGCTTATTACCTGCAGGGAGCGTCTGCTGACTTTCCATATAACGGTGTTTGAGGAGCACAGCCTTTCCATGAATTTGCTGGTATATGTCCACGGTGAAAAAGCTCCCGCGTTCACCGTCCGTTTCGGTCTGCTCCCCATGGTCGAAACCACCGTTTGCATTGATCTTGACTGGATGGATGCTAAGGAACTGTTTCCGGAGGCAGTGTCGGGCGGGCTGAAAATTGTATGTCATGGAAGGCGCGTGCGCAGGGAGGAGATTTCAGAGATTGTCCTGTCTTCCATGAAAGCATTTCATGATGTGGAACTTCAATTCAGGGATATCATACTGACCGACCAATATCCTGAAAATCCTGCCCTGACAGATAAAAAACTGGTGGATTGTTTTGGGCAGAGTAAATGGAAGGAATGGAATGGAAAGACTAAGGATATCAAAGATTTAACGGAAGCGCTTTTTGCCCAGAAAGGGGAGAAGGATTCTGCCTATCCATTTGAGGACTGGTCAACATACGGCGGCTGGAAAAAGAAAAGATTGATGGAGGGCACGGGCTATTTTTCAAGATGTAAGGAAAATGGGCGGTGGTGGCTGGTAGATCCGCTGGGTTATGCATTTTTCAGTATGGGACCGGATTGTGTGGGGCTTGGCGGAGATTGCAGGATTGACGGGGTGGAACAGTGGTTGGACTGGCTTCCGGATGTAAATGACCCGGTGTATCGTGAGATGTTTTATGAGCCAGGGCATCGGAGGGCAGTACACCGAAAACCACGCATGTTTTCTTTCTTTAAAGCCAACTTATACAAAGCATTCGGGGAAACCTGGTATGAGGATTGGAAACAGATGGTATCCTGCCAGCTTAAAAAACATGGAATGAACACGCTGGGAAACTGGAGTGACGACAGGTTGTTGGGGACGATTGATATTCCCTATGTGACATCGCTGCCTGAGTTTCCGTCTACAGCACAGACAATTTTCCGCGATTTTCCCGATGTTTTCAGCGAGGAATACCATGTTCAGGCAGAGCGGTGTGCGCAGGCACTTGAAAAGCGAAAATCCGATTCCCTGATGATCGGTTATTTTCTGCGCAATGAGCCGGCGTGGGCGTTTGTTGACAATCTGGTTCTTGCGGACGAGGTGTTGTATAATCCGGCAAGAACTGTCTGCAAGGAACGGTTAATTGCATTTTTGCAGGAGCGCTATCGGAACATTGAAGCATTAAATCGTGCTTGGAATAGTTCTATGGAAAATTTTGACAGTTTATACCAGCCAAAGGAGTGTGTGTCTAAATGGTCGGAGGCTTCTAAAAATGATATGAAGGAATTTTCAAGGCAGATGCTTCGGGCTTATATTGAAATTCCTGTAAAGGAATGCCGGAAGGTAGATCCAAATCATATGATACTGGGGATGCGGTGGGCGTGGATATCCGATCCGGAGCTCGTGACCGGGTGGGAAAATTTTGATGTGTTCTCAATCAATTGCTATGCGGTGGACCCTACAAAGAAGATACAGGATGTCGTGGACTTGGGTGTGGATCTTCCGGTTATGATCGGGGAATTTCATTTCGGCGCGCTGGATGCCGGGCTTCCTGCTACTGGTCTTGAAGGTGTGGAAAGCCAGAAGGACAGGGGCGCTGCATACCGCTATTACTGTGAGAGTGTAGCGGCACATCCGAATGGGGTGGGCTGCCATTATTTCCAGTGTTATGACCAGTTTACGCTGGGGCGTTTTGATGGGGAAAATTACAATATTGGATTGTTTGATATCTGTTCGCGCATTTACCCGGAGATGATGGAGCAGATTAAGGTATGCGGCAGCAGGATTTACAATGTGGCGGATGGCAAAACTGCACGTTCTTTGGTTAAAGCGAAAATGATTCCTATGATTGCGTATTAGTATATTGGTTATGGAAAGGCTGGCATCGGGGGGGATGGAGGGATTTGCCCCGGTGCCAGCAAAGAAAAAATATTGAAGGAGAAGGAAAATATGGCATATTTATTTGTACACTTTAAGGAAAAGACTTCACCTGACGGGGAGCAGGTATATTTCGCAATCAGCGAGGACGGTTTTCACTGGCAGGAAGTAAACCATGGACAGCCTGTGCTTTGGGCTTATTACGGGGATAAGGGTGTCAGGGACTTTACGATTGCAAGATGCGAAAAGACAGGAAAATATTTTATATTCGCCACCGACCTTAGTTTGTCATATGGTATGAGAAACCAATACCACCACTCCTGGGATGAGATTGGAAGAAATGGCAGCAAGTGTCTTTCTGTATGGGAATCAACAGACCTTGTAACATGGACGGAGCAGAAGTTAGTAAAAATAGGTGATGAAAATTTTGGCTGTCTGTGGGCACCGGATATTATCTTTGACAGGGCGAGTGGGGATTATGTACTTCACTGGTCTTCATCACACAAATGCAATAATTATGGTTTTAAGGCAATTTATTATAGCAGGACAAAAGATTTTAAAACATTTACAGCGCCAAAAGAATTGTACCGGAAAGAGGATTCCGGCGTGATCGATTCCGCGATGTATGAGGAGGATGGAAGGTACTATCTCTTTGTGAAAAGTGAAAGTAATCCTGCAAGAATTATTTTGCTTGAATCGGAAAATGTGACAGGACCATTTAAGCGCATAGAGGCATTTGACCAGAGCATGTCAGTAATTGAAGCCGGGCTGTATGAGGCACCGACTGCGGTAAAGCTTGAAAGCGGAAAGTGGTGCCTCTTCTTAGATTACTATGGTGTGCCGGGGGAGGGGCAGGGATACGTGCCATTTATAGCGGATAGTCTGGCGGATGGAAAATTTGTGCGTTCGGATGAGAGTTTTTGTTTTCCGTATGGGTTTAAGCATGGGACGGTTATAAAAATTAGTGGGGAGGAGTATGAGAGGGTGAGGGAGGGGTATCAGTAAAGGGGGAGAATGTTTGGGGAGGGGGTGGGTTAGTAGATAGGCTTCTCTTAGGTAAAGTATAAAGAATGTTACATTGATGAAAATTGGTTGCTTATTGATTTTTAGAGAATTGAGTGGATTGTAGACAATGTGGCGTTGGTATATACACTAGCGCCACATTGTCTACAATTGCTTATTAGAAAAGTGCATTAATTTGGATTGACAAACAATGGTAGTTATGCTACAATATTGGTACAGTGCGAGGGGTAGTAAGATATATATGTTTGTTTGATCCTCCATCCACCCCTCTACTGTAAAGGGTGTCAGAAACTTAATTATATGCTGACACCCTGCATGTGCAAAGTGTGTTGATATATTATAATTAGATATGTGATTATTTGGAGAATAAAATAATTACGATATAGTAAAATAGAATGTATCAGATTTTGTCAGAAAAAGTCAGCGATGATGTCGATTCACTTGGAAGGAAATAGAAGTTTAACATAAAAGAATATAGAAAATACATAAAAAAAGAAAAATATCACGGAAATCAATTTTCCATAAACAGAAAAAATAATGTATAATAGCACTATGAG
>CAJTOR010000084.1:0-8366 GCA_910577675.1 uncultured Lachnospiraceae bacterium
ACCGGGCGGATTCCGGACTTGCACCGGTTAGAAACGTGCGCCGCCGGGCGCACAACTAAAAGACGGCAGGCACCGCTCTACGAAGATGCGGTGCCTGCCGTCTTTACGACATCATGATGCCTGGAAAATGCCAACCACGAAATTTGTCTGTCCTAAAATGAAACAGGAGCGGGATAAAGTTACAAAAAATCCCATCGTGTCTGTCACTGTGACCATCCTTGGATTATTTGAGGATGCAACTGAATTGTTACTGCATGTGTGTTGAATCTTAAATAGCCATATAGTCCTTATTTCCATATTTTTCATCATTGTAGCATAAAAATGTGTATCTTGCAATAACAAAGATTGCAAAGTCTATATCTCCAGTCATGAATTTCTATCCATCATTGTTCAAGTTGAAGCAGGTTATCTTTGATTACATATCCTAATTAAACTTTCACATAATATTGTATGCTCCTTACCATACTCGCAAAAAAACAGACAGAACCTTCCCCGTAAATATTTCCAGCGACACCCCGTCCTAAATTAAGGCGAGTGCCTCCTTGACATGAAAACACCCCTAAAGTCACAGATTTTTATGTTTTCTCTGTCAACTTTAGAGGTATCATTTCACTTTCCCCCCTTTTTCTTACAAAATAAATTGGTCACCACAACAACCGCCGGAAAAACCACCCCTGCAACCACCCAGATAACCCAACTATAACCCCAATTATTAGTAAAAAGACTATAACCCAAATAAATTGCGGTGACAATGAGCCAATAGACCACCGAGATCGCCGTTACAATGGGTTGTATCTCTTTTTTTGCCCTTGAATAATCACCCTCCTGCAAGAGCTTCTCGTAACTTGCCCATATAATACCGCTGCGGATAAAGAAAGCAATGCCAATACCCGCAAGCACAAAAGAAACAGAGAGCATGGTCATCAGCAACAACTCATTTTCATCATTAAAAACCGCCCCAGCAAAAAACGGAATTAGCGCCATAATACAAAGAGCCGCCCCGATTATATTGCTTCTTGTATAGGTTGTACTATATCGTGCCTTTCTTTCCGCAACCATTCCGCTTACACCGTACTCTGTTTCAAATACTTCTTTCTCCAGATAATCAAATGCCTCTGTCTTTCTTCCGCTTGAGATAAATATGACAACCGCTATCGCGACAAAGATAAGTAAAATAATCATTCCAATACCTCCAGCCGCATAGTCAGATAATCCATACCCTTTCACCTCACTTACCGCTCCCAGTATCAATAAGCATATGGGTGATAAAACACATAGAAAAACTGCCAGTGCTATTGACTTTGACGTTTGGGCTTTTACAAAAAGAAAAGCATTTGCTTCTTCGAGTGAAACCCGCCTCAATGCAGATACTTCATCCGGTGGTATACTGCCGCCTTCCCCCTCGATCCCATCTTTAAGCAAATAATCAGTGCTTACGCTAAACAACTCCGAAAGCCGAAGCATTTTCTCGAGATCCGGAACAGATTGCGCCCCCTCCCATTTTGAAACGGATTGCCTTGTAACATTCATTTGTTCCGCTAATTCTTCCTGTGACCAGCCTGCCTTTTTGCGGAGTTGTATCAATTTGTCTGCAAAAATCATTTCTCTCTCCTCCTTGTATAATTGTTATACACGAATTTTATCATCTTACCAGGTTGCATACCACCAACCAGCACCATTCAATATGTCAACTATCAGTTGCAACCATAGTATTTGCCAAAATGATATCTCCCCTTCTACGAAATTATGTACTTATCAATGTACCCACCAAAAATCAGCCTGTAAATATTCATTGAAAATGGTGAGTAGGTACTTTATAATCAAGTATCAAAAAAATCCAAGGTTATCTGCCGCCGTTTTGATAAAATCGTATCATATGGCAATCAATATGAATGTTTTTTCTAGATGTGCCCGCCTATACTCCTCCCCAAAAATTTATGAAAAATACCCGCAAAATAAAATAGCTCCCCACCTATGCAAAAAGGTGAAGAGCTGTCTTAAATAATTAATCCGGACTTTATGTCCTTAATCATCCTAAGGCGACTTTGGACGTTGAAGCCTGATTTATGCCAGCGCTGTAAACCAAAAACATCTGGTTCTGGATGTTAGATGGGATCACCGCAGTCTGAAGAAGTATCCCTTTGCTTTACATCGAACATTAACGCCTCAAAAAATGGAATCCATCAATAACTTCTTAGGAACTTGCTATAAGGCTGTTAAGTTCCTTAATTTTATATCCGACATCTTCAGGGCAATGTGCATCGGATGAAGTAATGATTTTCACATTATTCTTTTTCAATATTCTAAGCAATTCTCCGTCCATGCCAAGTGAAGCTGTATCAGGGCACCTCCTGGCGACACCACTATTTTGATCTGCGTACATATTACTTTTCGAGAGTTCCTTAGCTAAACTTTCATAGTAGTCCGATAGTGAATATGATGGTTTATGTCCAAATAATTTTATTGCATCCGGATGACCGATGCCGTCAAATATCCTGCTCTTTGCTAATGAGATAGAATCCTCAAAATATCTGCGATATATTTTATCAACGTCATGCCCTATCCAATGCTCGGCTTTATGGTCGAAAGAAAAATCATCAACAAAATGAATGCTTCCCAGTAAAAAATCAAAACCTTTTCCCCTTGTAAGTTCAAAAGTAAAGCTTTCAAACTCTTTGAAATAGCATATTTCAAGTCCGAACTTGATTTCTACCGGGAAATGTTCGTTTCTAACTCGTTCGATAAGTTCCAAATATTCTGCGAGTTTATGCACGCCTGCACTTCTGTGAAACCATGCATTCACGTATTCGCTATATGCACACACAGAATCATACATTGGAACAAACTCTTCAAATTTATAACAATGCTCAAGCAAACGTATTTCATCAATCTCCATCTCAACTGCTTTACTTACAAATTGATTTATCCAATCAAGCTTGTACGCTCCCCGTTCAATATGAATATGTCCATCTATCATTTTACACTCCATTTCTGCGCTGCTTTTTGCGCATAATAAGTTTGCGGCAAGCAGCGCACAGACACAAACTAGAGATTGAAAATAGTCAAAGGAGTTAATCCTCCTGCCGCTGCCGTGGCTTGCCAGATGGGGCTTATCCCCCACCTGACACAAAAAGCCCCCACCCACCGCTTTCATCTTTACAACTTAAAAGCATGGAACCTCTTTGATAGATTTAATCTTCTCTAATACCCAAGCCTCTCAAGCAACGCCGGTGCGGACGCATGCCCCTGCTTTGCTGCTGCCTGCAAATATGGAACCGCCTTGTCCACATCCTGTTTTACACCGCGCCCCGTAGCATAAAAAAGTCCCACATTGAACTGTGCTGACGCATTCCCCTTATCCGCTGCCTTCTTAAACCAGGAAAATGCCTTCTTTAAATCCTGCTCCACGCCAAAACCATTCGTATAGCAGACACCAAGCTTATTCTGGGCAGATACATGTCCTCCTTCTGCTGCCTTTTTGTACCAGCTAAATGCCTCATCCTCATCGTCTTCCACCCCGACACTATTCTGATAGCACTCGCCAAGCGCAAACTGTGCATCCAGATTCCCCTGCTCCGCAGCCTTTTCATACCACTCAAACGCTTCCTCTTCGTCCTGTTCAAGGTTCGTACCATAGCGGCAGCAATACCCCATATAATACTGCGCTGCCGCATAGCCCCCTTCCGCCGACTTCAGGCACCATTCCATCGCCTTGTCCACATCCTGTTTTACACCCATACCGTTTATATAGCATAGAGCAAGGTAATACTGTGCATCCTCCTTCCCCTGCTCTGCCGCTTTCTCATACCAGTACGCTGCCTTCTCCAAATCCTTTTTAACACCAACACCCTCCCAGTAGCTGTTGGCAACAACCCCCTGCGCATAGGCATATCCCTGTTCGGCGGCTTTTTGATACCAGGTGAAGGCAAGTTCCCTGTCCTGCTCTACACCATCTCCCGCCGCATAACAACACGCGAGAGCGTACTGGGCTTTTGCATGTCCCTGCTCAGCAGCTTTTTGATACCATGCGGCAGCCTGCTCAAGATCTTTCTCCACACCATACATGTCCCTGTAACAGTTACCCAGGAAATACTGCGCCTCATCATACCCCTGCTCTGCGGCACTCCTGTACAGTAAAACCGCCTTGTCACAGTCCTCCTCAACACCCTCCGCCTTCTCATAACAAAGTCCAAGCCAGCACTGTGCTTCCGCATTTTTCTGGTCGGCAGCCTTCTGATACCAATAGACAGCCTTATTAAAATCAACTTCAACAAGGTTCCCGGCATGATAATTATGGCCTGCGGAATACTGCGCATCAGCATGCCCCTGCTCCGCCGCTTTTAAGCACAATCCCATCGCCTTCTTTTCATCAAGTTCCACACCCTTTCCATACTCATAAAGATCGGAAAGATAATACTGGGCATCGGCATCTCCCTGCTCCGCCGCTCTTTCAAGCCAGTAAGCTGCCTGCTTATAGTTCTGTTCCACTCCCTCCCCATCTGCATAACAGCATCCAAGGTTATATTGGGCATGCGCCGAACCCATATCAGCCGCCTGGCGGTACAGGGCAACCGCCATACTATGATCCTGCACGACTCCATCCCCTGTCGCGTACATCACCCCAAGGTTCGCCGTTGCGTCAACATTGCCGTGATCTGCTGCCTTCTTGTACCAGTACACCGCCTCCTCGCTGTTTTGTTTCACACCGATACCATTGCGGTAGCACTGTCCCAGATTATACTGAGCGTTGGTTTCCCCTTTTTCGGCGGCCTGCTTATACCAGTAAAATGCCTTCTTCACATCCTTTTTTACACCAAGCCCCAGTTTATAGCAGACACCGAGATTATTCTGCGCGCCGATATGCCCCTGATCTGCGGCTTTCGTATACCAGTAAACCGCCTTCTCATAATCGGGTTCCACAACATCCTTCTCAAACCGATAGCAATTCGCGATATTCTGCTGTGCGTCCGCGTCGCCCCCTTTTGCGCCCTCCTCATACCAGTATAGCGCCTTCTCCCAGCTTTGCGGGACACCCTCACCGTTTTCGTAACAGTAACCGAGGCTTCGCTGTGCTGCCGCATTGCCCTGGTTTGCTGCCTTGACAAACCATTCCACCGCGGTGGCAAAATCCTTTTCTACATGTACACCGCGCTTATAGCACTGACCAATTTCATACTGCGCGGGTGCGTAACCGGACTTGGCGGAAGCAAGGCATTTCCCGATATTGAACCCTCCCGTCCAGTATTCTGTGTCATAGGTTATAATGTTTGTTCCATCCTCCATTTTGTTTTGCCCCTTTCTCAAATAATAATTCTTTTATGTAATAACTAAATTTAAAACCAGCATAAATACAGGCTTTCTTCATAAAAACTTTCACAGTTCCCCCGTATGAACTTATTTTTCCATTCCATATGCAAAAAGAGCAAGGCAACCGCATCAAATTTCTTCTGTCATATACCATGTCCTCCGCCTTGTTCCTCCCCGGATTTTCCAATCCTTCAGGGAATAATTTTGTGCTGCACAAAATGCAAATTATAATACATATCTTTGTATTTAATTACTAATTTTGCACTTATGAAAAAGGAATTTCATATCCATGCTGCTCACGCAGATTTTCAGTTGGGCTTACACCCCACCTGGCACAAAGAAGTCCCGCTTTCATCTTTACAACTTAAAAGCAAGGGGCTTCTTTGATAGGCTAAAATATTTACAACCTGGAAATTATACGATTTGCTTTCCGTCAAAATCTATTTCATAGTAGTTATTTTCAATGTCGAATAAGCTAATCGAATTCTCATTTATTGTGAATGCCTCCCTGTTTGAAATAGATACAAATATATCTCTTCCGAAAAATGACCATTGCTTTTCAAAATCAAAATTCAACATTGTAATTTCAATTTCCCCGTAAACAATATACCCTTTTTTTATCTGATAAATTGCAAAGTTACAACCTAAACAGTCAAGCAAAACATTACGAATAACAGAGGCATTGATAATATTTATCTGTGTTATCATGTCATCTTGCAGAATCGTAAGGATATCATCTTTAAGGATGGCGCAATCCGATTCGTATGAATAGTATGACCCAATCAGCGCTATTTGGTATTTTCTTGAGTATAAGTCAATCTGAATTGCCAATGTTTTTGAAAAATCATTGTGCCGATAATCCCTTGGATTCAGTGTTATATCATAGTGGCGGTTATCTGCCGAGTCAACGGTGTATGTTTCATCAATATTGATTTCAATGCGACATATTTCATTTTGTAAAACCATTGGCATAACCCCCAAAAACGATTATCTATTTATTTCATCCGCAATATGTTTTTCCACTTTAATTTCAGTAGTACATAATTCCTCACAGATTAAGTAGGGAAAGCCTTATTTAAATGATGTTATGTATCTTAAATAAATTTTGAATACTGATTGGGTAAATTTATTACAAATTATCGAATTATTCCGTATCCCTAATTTCATGATACAAATTGCTTGTCATCCTGCCTTCCGCCAGCTTCAATGCCCGCAGTCTGTCTACATCCTCTTTATCTACGGGCACTCCCTTCTGTATTCGGTCAAATAAAAATACCGTTTGCAAGTCCAAGTTCTGATATTCATACAATATCTTCCATTATTATACCATATCCCCCACTTGCACACAACCTCCCATTCATGTAAAATAAAAATATTCCTTCTTGACTTTGACACAGTGTCACACTTTATCATATACTTGGGATTTTCGCTTCAATTTTTCAGTTATATGAATAGTATAGTTTAGTATAGATAGATATAATGTAAAAATGAATAAGAACTTGTTTCAAACGAAGGATAATAGAAACGAGTAAGCAACAATGGATATCCAGCCTGTGGAAAGAAAACTCGAACAATGATACAAGAAGATACCGAGATGAGAAACTTTCCTCTCTATTGTCCTAAGTGCAAGAAAAAAACGATTATCACTGTTCATGATATGAAAATCACGCTTGCAGTCAGTAAATGATTATATATGCCGCCGTATAAGAATAGGTGTGTGTAAATACCTCTTCTATACGCTGGCTTTTTCTCTTTTGCTGTCATGCCGCAGATTAAGGCGATTGTATTTTTATTTAATAATTTCTGTTCCTGCGTCGTTAATATCAAGCAAATAAATGTCACAAGGCGATAGTTTCATATTTTTGGTAGATGGGATAAGTGCGCTATATACTGTTTGTCGGGCGTTCATTGCAGGAGGAATGAACATATGACAGCAAATACATACAAGGCCTGCCAGGTAACAGCATTGTGAACCGTGAGGGCATTTGTCAAGGGGGATTTCACCCAAAAGATGAAATCCCCCACAAACTGGAAGCAGCCTATTCTTCCTTCTTCGGCTTGAATACCTTCAAATAGGCAGGACGACCCTCCGCCTCCTCACCATAGACATACAGCGTATTGGTCACGGTATCTAGGCAGGTATGGCAGAAGCGCCCGCCGGGGAAAGGATATGGCTCACACAGCCGCTGGAAGTCTACACCGCCCCCGGCCAGAACCTTTTGTATTTCGGCAGAGTCATCGATCCTGTCAGGTCTGACCCTTGCTTCCAGATTTAAAAGTATGATGTTCAAGAGGAAGGATTGAACGGAATCGGAAAATGGAGCCCAGCTATACACATCGTCCTGGTCGTTGTAGTACACCGCTGGGTTAGGTCTAGTCAGATCTTCCGCTTTGATGCCCGCGTACCAACAGCCCTGATTTTCGCACCAGAACAGCAGATAATTTCCTGTAACCTCGCCCCACCGCTCCCGCGGCAGGACACGCAGCTTCGCCAACTCTTCATAATCCTCTTCTCCTGCTTTTTTGAAATACTCTAAGTCCCAGTCAATATGATCGTAAGAGAAGGTCAGGCGCTTTTTAAAGAGTTTGGCCTTTTTGTCAGGAACGAATATCTCATGCAGCGCGCAGTTCAAACTGGCCTTGCCGCAGGCGAGATAGTATTCCCGCAGGGCAGCGGGAAGGTGTATCCCTGCCTCCTCCTCATAGGAGGCGACTGTCTTCTCGGAAAACCCTGTTGCTTTCCCCTTTCTATAACCGAACAGTGGTTCCGCCCACTGAATAAATTCAATGGGGGAAATCTGATAACGCTTTTTGCTCATAACATTGTCCTCCTTCGTCGAGCTTTCGGAAATGAAATCTGAATGTTTTTACTGCGTTTTCCTGCTTATTATTCATCATATTATCTGATTTAGCACTACCTATTTACTGTTTTGAAAAATTTTAGAGCCAAAATAGAGCCATTAGCAAAATACCCATTTTCTCCTTATCCAACCATATTACATGGTGCTAGCACCATGTATAAATAACATTAACAAGGAAAATATCAATTTGTTGTCCTC
>CAJTOR010000084.1:8376-8629 GCA_910577675.1 uncultured Lachnospiraceae bacterium
CCACCACTCTAATCAACAAACTGGAATTTCGCATCTCTATAATTCATCTTCTGAGTGGATGTCTAACCCATTCTTTCGTATTTCATCCAATTGACCAGCACTTAGCGTCCCTGCCCGATAAAGCAATAGGTACTCGTTTTCAATCGAACTGTCAAATATCAGCAGGTCATCGGTATTGATTGTAACCTTAACTCCATTCTCATACAGTATCTTAATAGGGTGGTCTCTATATCCAATTGCATATCCAAGCATT
>CAJTOR010000085.1 GCA_910577675.1 uncultured Lachnospiraceae bacterium
GATTGGTAGACCTTGAATTCGCGTTAAGCCAGTTCGATGCATTCCGGGAAGTGTATGCAGTGGATGCGGATGTTCTGAATGAGCAGGTCGGGGCGGCTGTGGAAGATGGGGCGCTTGATGTGAATGAGAAGCCGGTGGAAGAGTTTGAGGGTGTGGTGTATGTTGAGGGAAGCTGGGCACCATCGAAACATGAAACATTGGCAGGCAATGCAAATACCAATGGGGCGTACCTTGCTTCTGATGAAATGAAGGTATTAAAAATTGGAGCAGTAGCGCCAGATACCTATATTGGCGGAATGAAACGCAACTCAGTTTGGCACGGATTTGATAGGCATGTAATACCAAACACAACAACAGATTATTATTCAAACTATGTTTATAGTTATGTATTTTTGACGCATTATGCTGTTGCAGCAGAAAAAGGGCAAAGTTTGCTTAGTGTGTCTCCACTTAGCTTTTCTTGTGTTTCAGGATGTCCATGTGGTGGTACTTGTACCACCAAGATACCGAATGCGATTAAGGATAATTTCACTTCGACTGGCATAAGGTATGAGGAGGATTCATTGCAAGGTGAAGTTTCGTGGGGGAATTTGTTGCAAGGTAATACAGTGACAAACCATAATAAAGCATTGTTTATTTACGGAATGGCACTCCATACAGCAACAGATGCTTTTGCACATAGCGCGTATGTAAATGGGAAACGGATTGATCATCCTAACGCAGATGATAACGATGTATCTCCAAATCGTTATCAATGCGCATCTCAGGTCGCTAAAAAATTAGTTATTAATGCTTCTCGTAAACAATTGGGAAGTGCTTTGGACTATATTGCAATATCGAATGGATATGATGGAAGCTTTCAGTTGGGTTATTTAAATAATTATGTAAAAGCTGTAGATGCAGGCGTTTATAATAGTTATAGTACATTTTTGGACAAGGTAAGCCAGAACCAATTGAAGTAGATGACTTGTATTCGATAACTATCATATAAGGATGAACTTTATGATAGCTATCGGATAATAGATTTAATATTATTTATAGCAAATTAATTGTGAGGAAAGTAATGATGAAAAAAGAATTTGTAATATTTGTGTTGTTATTATCCTTTATATTTTTACAAAGTTGTACCGGAAAAGCAAGTAAAGAGATGGAGAATTCGGAAAGTGTGCAGATATTACAAAAAATAGGGACTGAAACAGGAAGTGTGGCACAACAGCAAGTCCTTTCTGCACAGCAGGTCTTTTCAGACGTTGTCACAGAGGAATTTCCGGAAGAGTTTGTTGTGGTATCCGGCACATTGATTCGTTATCAGGGTTCAGAAAAGGAAGTTGTGGTGCCGGAAGGTATATTGACGATCGGAGAAAATGCATTTGCAAATAATAAAGAGATCACATGTATCCAGTTGCCGGCAGGATTAAAAGTAATCCGGAAATCTGCTTTTTTTGATTGCAGCAATCTGAAAGAGGTTATTGTTCCAGATACATTGGAAATAATTGGGGATTGTGCCTTTGAACGGTGTGATAGTTTGGAAGATATCGATTTGCATCTGGTGAAAGTAGTGCGGTGGGCTGCGTTTAGTCGGTGTAAAAATTTGAGAACGGTTGACTTAACATCCGTCGAGGAACTTGGGGAGGAGGCATTCTGGGCAGCGGGAATACAGGAAATAACAGGTCTGGAAAAAATTAAAAGTATTGGAGACAGGGTATTAGAGAACACTCCGGTGTTTGAAAAATATCTGACGGATGGTGCAGGACTTTTTGTCCAGGGTGTCCTTTTGATTTCCGGGCAACATGCAAAGGGGACTGTAGAGATACCGGAGGGGATAAAATTCATTCTGGATCGGGCGTTTGTAAGGAATGGGAAGATTACCAGTGTAACATTTCCGGATAGTGTATTACAAATTGGGAATGGGGCTTTTGAGAGCTGTGGCAGTCTGGAAAGGATTTTTATGTCGGATTCTGTAGTATGGCTTGGAGAGGGAGCTTTTAATGGCTGTTCCGGATTGCGCCAGGTTCGTTTGTCACAGTGTCTTGAAAACATGTCGATGAGGTGTTTCAGCGGCTGTTGTAATCTGGAGGATATTACAATACCGCAAGGATGTACGCTGGGGGATGGTGTTTTCTATTATTATGGTACGGGGCATAAAAAGCTGACATTTCCGCCGGATGCCAAGAATGTAGGCAATTTATTTGAGCATATCGATGATGAGAATTTTGACATGGGCGGATATTGCTTTTATACAACGGATTTATCCGAATCATGTTCCCTAGTGCGGATAGCAAAAGGGAATGGATGGAAGTTGGAGGCTCTTCGGCTGGAAGCGACAGAACTGATTTTGCATATTGGGGAGGAATATGTACTGCGCTTTAACAGCGGTGCACAAGCGAATTGGGCTGTCAGTGATTCTAAGGTGCTTGGAATTGGGGCGGGCGAACACTTTTCAGACCTGATGCTGACAGCACAGAAAGAGGGGGTGGCTGTGGTGACAGCAACGATTTACGGGGAAACATATAGCTGTACGGTAACGGTCGTGGGGAAAGAGGATGATTAATGCGCTCCATCCGGTACAAAATTTTGCATATGGCTTAAACCAGTAATTGAAAGGAAAGTAGAAAATGGAACTTGAAATTATTCCAAAAAAGAATGTGGAAGTGACTTTTGATCCTAAGGCGATCTGTGTCAAGCATATTGCGTATTATCCGAGCGATGACGGGGAGTATGAGGAAGAAGAAATTACCGAATCATTAATATCAAAGATACTTGAGGAAATTCCGGAAGGAATAGAAATCAATTTGTCTTTAATTCCCTATGGTGAGGATGACAACTTGGAAGTACTTTGCGATCGTGAGTGGCTGGCACTCGCATATAGTTCGGACAATGATTGTTATTACTCTTACAATGCCCAGTTTGCCGGAACAGAGGAATGGTCACCTCTTGAAAGTGGCGGTCAATCGCCGGTTGAAAAGTATCTGGCTATAATGGATATTGAAGAGGGGGTTAAGGCGGTTGAATACTTTATCCGCACAGGTAAACTCTATCCGGGAATTGACTGGGCGCACCAGCTTGATTAATACATAAATACAGAGCCGTTATTCCGTTTTTAACAGGCGGGATAACGGCTCTGTATTTGTAAGTAATATACCCCCTGTTAAAAAAAACATGCACAAAATGCAAAAACAGAAGGCTGAGAAACCAGGTCTGTGTTAAAGTTTTTTTAAATAATTTCCGTCGATATTGAGTATTTTATTGTAGATGATAAATGCATTTGGATCAATTTTCTGCACCGTGCGGCGCACCAGATTGATCTCGTATTTTGAAATCGCCGTAACTAAAATATTGGTTTCTTCGTGCGTGTAAGCGCCGTCGCCCTTCCATTCCGTCACGCCGCGGTAGATTTCCTTCATAATCGCCTCGGCAACACCTGACTTTTTGGTGAAAATTGTCACCTGAATCATAATATTCTGCGAGTGTGCGCGGTCAACCGCAAAGGAGGAAAGAGCCGCGTAGATAATACAGTAAATGGCGGTCTGTAAGTCGAACATCAGCGCGCAGACCAGATAGATTGTGCCGTTGATAATGATATTGACCTTGCCGACGCTGAAATTGCGGTAGCGCTTGCTGAAATAGATACCGAGGATATCGGTGCCGCCCCCGGAGCCCCCGGCATACAGGCAAAGTCCCACGCCCACGCCGTACATCAGGCCGCCAATCACACAGGAGGTCAGGGGCTCCTCCACAATCAGCGGGTTCGGGATCGGGATGACGGTTACAATAAAGGTGGTCAGCGCCACGGACATTGCAGTTTTCAAAAAGAAAAGATGGCTGACTCCTTTGTAGGCAAGCAAAAATAATGGTATATTGAGCAGAAAATATATGATACCCGAGATATCAATATTTGGCGCATTGATTATTTGCAGCCGGTCAACCAGGACAGTACGAATTAACTGTGAGATACCGAGTGCGCCGCCGTTATAAAGCTTTAGCGGGGTTAGAAAAAGATTGATGGCAGCGGAGAATAAAACCGTGCCTGCGGCGACCATCAAAAAGCGCCATAATTCGTTGGTGGAGAGTTTGTTTTTCATGGAATGTGATGCCTTTCTGACTAAATTTTCTTAAAACTTCCTCTGGGGAAGGGAAACAGATTCATTGTAAGATAGTTTTTTGGAAAATACAAGAGGAAAATCAAAAATCGCGTGAAAATCCCGCGGGGAGGGAAAAATTGCGGCTCTCGCTGTAGAAAGAGGGGAGATCCTGGGGGAACTTAGGATTTTATGAGGTGGGAAAGAGGGAGGTACCAATAAGATATAATAGGAAAATACATGCAGAAATGTTTGACGTTGATAAGCAAATATGCTATGATTAGGGAAAGATACGAACCTGTGGAAAAACCACGGAAAGGAGAGGGGATATGGGAATTACAGGAATCAGGAATTATTATCCGATGGGTGCGCTTGCGTATAATACGGGCAGCAGGATGGCGCAGGCGGGAAATACCGGGACTTTTGACAGAATGGACGGAACGGGGAATGTATTGGCAGGGGACAGGACATCTTCCGGGGCGGAGGGCATTAGTGCCGGGAGATCCGCGGAAAATAACGCCCCGGCAGGTACGGCGGACAGCTCGCCAGCGGTTATTCTTGATATAACAGGGATGCCGCTTGCACAGGGCAGCGCCCCAAAGGATGGGATTTACGGGAAACCAGTTTCGTCAGAGGATACTCTGAACCCGGAAGCGCATAAAAAGGCAGGGCGCAAGTCATCACCGGAAGAATGCCAGACCTGTAAGGAGCGCAAATATCAGGATGGGTCGGATGAAAATGTTTCATTTAAATCGGCGGCGCATATTTCCCCGGAGGCAGCGGGCGCAGCAGTGCGCGCACACGAGGGCGAACATGTTTCAAACGCTTATAAGGAGGCGGCGGAAAAGGGCGGCGAGGTAGTCAATGCTTCCGTTACAATCCACACGGCGATCTGCCCTGAGTGCGGGCGGACTTACGTATCAGGCGGTACAACAAACACGACCATACGTTTTTCGAATGAGAAGGAAAATAATCCTTACGAGAAGGCAAAAAAAGCGCAGGAAGCCATAAAACTGCGCGGTAAAAATATTGATTATGCAGCTTAAAAAGGCTGCGGGGATGGGAATGGGTTATATTTGAATAATCTTCTTTGTTGGAAAATATTGGAAGTTAAATTCTGGTAGTGATTTGGCGGAGGGATGATAGAATGGAAAAATATGCAGTAATCACCGGTGCCAGTTCCGGTATAGGAGCAGAATTTGCCAGGCGGCTTGCGGCGAGGGGCTATGCCCTTGTGCTGGTGGCGAGGCGAAAGGAGCGCTTGGAAGAGCTTTACAGACGGCTTGGGAAAAAGACGCGGTGTGAGATCTGTGTGGCAGATCTTACACAGAGGGCGGAATGTGAGAAATTGTGTGAGTGGCTTCGCGACAAGGATGTTGAGGTATTTATCAACAACGCTGGTTTCGGTGATTGCGGGAAATTTGTAAAAACAGATCTTGACAAAGACCTTGATATGATACGGTTGAATGTTGCGGCGCTGCATCTTCTGACTAAGCGCATGATAAGGCGTTTTGAGGAGCGGGGCAGCGGGTATTTGCTCAATGTGGCTTCCGCTGCGGGGCTGCTCCCGGCGGGGCCGTATATGGCGACATACTACGCGACAAAAGCTTATGTTACAAGCCTGACGCGCGCGGTGGCTCAGGAATTGAAGGAGGCTGGCAGCCGGGTATACATTGGATGTCTTTGCCCGGGACCGGTGGATACCGAGTTCAATATGGTGGCAAACGTGGAATTTGCGTTGAAGGGAATCCGCCCGGGCTTCTGTGCGGGTTATGCACTTGATATGATGTTCCAGAAGAGAAAGACGGTGATTGTACCGACGCTCCTGATGAAATTTGCTGCGGTGGGGGCGCGCTTTTTGCCCGTGAAGGCAGCGGTTGCGGCAGCGGGAATACAGCAGAAGCGAAAGGTTATGTAGAGGGGGAGAGCCTAAAGCTCCCCCCTCTTTTTTGAGCATATGACTTCCCTCTACCTGTCATTTTGCTTAGGCAAATCAAAACATACAAAGGTCTTCTTACCAATTTTAAGCACTGTTTCCATAGTGGTCAGCGGGGTGTCAAGCTGGTTGACCCGTTCCCCGTTTACCGAAACCCCGCCCTGTTTTACGAGCCTGCGGAATTCACTTCCGGAAGAGATAAAACCGCCCGAAGTCAGGTGCGGGATAAGGTCAAGCAGGGTGGTTTCCTCGCCCGTGCCGGTTACATGTGGCATATCCTTTGGCAATTCTCCTGCGGTAAAAACAGAAAGGAAGTAGTCTTTTGCTTTTGCAGCTTCCGCTTCGCCGTGGTATAGCGCGGTGATATGTTCCGCCAGCAAAAGTTTTATCTGGCGCGGATTTTCCCCGGCGGAGAGCCTTTCTGACAATTGTGCAATTTCATCCGGGTGCAGGTCGGTTACAAGGTTAAAGTAGCGCAAAATCAAGTTGTCAGGTACTTCCATTGCTTTTTTAAACATGATTTCCGGCGCTTCATCGACACCAATATAGTTCCCGAGGCTCTTGCTCATTTTTTCCACGCCGTCAAGACCCTCCAAAAGTGGCATAAAGATTGCAATTTGCGATTCCTGCCCCACGGATTTTTGCAGGGTACGCCCCATCAGGATATTGAAGGTCTGGTCGGTTCCTCCCAGTTCTATATCCGCGTTGATCTGCACGGAATCGTATGCCTGCATCAGCGGGTAGAAAAATTCATGCAGACCAATCGGTTCATTATTGCGGTAGCGCTTTGAGAAATCTTCCCGCTCCAAAAGCCTTGCTACAGTGGTGCTTGCTGCTAGGTGGATAACCGCTTCAAAATCAAGTTTTGCCAGCCACTCGCTGTTGAAAAGAACCTGTGTTTTTTCGCGGTCAAGCACTTTAAAAATCTGTTCCATATAGGTTGCTGCATTTTCACGAACCTGTTCCTCGGTAAGCTGTTTCCTGGTTTTTGACCGTCCGGTCGGGTCACCGATTTTTCCGGTAAAATCCCCGATAATAATAACAGCGCGGTGGCCGAATTGCTGCATCTGGCGCACTTTCCTTAGTACAACCGTATGCCCTAGGTGGATATCCGGGGCGCTCGGGTCGAGTCCGAGTTTGATGGTAAGAGGTTTTTTGGTAGTTAACGAGCGGCGCAATTTGGCAGCAAGCTCATCTTCCTGTATAATTTCCAAAGCCCCTTTTTTAATAATTTTAAGTTGTTCCCTGACAAGCGCTTCCGTATCGTCGGCGGTGGTATTGCAGTTGACTGTCTGTTCCATTTGAATTCCTCACATTCTGCCGCTTTGAGCGGCGGTTATATTTTGTAGTTGGTTTGCTTTTTCGCGGACTTGGAAACACTGTATTAATTTTCCCGGTAGTTGGGCAAACCAATATAATTTCATAAATAAAGCCCTAAAGTTGTAGTAAGCGGGAACTAACTGCGTTTAGGAGGTGGCGGAGGTCTTGTAAAAGTTCTTGATAGTCTGCCTTACTTGCCTATATTCGAGTAAACTCGATATAGGCAAATGCGGCATGCCATCTTGCAAACCCCCTAGGCTCATATTACAATGCCTGCACAAAGAAAAACGTTTATGGTTGCAATTGTTTTTTCGGGCATAAAAAAAGCCCCCTGCAAAATGCAGAGGGCGAAAATATCGCGTTACCACCTCAGTTTATCGTCTGCTCGCGCAGCCGACCTCTTTAAGTACGCAGAAAATCAGTGAAATGCGGAACCAAGCAGGACTGATTTCTGGTGATACTCTAGCGCTGTAACGGGCGCGGGAACCGTCGCAGCCTACTTGCAGAAAAAATCCCGTTCGGTGCGATGCTCAAAGATGTATTCGGAATCTTCGTCTTTGCGCCTCTCATCAACCGGCAGCTTTCTGTAAAGCATCATGATTCTTACTATTTCTTCTCATAGCAATGTTTATGAAATTATGTTGGAAATAAGTATAACGCGGTTCGGATCAGTTGTCAAGGGGGGGAAGATAATCTGGAAGATAAATCTCTATTGTGGATTAATTTACCCGTTTATCTGTGGCTCCACTTCCCAAACAGCGATTTTTTATAATGTAAAAGCTCCTCTTTCGCCTCCTTGCTGTTCGTGGCTTTCTTTAAAAAGCCCACCGCCTTGTTAATATCCTCCTCAACGCCCAGCCCCCGGGTGTTTGACACTTCTTTTTAACATCATATCGCAAGAATCCTTTATTTAAGC
>CAJTOR010000086.1 GCA_910577675.1 uncultured Lachnospiraceae bacterium
TCCCAGATATTTAACCCGGAAAATAGCTCCCCCTGCCCCGCGTACTTCACAGAGAAAAACCGCTCTACCATGCTCATCGTAAGCGTTTTCCCAAATCGTCTTGGACGGGTAATCAGTGTTACGCTGTCGCCGTTTTCCCACCATTCACGCAGAAAATGTGTTTTGTCAACATAAAAATAATTGCCTTCTATAATCCCCTCAAAATCCTGTCTTCCGATCGCAACTGTCCGCGCCATGCCCCTTCCTCCATTTTTAGTTCCGCATCCGCCCTCACATCCCCTCAACCTTGGAAGGAACTCCTGTCCGCTCCGCTCCCAGTAATTCCTTCCGGTCTGTACGGGCTCCTGCTGTTTTAGTTCCGCATCCGCCCTCCCATCCCCCTATCCCCCTATCCCTTAAAGGAACTCCCATCCGTTCTACTCCCAACAGTTCCTCCAAAAATTAATATAATACCAACTTTGCATATATTATATCATTTCCGGGCAGCGTTTGCAATCAAGATTCCAACTTATCCAACAGGATATTACCTACATATAAACATACCCATATTGCCGGCTTGATGTATCAAATACTTCCATCTTCTGTGCACCATTTTCCGCCATTTTAAATTGTAACTAATCATTAATTGCCCCGATATAAGCAAAAAGTTCCATGTATCACAATGTTCCTTCTCAAAAGGACATACTCGCCGATACATGATTAAATGCACATTCCCATTAATAAATATGTCCCCGCACTTATACACCCTATGAATTTTTAATAAATCCTTACTTCTTGTATGCCTTCCTCGTCCTGCGGTTCGCCTATGGTAATCTTTTCGATAAGTGTATTCGGCAGTGCCCCCGTAAGTTCCTCATTTCCGGCGTGACCGCCAGAGACCTGTTTTTTGCAACTTAGGTGCCGAATCCGATACAAAGCTATACTTGGATAGCTTGAAAGTTCCGCGTCAATGAAAAACTCTGTTGTAAAAGCACCTGCGTTTTGATATAATCGCTGTAAAATAATCCACAGGAGGATTTTACCATGAAGACAAACGATCGGCAAATTACAGACTTAATGCAGGCCGTTGACACAGGATTAGCACAACTTCCTGATTTTCAGCGGAGTTGGGTGTGGGATGACGGAAGAATCAAGTCCTTGATTGCAAGCGTTATCCATCGATTCCCGGTAGGAGCAGCTATGTTTTTGGAATATGGAAATACAAGCATCCGCTTTCAGTATCGTCCAATAGAAGGTGCAGCTTGCACTGGACAAAATATTATCCCCAGCGAATTGATCTTGGATGGTCAGCAAAGGCTAACATCCCTCTACTCCGCATTATTTAGCACGAAGCCTGTTCACACAAGAACGGACAAAGGCAAAGAAATTGACCGATACTACTATATCAACATTGAAAAGGCTCTGGATCCTAATGCGGATGATGATGAAGTGATAATCTCTGTTCCGGAAACAAGAAAAGTAACTTCAAATTTTGGCCGCAGTATTGATCTTGATCTGTCATCTCCAGATAAAGAGTATGAGAAAAAACTGTTTCCTCTCAATCAAATTCTCGATTTTGCCAAAGTGATGGTATGGCAAAACGGATATCAAGCTTACTACAATTTTGACCCAAATGCAGCGCAGTTATTCCTTACATTCAGTACCGAAATAATCACAATGGTACAGCGTTATGTTATGCCGGTTATTACGCTGGATAAGGGAACCTCGAAGGAAGCTGTATGCCGTGTATTTGAGAACGTCAACACAGGTGGTGTTAGCTTAACCGTGTTTGAGTTGGTAACAGCGGTCTTTGCGATGGATGACTTTGAGCTGCGCAAGGACTGGGAAACGCGCAGAGAAAAATATTTTAATGGTGATATTCTCTCCGTTATTACCGCAACAGATTTCTTAACTGCGCTAACTCTGTTAGCCTCCTATAAAAGGGGAGGTACGGTAAGCTGCAAAAAGAAAGATGTCTTAAATCTCTCCTTGCAAGATTATCTGACATTTGCGGATGATTTAACGACCGGATTTGTTGAAGCTGAGAAAATTTTGCAGGAAGAGCGAATTTTTGTAAGCCGTGACCTTCCATATACAACACAGTTAATTCCCCTAGCGGCTCTCTGTACGGTTTTGCAAGCTAGGAATCAAATCAAAGTGACAAATGTAAAAAACAAAATCAAGCAGTGGTACTGGTGCGGAGTATTTGGCGAGCTATATGGTTCGGCCAACGAAACCCGCTATGCAAACGATATTGTTCAGGTTTTGGACTGGGTCGCAGGCAGTCCCGATCTCCCCAAGACCTGTCAAGAATCGTATTTTAATCCTCTTCGTCTGCTTTCTATGCAGTCCAGACAGTCCGCTGCATACAAGGGGATCATGGCTCTGATTTTGAAAAATCATGGTCAAGACTTTATCAGTGGGCGAGACATGGACTTTACTGTTTACAAGTCGGAAAATGTTGATATCCATCACATTTTCCCCAAAGATTATTGTGAAAGTAAAAAACTACCAAAGCAAAAGTGGAATAGCATTATCAACAAGACTCCCATTTCTTATAGTACGAACCGAGCAATTGGCGGTATTGCCCCGTCCAAATATCTGTCAAAAATAGAAACCAGTGGCCAAGTTAATGCCTCAACACTAGATCAATATCTGGAATCCCACTGGATTGATTCGCAACTTTGTAGAGCCGATGATTTCGATCATTTTATATTAAATCGGGCAAAAAGATTGTTAGATGCCATTGAAGCGGCTACAGGCAGAACGATCACAGGGCGGGATAGTGAAGATGTGGTTGCAGCATTTGGAGCAGCATTGATGTGATAGAAATGGCTTCCCGCCCAATTCAATTTTGAAACAAACACCCCAAAATCAAAAGAGAGCAACAATAAGCTTATTTAAATCAGAAGAATTTCAGAATCCGCTCCGGCACTTGACTTCCCATACCATTTCCCCTTATAATTGGAAATGTATCCGGAACAATTATTTTCCGAAAGGACAGGTAATGACAATGGTTAAACTAACACCACCCCTCGGTTGGAATTCGTGGAATACCTTTGGGGCAAATATCAGTGAAGAACTGATAAAACAAACAGCGGACTGCATGGTTGAGAGCGGTCTGCGTGACGCGGGCTATGAATATCTGGTTATCGATGACTGCTGGTCACTCAGGGAGCGCGATGCAAACGACCGCCTCGTGGCAGACCCTGCAAAATTCCCGAACGGGATGAAAGCTGTGGCGGACTATGTACATAGCAAAGGATTAAAATTTGGTATGTATTCCTGCGCGGGCAATCTGACTTGTGCCGGCTATCCGGGAAGCTTTGAACATGAATTTATCGATGCCGCCACATTTGCAGAATGGGAAGTTGACTTCCTGAAATACGATTACTGCTACCACAGCCCGATTATCCCAGGAGAAATCCTCTACCGCCGCATGGGACTGGCACTTGAAAACTGCGGACGCGACATATTATTTTCCGCCTGCTCATGGGGTGCGGACGAAACACATAAATGGATCAAAACAACTGCTGCTTCCATGTGGCGTTCCACGGGCGATATATTTGACAAGTGGGATTCCGTAAAAGACCTGACCAAACAGCAGGCAAACCTACTCCCTTACAACGGTGTCGGCTGCTTTAACGATATGGACATGCTGATTGTCGGCATGCACGGAAAGGGCAATGTCGGCTTGTCCGGATGCAGTGATATCCAGTACCGCACCCACTTTTCGATCTGGGCGTTTATGGGTTCCCCTCTTATGGTCGGATGCGATATCCGCGAAATGAGCGAACAGACAAAAGCTGTCCTCACAAACAGGGAACTGCTTGCCATCAACCAGGATACCGCCTGCCGCCAGCCTTACCCGATCAAGGGTATCTGGCAGGACAGTGTAACCGCCTACGCTAAGAACCTTGCAGGCGGCGATATCGCAATAGGGCTGTTTAACCTCGGCAGCGAGAAGGCCGTTTCGCGCTTTAACTTGGATGAACTAGGTCTGCCGCACAGCACCGGAAAAACATTAAAACTTGCCGATATCTGGACAGGAAAAGAAGCAAACACGGCAAACGCAAGCATCTCTTGGGAACTCGAGCCATTTGACTGCGCTGTATTCCGCGCCAAGGTTGTTGACAGGAAATGAATACCTGCATAACCTGCGGTAAAGAACTTGCGCAAAATGATATCGGGGCATATAAGAAATTCGTAAACAGGGGGGCGAAGGACTCCTTTCTCTGCCGGGGATGCCTGGCAAAAAAACTGGACATCCCCCTGTCACAGCTCGAAGAAAAAATAGAGTATTTTAAAAGCCAGGGCTGCACGCTTTTTGCGTGAGCCCCGGCTTTTAAAATTCACATCAAGCGGGTCAGTCCCAATCCCTGCATCCAGATAATATAACTGCCCCGTCAAAACATCTGCATCCACCAAAATGAATAACCTCATTTACCCATACACCGCATTAGCAGATAAAATGGATAGCTGCTTTGCATTCAGTCCTTTTTAACCGGAACCCACAGTTCACAAAACAGACCATCTTCCCCATGTTCAAAATAAATCTCATAATCTGTATCGTCCGTCTGCGTGTAGCCAGTCTGAGGGACAAACTCTTTAAAAAACTTGCTCCATGTTTCAGCCAGACAGCCCCCGTCAGAACCGAAACACTGGAATACCGCATAATCCGCAGGCTCTGTTTCCCATATGGTATAACCTTCCTTTAAAAGCTGTTCCGATTTAGCAGAATCCGTATCCCCATCAAGAATAACCCCGATTCCGTAATTAAAATGCGTATCACCGTTCCCGACCGGACTGCACAGACCATACAGATCCCTCTTTCCCTTAATACGGAGCGATTTCATCGGCTCAATCCGGTTATTCCCGTAACATTCCGCCCAGAAATCGGGAATACTGTGATCGTTGTCATCGTTGATAATCTCGTTCGGAAATGCCCTGACCAGTGCAATAAAACGCTGCTGTTTTCTGTGCTCAATCCTGTAATCCATAATGCTGCCACCTTCCAATATAATTTTTATTGCAAGGGGATTAAACAAACGGAGCTTTGCACCTTTTTGTCTTGCCTGCTTTGGAGTTGAACCATGAAATCTTGAAAAGGCCTTGGAAAAACTTTCCGGAGTTTCATAGCCATACTTATATGCAGCGTCAAGCACCGATATATCTGTTGTCTGAAGTTCCAATGCTGCCAGTGTAAGTCTGCGGTTCCTGACATACTCGCTGGCTGTCATCCCCGCAACAAAACTGAACATCCGGTGAAAATTATAGCTGGACATTGCCACATACTTTGCGATATCCGCATAATCCATATCCTCGTAAATATGCTCCTCCATATAGCAGATCGCCCGCTGTATCAACTGTATCGACATTCTGTTTTATCCTCCTTGCAATTTCAATTATAGACGGACGCACAGGAAAAGTCCTGTCCCCGCTTGCACGAATTTGTCAATTTATAAGCCATCCGCACAACCATCAAAACCTGTACAAAGCCGCCTATAATTTCTGTTGTATCCCGCACAGGGCCAACGCACATCAAAAGAAATTTATATCCCTGTGCTGCCATCACAGCTTGCTAAATAACCCTTGCACTCTACTCGATACAAAGAAATCCCCTGACCCCCACTGTCGTCTTTACAACTTAGAAGGGGGGATTTCTTTGACAGACAAAAAACTCCGATTTGTCCCGTCCTTATACTTCTTTCAATAAAAATTGCAGCATCATCACATGGTATTCCTCATCTTTGATAATTCTTTCCAGAACGTCGTTTATATAATTGTCAGCAATCATATTAATATGCATCCGGTACTGGTCAATTGTTGCGCGCTCCGCATCCAAATCGGCCTGCAGCATCTGTCTTGCCTGCTCCGGGCTCTTGATATACTCCGGAGTCCATATCTTCCAGTCCCCGTTGCGGAATTTCGCCGTATAATCGACCTTCCCGCCAAGTAACACAATCATCTGGCTCAACTTCTGCAAATGCATCATCTCTGAAATTGCCATCCCGAGCAGCGCTTTCGCCATCGGGCATCTGGAGGCAGCAAGGCGGTTTTCATGGTTGATGTACTGTGTGATTGCAGTCATTTCGGACACCGCACCACAATAATCGATACTGAGCAGGTTTGCATAGGTAAGATTCTCGTTCCTTACCTTAACTGGAGGATAGGGCAGTTCCACCATTACGGGCTTAATACCTGAAAACTCACAGCTACACGCCAGCGAATCTCTTCCTTCATCCATAATTACAATTTTCTCCGATTCTCTTTCTATGAGTATATAGAAATTTGGAAATCCTATGCCTGTTTTATTGAAAGATGCCATCCTCCACTCTTACCTGCCATTTTTTATGGGATATCAATAACCATACCCTTCGCCCCCGGCGTATTTAGCGGTCCCCCAAGCTCGTTTAATACATGGGTAATCCCCGGATTGCCGGTAATCATAACCGCGATAACATGGTGGATTTTAATATCCGGTGCACTTGGTGCTTCCATCGCCGAAAATATTTCAATCTCCGCATCGCGATTGTAGGAATAAATCCCAATCCCGATTGCCGTATGGCTTTTTACACTGTCTTCGACCTTGTAGGAAGCAAAACCGGGAACCGTACCGTCATGGCTCATAAACTCGGACTGCGCCGGCACATCGTAAGGAATCTCACTCTGATACATAATAACTTTCCCGTTATTCCCCCGCCAGATTGTCTGATACTGCCTGAAATGCTCCACCATCAGCGCGTAGATGGTCACGTCATCCCCGTTCACAATCAGTCCGTTCTCCGCTGTATTCACATCCCAGCCAACCCCGTCGCCATGGTCGGCGCGCCAAACCCAGAAATTATCCCCGATAATATGGTCGCTGTTTAATTCTGCACAGACATCCACACTTGTTGGCTCCTTCCTAGCACCACCGACACGGAAAAAGAGATCAGCCAAAAGGGTTGGTGGAAGGTTTTCTCCCGTCAATCCACCTTCATCCTCCTCCCCATTTCCGACACAGAACAACAATGGGGATTTCTCCGCTCCCGCGTCAAAAAGCAGACCTGCCACAACCGTTTTCTCCGGCGCATTCACGCGCATGCACAGATTCCCCTTTGCTGCGCGAAGGGTCGCCAACCCGCTGCCAAGCACAATACTGCCCGCCCTGTCCACACAAAGCTCCTCGTCAAGCTCATAAATCCCCGGAGTAAAAAACAAATGTTTTCCTTCCTGCAAGGCTGCATTTAATGTCTGCGCATTGTCGGGGTCTGCCCGCGCCACATAAAATTCTGAAAGCGGGATAAATTCCCCTTCCGGCAGTTTTGTGTCGCTGTCCTCCCCCGCCTCCTGCCAGGAAGTCCCTACCGCATCGGTTCGAAGAGCCGGGAGGAACACTCCAAAACCTTTCTCCCCGTCATAAACCAAAAACGGTTTTTCCTGCATTTCCTCCACCGTTTCCACATTCGTATACTGCTTATTTGGCCATGTTGCTGTAGGGGTTTTCCCCTTAGGAATCCCCGCAAACACTATATTCCAGTTTGAACCGCGCCAGCCGTTCCAGTTACAATTGCGCGAAAGCCACTGCTGCTGGCTGCCGGAATCCACCATCCCGCCGATTAGGGAATCCGAGAGGAAACCACCGCTTGCCCAGCCATTATTATCATGCAGATAAAGTAAGCCTGTGATATGCATTCTGCGCATAAATGTTGCCTGGGAAACCGCCCACATCACCGTGGAATTCACCCTCAGATTCTCCACACCCCGCCAGAAATTACAGGTTGCATTATGGTTGTCATTGCCTCCAAGCCACCTGGCATCACAGTTTAATGTTTTAATCTGTGTATCATCTGGCAGATAGCCAAGCCCGGAAACCTGCATATAGTAGCCGACCTTAACGGAAATATCCTTGTCATACTCACCCGGAAGAAAATAAACAGAATATCGCTCCCATCCAAACTGTTTTTTCTCCTGTGCACTCCACAGGCGGTCCAATATCCCCTGCACCTGTGCAGCATCATCCACCGGTGAAAATACATAGACATTTTCACCGAACATCTCCGTATGGAAATCCTCCCCGCGCCCGATTTTTGTCAATACTGCCATCTGCTGCTCCCTCTGCACCTTTTGCTCCTCACTCAAAACTTCATCTCCAGTTTTGTCTATCTCACCTTCCGCTTCTATATTTCCCTGAGTGAACTACCCATTGTCTAAAGCCAATGGGCTTCCTGCTTCATCGACCTCGTAA
>CAJTOR010000087.1 GCA_910577675.1 uncultured Lachnospiraceae bacterium
CAAAATTAACCGTGCAGCGGACAATGCGGCAGGGCTTGCCATCTCCGAGAAGATGCGCAAGCAGATCCGTGGTCTTGACCAGGCATCCTCGAATGCACAGGACGGTATCTCCGCCGTGCAGACTGCAGAAGGTGCATTGAACGAAGTACAGGATATGCTCCAGAGGATGAATGAGCTCGCAGTTCAGGCAGCGAACGGCACAAACTCCGTATCCGACCGCCAGTCCATCCAGGATGAAATTGACCAGCTCACCACCGAGATTGACCGTGTATCCGAAACAACGAAATTCAACGAAACCTACTTGTTAAAGGGTGACAGGGATGCAGAGAAGAGGTATTCCTTCAGCTACAAGCCAGTGGATGCAACGGCAAGCACAGCAAGTGCAACCTTCCAGGCAGACCCGGCAACAACCCTTGAGGTAGAATTCTCCTTTATTGATGAGGCAGCTGCGGATGACCAGAATGCGATCGCAAAGAATTTAAGGGATCAGGGGATCAGCGTTACCGAGATGATCGTTGCAGAGTATGACGACCAGGGTGCAGTGACCGGCAGTGTGAAGAAGTACAATGTTACTTTGAACGGTGATGCAGCAAAGAACTATTCCATCAACCTGACAAGCGAGGATGGCACCGCATTTGAGATCGTGGATGCAGGCGGCACCAAGATTGGTGAAGGTACCGTGGGCGGTGGCTCCCTTGTGGATGGCGACGCATCGACCGTAGGCCAGAGCCAGACCGTTGTAATCGCAGCACAGTCCGTTACATCGGCAGCGGCTGACCCGGATGTTGCACGTTTCTATGACAAGGACGGCAATGCAATCTCGGCAAATGCACTTGGCGATTACTTCTCTTACAGTGTTGAGAGTGGTGAAGTATTTGCACGCGGTGGCGTACAGCTCTATGATGCGGTTGGCAATGCGATCGACATGGAGAATGCAAGACAGGATGTTGTTGCAAACACCAATGAGTCCACAGAAAAAGGTACCTTGATGGGTGACCTGAAATTAAAGCTCCATGTTGGTGCAGATGCAACCAAGAACAATCAGATTACAATCAACCTGAAGGCACTGAGTGCAAAAGGTCTTGGCGTGAATGGTCTGAAGGTAAATGGTGCAGATGATAAGAATGCCCTGGATGCGATCGAAACCATCAAGTCTGCACTTTCCACCGTATCCGCACAGCGTTCCGAGCTCGGTGCTGCACAGAACCGTTTGGAGCACACGATTGCGAACTTGGATAACATCGTTGAGAATACCACCAGTGCGGAGTCTGCAATCCGCGATACAGATATGGCTGAGGAGATGGTTAAGTACAGCAAGAGCAACATCCTTGCACAGGCTGGCCAGTCGATGCTTGCACAGGCAAATCAGTCCAACCAGGGTGTTCTTTCCCTGCTCGGTTAATCTGGAAGGAGGATAATATTATGTTTAAAAAGAAGTTTTTTGCCAAGGCTTTGGCATTTGCAATGGTAATGGGAAGCGTAGGGATCCATGGCGTAGCGGTGGCTCCGGTTGGGATTGTAAAGGCAGCAGATGAGCCTATAATAACTTTTGATCCTGTTACGTATGAGGCAACTATTGAAGTAGCTGCCAGCGTTAAGAGTGGATATGTTTGCTTAAAAGTATTAAAAGAAGATAAATTAGATGCAAAGGTTGTTTCAGAGTCCTGGTATCCAGTAAAAACTGTAAATAGTAAGAATGTTGCAATTGTTGATTTATCCTTTTTAAAAGCTGCGAAACCGTCATATATTATGGCTGTTGATATGTTAGGTAACAAAAGTGCTTCAGTAACAACAATTGCTGCCCAGACAAAGACTGCTATTAAGTATGATGCTAAGACCCAGAGCTTTGTGGATAAATCCAAAGCTCCTATAGCAGATGCAGATTTAGCTGGCTATGAGTATAAAACTTTATATGGATCAAACTGGGGAACAATTGCTGCAAGTGGTAATACTTTTACCCCATCTACTTTGGCGACGTTTAAGACTGACAAGCTTGAGAATGCTGTCGTTGCTGGAACCACACTCGTAGTACGTAAAGCAGCGAGTAAGACAGCAGGGAGTGAAGCTCCGGCCGGTACAGAAGTAAAGGTAAAGATCTCTGCTGTAGCAAAGGCACCAAAAGTAAAAGTCGATTATGTAAAAGGGGTTATTTCGTTACCGAAGGGTGTTGAGGTTTGTATAGTAGATACCGCAACAGGTAAATTGAAACAAGGTGGTAGTCCAGCGGCAGATTTATGGGGGAGTACTACTGGCAAACTCACTCAAGAACAAATCTTGACCGCATTACAAGTCGCTGAGGCTGATACAACTAAAACTCAGGCAATGGGATATACTTTTGCCATTCGGACAGCAGAGATTAAGGATAAAAAGGCCGCTTCAAAGATAGACTTCATCAAAATTAATCCGGCTCCTATAATCAGTGCGGATACTACTGCGAAAAAAGTTCAAGTATTAAAGGCAACTGACGGTACTACGAAAGAAGATGTATTTGCTTATACATTTGAAGCCGATGGTCTTAAGGTAACACCTGGAACTACTTCTACTGTTAATTGTGCCTATTCATTAGATGGTAGGAAATGGGTTCCGATCACAGGGGGAGTTACCATCAAGGTTGAAGACAAAGCTAAAGTTCAGTTTTACGTTCCAGCAGAAAAGGGTAGCGATACCAAAGCTGCATCATTTGCCTCCAACATAGTTGAGATAACCTATGCAAAACCTGCCTCTACTACCAACTGATATTACTCAATGTTAACTATAGGTATGCCCTTCCTGCAATCAACACATGCTGAATTCAGGGAGGGCATAACCTACTCTGCATAGAAATAAGAACCGATATATCCTAAACTATGCCTAAAACTCTCAGGGAAACACACATTCCAAATATACACAACATTTTGCGCATCCTGGTGAAATTTGTTAGATTTTGGCTTGACAGATCAATTGATTTTTTACAAAATATCTTAGTAATTTCTTTTTTATTATATAATATACCAATAAATACTAATATCAAATCTAATATTTCACACTCAATTTTTAAAGATTTTATATCATAGAATATTAATTACTAATCAAACGGTACAAAAATAAATCAAACAAAATAGAAAATGTAGAATACCATAATTATGTATTTAATTTTTATTCATTCTGACTGTATATCTTATACTCTCCTGACAAAAAGATAGGACACAGACAGAAAACGCTACCTTTACAAAGCAACATTCCCATCTGCATCCCAACAGAAAATTTTAAGAAATTACTATATTACAGAAGGATCATCCTCCCATCTTGGCAGGAACATAGTCAAGAATATTAACAGATAGTGTTTAAATCTCTACTACCACCTTACATTTCTTACGGTTACACGCAATTCCATACCGGAGAATCTTTCCTATTCCATCCTGTAGCAATCTGGTTTCATAGCCCATTCTTGAAATCTGTTCTAGGGCGGACTTACAGCCATCCGTCAGATCACCGCCATCAGGGTATTTCATTTCGATAACAATCCCGATTCCCTTTTCTTCTGATTCCACCAAAATATCACTGAAACCATCTCCGGACTCCACATTTGATCTTACCCACCAGTCTTCCCGATGACTTAGGAGCCCGAGCAGGATGCCATGGTAAAAATTTTCCTTTTTTCCCTTGCGTACACTGGTATCCCTTATACTAATTGTTTTAAGCAAATACGCATTAAACAATTCTTCCACGTCCTGCGCATTCCCGGACAAGAACGCGTCGCACAAGGCATCTAGGCTTGAAGAATCCTTACCTGTTTCCTCACGGAACCATTCCATAATTTGCTCTACAAAAATCTGACGTATCTCAAGATTAGGAATTGCCAATTCAAACATATCCCCCTCTGGCTTTCCACGCAGGGTCAAGTAACCGGTTGTAAACAAAACGCTCCAAAGATTATCCAAACTCTGGTACAAATCCCTGTAAGTCAATTCCTGGTTAATCTTTTTTTTGATGGAACCACCATCAATTAATAATTCCAATTCTTTTTTTGTTCCGGCAGTGGTCTTTTGCAGGAAATGTTTGATAATATCATTTCCGCTTGTATTAACCCAGTATGCTTCTGGGAGAGCATCCGGCTCGGAACGCAGTAAATCCACATAGTTGACTACATCCCATGGGCAATATATATCGGTATCCCCAAAACGATATCCGTCATACCATGTCTTAATCAATTCGTATTTCTCGCCCAATCCATAATAATGTAATATTTCCCGAACTTCTTCATCGGAAAAACCAAAATGCTCCATAAACCGGACATTTGCAATAGAAAATACTCTAAGGTTATTTAGCCCTGTAAAAATACTTTCCTTTGCAATGCGCAGGCATCCGGTCAGGACAGCGAAATATAAACTCCCATTAGTTTTCAACGCCTGTCCGAACAGATTGCGGATCAGGGTTACCATCCCTTCATAATATCCTGCCTGTTGCGCCTTGTCCAACGGCACATCATATTCATCAATCAGTAAAATAACTTTTTCCCCATAATGCTTGGAGAGTAATACGGTTAGTGTCTTTAAACTGCCAGCCAGCACATCATCCGTCATTGTAAAGTCTGGTTCCCCCGGCTCCCCTACATGGATCAGTTTTCGATACTGATCCTTTTCTTGCCCGGAAAGATACATGCTTTCCAAAAGAAACTGAAAACGCATGGCTTCATTCCCAATAATAGCACAGAGCATGGCGCGGGCTGTTTTATAATCCGCGGCGCAGATATCTTTAAGCGTAATGGAAACTACAGGGAATTTCCCCATATATTTCTGACATAATTCTGATTCACCTGCAATTTTTAACCCTTCAAACAGCTTTGCATCGCATCCATACCCGAAAAAATATTGGAGCATACTCATATTCAGGGACTTGCCAAATCTCCTGGGGCGTGTAAACAGATTTACCTTCCCCCAGTTTTCAAGCAGTTCTCCAATCAACCCTGTCTTGTCAACATAATAAAAGCCTTTTCTCCTGATTTCCTCAAAATCCTCAATTCCAACTGGCAGTTTTTTCATCGCATCCACCCCCCTGCACTCCTTCCATACATAACATCATTTTGAACCCCACATGTCTTGTTATGAAATTAGTATAACAGGGGTATTGTATAAATGCAACGCCCTCTATTTTCATAGCGGTAATGTTTCTTAACAATGTGTTGAAATATGTTCTGGTTTGTTTGCTTTACTTCTTTTTATCCATCTTTTCATCATACCTTTGTAAAAGCTGTTTGGTGTTATACACGGAAACTCCAATCATTTGCATTTGAATATCCGTGCATTCCATAAGCTGTTCATTAATCTCTTGCAGAATCGTCCGCCGTACTGCTTCCTTTGGTGTAATCCCACCATAAAGCAATATGTCCGATGATATTTCGAGTTTATCAGCTAGGTCAACAAATAACTGAAAACTAAATTTTGTCTTTCCGTTCTCAATATTGCTCATGTGGGGAACTGAGATATCGAGTAGTTCTGCAAGTTGTTCCTGGGAGAGTCTGCGGCTCTTACGAAATTTTTTGACCCTTTTCCCAATAGCTGTGTAATCTATTTCCATAATTTCACCTCCAGCAAAATTAATTTTATTGTATATTTATCAGAAACAAAATAAAGCTGCATTATAATTTTTGAAAATTTTATTAAACCAGACCGAAAGCATTTGGTTTAAATTGTAAGAATAATATAAATAGATGCTATCAAGCATAAATTATTTCCTAAAAATTATCTTATTGCAAATTTTTATCATGTGTTGTTATAGTAAAAATGGTGTATTCGGGGCTGGTTTTGTCAGAAAACATAATTTATACTTTCCACTGCTTTATGTACCTTTTCGGAGTCTGGCAATTCATAACAAAGGATGTCATCTGTGTTATAATCAGTCAGGTTCCA
>CAJTOR010000088.1 GCA_910577675.1 uncultured Lachnospiraceae bacterium
ATAGCTCCGCCCCCTGCCCCGTTGTTAAAAATACCGGGATACGGATGCGCAGCGGTAGCATATAGACCTTATCCTCCATGGTATAAGCTGAAAGGATGTTTGGCATCAGCTCCCCTTTCACTGTTTCAAGCATTGGGGTCATATCCTCCAAAATCCCCTTTTCTATGTAGGATTCCGCCGACAAACCATCCATTAAAAGCATATCCGGCCCATCCCCCGCCAAAATCCTTGTGTTTAACGCACGGATACGATCAGCCGTAGAAATACTCCCATCCCCACCTTCCCCGGTTTCATAAACCAGCTCAATATCCGGGTACAGGTTCTGGAATTCCGAGATAAGATCAAGTATTATATCATTCCCTGTCAGGGAGTAGATACTTAATGAACTGGATGCAACCTCCCCTTCCCCCGCCGGGGAATATTTCTTGATACAGCCTTTGTCTTCCCCATAAACAATATAAAATGCGTCCCCAATCACAAAAAATTTCAACAAGGTTCCCGTTTCTTTTGCAAAGTGGAATGTCCCCGCCTCTAATATCTTCTGGAACATTGTCCCGTTTTCCTCTGCACAAAAAATCCCGCTAGGTGTACAGACATAAACAGTATCATCTTGCAAGGCGATCCGGACGGAGTTATCAAACCCTGCCTCAATAGTCGGCAGGAATTCCTGTTTCTGCGCATCATAACACTGTACGGAACTCCCCCCGCGCGTTGTAATATAAATAATATTTCCCCTTACACAGATACTTTCATACCAGCCACATTCAAATCTTTTTAACAGACTCCCATCCTCCTGGCTGTAAACAAAGCACTCCCTTCCGGCATCTGCTGAAACAATATTTCCATTTTCGAGCACAGCAACTACTGCCTGTTCTGTAATACGCCAGCTAGGGATCGTAATCTCCACACAGGAATCTCCTTCCCGTTTTACCAGATGTGGCTTCTCCCCTTCCTCCATATACCATACATAATCATGGTTATCTTCACCACGCAAAAAAACTGCCCTTCCATGACTGATCCTTGACTTGATTTCCCCAATCCAGGTAATCGGCTCCCGGAACCAAGAAAACCCATTTTTTGAAACCCAGGCAGCATTACTTTCAGAATCCACGGATGTTTCTTGTTTCTCTGCCGTTTCCCCCTCCTTCAGGGTATATCTCCACATAGAATACCCATCGGATTCCTTCGCCAGGGTATAATACTCAATTTCTCTATTTCTATTTAAAAGGACATTACAATACCGTTCCGTTTCATTATCTTGTGTATAAACAGGAGGTAGGTTTCTTTCTTTGTAGTTTTCTAATAGTTCAAAGGACATGTCGGATTCCCCAGCAACGGCATTTTCTGCGATGTTCGGCACATCTTCCTTTCCCTCGGTTGACCGTGGATTTTCAGGCGATTCTCTATCCAACTGGTCGGGTTTATCTTTGGCTGTGGCATCGTCCGTTTCTTCTTTATCACCCTGTTCTGCTCCCGGTATCTCCTCACTATGTTCGGATACTTTATTCTTCACGTCATTTTCCGTCTTTGCACATCCAAAAAACATGCAGCCACCCAGCAAAATACAAATCGGGCGTAATATTCTCTTTCTCATGTTCATTTCCCCCTTTATTTATAATTTTCCTCACTGTTCGTATAAGTATAATTGAAGGCGGCTGACAAACTCGTCCACACTTTCATCCAAGCCTTTTTTATCACTCAGATAGTTCCCTGCCACCTCCAGAAGGATTTCCCATACACTCCCCTCTATGGTAACTGGCTCATGCACCTTCCTAACTACATCAACCATCCGTGCAGATTCTTCTGCTGTGAATCCACGTAATTTTATCACTGTATCTCCTATAACATGATTAGAAAAATCTGTTTTTGCAAACTCTTCCAGTACCGTTTTATGGATTGAATAACCAGTCCATGACACACTCCTGTTCTGAACTTCATACGAAAAAGCATACTGGATAAATAAATGGGAAAGTTCCTTTCCTGAAGATAACCGGTTAATTCCTAACAGCCCATTAGGAAAGAATATCCCCTTATTATTTATTAATTCCCCTCCCCTTGACTCTACGGCTGCCGGATTAGTCCCCAATTCATACAATCCACCCGCTATCATAAACCCAAGGTCAACTTCACCATATGCAAAAAAATAACCTGTCATAGTATTCCCAAGCAGATATTCCCTTGTCCCTACATCTGCCTCTGTAATCCCCTCCGCCACACAAAATCGTTTTACCAGTTCAAAAAAGTTTGTCACTTCTTCCCGGTTTACTGTCCCGTCTTTTGCTATAAGATCCGGCTTGTAATTATAATATAATATTTGCAGGACGTTGGCATGGGAATACTTTAGTAGATTCGCCACTCCTCCCTCCGCTTCCGTATATTCAACCAATGCCTCCAGTGTTGAAAATACTTCTTGATCCTGCCCGGAAGTCATAAACATTGGGATAACTACCCGCAACGGCAATGTATATATTTTATCTTCCCTCGTGTAAGCAGACAAGATATTAGGCAATAATGTTTCTTTTTCTGAACCAAGCACCGGGGTTAAATCCTCTAAAATCCCTTTCTCAATATAGGAATCCACCGGCAGTCCATCCAGTAACAGCACATCCGGTCCATCCCCCGCTAAAATCCTGGCATTTAGCGCCCGGATACGGTCGGACATGGTAATACTCCCATCCGCCCCTTCCCCGGTTTCATAGATCAATTCAATATCCGGATACTGATCCTGGAATTCTGAGATCATATCGAGGATCAGGTCATTGCGCTTTAAGGAGTAGAGGGTCAGATAGTGGGAAGGACCTTCCTCTTCCCCTGCGGGGGCATATTTTTTTATGACAACCCGGTCTTCCCCATATACAATATAAAATTCATCCCCAATCACAAAGAATTTTAACAGAACCCCCATATCCCTTGAAAAGTGGAAAGTTCCCGCCTCGAGCACCTTCTGAAAGTGGGTATCCGTTTCCCTTGCGCGGAAAAACCCTCCCGGGGTGCAGACATAAATATCCTCCCCCTGTTGGGCAATCCGGACAGAATTATCAAAACCCGCCTCAATGACGGGAAGAAATTCCTGTTTCTCTGCATCATAACGCTGCACGGAATTCCCTCCACGCGTGGAAATATAAATTATGTTCCCCTTTACACAAATGCTCTCATACCAGCCACATTTAAAACTGGTAAGTAAACTTCCATTCTCCTGGCTATAAACATAACACTCCCTACCTGCATCCGATGACACCACATTCCCATTTGCCAGTACTGCAACGGTTGCCTGCTCGGTAATACTCCAGTCCGAAAGCGGGATTTCCACATACGAATCGCCGGTTCTCTTTACAAGATGGGATTTCTCCCCACTCGCCATATACCAGGCATACTCATTTTTATCCTCCCCACGCAGGTAAAATGCCCTGCCCTGGTCAATTTCCGCCTTGATTCCCTCCAGCCACATAACCGGCTCACGTTCCCATGCTGCCCCCTTCTTATATACCCAGAAATCCGGATTTCCCTCCGCTTCCTCCTTTGTTACCCCTTCACGCAGGGTGTACCTCCATATGTAATAACCATCCTCTTCTTTCGCAACGGTATAATATTCGATTTCATTATCCTGATTTAGGAGAGCATTACAATAATACTCATTATCATTGTCCTGTGTATAAACTGACAGAATATTACTTTCTTTGTAGTTTTCTAAAAGTTCATAAGTAATATTATCCGGACTACTTACCACTCCCACCGGATTATTTTCACCATCCTCCAACGTTTCGGATATCTCCCCCTCATTGGGCGTTTTATCACCCCCCGTTTGATCTGACAAATCCTCTTTCGCTTTATCATTCCCCGTATCCATTCCCTCTGACAACTCTTCTTTTTGTTGTCCTTTTGACTGATTCTCCGCCGAATCCGCACACCCAGAAAGCATACAGCTTACCATCAGGATGCACATGATACGCTTAACATACCTTTTCATTATTATTCTCCCTTCCTAACTTAAATATTTCTATAAGTTCCTTCTAAATGTCATATTATAGCAAACTTCATCCTTTTTGTACAGTCTTTTCTGATTTTTACTACATTTTCAATCTATCAATATTCTAAATCATCTGTATCGCCACAATAATCTGATAATCAAAAAATATTTTTAACATGTATATTGTAGCATCATACTTTTATTATAAAATTAAACAGTGCCAATTACGACACCGTTTTCAAGTAGACAATTTTCAGTAAACACCAACATAATAAACCAAAGTTTAAGCAATCTTAATCCAAGTTCAGTTTAACTAATCATAAGTAACTTTCACAAATACATTACATTATTCAAGCTTTAAGTTATAATTTTGCTTAATAAACGCTGGGTTATTTTCTAAAATCTGGTGATATGAAATCAAATCATACTTTACTATACATCTTTGAATAGAACATATTTTCCTCTTTTCCTTTATATTAATCCCTGATTCATCATAAAATGATGCATAACATAAAGAACACAACTGTGATGCCCAACAATTAGAGCAATCTGGTAAAGAAGCTTCTGCATACTCATCAATATAATACTTTTTGATTGCTTCCATATTAATTCCATGTTCAACATCCCCAATCACTGGGGATTTACCTATCCGTTCACAAACCAAAAACTCTCCCTTAGTTGTAATATAAAGCCTACGGCTCCCCGGATTGCAACACCCATTCTGCTGTAAAAATGGAATCGGAACTTCCGCAATCAATCTCTGATGTATTCGCATAAGATTTGCATTTTCCATGCCGAACTTAATCTCTGCTTCTTCCTTATTACAAATCTTTTTAAGTTTCCAATAACCAACAGGATCATTTTCTTTCATTGATCCCTTCACTACTTTCATTGGTTCTTCCTCATGATTCCCCCAACCAGGTCTTTCCATATAAGATGCACGAATCGTCATATGTTCTGGTATCCAAGAAATTGACCGGAAAAACTGATTAATATACTCGACTTTATCCACCGTAAACGGAGGTGTCAATACCGCATTAATCCCAACAACCTTTCCAGCTCTCTCCTGCCCCATACAATCAATTAAAAGTTTTAGTCCATCCATAGCTTTCTTAAAACTTCCCACATGGTTGACCATTACTCGGTTTGCATCATGGATTTCCTCTGGTCCATCCAAACTTCCAGTTATCCCACACGATTCCAAAGATGCAAAATATTCAGCCATCTCCTTAGTCATCAAAGTAAGGTTTGTAGTAAAACCAAAATTTAATTTCTTTTTTGGGTCTACTGTTTCTATAGCATAGTCTATACATTGTTTCATTAAAGGAAATTGTAATAACGGTTCTCCACCATAAAAGGTAACGGATATCTTGTTTCCACAATGCGCAAACACATAGTCAAGTGCCCTTTTTGCAGTATCCCATGTCATATTCTGTGTAGAAAATCCCCTAAAATTTTCATGGTCTTCGTTATAAATACAGTATTTACAACGCAAATTGCACTGTTCTGTCAACTCTATAATTACTTGTTGAATATCGTTTATCTGTTCTAACTCTATATCCTGGGTTCGAAATTTTTTATAAACAGGTGCTTGACATATCTTTTCTACCTCTACTAGTCCTTTTAGACTTTCTAAAGCTGCTATCAAATCCTTGTCTTGTAATCCTGTTTCCTCTAGGTGGGAAAGTCCTGAATGCTGTAGAATATTTTCCATCACCAAAAATTCCCCATTTTCACAAGAAAATACTTTTCCTGTCCCATTATCATAATAATACTTTGTTTGCTCTGTTTGAAAAGTCATACCCATGCGATTCCAATTTCCATCTGGCACTAACTGTTCAAAATATTCAACTAGTTCTTTCTTGTTCATTTCAATATTACTCCTTAAACTCCCTACTCGTACAGATATAA
>CAJTOR010000089.1 GCA_910577675.1 uncultured Lachnospiraceae bacterium
CATTTTTTGGTTTTTTTGCAATCTGTTTGTCAATTTTCTAAAATTGTAGTATAATAAACTCAATGTATCTTTCACTATTCCTAAACAGGTCTGTGTCCGCGCTGCGCTACAGCCCTGACACACAGGAAGCAGCGCAGAAATGGAAAACTCATGAAAAGAAAATATCTTAACATAGCCATATCCTTACTCCTATTTATCCTTTTGCTTTTTCCTGCCATATCACCGCAGGCAGCAGAGGACAAAATACCGGACTCCGACCGCATACTTTTTATCAGTTCCTACTCATATGGATGGGATACCGTACAGTCCCAGATCGAGGGCATCAAGGATGGGATCGACCCGGATGTGGTGCTTGACTACGAATTTATGGATACAAAGCGGGTGGACGATGAAACTTCTGCAAAACAATTCTATGAGGGTCTGTCCTACCGTCTATCCATTGTGGAACCTTACGATATCATTATACTCGGGGATGACGCGGCGCTCCACTTTGCACTGGAGTACCGTGACCGGCTGTTCCCGGACATCCCTCTGATCTTTGAGGGCGTAAACAACGAGGAGCTTGCGGTGGAAGCCGCGAAAGACCCGCTGATCGTCGGCATACTTGAACAGCTCTCCTTTGAGGAAAATATCAATTTCGCGCGCAAGTTCTTCCCGGATGCAAAACGGGTGGTCGGCATTTTCGATGACACCATAACAGGGCGGGCGGAGCGCATTTCCTTCTACCGCAATGCGGAACTTTTCCCGGAACTTTCATTTTCCGAGATTAACACATCCGCACTGACCAGCAATGAGCTTAAAACCGCGCTCAAAAGTATACCGGAGAATACCATACTGATCTATGCGATTATGACGCAGGATGCAAACGGCAAAAGCTACACGAACAGGGAGGCGAGCCGCCTGATCTTCGAATACGCCCGCATACCGGCATTCCGCATGGTTTCAAGCGGCATTGGTGACGGACTCCTCGGCGGCAATATTGTTTCCATGGAATTATCCGGCGAACTGGCAGCTAAGATCGCAATGCAGATTCTCTCCGGCACTGACCCGAAAAGTTTTGATGCTGTGATTGACAGCCCGAATATTTACTGTGTCGATGAGGCAGTGATAAAACACTTTAACCTCCCGCTCTCCCTTATCCCAAAAGATGCGCTTATCATCAACCACACGCCAACCTTCTGGGAACAGTATTCCACCATCCTTATCCCGGCATTCTTTATAATCCTCTGCCTGTCCCTGATTTTGGCACTGATATCTGCCGACAACCGCAAGCGCCGCAGGCTGGTTATTGAGCTTAAACAGGCGCAGCAGCAGCTTAGGGATTCCAACGAGCACGATTTCCTGACAGGGCTTAAAAACCGCAGAAAATTTACCGCCGACTTAACGGAATATCTCGGGCAGGGATTGCCATGCAGCCTGATTATGTTAGACATAGATAATTTCAAAAAAATAAACGATACTTACGGCCACACGGCGGGCGATGCCGCCCTCTGCGAACTTGGCAGCCGCCTGAACGGTATAGCGGATGAATTTCTCTGCCCTTACCGGTTTGCAGGCGATGAATTTATCCTGATCCTAAAGACAGGGGATATTACAATCGGAAAGAAAGCCCTTTCGCGCTGTATCTCCATATTTGACAAGCCGATCCTTCTTGCCGGCAAGCCCTATACGGCAAGCGGAAGCTTTGGAGTTGCCTCCTGCCCGCAGGACGCAAAATCCGCCGAACAGCTTATTATCTGTGCGGACAATGCCATGTATTATTCGAAAACACACGGAAAAAACATGCTTTCGTTTTACAACGCGCTTGAGGAAGCGGACAAACGCAAGGTTGCTGTAAAATCCTCCGCCCAGAGAAAAAAATAAGAGCCCTTTCCGGGAAGAATTCCATCTTCCCGGAAAGGGTTCTTCCCTATCCTTCTTTCTCCGCTTCCCGCCCGTTTCCATACTGATCTATAAGCGCCGCAAATGCTGCGCTTTGCTCCAAAAGCTCCCCGTAGGCTCCCTCGCAGAACACCCTCCCATCCTCCATCCATACAACTCTGTCCGCTTCCCTCAAAAGTTCCGCATTATGGGTAACCAAAATAACAGTCTTATCGGCAAGCCTCTCCCGCAGCATCTGGCGGAAGCGCACTTCGAAATCAATATCCGTGTTGGAGGTCGCCTCATCAAAAATAAATATCGGGCGATTATGCAGCAGCGCCCTTGCTAAGGCAATCTTCTGCTTCTGACCCCCGGAAAGGCAGCTCCCGTTAATCCCCACCACAAAATCAAGTCCCCGCTCCTTAACCAGTCCGCCAAGCCCAACCTCATCAAGTACTTTTCTGATTGCCCCGTCATCAAAATCCCCGCACATGCGGATATTGTTTCTGATTGTATCGTTGAACAGATAAATCTGTTGGCTGACCACCGAAAATAATCTCCGGTATTCTTTTATCTTAAAACTGCTAATCTGTGTTCCTAAAAGGCGGATATCCCCACTCCCGCAGTCATACAGACGAAGCAGTAACTGAACCACAGTGGATTTCCCACAGCCGTTTTTCCCGATAAGCGCAACCTTTTCCCCGCCGGGTATGCGCAGGCATAGCCCGCGGATCACATCCTCCCCATTCTTTGCTGCCCCGTAACGGAAACATACATTTTGATATTCAATATCATAAGCGCCGCAAAGTCCGCACGGAAGTTCCCCTTCTCCTTCCACGCTCTCCTCCTTCCTGTCAAGAAATTCAAAAAACCTCGCCGCAGATGGCAGGATATTCGCTAATACCAGCCTTAAATTCAGGATGGAGGAAAGCGGACCCAAAATATAAGAACTATAGCTGATAAAGGCATACAGGCTTCCTACTGTCAATTCCCCCCGCGACACAAAAATCCCACCGATAACAAAAACAAGGAGATTAAGCACTGCATCCAATGTCCCGTCCGCCAACTGCCGATATTGCGATACGGTATCCATATCCCGGTGAGCCGCTATTTTTTCGCCGTCTGTACTTCCAAATTCTTCCATTTTCTTATTTTCAAGACCATAGATCCTGATATCCACCATCCCACCGACCAATTCCCCAAACCATCTCGCATACGCCATATTCTTTTCAAGAAAAACATGGAGCTTCTTTTTCTGCGCCCTGCTATGAAAATGTATAATAAGATATTTGACCGGCAGCACCAGAAGAATAAGGATTACCATTCCCCAATGTATGGAAAGTGCTGCGGCAATCCCCCCAATCACCGTAAAAACACTGGCAAAAACAGAAAGTGTGTTGGTATTCAATATGCTGCATATGTAATTCACGTCCACATCAATCTGGCTTAGCAGCTCGGACTGGCTTATCTGGTTAAAAAACTCGGTTCTCATGCCCAACAGATGTTCTACCGCCAAACCTTCCATCCGGAAACGAAAATCATATGCTATCCGCAAACGCCTCCGCTCAATCCAAAGGGAAAGAAGGCTTGAAACCTGCCTAAGCAAAAAAAGCATAACACTTATACGTACAATGGCAGCAAAATTCCCCCGCAGCAGTCCCTTATCCATCAGCTCCCTGCTAAGCATCGGTGAAAGCAGCGATAAACCGACTGAAAACAGGATAGCCACCATCAATAGCACAATTCCGCGCCGATATGCTTTTAACAGACCAAGGAAACGGATAGCAGTGTTCTTATCTTCTCTTGTCATATTTCCTCTCATTCCGCCGCACACGCGGCATCTAATGGTATAAATTTAGTTTTGCCCCTGCACCTCCCCCCACAATGGCGCAATCCTTTATAATCTTTCTAAACAATCCTGCAACCACACTCTTTTCGATTTCCTCAAGCGATCCGGAAAGAATCCTGTTCTCATTTCCATAGTCAGTAAACGGTCTTTCATAAACATAATGTTCAATACATTGTTGAAACATTAATTTCACCGAAATATAATCTTCCGGCTGTCTGAATGCCTCCCGGTACTCTTCCAGGATGCCCTCAAAGTTCTTATCCAGCCAGCCTGACACAATACTTAATATTTCCTCCCGCAATTCCTGCGCCCTCCATCGCTTTTCATCCGGCAAGCTCCCCATGCCCGCAATACTAAAAAACATCAATTCCCTTTTTGGCGCAAAAAATGAACGCTGACAGCCTTTTTTATCCAGCCCGTATTTCCTGCTGCCATCGAGGGCTTTTGCAATAACATCCGAGCAGAAATCATAGAGAAAATTCTGTTTTAAGAATTTTTCTTTCTGTTTTGTTTCCCACTGTGGCAGGGGATAAAAACAATGGATTATCTTTATATTTTTTATGAAAAAATCATCGTTAAATCCACCCTTGTCTTCAAACAACTCCCTGGTAACCGAACAATATGGCTCTTTTTCTCCAGCGTCCGGAAACCTGAGTTTTCCGATTTTTTCTTCCACCCCTTCTGGCAAATCCCCGACCGCCATAACCGCCATCCGCCCCGGTACATACCACCGGGAAAAGAATTCCTCCACCTCCCGGAAAGACAGGCAGCGCACAACCTCCGGCTCACCAACTGGGAGCATAAGGGCATATGCCGTGCCGCCAAAAAATCTAACCAGGCTCCGATAATCTTCATCCCCTTGTTTTTTCTGATATTCCGCAAGCACATCCCGTTTGATTTCCTCAAACTCTTCCGGCTTTTTAGACTTACCCAAAATCAATTCCTGCATCAGTGAAAAAACAGTGCCAACTTCCCCCTTCCCGCAAGTAAAAATATAGTTCGTCGAATAATAATCAGTGTAAGCCCTTGCCCGGTAGTGCAGGATGGGCAGGGGTTTACGATATTTTTCAAACCCCATATTACAATGTTCAAGGAGATGGGCAATGCCTTTTTTCGCGCCGTCATCAAAGGAACCCACCTTTACGGAAAGTACCAGGTAAACAAGATTAGGGGTTAAATCCGTCCGGCGCAGATACATGGTCAGACCGTTTGAAAGCACAGTGTGCTGAATTATATCCTTCATGGTAAACCCACTTTCATCCAGTTTGCATCCGATACTAACTGTTCAAAATATTCTACCAACTCTTTCTTGTTCATTTCAATATTACTCCTTAAACTCCCTACTCGTACAGATATAACTGTATCCGAGATGCAATCTCCTCCACACTTTTATCCAAATCCTTGTTTCCCTTTAAATACTCTTCACCCACTGTCCTAATAATTTCCCATATACTGTAATCTATCGAAAATGGGGTATTCACTTCCTTTACGATCTGAACCATCCGGGCGGATTCTTCCTTTGTAAATTCACGTAAACTTACTCTTGTACCATCTGGGGCACCTGATGAATAAGACGAATCCGAAAAGTCCCACTCAGAATACTCATCCAAAATCTTAGAAAAAATAGGATACCCCTCATTAAGAACATGCCGCTTTTGTATCTCATAAGAAAAAATA
>CAJTOR010000090.1 GCA_910577675.1 uncultured Lachnospiraceae bacterium
TGCAAATGGACCTGAAGTTTTTTTCGATACCAAAAGGATGATTAGTACAAGAGTATTTATTATTATCCAATCAAGAAATAGTGTATGGAGCAATAAATACCCATATGTTACCAAGCAATCTGATCGCAAAAAAGCATTCCATAATCCGCACTGAATACTCGTATCATATCCACACAAACCATACCGCAGGAGATAACTTCCGCATAATACCATCATTACAACAAAAAAAACTATATTCGCAAGCATAAGGCATGCCCATGTCTTTTCTTTTATCAGTTTTCTCCTGCCATATTTTAATGTCAGTATAAACGGATACACACCACACTGCTTATCAAAAGAAATCACAGGTGCTACGATCAGAATAAGAACAAAGGGGAAACATACCATCACCTCTTTAATACCTATAAATATATGCTGCCATACATCGGAATACCCATACTGTATCTTTTCCAGTTCTTCTGTTTCTAATTGTGGATATGCTTCCTGCAAAGAGCGGGGATACCTAAAAATCAAGCGCTCAAAAAGGGTTAAAGTTGTATTTCTTACTTCCACTCCATTTTTTTTAATCCCCACCGGTTTATTCTGATATTCATCCCATAATTCCTCCAGTTTTTCGTCCGTTATACTTCCCTTATATTTTTCTGCCACCTTTTGATTCATCAAGATTGCTTCTTTTCCTACAATTACATCCCCAGTATCCGTCACTGAATTTTCATTATATCTAACATCAAAGTAAAATAAATAAATTGTATAAATCACTAAAAAGCAAATACCACACCATACACTTTTCCTGGACAATATTTTTTTCATTTCCCAATACATTTTCATCCTCCTTCCACAACAACCGGAAACGGCACGGTACTTAAAAGTATCCTACTGTTCTGTTCCTTGTCAATACTTTGGATGTAACTGGTTGTTTTTTGGATTCATTCGGTCATTTTACAATTCGAGTAACTTTTTCCGTCACAAATAAAACTTATATTGATGATACATCATATCAACAGAATTGTAAAGTGCAGAATCGTAAAATTAAATTTTTTAATTCTACACTTTACAATACAAGAATAATATGATAATATGAATTTACATAGTGATATACAAGTCTTTAATATGCCGGATGTCCATGCAATGTTAAATTCCGGTAAGCAAGGATTTATACATATTTTCTTTTTCCATTAACAAGCACAACTTATTATGGGAACAACATATAATACAACATTAACCATTAATATTTCATAACAGGAGGTTTCTATGTGGCAGTGTAACCTGATTATTGTAAAAAATAAAGATGCAATTTCCTATATGGAAAAAATGAGATATAACGTATATCATCTGGACAGTTTGAGGGGATGGAGATCTTATTACTCTGATGATAAATGCTACCTTGACCAGCTTGTAGGATCACATGCCCTGACTCTTTCAGAATCTGGGAAATATCCATATGAGTTATCCGCACAAGATTATACACGCGCCGTCCAAAAGGAAAATGCCTTTTGGGATCTTGTACTAGCAAGACAAAAGGAGGAAGGATTTTCTGAGCAGGTTAAGCAAGTATGTGATTTAACTGTAAAACAATGCCGGTTAGCACAAGAAATTCTCCTGTGGGAAGATCCACTAGAAACATCTCCTATAAAGGATGAAAATGAGTTAATAAAAAAGAAGCAGGAATTGTCAGTGCTCGAAGCCCTTTACGATGAATTTGCCAAGGATAAAATCTTAATGCATGCAATGTGTTATAAAGAAGAACAAATTTATAGAGAATTCTATCAATATCCTGGGCAATGGGGTTTTCATATAAAAGAGTATATTTATTACTATACAATATTTTTAGAGCTTCTGAAATTTGAACCTTATATTTATTTCACCTATTTGGACGAGGAAGAGCGTAAAGAGTTTAAACTTGTCAATACAATTCAACTGGATGATTTGCAGATTGGCGACCTCGCATTATTATGTAGCAATGATGTAATAAAAATTGGCAGACCTTGGGGAATTCTTTAAAAAATCACAATTTTATCAGTAAATAATTTTCCACAAATTATTTCAATAAGAGTTTGATTGTAGCAGCTCACAGTGAAAATTTCAATAAGAAATTTGTGAGCCGCCACAATCAAATTCCAATAAATATTTAAATCTTGCTGTTTATACTATACTATCTCCGCTAGCTTTCCATCTTTCAAAACAATCACTCGGTCATATTTCTCCAACTTTTCCTTCGTTTGCTGATGGGTCACAGTAATAATGGTTTTATCTTTCCTTTTTAATATATTATCCTCCAATTCGTCAGCGATTGCCGGGTCAAGATTTGCGGTAAACTCATCCAGAAGCAGTATCTGACTATTGCGCAGTAGGGCGCGCGCCAGACCGATTCTCTGTTTTTCACCACCGGAAAAATTACTTCCGTTTTCATGGATCATAGTTTCAAGTCCTTCCGGCAGTGCAGCAACCATTTTTTTCAACCCGGTCTGCTCTATCACATCCAAAATCTGCTGTTCCGAATAGTCGTCACAAAACAATGTTATATTATTGCGGATGGTATCGTTAAATAAAAAGGTATCCTGCTTTACCATTGTAATCGCATTTGACATCTTCCTTCGCCCAATATTTTTAATGTCCACCCCTTTTATTGCGATTTTGCCCGTATAATTCTGGTAAATACCCGAAAGCAAACTAAGCAGGGAACTCTTCCCGGCACCGCTGCTGCCCAAAAGCACATAATGTCCCCCCTCCCTGAAACAATAAGTGCAGTCCCGCAGCACCTTCTTTTCTCCATAACCATATGTAATGCCATCCAAAGTAATATCTCCTTTAGAAAGCACTTCACCAGATATATCCTTCACTGTTTGCTTTTCCAGAATTTTGTCAAACCGCTCTTTTATCGGTTTTGCAGCATAAAAATTTGCTATTACGGTCGGAATACTTGTAATCGGCGCTACCACCTTGCCAATCAAATGCCCAAACCCAATAACCATCCCCGCGGAAAACAGTCCCTTCTGTGAAAAATAAGCTGCTGCCCCCATAACAAGTACTGTTGAAAGCAAACCAACAAATTCTCCCACACATGCGCATATAATCCTGTAATTCTCACTGCCCCTTTTCGCCGCCTCGACTTCGGTATTTTTTGTCCGGTGTTTGATAATAATCGCATCCATTGTGTGAAACAAATGAATAATACCAAACCCCGAAAAATCATCTTTGATTTCCTCCGTGTACTCCCCGAGTTTCCCGCTATATACTCTCATGCTCCTCTCTAAAGGGCTGGTTGTGATCCTAGTCGTGACAAGTGTGATAAGAGCCAGAACCAACATTACAATAAGCATAACGGGCTGTACCATAATGGTAATCAATGACGATGACAAAAACGCCACCAACATCTCCCCTGTTCTTATCATATTGTGAAAATAGGTATCTTCGATAATCCCAATATTATTGCTCAATTCATTGATATATTCCGCACTGCTCTGGGTTTCGAAATCCGCCATATTCTGAAAATAAATATGCTCAAACAAATCATTTTTCAAGCCTTTCCTTGTTTCCGCAATGATGTAAGCTTTTATATAGTAATATCCACTCTGCAATAAAATATAGACAAACACAAAAAGTACACTGTAAAGCAAGGTGGAAAGCAGCTTATCCTGCTGCCCGGAAACACAATCAATCAATGCGCTCATTACAAGCGAAAATAAGGTTCCCCCCACCCCGCTTGCTATCATCAAAAGAATTACAAAAACAGTTAACAGCTTGTTCTTTGTCATGTACCGAATCATATTTGAGTTCTCCTAATTTAAAATTTTAAAAACCTGTACATTTAGGCAAAAAGATGCTTTTACCTTATTTCAACGGAATCCATGATTTCCATAATCTGTTCCGTTTCCTCTCCATATACTTTAAATTTGCAGTCAGAGCGAACCATGTCATATTCTATCACTGTCTGACCATCTTTTGTAAATGTCATTCGGTAAGCGCTTAGACCGGATTTGAATTTATAATACTCCCATGTACCATCTTCTTTTTCTACAATCCCAGAAAGCCTGTCAGGTTCCAATACAAATTTCGCGTCTGATTCTTCCGGACAAACATCAAGATGGTCAAAAATCAATTCAGTACCTTCCCGTTTCCATACGGCATCGATCAGGGTTCCCTGTTTTACTGTCAATTCCGCCTGCAAAAATTCGTTCCAGATATGTAACCGATACGGTCGCTTTGCATTTTCTGAAACCTTTTTCGGAAGCCCAAAATGTCCAAACGCAATACTGCCAAGAAAAGCGCGCAATTCTTCCTCATGCTCCAGATAGTCTTTCTTCGACGTAACAAGAACGACATAGTATTCTGATTCAGGATGATAGATATACTCTTTATAGTAATATTCCCCATCTAACAGCTTCCGCATGCCAGTACTGCCATCCGCAAAAGCAAAATCTTCGATTTCACCGCTTATTCTTTCGAACGGTTCCCTTGACGATGCACTTCTTCGCGTCAGGATAATATGCGCACTGGGGTCAGTTTTACTGTAATAAAACAGTGCCTCGACCGACTTGTCATTCTCCCCTTCATATTCGTAAAAACTTTTTGAATAGGAAGGAAAAATGCGGTAATCCCAAGTTTGGGGCAAATCACAGGAGAAAATGTATTCACTGTGCAAAAGCAATGCAAAACCATCCTCCCCTCCCTCAGTCACTTTTCCACTGCACGATGTCAGGAACAGAAAAATGATACATAAAAAAGAAATTACTTTTTTCAAAACAGCCTCCTTTTTCAAAACTTTAATACGCGAAATAATTTATTTTTTCCTGAACGGCAAGTAATAATCAGTTCCACTCCAAATTACTTTTCATCGTTTATTCGTTTCTTAAAAAATCTTCCGTAATACATCCTCCTTCCTTTTCCATATTAACGTGATAAAATCTTATAATCATAATACAGCATAAAATCCGTTTTGTAACGTGCAGAATCGTAAAATTTGATTTTACGATTCTGCACGTTACAATTTTTAATTTATATAGTATAATAATATTGTAAAAGGCATATTCTGTTTTCAAACACCTGTGATATGACCTTATAAAATTTTAGAATAC
>CAJTOR010000091.1 GCA_910577675.1 uncultured Lachnospiraceae bacterium
GGAAAAAGATGCGGTATGGGCTTTGTGATGATACATGGGATGGGAAGGAACGGGAAGCAATCCGGCGGGTGGCAGAATCCGGGCATTATTCCATGGGGGAAGAGGTCAGGCGGTATGAGGAGGCGTTTGCGGAAAAGTTTGGTACAAAATATGCCGTCATGGTAAGTTCCGGCTCCGCGGCAAACCTTTTGGCGGTGGCAGCGCTCGTTTATTCGGGCAGGCTGAAAAAGGGGGACGAAGTCTTAGTGCCCGCGGTATCGTGGAGTACGACCTACTTCCCATTGTGCCAGATGGGGCTGAAACTGCGGTTTGTGGATATTGACCGGCACACATTAAATATCGACTTGGAAGAAGTGGAACGGGCAGTTACGCCGGAAACAAGGATGCTGTTTGCGGTCAACCTCCTTGGGAACCCCAATGATTTTGGACGGCTCTGTGAGATTTGTAAAAAGTATGACCTGCTCCTTGCGGAGGACAATTGTGAATCGTTGGGGGCGACTTACCAGGGGAAACAATGTGGGACATTCGGCTTGTTTGGCACCTATTCCACATTCTATTCGCATCATCTGTGTACCATGGAAGGGGGCATGGTGGTGACAGAAGATGAGGGATTGTACCATTATATGCTGGCGGTCCGCGCGCATGGGTGGACAAGGAACCTGCCGAAGGACAGCAGGATCTATGAAAAAAGCAGCGATGATTTTTATGAGAGTTACAATTTCATTGTGCCGGGGTTTAACCTGCGCCCGCTTGAGATGGAGGGGGCGGTTGGGCTGGAACAGTTAAAAAAGATGGATGGGATTATTGCTGCGCGCAGGAGGAATGCCGTATATTTCCTTGAAAAAATGAGGGATGTGGGAGGCGTGTTTGTGCAGAGGGAAATGGGGGAGGGCTCCTGGTTTGGGTTTTCCATTGTCCTTTGCGGGGAATTTGTGGGGAAACGGGCTGCGGTGGTGAAGGCACTGGGTGAGGTCGGTGTGGAAGTACGCCCGATTGTCGCAGGGAATTTCACGCGGAATAAAGTTATTGGCTACCTGGATTACTCGGTCCATGGGGATTTGGATGACGCGGATTTTATCCATGAGAATGGATTTTTTGTCGGGAACCACGGCAAGGAGGATCCCCAGGGGATTGACTATGTTGTTGGCTGCCTTGTGCGCATTTTAAAGGAAGTGTCGTTGTCCCAGTAAAAGCCCTGTCCTGGGGCAGGGGGAAGCGGGAGGGACTAAAACAGGAGGTAGGATGGAGTATACGGATAAAATATATGTTGCGGGGCATACCGGGATGGTTGGTTCGGCAATCCTGCGCCTTTTGAAAGGGCGGGGGTATAAAAACATTGTAGTGCGGCCACATGGGGGGCTTGACCTGACAAGACAGGGGGAGGTTGAAGATTTTTTCCAGGAGGAGAAACCGGACTATGTGTTTGTGGCGGCAGCGAAAGTAGGGGGCATCCGCGCGAATTCCTCGTACCCGGTGGAGTTTGCGCTGGATAACATGTATATTGCCTGCAATGTTTTGAAGGCGGCACATGAATCCAGGGTTAAGAAGCTGCTTTATTTGGGGAGTGCATGCTGTTACCCGAATACTGCAAGTATCCCGGTAAAGGAGGGGGACTTGCTTAATGGCAGCCCGGAAAAGACCAATGAGGCATATGCCCTGGCAAAGAATTTTGGGGTTTCCCTGTGCGGTTATTATCGGAAGGAATATGGGGATGATTTTATTGCGGCGGTCCCAGTAAACTGTTATGGGGAAAATGATTGCATGGACCCATTAAATTCCCATGTAATCCCTTCCCTGATGCAGAAGTACCACAGGGCAAAGATGGAAAAGCTGCCGGGGGTAGAACTGTGGGGTTCGGGGAAACCGTTGCGGGAATTTATCTATGTGGATGACCTGGCGGATGCCTGCCTGTTTTTGATGGAGCATTATTTTGGGGAAGGGCATATCAATGTCGGGACGGGGATGGAATTGTCCATTTTGCAGCTTGCGGGGCTAATTAGTGAGGTGGTTGGGTATACCGGGAAGATTTTGTGCGACCCTTCAAAACCGGACGGGAAGAGAAGTAATGCACTTGATTCTTCAAGGCTTTTTGGGCTTGGGTGGAAACCGGGCTATACAATGCAAAGGGGGCTTGAGAAGATGTACCAGTGGTATTTGGGGCAACATCTATAAACAGCTTATTTTGTTACAATAAAAGGAGGGAAAATGCAGTTAGAAAACGGAATAATTATCCCAGCACCGGGATTTGGTACTTGTAAATTGGGAAACCGGACAGAAACCATGGACAAAATAATTCTTGCTGCGCAATGTGGTTACCGTCATTTTGATACTGCAAGTGCTTATGGGAATGAGGAGGATGTGGGAAAAGCACTTAGGATTATCTGTGGTGGGATATGTAAACGGGAGGAAATGTTTATAGCAGGCAAACTTTCAAATGATGATTTGTTCCATGTGGAGGACGGCTACTATGCGACTTTCAATGCTTTTAACCGGACGCTTGAGAGGTTGCAACTTGATTATATTGATTTGTATCTGATACACTGGCCAGTTCCAAGGGATGCAGAGCCATATTGGAGGGAGTTAAATATTTCTACTTGGGATGCGATGGAGGAACTATATCATTCCGGGAGAATCAGGGCGATTGGTGTGAGTAATTTTGATAAGCGTCATATTGATAATATTATGCTACATTCTAATATTAAACCCATGGTGAACCAGATTGAAATCCAACCCGCTTACCAGCAGCGCCCCCTAATAGATTATTGTAAAAAGAATGGTATATGCGTGGAGGCATGGGGACCATTAAAACAGGGGGAAGTTTTTCAGATAGAAGAGTTAAAGGAAATGTCTTCCCGTTATGGGAAGACGGTTTCCCAATTATGTTTAAGGTTCTGTATACAGTTAAATACACTGCCAATCGTAAAGTGTTCAAACAGGGAACGGATGATTGAAAATATGGATGTTTTTAATTGGGGGATTACAAAAGAGGACATGGATATTGTTTATGCCCTGGACAGGGAGGATGGGAGGTTTAAAAATTATGCATATACAAGGAGGGATCAATGTTAGGGGACAGTGCAGCAATAAAAGGACTAAAACAGGAGATTTTAACCGCCTGCTACCATACGGGGGAGGGGCATGTGGCAAGCGCCTATTCCATCCTTGATATACTGTATGTTTTATATGACAGGGTTCTTGACTGTGGGATGATTAAAAAGAACAGTGAAACCCGCGACCGTTTTATTTTGAGTAAGGGGCATGCGGCAATCGGGTATTATGCGGTATTAAAGAAATTCGGGTTTATTGAGGAAAACCTTGATACAATGTGCGCTTATGGGAGCCGGCTTGGAGGGCACCCGGATTGCAATAAGGTCCCTGGGGTTGAGGCATCAACCGGTTCCCTGGGGCATGGTGTCCCCATGGCGGTTGGCATGGCATTGGGCTTTAAGATAAAGGGGAATCCCGCACATGTGTATACCCTTGCAGGGGACGGGGAAATCAATGAGGGTTCCATCTGGGAAAGTTTCCTGGTTTTAAACCACAATAAGCTGAACCATTTTACTTTTATCCTGGATTATAACCACTCCACAGACCGGGCGGTTGATTTGGGGGATATCGGGGCAAAATTCTGTTCTTTTGGTTTCCATGTCATAAAGATTAACGGGCATGACCATGCCGCAATTGAAAAGGCTTTGCGGTGGAGGGGGGACAAACCGGTTGCCATTCTTGCCGAAACGGTAAAGGGGAGGGGGATAACCGGGATGGAGGATAACCCGGCATGGCACCACCGTATACCGACGGGGGAGGAATACCGGATGTTTATGGAGGAATTATCATGAAGATAAGACAGCAGTTCCCTTTAAGTGTGAAAGAAGCCATGGATCTTGACAACCGGGTTGTTACCCTGCTTGGGGATATCGGGGTCTGGTCGTTCCACAAGGCAAAGGAGGAATATCCTGACCGGGTTTATAATATAGGGATTTTAGAGCAGGCGACCATCAGTGTGGCGGCAGGGCTGGCAAAGACGGGGTTGATCCCGGTTGTCCATACCATTGCCCCTTTTCTTGTGGAGAGGGCTTATGAACAGCTAATGATAGATTTTGGTTACCAGGGGCTTGGCGGGAATTTTATCAGTGTTGGCGCATCCTATGATTATGCTGGCCTTGGGAGCACACATTATTGCCCTGCGGATGTAAATATACTGTCCAACATCCCGGGGATGCAGGTGATGCTCCCGGGCACGGCGCAGGAATTTGATACCCTGTTTAAGCAGGGATATGCAAATGGGAAGCCAACGTATTTTAGGATTAGTGAGGAGGAAAACACAGTTCCCCAGGACATTACATTTGGGAAAGCCAATGTTATAAAACAAGGAGGGATGGCTACCATAATTGCAGTGGGACCAATGCTTGAGAAGGTGATGGGTGCAGTGAGTGACCTGGATGTGACCGTCCTATATTATACATCGGTGGTGCCATTTGACCATGAAACGCTTATCAACAACTTGGCGGGGGGAAGGATTATTGTGGTGGAGCCGTATTATCCGGGGGCAGTTGCAAATGCATGGATGGGAAGCCCCAAGCAGGTGGATACGTATATTTACAATATCGGGGTCCCAAAAAAGTTTTTGGTTACTTACGGGACAAGGCAGGAGATGGACCGTTCGTTGGGGCTTTCGGTTGAGGGGATAAGGGAAAAGATTTTAGGTTTTATCGGTTGAGTTATCCTTCCCATAGGTTCGTAGGGGTGCCTTAAAACTTTGTTTGCCCAAAACAGGGTTGCTTATATTTTTAGGAGGCGGGGATGAAGATAATATTATTGTCTGGCGGTTCGGGCAAGCGCCTTTGGCCGCTGTCAAATGATGTCCGGTCAAAGCAGTTTTTAAAGGTTGTCCGGGGCGGGGACGGAAAAACGGAGTCCATGCTCCAGCGGGTTTACCGACAGATAAAAGAAGCGGGGCATAATGGGGAGATCACGGTTGCAACGGCTGTAACGCAGGTGGAGTCGATCAAGGGGCAGCTTGGGGAGGCGGTTTCCATCGTGGTTGAGCCGGAGCGCAGGAATA
>CAJTOR010000092.1 GCA_910577675.1 uncultured Lachnospiraceae bacterium
TGTGCATACTGGAGTTCAGCGAAATGGATTTGAAATGAAACTGTCAAAGACCCGTGCAGCTACATTATTAAAATCGTAATATATAAAAAGTTAAAAATAACTATAGTTACTCCTTTACATAAAATATAATATTGATAATGTCAAGTTATAGTGTTTGACATATTTAAAAATACAGATATAATAATTCTATGGACTTTAGTTTTTTATGGAAATAATAGAAGGTTTAAATAAATAATAGTAAAATGTTATTTTGTTATATTCAATTTTCTGATATTTCCGATAGCTACTTAAACAGACTATATAATGTTTCACATGAAACATTTTAAAAATTTAGACTGGGGGTTATTTTTTGAAATTGAAATGGCATAAAACCAATTATAAACTAATGACAGGAAAGTGGAAAATTGGTATCTTATTGGAAGCAGGGTATTGTGTTGTCCAAAGCCTTGTTAGAGGTGAATTATATATCAAGATTGCAAGAAATATATATTTTTTGCCAAAATGCATTCCCTACCCCAATTCACAATTACTAAGTAGATGGGAATTGAATTATTTTTGCAATGGATTAAAACTTGTAAAAGAACAAATAATAGAAAAGCAAAAGGAGTTAGCGGGTGAAAATATTACCGACGGAAAATTGGTAATTATCCTGAGATCAGTACAGTTTTCCGATTGTAACATACAGGATGAGGCATTTGCTGTGACTGCGATTCAGTGGGCGGCAGAAGTATTTGATTTTATGAAACCAGAAATTATTGTATCCTTTGATAAAAACTGTACAGTGGGTGGGCTGAAAGGTAGATATTTTTTTGATTTTTCCACTGTAAGAAATAATAGCAATAGAGGAAGGTTGAAAAAATTATACAATATAAATCAAAATAAAAAAAGAAATTAAAAAATTTATAAATTAGTAGAACAGATTAAGAAAAGGTGTTATAATATTGTTTGTACGTACAAACAAAGGAATGGTGGTGGATTATGGGACGAGTTATTGCAATAGCAAATCAAAAAGGTGGGGTAGGAAAAACTACCACTACAATTAACCTTTCTGCATGTCTTGCAGAAAAAGGGATGAAAGTGCTGGTTATTGATGTTGACCCTCAGGGGAATACAACGAGTGGTCTTGGAATCGATAAAGATAATCTTGAAAACACAGTATATCAGCTTCTGTTAGATGAGTGCACTGTGGAAAAATGTATGTATGAGAGTGTTGTAAATAATCTGTTTGTCCTTCCGTCGGATGTGGATTTGGCGGGAGCGGAGATTGAGCTGATTGGAATAGAAGAAAAGGAATACATATTAAATAAGCAAGTGAAACTGATCCGTGAGTTTTTTGATTATATTATTATTGATTGTCCTCCTTCTCTAAATATGCTGACCGTGAATGCAATGACGGCAGCAGATTCTGTTCTTGTACCTATACAGTGTGAATATTATGCGTTGGAAGGGTTATCCCAGTTGATTCATACGATAAATCTTGTGAAGCAGCGCTTGAATGAGAAACTTGAAATAGAGGGTGTTGTTTTTACAATGTATGATGCAAGAACAAACCTGTCTTTGCAGGTGGTGGAAAATGTGCGTAAGAATCTGGAGCAGAATATATATAATGCTATTATCCCAAGAAATGTCCGGTTAGCAGAAGCACCAAGTCATGGACTTCCAATAAGCATGTATGATGCAAAGTCGGCAGGGGCGGAGGCATATCGCGATTTAGCAGAAGAAATATTAAAACAGGATGGGCATGGGGAACCAGAAGTTTCAGAACTTTCTGGTCGTATGGATATGGAACAGGAAGATAAAAAGGCAGAGAAAAATACGAAAAATGCAAAAAGTGAAAAGAATGAGAAGGCAGAAAAAAAGAAGAGGTTCAAAAGAAAATAAATCAGTTAAAGATTGGATTTATGGATATGAATGAAAAATGCTGTTGACAGGAAAAATATTTTGTGGCAGCATTTGCAGGCATCTGGCATGGAGGGAAAAATGGCAGTAAGAAAAGGTTTAGGAAAAGGTTTGGATTCCTTAATTGTATCAAAAAATGAGGGGAGTCCAGAAAAGGAAAAAAAGGAAATTATTACGGAAAATGTTTCACATGAAACATTGGTGAAAATAACACAGATTGAACCAAACAGGGGGCAGCCAAGACAGCATTTTAATGAAGATTCATTGCAGGAATTGGCAGACTCTATTAAACAACATGGTATTATTGAACCGCTAATCGTACAAAAAAAGGGTGGACAGTATGATATTATAGCGGGGGAGCGAAGATGGCGGGCAGCAAGGTTGGCAGGTTTAAAGGAAGTTCCTGTTATTGTAAAAGAATATTCCGACCAGGAAGTATTCGAAATTGCCCTGATTGAAAATATCCAGAGAGAAAACTTAAATCCGATTGAAGAAGCGGTTGCTTACAAGAAGTTGATAGATGAATTTTGCTTAAAGCAGGACGATGTGGCAAACAGGGTTGGCAAGAGCCGAACCGCTGTAACCAATTCTATGCGATTATTGAAACTGGATAACAGAGTTCAGCAAATGTTGGTTGAGGATATGTTGAGCAGTGGACATGCAAGGGCATTGTTGGGACTCGATGATTTGGAATTACAATATCAGACAGCTATGAAAATCTTTGATGAGAAATTAAGTGTCCGTGAGGTGGAGCGTCTTGTAAAAAAGATGACCGAGGAAACACCAGAAAAAGAAGAAAAGAAAGAAATTGATATTGAGGCCAATAATGAAGCTGTGTATCGGAATCTGGAAGAAAAATTAAGAACTATTATTGGCAGCAAGGTTATGATAAACAGGAGATCGAAAGATAAGGGGAAAATTGAGATTGAATATTATTCTACAGAAGAACTTGAACGTATTGTTGATTTGATGAACCAGATACAGGGTAAATAGTTTTCAAATAAAGAAAAGAGGTTAATATTTTTATGGATATATTTGAAAGGGCGGGGATTGATGCCGGCTATGTTATTTTAGGTTTGCTGGCGGTTGATCTTATATTAATTATTTTATTTTTGCTTCTATTTGTGCAGCATTCAAAAATGAAAAAGAGATACCAGACTTTCTTGCAGGGAGAGAGTGGTAATAATCTGGAGAAAAGTATTCTTAAAAAGTTTTCTGAGATTGACCGGCTTAGCAGGGAAAATGAAGTACTAATGGCAGATGTGAAAAAAAATCATGAGGATATCCAGATGGCTTTTCAAAAGGTTGGTCTGGTAAAGTATGACGCTTTCCACGAAATGGGTGGTCGGCTTAGCTTTTCCCTCTGTCTTTTGGATAATGAGGATAATGGTTTTTTGATTACTGCCATGCACACACGGGAGGGTTGTTACACTTATTCTAAAGAGATAATTAAGGGAGAATCTTATGTGGTACTGGCAGAGGAAGAAAAGCATGCGCTTGAGCAGGCGAAAGCCAGGGCAGGTTCAGAAAAATTGGAACAGGATAATATGAGGAAATAACTGTGGGAAGTCCATCCCGCAGAATTTCCTACATCAGAATGGGGACAAAATAATGCATAGTTTTTTGAGAGCGATTGGATATGGCAACTTGATAAATCATACAGAAGAACAGGCTTTAATAAAAACGGTGATTGCTGAAGCACAGGAAAAAAATATTTATCAGGATGATAAGGTAAGGAAGGCGGAGCTGGTTTTTGAAGTTGCTCCGGGGGTTGGAATAGTGGTGCGCGGTGAGTACGATAAGGAGGAACAGTTCCATATGGAGCATTATTTTCCATATCTGAAAGGGACTACGGTTAGTGCGCAGGAGGAAATTTTTATCAGCAAGCGGGTGGATACGGATGCTTACACCGGAATGTGCGATGATTTCAGGCTTGGAGTTTCCCTTATTTTTTATTTGCAGAATGCTGTGGATTACATGAGGGTGGACAGAAGGAGGGAGCAGATGCCCCATCCTGTAATTGCGGCAGGACTGGCAAGGGAAGGAAAAATTTTGCTGCCTGTCAAGCAGGATATTCGTGCAGAAAAAATTATGAATGCAGATCTGTCACATCGTTCTAAGTTGTTATCTGAGGCGAAGAAAGGAAATCAGGAGGCGATAGAGAGTCTGACACTTGATGATATTGATATGTATTCCGCTGTTTCAAAAAGAGCTCAAAGGGAAGATATTTATTCAATTGTCAATACCTCATTTATTCCTTATGGTTCCGAGTCGGATAATTATACTGTACTTGGCACTATCGATGATATGAGAACTGAAAAAAACTGCCAGACAGGAGAAGAAATTTACATTTTACAACTTAGTTGCAACCAGATGGACTTTGAGGTTTGCATTAACCAGAAAGACCTGTTGGGAGAGCCTCAGATTGGCAGACGTTTCAGGGGAATTATCTGGATGCAGGGATATGTGGATTTCAATTCGTAATTTATCCTTTATTTTCAACCATGGGGATAATGTAATCGGATAGATTTCATACCAATTTGCAGGAAAATACTTCGGAATTGTAATTTGTTCATTGTTTAATTGGACTTGGAGATCTAAGTTTATTTAGTTTTTATGTAAGGTAAAGGGTAGTTTTTCGAAAGATTAAGAGATTGAATATTCTTTCTTTTATTTGTCATATCTTATGGATTATAAGTAAATAATAGTATTATTACTGACTTTAATTGCTGTGCAAGTTGCAGAATATGTTTTTTTATTAGTTTTGATATTATATTTTCCAGAATAATGTATTTTTATCTATTAAAGAAAACTCCGTTCCCCCCTCTTTTAAGTCGTTAAGAAGAAAGAGAGAGGGAACGAGGTTCTCTTTGTGTTAGGTAGGATGCAAACCCCATCTGGCATGTTAGAGCAGCACAGGAAATGAGAAAGGAGCGGATTCTGTAATTCCCTTGAACATATGATTCCTCAATTAATCATAGAATCGAGTAGGAGGCGGTGATTAACCGCCGTCCTCTCACACCACCGTGCGTAC
>CAJTOR010000093.1 GCA_910577675.1 uncultured Lachnospiraceae bacterium
AGAAGTGTGGTAGAAATGTATATTAATAATACAATACCGCGCAAAAAACGACATATTATCTCACCTGTTTACCACTAATTTCATTGCAAAATAGATCAAAGCCTTTTACAATAACCATCTTTATAAAAAAAATGGGAGGATTGGATTATATGAAGTTTGGCATGTTTATTAATTAAATTCAGGAGCTCGCACCCGTATAACGGAACAAAAACTGTAAATACTTTCATTCGTGTTGACTTTTATGCAGAATTGTGTTAAAATTCTGTGGGATATAAGTATTTTATTTTGCTTTTTATTGAATTTACGTACATTAAGGAGGACATAATGGATTCAGTTGTTCGGCTAAGCGGGATATTGATACAAGATTTTAAGAATGTCAGGGAGGGATATCTGGATTTTTCCAACCGCAGAAAGGGTTACCGGACAAGTATTTTGGGGTTGTATGGACAGAACGGCTCGGGAAAAACTGCGTTGATCGATGCTTTGCAGCTGCTTAAATATTTGCTGTGCGGGAAGCCAGTTCCACAGGGGATGGCGGATTTTGTACATGTTGATGCCGAATATGCTACAATAAAATATATATTTGATATTAGTCTGCCGACTGGCAGGTATGAAGCATTTTATGAGGCGCGGCTTAAAAAGATAGATGGAACCGACGGGCAGAACACGGGTCTTGATGAAGCGGGGGAAGGATTCCAGCCCGCAGTAGTTGGGGAAGTATTAAGCTATTCGTTTGAAGGGGAAGAAGGAAAAATAAGGAAGAGTCCGCTGATTGACACGCGCACAGAAAAAGTTTTCCTTCCGACATCAAAATATGAAAGCCTTTTGGGTAAGGATTCGAAACAGGAGATGGAACTGCTTGTGGCAAAGAAAATGGCAGCGGGGACATCCCGCTCATTTTTGTTCTCCAGGGAATTGCTGAATGCAGTAAGAAGGCAGCGGAAGATTCGGGAGGAGGATGCTGAACTTGTGCGGCACCTTACACTGCTCGAAAGGCTCGTGCTCTACGGTAATTATGAGTTGTTTGTTATTAATACAAGTAATACAGGAATGATAAGTATGAATGTACTGCCCCTGTCTTTCAAATACACAGGGGGAAACAGCGGTGCTGTGGGACAATTGGCGCTTAGCCTTGAGTCACCAGCTGTTGTTCCGGTGCAGGCTGTGGAGATCGTGGAAAAGATAATACGGAATATGAATATAGTGCTTGAGCAGATTGTGCCCGGGCTTACAATAAGTGTAAAAGAGATGGGTGCCCAGATTATGGGCAATGGGGAAGCAGGCAGGCAAATCCAGTTGATGTCTAGAAAAAACAGCCGGGAGATCCCCCTCAAATATGAATCGGAGGGAATAAAAAAGATTATTTCCATCCTCCAGCTCTTTATTGCCATTTATAACCAGCCATCAATCACAGTTGCCATTGACGAACTGGATGCAGGTATATTTGAGTATCTGCTGGGGGAGATGCTCAGGGTTCTCTCAGAAAAGGGGAAGGGGCAATTAGTCTTCACTTCGCATAACCTGCGCCCCCTCGAAACAATTGACCGCGGGTTTATTGCCTTTACAACAACAAACCCATCAAAGAGATATATCCGCATGGTTAATGTAAAAGATAATAATAATCTGCGGGATTTTTATTTCCGTGATATTGTCCTGGGGGAACAGGACGAGGAGATTTATGAGCCAACCAATAATGCAGAGATTGCAATGGCATTCCGGGAGGCAGGTGAAATCGATGTCCCGTAGAAAAATAGTGTTTGTGATTGTGGAGGGACCTTCCGATGATGAGGCGTTGGGAGTAATCTTAAACCGCCTCTACAATAAGAATGTAGTCCATGTGGAGATCACCCATGGTGATATGACTTCTGCAAAGAATGTAAAGCCTGAAAATATTGCCGGACGGATTGGAAATTTACTGCGCGGATATGCCCAGGCAAACCATTATAAGGCGGTGGATTTTAAGGAAGTGATCCACCTGATTGATACGGATGGTGCATACATCCCGGAGGATGCAGTTTTTTTTGATGAAACGGCAGAAAAAGTTATCTATACAGATAAAGGGATTTATACGGCAACCCCGGAAAACATCCTTGTACGAAATCGGGCAAAAAGCAGCAATATCGACCGTATCTGTTTTATGGGTAAAGTGTGGAATAATGTCCCGTACCGTGCTTATTATATGTCCGCGAATCTTGACCATGTCCTTTATGGCAAATTGAACAGTACGGACGAGCAGAAGGAAAGGGATGCCTGTGCATTTGCCAGAAAGTATCGGGAACAGTTGGATGAATTCCTATCTTTTCTGATGGACTCAGATTTTTCGGTGTGCGGGGAGTTTAGGGAATCGTGGGAGTTTATTAAAAGGGAAAGGCATTCGCTTGAGAGGCACACAAATCTTGGTATCTGTATGAAAGAGATCAGGGAAGAAAGGGAAGCGGGGAAGTCAAACACAGCATAAACAGTAAAAGGAGCTGCCACTTTACGTTAAACGTAGGGTGGCAGCTCCTTTTTTATCCGTCCGGGAATGGGGTTATCCCGGACAGGAATCATTTGTTTCAGTTTTTATCTTAGTTGTAAATATTGGTTCCGTAAACTACAGTTCTCTTAACCGGGATTTCGAACTCATACCAGCCATCTTCAAGCTCTACAGCATAACGCAATTTTGCGATGTAGATATTCTGTCCGTTTGCACCGGTGATACTGATGTCGCCGTTATTTTTACCGTCGTTGATTGTTACTTCATTGTTGTTCTTATCAACAAATCCGTAGTATACACAACTTGTAACATTGCCATCGTACGGCCAGCTGTTATAAGGTGCTGGTGCTTTCGAGTAGGTAATCTTTACTGCATCCCAGATAGCTTCCTCGATTGAACCCTTATCGGTAGTAGATTTTACCCATGTCATGGTAGGCACAGCCTGGCTATCAGTTACATTTACCAGCGCGCTGTTTTTAAGGGTACCACCGTTGTACAATGCAACAACATAATTTCCGATATTGAGTTTCTCGATTACGGAAACCGGTGCACCAAATACGATTGCGCTGCCGGAAACAGTTACCGCACTACCAGAAACAATATTAACGGAAGCCAGACGCTTTGCTGGGTTTACCCAAACAGGGTTAAAGTTGATGGTCTTCTTATCACCTGAGTAGGTTACATTATCCGCGTATTTACTGCGGACATCAATGCTTCCATACTTGATTGATACGGAATAGCCATCGGAACCATCAAGAACCAGTTTCTTAACTTTAAATCCATCCTTGTCGTAAGCGTAAGCGGAAATACCTACATTTTTCTCGCTAACGCGCTTGCCATCATCCAGAGTCATATTGACAGAAGTTTTATCAAGGGCTAACTTGAAGTTGGTTGCGGTGCCGCCCGTCGTATCCTTGAAGGAGAAGCTTACCGGATACTGTTTGGTAATCTGCTTGCTTGTATCCTGCGGGTCAACATAGGTAGCAGTACACTTTAAGCGGACATTCACAATATGTTTCGGAAGCTGGTCTGCGTTTGTAACAGTTATTTTGAACTTAGGATAACCATCATTATTGTAACCATCTGGCGTAACAACGAAATAATCTTTTAATGTATTCTCGCTTACTTCGACATTGTAAGTCATAAACGTATTATCCATTCTTGCACCCAACTGATCCTTAGGATACAATGTAACAATTACGTCGTCATTAACATCAGCTTCTGTCTGGCTGTAGCTCATTTTTGCAAGATTGCCGCTTGCGTTAAATGTTGCAAATGTTCTCTTGGTAATGATCTGAACAGGGCAGGTACCTACATAAACACCCTTGTAATAAACGTGGATGCCAACCGTGCCACTGGTCGGGGTCTTTGGCGGGTAGAGCTCGCCGGTTTCCTGATTTACTGCCAGTTTATCGTCGTTTGAGGAAACAAAGGTAAAGAAATCAGTTGCTGCGTAATCATCGCTGAATTTGTCTTCTGCATTCTTACCTAACTCGGTGATATTAGCTTTTACTAACAGATAGAAACCGTTATCCTCGGATGCAAAAGTCTTGCTGCCCCAGATATTATTTGTCCAGCGGTTAACTACCTTGTTACCATCCTCGTTGAAAGCATCTACAATACACCAGTCAATAAATTTATTTACATAGATGTTGTGGTCTTTCGGTGAAACCGTTGCCGTTGCGGTAATGGTCTTTGCCTGGTTACCAGCTGTAACATTGGACCAGTCCTCGAAAGTAGCTTTCAGATTAACTTTGTAATTGCCATCGGTTGTATAGAACCAGATCCTGCGAAGTGCAGAGTCAAACTGGTATTCGTTGTGAACAAGTTCAGTGTTGGTATCTTCGATTACAAGGCTGTCAGCCCAGTTCATATAATTCTTGCAGCTTGCGCCAAGGTCGCCGAGCAGGACACCTTCCTGGGTGTAGATATTTGCCCAGATATCCTGAACACTGTAATCTTCTGTAGTTTCAACACCATATGCACCAAACATAAGTCCGGCTGCTACATATTTAGGTGTATTCAGAACCATTTCCTGATCCTTGTAGCAAACAACATATGTGGATTTCTCATCCATCTCGTTAAACATGGTAACTTCGATCGAAGGGGTAACGCCCTCTGCGCCATCCTTGTATGCAACGCCGCCGATAAAGACTTCGCGCCTTACATTGTTGGAATCGGTGAGAACCTTGTAAACCTTAATGATCTCTTCTGCCTCGGATACTGCTGCATCAGCCTCGGTCAGGGATTTCTTTGTTTCGTCAAGTGCAGCCTTTGCCTCTTCCGGGCTTGGGAAAGTCATAACGAACTTGTTGTAAGCAGACTGCTTAGCAACGATATCCTTCGAAACCACTTTCACAGTATACTCCTTGGAAACCACTTCCGGATATTCCTGTGCTTCCTCGTCAAAGC
>CAJTOR010000094.1 GCA_910577675.1 uncultured Lachnospiraceae bacterium
CCGGGCGGATTCCGGACTTGCACCGGTTAGAAACGTGCGCCGCCGGGCGCACAAAAAGAGGCTTCGCGCGGGATACATTATATCCCCTGGCGCGAAGCTTTTCTTTGTCGGGCACTTTATCAGGCAATAACCGTTTTACCCAAGTATTTCACTGATCCTCACCTTCACCGCGGTAGCCAAACACCACGAGAAGTTCCTTATCCACATAAGACCCGTTCTCAAGCACCTTTAACTGCAGTGTCCCTTCCGTGCCGCCCCTTGTGTAGCCGAGCACATGCAGGTATTCTTCCATCGTGGCGACCGTCCTGCCGTTAATGCCAACTATAATATCCCCCTGGTGCAGGCCTGCCCGCTCCGCCGGGGAATCTTCGCCAACTTTGGTCACACAGATACCTATCGGCATATGGAAACTTTTCGAATGCACCGCATCGACATCCTTGCCCACTATCCCAAGATACGCACTCTCGCCCTCGGCAAGCTGCTCCCTGTTCATCAGGTCATTGATAATGGGCAGAACCTCGCTGATCGGGATAGCATAACCGACTCTCTCGACATCCGTGTCGGAATATTTAACGGAATTGATGCCGACCACTTCACCATTTGCGTTTAACAGCGCTCCCCCGCTGTTGCCGGGATTGATTGCCGCATCGACCTGGATCAGGTCCAGCGTAACCCCCTCGGCTGTCACCTCGCGGTCAAGGGCACTGACATAGCCCACGGTCACACTCTGTCCATAGCCAAGCGCGTTGCCGATTGCAATTACAAATTCTCCCATTTTCAAATCATCCGAGCTTCCAAGCGAAGCAAGACGGATCTGGCGCAGCGTTTCAAACGAAAGACCGTCAAACGGCACACAGACCACCGCAAGGTCATTGTTTTCCTCCACTCCCTTGACTTCTGCGACCGCCGTTGTCTTATCACAGAATTCCACCGTCACCTCGACCGCATCCGCAATAACATGGTTATTTGTCACAATAAAAAGTTCCCTCTCGCTCTGTCCAATCAAAATCCCAGTCCCGGAGGAAGTACTCTGTTCTTTCTGCTCACGTCCCCTGCCAAAAAAATCATAGCCAACGGACACCTTAGAAACCTTGCAGTTGATTGCCACCACGGCGGGCATAACGTTTTTTACCACGCCGGAAACATCGGTAACACTTGCTCCCACTGCCGCATCCGGCTCCACCGTGACCACCGCTTTCTGGAATACCCCTTCAAGCTCGCTGATGGGTTCCTTGCTGACTGCCCCGCCGCTTTCCTTTGCCCGATACCAGCTTACTCCCTGGAAAACAGATGCCGCAACCACGCCCACAACCACCGCTGCCGCAATCAGAAGCGCCAGCTTTTTCCCGGCTCTTCGTTTTTTTATTTTATTTTCCCCCGCATCCGGATGGTCGCGGTACTCCTCTGCCTTCATCAGGTTGACTTCCGCTGCCGATGTGGTATTTTCGTCCATATGACACCTCTTTCTTTCTGCAATACGGGCCGCCCCAAAGAACGCCCCAACTAAAAATTCCGTAACCATATATAACGCAATACTGCCAACCATATTCTGCTGTTATCTTATAAAACCGGGATGGCAAAAGTAAGTATTTTCTGTGAAAAAAATGTGAAAAGCGATAAAGGATGTTTCTTCCAGTGGTTCCCCGCCGTTTTATACGGTTTTATAGTTTCCTAACAATTTCATCTCGAGGGCCTCCTGGCGGATGCTAAGGAGAGTGTCCTGGACAGCCGCCTGTGTGAGGGTGCCTTCAAAATCCACAAAAAAGCGGTATTCGAAATTCCGCCCCGGAAGAGGGCGCGATTCTATTTTTGTCATGTTAAGACCATTGCAGATTATATTTGAGAGCATGCTGTAAAGACTCCCGGTTTCATGCGGGAGTGAAAAACAGACTGCCACGCGGTCGGCGGTGCAAAGATGTTCTTTCCTGCCCGTAATTATAATAAAGCGCGTGGAGTTTCCCTCCTCGGAATTAATGTGATCCGCAAGCACGCTAAGACCGTATTTCTTTGCAGCGCGGACACTGGCAATCGCCGCCTTTTTCATGTCACCTTCCTCTGCTACACGTCGCGCTGCATCCGCTGTGCTGCCCCCCTCAACCGCCTGCATAAGCGGATGTGCCCTAAGGAATTCCCTGCTCTGTAAAATTCCCTGCGCGTGGGAATAAACCGTGCGGATATCATCCACACCGGCTCCAGAAAGCCCCAGAAGTGCCTGGTTAATCTTTAACACATGCTCCCCGACAATATAATTGTCAAAATCAACCATAAGATCATAGCTGTCCGTAATGCCGCCCGTTGTAGTATTCTCAATTGGCAGCACCCCGAAATCCGCGAGATTATCCCTTACAGCCGCCATCACTTCCTTAAAAGTTGCCGCCGGAAAACTTGTGACCTCCTCCCCGAAACATTCCTCCATCGCCTGCTCGGAATACGATCCCGGCGCGCCAAAGTACACCACCCTTGTATCTGCGCTTTTTGGCAGAAAGTCAAGTACCTTAAACCCGCCGTCAAGGGGCTTTTGGTTTAACCTGTACTGGAGCCGCCTGCTCACACTCATAATCTGCTTAAACACTTCCCTTGCTGCCTGCCCGTTAAACTCATCCCCGCACATATCCTCGACAGCCCTTAGCTTCTCGTCCTCCCTCGCCTTATCAAATATAGGCTTCCCAACACTCTTTTTATATTCTGCAACATCCTTTGCAACCTGCATTCTGCGCTCAAACAGGGCGACAATCTCGCGGTCAATCCTGTCAATCTCTGCCCTTGAATCCTTTAAATCCACCATTTTCTTCCTCCGCTTTAAAACTTTATGCTATTATAGCGTTTCTTTTCCGATTTTGCAAGTGGGGGGTGGAAAAAAGCCTCCCGATATGGTAGAATGGGAACAGAGGAACAACCATTTCCATAAGGGAGGAATCTATGAAAAAAACAATTATCTTTATTTTTGTGCTGGCGCTTATTATCGGCGGCTTCACCGCCCTGTCACACTATTCTAACAAAGTTTACTACAACGAGGAGGATGTTACGGGCAACCTTGCCGGCAATCTCTACAACGGCGGTCTTTACTGCGAAGTGGACGGCACAATCTACTTTTCCAATCCCGCCGATGACGGTGCACTCTACTCGATGGCTCCCGACTGTACGGACGTGAAAAAACTTTCCACCGACAAAGTTGCTTCAATCAATGCCGACGAACATTATATTTATTATTCCCGGCGCAACTACGCAAAGGAATCCTCCACCATAAGCATTTTTAACTTTGAGAATACCGGCATCTACCGCTACACAAAGAAAAACGGGAAGTTAAAACAGCTTTTTGGCGGGGCAAACGGAGTTTCCTGCCTGTACGGCAACACGATCTACTACCAGCACTACGATGAGCAGACCGCAATCCAGCTCTACGGTGTTGGCATCGATAGGGAGCACGAGGGAAAAATCAGCACTGACGGCGGAATCCCCGCCTCGGTTTACGGGGGCATCCTCTACTATGCCGCCGATGACAAAGACCATTATCTGCACGCGCTCAACTTAAATACCAAGGAAGACCAGGTGATCTTTTACGACAACTGCTTTATGCCGGTTGCCATGCCGGGCGGCATCTACTATATTGCTTCAAGTGACAATTACGCTATTTACCGGATTGGCTACGATGGCGGCGACCCTGTAAAACTGGTGGACGAATTCTGCTTTACCTTCAATATCACGGAGGATGAGAAATTCCTATTTTACCAGATTGACGGCGGCGATGACAACCGCCTTGTCTGCCTTGACCTGACCACAGGCATATCGCGCACCATTATGGATGGCAATTTCAAACAGATCAATATCACAAGCCAGTTTGTTTTCTTCACCGATTTCAGCGATCTGTACACCTATGCATACCAGCGTGACACCGGCATTGTCAACCGTTTTGAGCCGCCGGTATTAAAAATGAAATAATATCCCTAAGGCTTAAAATCTAAGGGGGCTGCCGCTTATGCGGCAGCCCCCTATCTCTTTATAGCCTGGGCTCCCAATCTGATAATGCCGGATTAGTTTATTTTGGCAGGCGAACACCACAGGAATCCGCCCGGTAGGCTGGATGGATATCCGCAGCTTTCCCAAAATAATTACCAGATTTTTCCATCTCCCCGAGTCCCAGATAGCCAAGTGCCATCAGATAGTAGCAGTGTGCCCTGTTCCTCACCGTATAATCCTCGTCAAAAACAAGGAAATCCGGCAGGGAAACCGCAAAATAATCGATTTCCACATGGTCGCGAAGATGCTTTTCACCGTAATCGATAAGCCTGTAAAATCTCGTCTTTGCCCTTTTTGCTTCCCCTAATTTTTCCCATGCAAGACCCTGGTAGAGAATCATCTGCGCAGGCTGGTCATTATAATACATTGCCCCTGCCGGTTCGTCGGTCCCAAGAGTTGCGAGCGCAAAGAAGCCCTTCGCTTCCTCCTCCCTTCCCTGCTCTGTTGGATAGTTGGAATAGGTGACTTAGAAAATATCCATTATTCAAGGGTTTCCAGTGCC
>CAJTOR010000095.1 GCA_910577675.1 uncultured Lachnospiraceae bacterium
TATGGACGGTATTAAGCGGCAGGGCTGTAATTTCGATTAAGGGGAGGAAGCATGATGCTTTCCCAGGGGATACTTTCACAATTGATAGAGGGATTTTGCACAGCTTGAAGGCGGAGGAGGATACCGTGTTGTTGGAAGTGCAGATTGAGAAAGCAGAGGTTTGAGCAGGTATGTGGTCGGTATTTCGTAAATTTTGGAGATTATTTTCAGCACAACAGAAGCGCAAGTTTGTGCTTTTATTTTTTTTAATGCTTTTTGGGGCTTTCCTTGAAGTTTTGGGGGTTTCCCTGATTGTACCGTTAGTATCCGTGGTGATGCAGGAAGATATTGTTAGTACGAATGCAGTGGTTGGTAAAATTTGCGAAGTGTTTAGTATTAATTCAAGGAAAACTTTTTTGATATCTTGTATTATATTACTAATTTTGGTTTTTATATTTAAGGATGTTTATTTGATGTTTCAAATATATGTTCAAAACAGACTTATATATAATAATAGATTTTTCACACAACAACGTCTGATTAGTGCTTATATGAATAGGGGGTATGAGTATTATTTAAGTGCTAGTTCTGGTGAGATTGTCCGGACTGTACAGGAAGATGTAATGCATACATTCACTTTATTTACGAATCTGTTAAATTTTATTGCTGAATTTGTTGTATCAATAGCTCTAGTGATTGTTGTGTTTATTATTAATCCTATAATAACTTTGCTGGTTGGCTTTGTTTTGACATTAACAATGCTGTTGATCGCGAAAGTTGCAAAACCTTTGTTGCATAAGCAGGGACATATTTTGCAGGATAGTTATACGCAGGTAAATAAGTGGCTGCTTCAGATGGTAAATGGAATCAAAGAAGTATTAGTGGGGAATAAAAAAGAATTTTTTCAGGAGAATTTCAGTTTATACGGGAAACGGCTGGTAAGGGCAGAACGTTGGAATACTTTATTGCAGAATATTCCACGTTTGTTAATTGAAATGTCAAGTATTGTTTCTATGTTGCTGGCATTGTTGGTTGCATTATTAATGGGAACAGAGGTTTCGGGATTAATTCCTACTATTGCTGCCTTTGGGATGGCGGCGATGAAATTGATGCCAAGCGCAAACAGAATTTCTACAGCTTTAAATCAGGTAGCATATTATGAGCCGGCTTTGGATAAGTTGCTTGAGAGTTTACATTTGATTGAAGAAGAAATTAAGGATGTAATTCCCAAAAAGGATTTTTTTGCTGAGGAAACTAATAAAAAGTCTTCCGTGCCAAAAGATACAAAAAAATTCACTTTGGAGAGAAGTGTTGAGCTCCGTTGTATATCTTACCATTACCCAGATGCAGAACATCCTGTTTTAAAAGAGGCGGATATGCTAATCCCGATCGGGAAGTCAGTCGGGATTGTCGGGGCTTCCGGTGCGGGCAAGACAACAGCGGTGGATATTATACTTGGTCTTTTGAACCCGCAGTCGGGGGAAGTTTTTGCGGATGGTGTTCCGGTGATGGAACATTACACGGACTGGCTGGCGCATATCGGTTATATCCCGCAGATGATTTTTATGTTGGATGATACGATAAAGGCAAATGTGGCATTTGGGATTGCGCAGGATTTGGTGGAGGAAGCGCAGGTCTGGAGGGCACTTGAGGAGGCGCAGTTAGCTGATTTTGTAAGGGAATTGCCGGAAGGGCTTGACACGGTAATCGGGGAGCGCGGGATACGGCTTTCCGGCGGGCAGCGCCAGAGGATTGGGATTGCCAGGGCACTGTACCCAAACCCGGAGCTTCTGTTTTTTGATGAAGCAACCTCGGCACTTGACACGGAAACAGAAGCGGCGATTATGGAGTCGATTAATCGTCTGCACGGAAAGAAAACATTGGTGATTATCGCGCACCGTCTTGCGACGATTGCGGATTGTGATATGGTGTACCGGGTTGGCGAAGGAAAGATTGTGCAGGAAAGATGATAGCTGCTTTAAGGTAAGGGATGATATGAAAGAATTTAGGATAATGTTAAAGGAGAAAAAAATTGGATGACTTGACAAAACAACCATATAAGATTGTTGTAGCGGGTACAGGCTATGTGGGAATGAGTCTTGCAGTGCTCTTAGCACAGTATAATCATGTGGTTGCAGTAGATATTGTAAAAGAGCGGGTGGACAAGATTAACCATTTACTTTCGCCGGTTCAAGATGAATACATAGAAAGGTATCTGGCGGAAAAAGAATTGGATTTGACTGCGACAATGGATGGTGAGGCGGCATATTCTATAGCGGATTTTATCATTATTGCCGCGCCTACCAATTATGACACTAAAAAGGATTTTTTTGATACAAGTGCAGTGGAAAATGTAATTGAATTGGTACTCTCAGCCACGGAAAAAAGGGATGATAAGCCTCTAATTGTGATAAAATCCACGGTTCCAGTCGGATATACAAAGTCTGTCCGGAAAAAATACAGGGCGGACAATATTATTTTCAGCCCCGAGTTTTTGAGGGAATCAAAAGCGTTATATGATAACCTTTATCCATCACGGATTATTGTGTCCATGGATATACCATGGAAGGAAGAAATTTCTTTATATGGTCAGGCACATAATCCGGATGTAGGATTCACTCTTCAGGTACAGGGAAAGAAAAATATATGGGAAGAAAAGACATATATTTTTGCGAAGCTGTTGCAAGAAGGGGCGGAAAAAGAAAATATTGAAACTCTATTTATGGGATTTACCGAGGCGGAGGCGGTAAAACTTTTTGCTAATACATACTTGGCATTACGCGTATCATATTTTAATGAGCTTGACACTTATGCAGAATTAAAGGGACTTGATACTGCATCAGTTATTAGGGGCGTTTGCCTTGACCCACGGATTGGAGATCACTATAATAATCCTTCTTTTGGATATGGTGGTTATTGTCTGCCCAAGGATTCTAAACAACTTTTGGCGAATTATAAGAATGTGCCGGAGAAATTAATCCGTGCAATTGTGGAATCGAACCGGACACGCAAGGATTTTATTGCGAAACGTGTGTTGGAAAAAGCGGAATATCATATATCGGACAATGATGGTCGGAAAGGTCATATTGTTGTTGGAGTGTATCGTTTGGTTATGAAGTCGAATTCAGATAATTTTCGACAAAGTTCCATTCAGGGGGTGATGAAACGTGTTAAGGAAAGCGGTGCATCTATAGTTATCTATGAGCCATCATTACCGGATGGGAGCAAGTTTTTTGGAAACCCGGTAGTAAATGATCTTAAAAAATTTAAATTGATAGCGGATGCAATTCTTGCAAATCGGTATGATACCTGCCTGGATGATGTGAAGGAGAGAGTATATACAAGAGATTTGTTTGGTAGGGACTAATATTGCAGATTTTTTTATGATTACTTCTGTAAAAGTCCTGATAGATTTTTGGTTTTCTGAATTCCATAAAGAACAATGGACAGGAAAGAAAGGAATAAACTTTATGAACGAACAAATTTACGAACAGGAAATTAATCTGGGGAAAACAATTTACCGTATGTTCCGCGATTGGCGAAAAATTTTTGTGGCTGCCCTTGCGGTTGCCGTCTTAGTAGGTGTAGGATATTTTGTCCTGGAGAAAATAAAGACTTCTGACCCAGATTATGTTAAAACGGCAGAGGAAAACTATAATCGTGAGATGGCGGCGTTTGAGGCGAAGGGGGAAACCTTGCAGCGCGAGATTGCAAACCTTGAGGAAACGCGCGCGGAGCGGGAAGCGTACAATGCGGATTCCATCCTTATGAAGATCAACCCGTACCGTGAGTTCAACGCTTCATTACAATTGTATGTGGCAACCGATTACCAGATCGTGCCGGAACTGACCTACCAGAACATTGACCTGTCAAACCGGATTCTTCGTTCTTATCTAACCTATATGGTAAATGGGGATATGTACCAGTATATCATGGAACATATGTCAAGACCGGTTGAACTTCGCTATTTAAAGGAGATCCTCTCGGTTTCCGGGGATTATGATAACCGTATGGTGACAATTGCCGTGCGCGGGGAGAACGGGGAGGATTGCAGGGAGATAATTCAGTGCGCCCTGGAAGGGATTTTAGAAAAACAGGAGGGGATCACCTCCGCCATCGGGGAGCACGAGCTAAATGCGGTTAACCAGTCGGTGTATGAAACGGTGAACCTGGAGCTTGACGAATGGCAGAAAAATAACCTCCAGTATGTTTCGGAGTTAAGCATAAGGCTCCAGGAAAAAGCGGAGGAATACATGGAGTGGGAGGCATCGCCAAAGCCAGGAAGGGATTATACCATGACGGCAGTAGTGAGGGGTTCTGTAAAAGGTATGGTAATTGCCTTCCTGGCTGGCGCAGTGCTTGCCGCCGCCTTTATCGCCTTCCGCTATATTATGTCGGACAAA
>CAJTOR010000096.1 GCA_910577675.1 uncultured Lachnospiraceae bacterium
GCTTTCTTTAAAAAGCCCACCGCCTTGTTAATATCCTCCTCAACGCCCAGCCCCCTGCCATAGAGATACCCGAGCATATAGAGTGTATCGCTATCCGGCGGGTTTACTTTTTCTAGAAGTTCCCTTGCCTTCCCATAATCTTTTGCTGTGCCAAGCCCTGCAAAATAACATTTGCCAAGTAAATAAAAACTGCCAGTGCTGCCGTTTTCTAAAGCGTAGGAAAGAAGTTTAAACGCCCTGTCATAATCCTGTGGAACACCATTGCCATAAAAACACAGCCTCCCCAGATAGGCATAAGCGCGCATTGTGCCAAAAGGGAGATCTTTTTCAAAGCACTGCGCGGCGTAAGTGGTATCCTCCGCTACAATTTTTCCTTCGTAATAATACCATCCCACATCGGTCCATGCCCCAGGGTGCCCGCCCTCCGCAGCCAGTTTATACCAGTGCAGTGCATCCGATTTAAGTCCTAGTTTAACAAGGTCATCCGCGTAAATAGCCTGATGGAGCGGATGACCATACTCCGCACCAAACCGCCATAAATCAAGCGCTTTCTGTGGCTGCGGTGCAATAATATCCTCGTACCCCTGCGTGTAATAGCGTTCCAGGTTGCCCGCTGAAAGAGACATACCACCCCGGAAGGCCTTCCAAAACAAATCTTCGCATTTGGAAATATTTTCCTTTAAATAAGCCTTAAAAGCAGCCGCGTTTGGGAAGGAATTTTTATCCCGCTTCTGGATCTCAATAAAATCCCACCAGAAATAGGAGTTGGCAACCACGTACTGGCAGAATGCATCCCCGGAATTGGCGAGTTCCTGCGCTTCATCAAAAGCTTCCTGCAAACTGGAAAACGGCATTTTTTTCTCCAGTTCCGGCGTAAGTTCCCCGCACCGCATAGCTACCAGCACACCTATCGCGCTGCCCTGTTCCACTGATTTTCGCAGATACTTGGTGGCAAGGGCATCGTCCTCCGGGAAACCGTGTCCAATCCAGACATACTGACGGCCACAGTAGCATCTGGCAAGCACGCAGGATGCATCGCCATCCCCCGCATCGGAAGCCTGCTTCAACAGGGCAAGAGCCTCACCTCCCCTGCCGGTACGCTCATTATAATAAATGTCTTTAAGTGCCTGTTTAACTTCATTGCTTAATGTTTTCCCCATGATTATAATTCCTTTCTAAAATTCCGCTTACCGCATTTTCCAATATGCATCCTGCATAACCTTGTTTGAGGCACGCATTGCCTCCTTATGTTGGAACTCCCGCTCATATATTTCGCGTTCCGATTCGTCTTTTGACAGAAAATCCAGATAATCACTGTTTATTCCGCGGAATGCACTTGGCACCCGGAAGGAAAGGCAGTCCGCGGCAGCCTGCAGTTCCTTTGGCTTGCGGAAGGTGGTGATTGCTGCATTAAAGCGGTTATCCACCAGCACAAGCTGCAATGTGCGGTTTGTTTTTATGCCGGTCTGTGTGTGGTGCTGACTGATTTTATCCACCGTAAAAATGGCGCGGATACGGTCAATGCGGCTGGCTGCATCGCCGAGTACCCATTCTGACCCAATGCAGAGTGTATCATACCACTCCCCATTTTCCTTTAAATCATTGTCCACCATAGCAAATAATTCTTCAACCGGCGGTGCTTCCTCCGGGTGGGGAAGCTGGTTGCGGATGGATTTTGCAAGGCTGCTTTTTGCAGGAAAAAATGTGTCCCTAAGCGAAACAAAACCCTCGTAAATCCCGGCGATACCCATCAGGAGGGAGCCGCCGCCCGCAATTATTAAAGTTATGTAATCCATCATTTCCCAATCTTCTTTTGGCTGTCTGATCTCGTAAAAGAAAAGTGTTCCCAGAGCCAGACTGATAAATAAAAGTAAAAGAGCGATCAGAAATTCCGGAAGGCGCTTTCTTGTTCGGGAAAGACAATATCCTTCAGCAACACCATGCGGATTATTTTTTTTCTGAATTCCCATAATAATCAGTACTATAGGAAGCGCAAAGAGCCGCAGGGCGACAAATAGAAGAATATAAATAACAACATTCCATGGCCAGCGTAAAAAATGCGGGCTTTTTTTCTTTTCTTGTTCCATAATAATCTCCATTCCGAGAACGTTTACGTTCGAGGTACCGCAAGAAAGCTTTGAATGTAGTTTCTCTTGTCGGATCAAGGGCTATTTGTGACGTTCTCAGCACAAATAGCCCTGTGAAAAATCAGTTCTTAAACTGATTTTTCACAGTACACCCTCCATTTTGTGCGCTGCCTTTGTAAATAAGCGACCTTGTGGCAAGCAGCGCGCATACACAAATTGCTGTATTATCTTTCATGTCAGAGCAGTTTTCTGCGTTGACACAGGTTGAAAATTTAGGATTTCCGATTGTGATCATAATCCCATCCTAATTACTGCAAATTGGTTAGTTTCAAGATTGAAGATTAAAAAATTTCAATCTCAGGTTTGCGTCTGCGCTGCATCCAGAAACTTGACATGTGTAAAAAGCTGTTAAAATCCAACCTTTTCCAGAAGGTATTTTACCATAGATTTATAAGGGCGGCAATGGTTTTGTATGGGGTTTTGTACAGGAGTATGAGTTAGGGATATCTTAAAGCAGGCTTCCCTGTTATAATCACTTCTGCGCAGCATATTTTTCCCATAGTTCAGAAAGAGGGTAGCTCTGATTTTCCATCCCCGTCATATCAACGCCAGCGTAAGTAAAGCCCGACCACTGCTTTGCCTTATCCGTAAAACCACTTCGTTCCAGGTTCTTGAAATTGTTATAAAAATTGTAATCTTCATATGAAATCTCATACATATCAGTAAGAGCACGCTCCGCAGAAAACTTTGAGATAAAATTGTGGCATTTTACACCTTTATCTCCGCGGTAAAACCCAAGAACAAAAAGATTTCCTTCGCTGTTATGTTCAATAAAATTTGGCTCTGTGTTATTATCGTCCTCAAAAAACATATTTATCCTTGAGAAATCCGAAGTGTCATAGATGGAGATTGCGTGGTTGTACGAAAATTTATGACGTTCTATATTATAGAAGTATGCTCCATCAATGGAAAATGTATAACCATCATCCTGGCTGCCTCCCACATTGGAGAAATGTACTTTATGTTTCAAACTCAACGTTTCAAGCGAATAGACTACAAAATAATCATCTGTGGATTTCACAAGCAGAGTACTGCCATCCGGGGAAAAGATCGGGTGATACGCATAGCGGATATCCTTAAACTTGGTGAGCTCCGCACCGTTCGCATCGTACACATAGACCGTTCCGCCGGTACATCCAACGGAATATTTACCATTTGTGATATAACTCCAGAATTTGCGCATGTTTAGTTCCTTTCTAATTGGTGGTTTTATAAGGTCTGCCAAAAAAGATTTTCGTTACTAGGGCAGTTTTTTTAATGGTTTGTATCTCATGTGGGTTATGGGATTATCATAGCATAAGATAGGTGTAAGGGAAATGATTTTTTCTGGGTTTGAGAGGGGATAGCGGGAATTTGAATTTTTCCTGTTTAGTTTTATGGATGGTTGAAATTGATAGTAAATATATGATGGTAAAAATATAATTTAAAAAGTTTTGATAATGTTGTAAATATAATCAACTTTCTGCCATTCGCTCACTGGTTGATTCACATAAATATCTTGAAGCTTGCGAGCTTGCTAATTTAATAAAAAAGGCTTGGGAAGAGGCTGGTAGTTAAGAAGATAAAAGAATTGATGGAAACAAATACTCTTTCTTCTATATTAATGTTATTCTTAACGAGAAAGTTATTATAGCGGTAGAGTAAGCCAGAGCATTATCTGGATGCATCATATATGGGGTTCTTTTAGCAAGTATTCGGATTCTACCCTTTTTATTATGACCTTTGTTCTTCTCAATTCACTACTACTTATCCATTAATGCCCCGAAAATGGAAAACTAGATATTGTATTAAACCGTATAAGAAACACCCATATATATAGAAGCAAAATATTTTTTAAAAAAATCCAAAAAAAGTATTGACAGGACAAGCTTTTTTTGCTAGACTAGTGCTTGCACTACAGTGCAGATGAAAATCAATACCTTGGTAGCAAATTTTCAGGTGAGGAGAAATACTCAAGAGGATGAAGAGGCGCCCCTGCTAAGGGTGTAGGTCGGGTGACCGGCGCGAGGGTTCAAATCCCTCTTTCTCCGTTCTTTTTTCAGGATTTACCGCTGATTAAAAAAATCAGAAAAACTTGAAAAAAGTTCTTGACAGGATACAGAAAGCATGGTATACTGTCAAA
>CAJTOR010000097.1 GCA_910577675.1 uncultured Lachnospiraceae bacterium
GCCGGGATTTTTGACTACTGGGCATCCAATTTAGCACTTGTTTCGCAATTACCTACTGGTTAGTTTATGCCATATAAAGTAATAGATGTTTGGTTTAACCGATCAAAGAAGTCCTCCGTTTTTAAGTCGTAAAGAAGAAAGCGGTGGGTAATGGGAACTTCTTTGTGGCGGGGTGCAAGCTCCATCGCACAAGCTGCGATAGCGGCATAGTGTTTGCAATCAATATAGTATATACAATCAGGTTTTTTAAAATTCATATCAGGGAAAAATAAAACATGTAATGTAGTTTTTAAAACCATGTTATGTATGAGAGTATACTACCATGAATTTATGAAAAATGCAATAGGAAAATAAAAAAACTGGTCAAAAAAACCAGTGGAAAGTACTATAAAATATGTTCTTGTAATTTTTAAATATATATGGTAAAATTTTCACTGTGAGTTGATTTTTGTTAATACTTATAACCAAAGTCATAAAGAGAGGGTAATACGATGGAGAAAAAGAAAATGGGGATAGAAAGAGAAGGGGATCAAAATCTTAACAACAAGATTTATGGGAACTATCTGAAAGTAAATCGTAAATTTTCTGGAATTACTGCAATAAAGCTTTCTGAAGGACTGTGCACAAGAAGTATGATTTGCGAGATCGAGGCGGGGAGAAAGAGTGCGGGCTGGCTTTTAAGAGAACGGCTTTTGCGCCGGAGCAGGATGGCGGATGAAGAATATGAGAGTTGTCTTAATTATGAGGACGGCTGCGAATGGAGAATGCAGGAAGAAATTATCGATTATCTGGAAGCGGGTGATGTCTGCCGGATGGGAGGAGCATTAAGTAAATATGCGGACAAGTTTTCTATAGAAAAAATTTCACCTGAATTCCAGGGCAAAGCCTATCCAGAAAAAGGCGATGTGATAAAACGCCTGAGGCGGCAGTTTTACCTCGGGATGCTTGGGATGTGTAAGCGGCTTGAGGGTGCAGCAAAAAGGGAGATGGAAGTAATCTTTGAAGCGGCAGTGCGGCAGACAGTTCCCGGATTTAGCAATAGCATTTTAACAGGTTTGGTACTCTGTGCGGAGGAGATCAACCTGATCCTTGAATATGCGCGCTGCCTTTTGGGGGAGGAGGCGATCAGGCAGTGCAGGGAACTGGAACAATACCTGTGCAGCACAAGGATGGAAGATGAGATAAAAGTACTGAATTATCCCAAGCTGGTCTTTGTTCTTTGTGAGCTTTTGTTAAATCGAAAGGGTGCAGGAAGTGGAGAATATAAGGAAGTAGTCCGGTTATGTGACCTTGCAATTGAGCTGCTTCGAAAAACCAACAGGGCATATTACCTGTTTGAACTTTTCGGCATTAAGAAGGAAGCAATAGTGCGCTTAGAGAAATTGGAGCCTGAGAAGCGGAACTTTACAGAGGAGATGAAATTGGAAATGGAAGAGTGGGTTGCTGCCTTCCGCCATCTATATGGGCAGTTTGGCATACGGATACAACAGGGGTCTGACGTATATCTGTATCGCAGACAGGATATCTATGAAGCCGGGGATATTATCCGCGCCCGCAGAAGAATGTTAAAAATCTCGCAGCAAAAACTTCAGGAACAGGTTACCTGCACGCTCGAAACATTGCAGAATATGGAAAGAAAAAAGTGCAGCACACAGCCTTTCTACATACAGGAAATGTGTACAGTCCTGGGATTATCCCCCCTGTGTGAGAGAACCGAGTTGGCGGCACCGAGTTTTGAGGCAAGAAAATTGGAAAGGGAAATACGTCATGCGGCAAATAACGGGGAATTTGATAAGAATTTGGAACAGTTAGATGAATTGAAAACGTTGATCGACATGTCAGATCCCATCAACAGGCAGTGGGTGCTGCGCACGGAGGGAATGGCTAGATATAGGCTTGGTCAGATCGGGTTTAAGGAGTATGAGGAACTTATCCTGCAATCATTTCAGTGCACCCTGCCGCTTTCTGTTATGGAGTATCCGGATGAAAAAGAGTGTTATCTGACCAACTCCGAGATGGAATCAATCTATCATTATTCACTTCTGGTCAGTGATGAAAATCCCGAGGAAGCATATCGGAGGATGAAGGTGGTATTCCGGCTGGAGAAAGAGTTTGAGGCGGAGGGGAGGGAGGTAAACCATATACGGACGTATGAGTTGTATACTGGGTATAAAGCGAGGCTCTTATATCAGTTAGATGAGTATGAAATATCTAAACAGTATATAGAGAAAACTATTAGAATGTGTTTACAAATGGGAAGACTTAATATAATAGATAGCGTTCTATATACGTGGTTATGTAATGATGAGGTTCAAGTAAAAAAAACAGAACCGGAAGGCGAATGTTATAGTCTGGAAAAAGGATTAGAGATTTGTTTTAGCCTGAGCCGGTTCTGTCGAAATAGTGTGCAAGAACAATTCCTGAAAAGAATTATTTATGAATTGAAAAATGAAAAAGAGCATTAATTTATTTTCGGTGGGAAAGGGATAGGAGGCAATTTAGATTCTTCCTTTCCAATTCCACATACATAAATGTCTGATTCATGAGATTTAGCAGATTCCTTGTTAATTGGCTGTAAAGTTATGGTTAGTGCTAAGAATGCTGCTAGAAGAGAAGAGATTACTTTTTTGGGCTTGTGCATAAATTTCATAGTAGATTTCCTTTCTTATTGGTTATTGTATTTTGTGAGTGGTTTTACTCTTGGTAAATATTATAGCATTGGCGGAAGAAGATTTGTGAGGGGGAAAATTGGTGAACAGTTAATGGGAAAATATGTAAATAAAAGTTCACCGATTTTCCTGCTTGTAGTAGGTGCAAGAATGATATATCATAAAGGCAGAAAATCTTTATAAGTTATTGTCTGGTGTTTATTGAATGAATTAATAGGTGATAGTAAAGAGGGAAATAGCTTTAAGGTTTTATTGGATGTATCTAAGTTTAATGAGGCACTTTTGTTGAGAAATTTTATATTTGAGCATATTTAGGTGATCGGAGCAAGTGAAATGGGGGGATTATAATATGGAGATAGAAGAGAGGCGGAAAATTGAGTATAATTTATGTGGATATTTGAAGACATATATAAAAAAATTATGTAAGGATAATGGTAATATTAATGATATTATTGAGCGTACAGGTATATGTACATTGATTGACTTTGAAGATTTGGATAGTTTCGGTTTAGATAGTATACAAGTATTAAGAGAAAAGAAGAATATTTTACTGCTTAAACAAAAAAGAAGAAATAAGATATATCTTAGAGAGATAAAGCAATTGGCATCTTTAGCTGAAAAAGAAGGATTAATGCTTATTTTCTTAAAGGGTATTTTATTGGCAAAAGAATTATATGTGGATTCGGATATTCGTTTAAGTGAAGACATTGATATATTAATCGATAAGAAAAAAGAGTTGGAGTATCGTTCATTATTGAGTCGATTAGGATATGAAACAAAAGGGAACCAGGATATTTCAATTTCACATATTGTATATACTAAACAGTTAGCAGATATTACTGTCCAAGTAGAAGTACATGGTTATATTATGAATCCTCCTTCATTATTTTTGGATTTCACAGAGTTGTTTTTTTGTAATATTAATAATATATGTTATGAAAATAATAAATTTAGTGTTTTGGACACAGAATATAATTTGGTTTATTTGACACTAAACTTTTATAAGTCTTTACCTTTAGGTTATTTTGAGAATAGTTTATATAAGAAAAAAACCACTATTAACCTTTCAAAATTGCATGATTTAGCGTTAATGATTACAACCCAAAGAATCAATTGGGAAAAAGTGATTCATTTGTGTGAAAGCATTGAAGTTCCAAGATTTGTATATCAGACATTGGTATTTTTGAATGAGATATATGAGAATATTGTGCCAGGTGAGGTGTTACATAGGTTGTTATATAGTAATGCTGGAGATTATATCAGTGAGAAGAAATTAGAAAGATGGGGAGAGGGAAAATTTTTGTGGATATTTCAGAAAATGTGTTATAAACTGCATGAATGTAAATTACAGCAGTTAATTACTTCTGATTTTCCATATTCATTTAAGTTGTTAGATTATGTTGGCAGTAAAAGAATTTTATTTAATAATATATATTGTAAGAATTATACATTAAATATTAGAAGTGAAAACATCAAGATAAAAGTATCTATAAAAGTTATTAATGAAGGAATAGATATTCAATTGCA
>CAJTOR010000098.1:0-2529 GCA_910577675.1 uncultured Lachnospiraceae bacterium
GTTTCTGGCAATTCGTCAATGATCCCCTTCTCATAACCGATTGCCAACCATTCATGCTATGAAGATTAGCGAAATACTAAATATTTCTATAGAATACTTATTAACTGGAGAAGAAACGAAACAAGAACATTACACAAAAGAAGAACAAAAACTTACACAGATATACCGGACAACTAGCCCGATCGGAAGGCAACGGATTATAGAATATGCATCCGAAATGCAAAAACTGCATCCGGAGCAGGAGGAAGATCAGGAAAACTTATCCACTTCGAAGATTTCATAAAGCTGAAAAAATAAAATCGCCCGCAAGCTCTTGACGGACAGAAAATTTCGTGTTAAGATAAAAACAAGTGGGAAACCAGGAACGGTTTCACCCATAGTTTGTTACTTTGGTGTAATACACCTTAGCCGTCACTAGGGCTAATAGTGGCGGCTATTTCTTTTTATCCCGGTCATGAAACACCTGATAACACAGGCCGACCAAGGTGACGAGCAGTATACATGTCTGGATTAAATCCGAGTATGTAACCATCTTCATCCCCCCTTTCCTTTCGGTCTGGGGGGCACCGTCTTGAACCCCCCGAATGTTGAAAGAGGGTGAAAAACCGCCTTTGTCCTGATTTCCCAAAAACATTATAACAAGCTGGATAGTGAATTGCAAGTATTTTGTCATAGTTTGTCGGGGGATTGCGCGGGCGGTGTGAGTTGCAGCTTTCATAATCAAGCGTGGATTTCATGGATAACGTGCATAACTGGATGGGTGTGGGGAAGTGGCAGGGTGGGTGACGGTTACACATGTTACCCACTTTACCCACACTTCGACGAAACCCACCGTGTGCCACACATGGATATCAGGAAAAATAAATGCTAACCAAATAATTCATCTAAGCGCTTTTGCTCTTCGATGGTTAGTTTTAAAAATTCAGGGGTCTGGTTCGAGCCATGTGCTTTTTGTTTCATATCTTCGTAATTCGTGTAAGAATCCATATCTTCAACATAAATACAAAATTCGTTTCCTGATTTATAATGATATACAATCCGGCTAATCCTGCGGTACAACTGTTTGATAGTATCAACATTCCTATTTTCCTGTACCATATGCTGATAGACCAGTTCGGGGGGCATGACACTGGTAATGATGACCCATTTCCATAGACCGACGATATTCGTATAACGTGCATGGAATTGCTGCTTATATCCTTGCAGCATACTGAGCAAAGTGCCATAACGTATCTGACCACGGAATTCATCGAGAAAGAGAATTGGTTCCCCATTATAATGGTCAAGCCCGCCATTATTATAATCAGATAAAAAATATACATTTTCTTCCCCTTCTGATTCTATTAACTCCTTCGCATAATAAGTTTTCCCCGTACCGGATTCACCAACATGCCATTCGACTACGATATCTCGCAGGAAAGGGGTTTCGGCATTACGTTTTGCAAAATAGGCATCCTTGATAATCTTATCGTATTTTCGATAGGAGAGGGAAACATTCATGATTTCCTGCGGTGTCCAACCTTCATTGATGTAACAGCCAATACGGTCAAGATCATTTCGTGCGCCCTGGTTTGATACAATTTCCCCGATATTATATTCTGCCAGTATTATTTCCCCAACTTCCTCAAATTTTCCCTGTTTGCGTATGTAAGCAGTTGCTTGAGCCTTTGTGCCACGGGTGGCTCTGATATCCCCGTTTACCGGGATTGCTTTTTTGACAGCCGACCACCGGAAATTTGTATCTTGGCTGAAAACAGCATGTATGTGTTTATACCCATCCGCAGACACACAATAGGTAGCCATAGCCTGACGCTTTGTACTGTTACCAACCCATTGTTCACAGAACCAGACACACACAGATTCAAAATCATCCGATTCCGAAAAATCATCCGGTATAGGGAAGGTGCAAAAAACAGAACGTTGCATGCTGTCCCTTTTTAATTCTTCATCATTTTCCATACTTTCCCCGCTTTTATGACATATGTTATTATCTTGTTACAGAAGATAGGGCTTTGTTACAAAAGTATGTAACAAAAGTTTTTCCAGTAACCAAGCGGTTTTCAGAGATTTTGTTACATGTTATAGAAGCAGGGGGTAATGTTAGCCCCCACTTCCCCCTGTGCGCCTGCGGCGCGCAGGGGTTCAAGTCCCATCAACTGCACTGGAAACCTTGAAGCCGGATATTATATCCGGCTTTTTTCATATCCCCATCCTCATCCCCGCCTGCATTGCCTGCCGGACATACTGCATCGTATCCGCATAGTGGATGATGTAGTTTTGTTCCGTTGTCCGGATATCGGTATGCCCCATAAGTTCGCTGATCATCTTGGTAGGCACTCCGTTCCGGTGCAGTTCACTCGCAAATGTCTTGCGGATTTTGTGCGTGTTGAAACAAGGGATACCACAGAGGATACAAATCCGGTGGAGCGCGCGGTTAATCGAATGGGAGAGTACCACGTCAACGCCGTCATAGGCGAGGTATGGCGAGGTGTAACCCATCCGGTCATGCCATTTTTTCAGTTCCGTCAG
>CAJTOR010000098.1:3205-4163 GCA_910577675.1 uncultured Lachnospiraceae bacterium
GTTTCTGGCAATTCGTCAATGATCCCCTTCTCATAACCGATTGCCAACCATTCATTTTTATCCATATGCTTTCCCCTTTCCTGTCCGCCTGGCGGCACCCTTGCACAGCAAGGGAAACCGTCAGGCGGACATGGAATCTGCGGTATCCTTGAAACCGGAATCCGCAAGGCTGTCAATTACTTTGTATGTATCATAGGAATCCCGCAGTTCCTCGTCATGGACAAAGAAATAATAACCACAGTTTTTCCATTCCACCACATCGCCCGCCGCATCAAGGACGGGTTCCTTCCTGTGTACGATGGTAAGGCACCCGAACAGTGTCATGCAGTCCCGTACTTCCACAGTCTGTGACCGGATCGCCTTTGCGAGGAGGTAAAAGTTTTGTGCCGTGCCAAAGATTACACGGCGGTTCTTGCGGTTTTGTGTGATGACTTGTAACATTTCGGGCGGGAAGTTCTTACTCTGGTTTGATGAAAACCAGTTCTGTAGTTCATCCAGGCAGGCAACCACGCCAAAATATCCATTTTTATATTTTATCAGTGGCTTCCAGTGTTTCAGTTGCCGGTCCTCCTTTGTGTAAGCAAAGTTTGTCATGACCTTGCAGCGCGGGTATTCCTTTTGGATCTGCATCATGTCATGCACCATGGAAACCGTCTTGCCATGCCCCTGCCTGCCACAGTAGACAATTAAGCCCTGGTAAGGGAAGAAGTCGGCTTCCCGGTTCATGTAATCAATGGCGTATTGTTTTGGGAGGTCAAGGAAGATGCGGCGCAGGAACGAGCGCTTTTTTAATGTTACATGTGCACCCTTCTCAATCCGTTTCCCTGATTTATACAGTTTGTAAATGTTGTAAGAGAAAATGGTTGATTATCTCAAAAAAGCCTTGATTTACGGGCATACAAACAGGATTTCAAGCTGAATTTACTACCAATTTACTACTTTTGAGGGAAAGAGCCTT
>CAJTOR010000099.1 GCA_910577675.1 uncultured Lachnospiraceae bacterium
TATATCATATATAAACCTATTTGTCTATATTTTCAATAACTTAATATTATCTCCTCCTTATTTTTAGTCCCGCAGATTCCTTCCCTGTACCACCACCCTCGAAGCGGTTTTCTGTCCACTCCGTTCCCATAAAACTGCTTCTGGTACAGCGAAGGTTTCTGCTGTTTTTAGTCCCGCAGATTCCTTCCCTGTACCACCACCCTCGAAGCGGTTTTCTGTCCACTCCGTTCCCATAAAACTGCTTCTGGTACAGCGAAGGTTTCTGCTGTTTTTAGTCCCGCAGATTCCTTCCCCATAACACCATTTACAAAGCAGTTTCGATCCAATACCTCTTTATCCTCTCCCCCTCCACTTCCACGGTTTTCTCATAAACTCCCCCGTTTGCAAGAATTACCCTCTCGCTTTCAGGATTTGTTTGCGAGCAGGTCACCAAAACCTTTTGTAAACCGCGCGCCCGGCAGTTTATCAGATTTTGGCGCAGCATTTCCTTCGCGTAACCTTTGCCGCGCTCCGAGGGTCGGACTGTGTAGCCCATATGCCCGCCCCAGAGTCCTAAGACCGGATGGTTAATGTGGTGGCGCAGGTCGATAATCCCGACGATGCACCCGTCACTCAAACGCTCGGCAACATAGGATGTTGACGGCACTCTCCCCTCCGGCGGATTTTCCCCATCCGACTGTCTTTTGAGAACATCCAGCCACTCTTCCATTGTGTCCGCCTGTCTTAGTTCGCCGCAGCCCGCAAAAGCATCCTCCCCGGAATCCGCTGCCAAGATTTCGGCTTTTAATGACATGACCTGCTCTGCATCCCGCATGGACGGTTCGCGAAGCAAAATACCCAGGCTGCTTTCCATATGTAACATACCATCCATCTCCCTTATTGATTTATCTTTAAAGAAAATTATATCCCTATGCTGCTTTTGCATGTCAGATGGGACTTATCCTCCCACCTGACACAACTGGTAGGTTAAAGATACCACTTCACAGAAAAAAACACAAGAAAAAACTTGAATATTCCTAAAATCTCTTTTGCTCATAACTCACAAAAATTTCGGGATTTATCCACCATCTTCTCGTAAATTCCACGTACCCTGCCCACATCGCTCCCATGAAGGTACTCATGCCAGAACACAAAAGAAGTGATAACATCCGCGGCATCCATATGGCGGCAGATTACCTCCGGGACAAGCGTTTTACCGGAAAGCCTTTTAAACTCCTGTACATAAAAGCTGATTGCCTGCCTTATATCTGTATTCAAACCATCCGCACCAAGCCTGCTGAAAAAGAAACTTAAATCACCCGATGCTGCCCCCACAGAAACGCCCTGCCAGTCACAGATTAGAACATTTCCCTGCTTATCCATAAGAAGGTTGTCAAAGTGGAAATCGCCGTGGTTTAAAACCTCCTTTTCCTGTGCATGCCACCGGATAATGTGGTTGATCTTTTCGGCAATCTCTTTCAGGGGCGCTGGAGAAAAACTGCCCGGATGTTCGTAAAGAACACTTTGCCAGCCGGAAACATACTCTTTCACTTGTTCCTCTAAAAGCAGGTTTGCCTTTTCTTCCTGTCGTTCTTCCTGTTTTTCCTTATTCTGCCATCCCTCTTCCCACACCAAAAAATCCGGTATTTTTGCAGTATGCACGGCGGCAAGCACCTCCATAATCTTTTTCAGCAATCCGGTATCCAACTCACTTCGCAAAATTTTTTGGTAGCACTTCATCAAAATAAAGATTTCTTCCCCTGTTTCATAAATATCGCAGACTTCCGGCAAAAATGCCAGCCTAGGATCATCCTTCCTTCCGCCAGCATATTGATACCAGAGTGCCTCCTTCTGGTAAGACGCATACCTTCCATCCTCTCCAAGTTCTGCCCTGGAAACGCATTTAAGCACATATTCCCCTGCAATATCATACACTTTCGCCCCACTGGCTCCACCAGCAAGCAATGTCGCACTGTTATTTTCCAAATATTTCCTTGCCTCTTTGATATCCATATTCGTTCCCTCTCTTTCTTCAAAATACTGCCATACCCGTTTCTAAAACCAGTCTATAACACACTCTCAAATTTTCAATTTTTACTTGTTATCATATTTTCTCGTTTACAATTTTTTGCCTTCCCCAATTTTTACTTTTTTACAAACTTTATTTATTCACAATTTTTTCCTGCAAATTTATTGCATCAAAGAAAACATCTTTACGACTTAGAAAAGCAGAACTTCTTTGATAGGTTACAAATCACAGGAAGCCAAAATGCAGTAAACATCATTTTCCCCCTTCCCAAGATACCCCTTAAAAGAAACTCCATCAACCCAAAAATACACTGTAAGAATTCCACAGAAAAAACATATTTTCCATCTGCTGCCCACACACTTACTCCCCCGCGCATCCACTTAAAAACACCCAATAAAAAACCACCTTTCTGAAAAGTTATTATGAAATAAATCCATAATAGCACTTTTCAAAAAGGTGGTGTGCAAATATAAGGTTTTAAATTCCAGGCTGCGGGCTTTTTTCCACCCCGCAATCCCCATATTCATCTTGTTCGTCAAGAGCGCATCTCATTAAGAAGCCCTAAAAGTTCCTCCGCCTTCTTCCTTGTAATCAGGAGGGTTTCCAGATATCGATCCGCCCGGTAGATCAGCGTTTCACTCTCCCCCGGGTTCATCAGGGAACAGAGCGCCCCCTCCACATCCTCCGCATCAAATGCCGCGAAAAAACTCTTGATTGCCATCATACTGTACCCATTATCTAACAGCAGACGTATCACATGCATGCGCTCCATGGTATGCGGCGGATAATAGCGCTTTTTATAAGCCGTCACCTGACCAAGCAGCCCATTCTCTCCCACACCATTTTAACCGCCCTTCTCGTCCCTGCAATATCCTCCTTTACTGCCCGCAGATAGTCTGCCGCCGCAGTCTGATACCCTCCAAGATCCCATTCACGCGCCGCAAAAATCAGACCCATACTGATTTTGCGCAGCCTTTTATTCACAAAGCCCCCAAAAACAAGACTGCATATGCAAACCTGGTAGATATGTTTTTTTCGAACATGCGATAACCGTTTAACAGGCGTTTAGCCGGGGAAAGAAACCCACTTTTCCCATAGAAACGGATGGTGCCTGTTTTCACGTTAGTCAGCGTTGAAAGTTCACCGATCCGGAATGCTGTTTTTGTATCTTCCATCCTAAAAACCTCTTCCCCGCTTATCTTATTCCTCTAAAACTCATTTGGAAACTTCATTCACTGCTCTCTCTTGCGGTTCCTTGAGCGTAAATAATCTCAGAAGATTAAATTTCTAACGCCCCCCATCCGTTAGCCATGTAATGGCGAATTAAATGTAAAAAAGCAGAAAGGAAAAGCACAGTCCAGACGAAAACGGCAAAGTCAAGAAATATTTGTGAAATAACAAGAAAGATAGTATAATAAAAGCCAAGCTTTAAGGCTTATTTAAAAATATTCCCGGCAGGGGAGAAAGTCAGGGAAACAAATATGCACATCAGCTACAAACCGCTCTGGCATACACTGGTGGAGCGTGACATGAGAAAAGAGGATTTAAGGCTTGCCGCCGGTCTGACTACAAACATGATTGCCAACATGGGTAAGGAAGGGAAAAATATCAGCATGGATACATTAGTCCGCATTTGTGAAACGCTGGACTGCGGTATATTGGATGTGATTGAGTTAGCCAGTGACGATAATATAAGCCAATAGACTATAAAATATAAACAGTAGGAATAACAGAATGGATTTAAACTGTTTCAGGGACAGACTTTTCGATTTACTGAATGACAGCGAGGGAATGGGGATTGCAGATATGAACGCAGACGAGCAGAACAGCCTGATTGCTGTCAGGACAGAGAGCGGGAAAGTGTTTGAGATTGTGTGCAGAGAAGCCACGGACAGGGAGGACAGATGGAAGAACGCAGAATGACAGTTTATAAAGGACGGGGTGCTTTTAAAGAAGCACCGCCGCAGATTCTTTTGCAGGGCAGATGGCTGGAACGGGCAGGATTTAATGCAGGGGATAAAATCATAGTGGACTGCCATCAGGGGCGGCTTGTCATCACAAAGGATGAGCCGCAGGCAGATACCGGGGCGGAGTAATCAACAGATATTGATATTTTAT
>CAJTOR010000100.1 GCA_910577675.1 uncultured Lachnospiraceae bacterium
CATCTTGTAAAGAGAACCGGCGATTCGTATGTGGAAATCCCGCTTTCGGACTGGAATATTACTGAGCAGGCAACGGTCGCAGTATTGGCGAACGGGAATGTGGTATCAGCAGATTTGGGTCGTGAATGTAATGTTTATAATCCGGAAAATGGCAGTTTGCTTACAAGTTTTAGATGTGGCTGGTATGAAAGTATCTGTGTCAGGGGGAATACAATTTATATTTCCACTCATGGAGGAGAATCTGTACAGCGCTATGATGCAGAAAAACAGGAATTTCTTCCGGTTATTGAAGCAGCTTTTGATAATTCCGTCCGGATTGCACAACAGGAGGATGATGTTTATGTCTGTACACCAGGAGGGTTTTACCGTGCAAAAGAAACGGATACCTGTTTTCAGAAGGTGCTGGAAGCGGGAACATTCCATTTTTCGAAGAAAAGTGGAGTGTTGTTAAAATTTTTTGTGGTCGGGGATACGTTTTATATTGTATATGGGGAAGACCGGACTATCATAAAAAAATATTCTCTGGCAGGGGAAGAGGAAGGTGCATCAAGTTATATGACGGTCTATTCATTAAAGAGCAATGATCTTATCCTCGATATGATCTCGGAATTCCAGGATCAGTATCCGGACGTTGAACTGATTTATGAAACAGGGGAAGGGGCGGATGGTAGTGTTACCATGTCAGACCGCATCCGGGCACTAAATGCCAGGATTTTAGCAGGGGATGGACCGGATGTGCTGTTACTGGATGGACTGCCGGTGGATTCCTATATTGAGAAAGGGATTTTGGGTGATTTAGCTCCGGTGCTCGGGTTGGAGAAGGAAAAATTATTGCCTAATATCTTGTCTGCTTATACCAAGGAAGACAAAATATATATGCTGCCATTACGGGTTAACATTCCTTTGTTTATGACCTCCGGTCAGAATCCGGAAAAATTTTCTGACCTGGAATCGCTTGTTGAATATTCGGAAGCAGAGGGAGGAGTAGCTAATCTACTGGATTATTCATATGCTAATATGTTACAAATATTGTATTATAATTATAAACCTGACTTTATTATGGAAGATGGGGTGGTGAACAGGGAAGCAGTTGTTCAATTTTTCTCATTGGTGAAGCGTTTTTGTGAGTCGGAACAGATAACAGAAACAGCGGCCGGGACAACGCCTTATTTGGAAGGGCATTCTTTAACCGGCACTCTTTTTGCGGAAGGAGGGTCAAGTCTTGTTTTGATTGTAGGAAATGGTGCATATGAACTTTCAATATACCCTGCATCTGTAAAAGCAAGGGGAGGAGAACTGGTTGGCAATCATGGAATATTTATTCCAAATGGATTGTTGGGATTGAATAACTTATCTGATAAAAAAGATATTTCGAATTTATTTATTAATTTTGCTTTTTCCTATGAAATACAAAACAGGGATGTTTCCCGAAACGGTTATCCTATTTATTCTAAGATATTGGAGGAGTTTACACAATTGGATCTTTCACATGTGGAAAGATATAATGGTAAGACAACATTGCGCTGGTTTAATGCGGAGGAATCTGCGCAGATGGTACAGGTTGTGAGAGAGGCATATATTCCAGTTACAATAGAGGAAAATGTATGGGAAATACTCCTGGAGGTGGCAGGGAACTATCTGAGTGATAAAAAAGGCTTGGATGAAAGTGTGGACGAGTTTGTCAGCCGCCTTCAATTATACTTGTTTGAACAGTAAAAAAATGATAACTCAAGGAGGAAGACGAAAATGAATAAGAGTGAATTGTTAGATTACTATCAGCACTTAGTCCCGGATGGAAACTGGCAGCGGCTTGGGACAACATTTCAAACAGAAAATGCAAATTATTTTTATGACGCGGGGACAACGAATGTATTTGAATGTGAGAGGGCGGAATTTTTAGTACTGGAAAATATTTTGGCGCATTCGGGGCTTTTATCCCTTGCTGAAACCGGATTATCGGAAGCCGAATTGCTTGATGCGTTAGAAAATATTAGGGAATTGATAGAGAAATATAAGATATGTCAGGCACCTGTTTATGAAAAGTTTCAAACCCAGGATATGAAGTTTAATCAGGATGGTCTTGTTCAGCAGGTGATTTTGGAGCTGACAGAACAGTGTAATCTCCGCTGTAAATATTGCATTTACGGAGAAGAAAATGAGAGGTTCCGCAATTTTTCCGGGCGGAATATGTCATGGGAAGTTGCAAGGAAGGGCTTGGATTATGTTTTGGCTCACAGTGGGGATGAGATATCCGTTACTTTTTATGGGGGCGAGCCGTTACTGCAATTTCCTCTTATGAAACAATGTATGGATTATACAGTAGAAAAAGCGGGAAAAGAGAAAAAGATTGAATTTGGGTTTACCACAAATTTAACCTTGGTTACTCGCGAGATGGCTGAATATTTTGCATCATTAGATTTTTGTGCGATAACGGGGAGTCTGGACGGACCTGAGGAAGTTCATGATGCATACCGGGTAACAAAAAACAAGATGGGAAGTTTTAAAAAGGCTATGGAGGGTTTAAAACTTCTGGTCGATTGTATGGGGGTGGAGCGGGCAGGCAAAGTAATTAGCATTAATGCAGTGGTAACGCCACCATATACTGTTGAGAGGGTAGAATATATTAACCAATTTTTCCGCTCGATTCCGTGGCTGCCAAAGAATATGACAATTCGTTCTAACTATGTGGAGAGACCGAAAAGAAAAGGGGATGTGGAACAGCAAACAAATATGAAGGGGACAATACAGCAGGATGACCCGATTGAATACTGGAAACTTGAGAAAATTTGTAGAAAAGAGGATGATAACATAAAATTTGCTACAGATAACACCAACTTATCCAAGATACATAACCGGATGATTTCAGAAGTCCCGATTCCATTTTTGAGACAAAACGGGTGTTGTAATCCAGGAAACCGCAGGCTGTATATTACGACAGAAGGCAAATTCCATGTCTGCGAACGGATTGGGGAGTCCCCTGCAATTGGTGATGTAGATCATGGATTGGATGTGGAATCTATAAAAAAATATTATATCGATGAGTATGCACAAGCATCTTTACCTGATTGTTCCAATTGCTGGGCGGCGCAGTTGTGCTCTTTGTGTTTTGCTTCTTTTTATAATGAAAATGGAATAGATATGAAGGAAAAAAAGAGGCTATGTGCGATTCAGAAACAGCTTATGAAGTATAATTTGATTGCTTATCATCAAATTATGGAAACGAATCCAGAGTACATTAACAAACATTGCAATATGAATAAATGATTAAGAATTTGATAAAGAGGAATTGATGATCTGCTAACGGCACCTTTTAAGGTGCCGTTAGCCTTTGACAAGAAATATTTCGATGATTTTGTAAGAAGAAACAAAGGGATAAAGAAAAAATAATTAATAAAAACCAAAAAAGACTGTACAAAAAGATGGTTGTTGTTGTAATATAACATTAGTAAACAAAACTTGGAAAAATACTTAAATCAGAAAGGAAGAATGAGCATGAAAAAGTATATTGTGCGTACTATGTGTATCTTAATGTTAAGTTGCATGTTTTCTGGATGTGCAGTTTCAGCAGAAAGTCAATTGAGAGAACAGCAGGAGGGGGAATTGTCAGAAGGAACAAATATGGAGAATGATAAAACAAAGGAAGAAATTAAAGAAGATTTATCGGATGAAACGGAGAGTGACAAACTACCATATGAGGGGAATATGTCCGAAACGATAAAAGATGATGAAAATAATCTGGGGGAAAAGGTGAACCATCAGAATAATACTACTTTTGAACTCCTCGAAAATTACAAAGAAAGTAGTATTCTGTCAGTTTATACACAGGACAATGATAATGAGTATTATTGTAATGCTCTC
>CAJTOR010000101.1 GCA_910577675.1 uncultured Lachnospiraceae bacterium
GCTCTTTCCCTCAAAAGTAGTAAATTGGTAGTAAATTCAGCTTGAAATCCTGCTTATATGCCCGTAAATCAAGACTTTTTTGAGATAATCAACCATTTTAAGAATAAAAGTTTCCAACACCTTTTATTGTTTCACCACTCAATTTTAATACTTCAAGTTTGATATAGGTATCTTTTTCTGAGGAAATAGTAACAGAAAGATCCTCATAGTCGAAACTAAGTGTAATGTCATTGCGGTACACTTCGGTTTCTGCCGCGTATGCATAGGATACGGGAAGAGCGGTGGCAACCATACCGAACATCATGGTGCCCATCATCGCCGCTGCTAAAAATTTCTTAAATTTCATCATAGCCTAAATCCTCCTTACTAAATTAACCGAGCAGGGAAAGAACGCCCTGGTTGGACTGATTCGCCTGTGCAAGCATCGACTGGCCAGCCTGTGCAAGGATGTTGCTCTTGCTGTACTTAACCATCTCCTCCGCCATATCCGTATCACGGATTGCAGACTCTGCACTGGTAGTATTCTCAACAATATTATCCAGGTTTGCAATCGTGTGCTCCAAACGGTTCTGTACTGCACCAAGTTCGGAGCGCTGTGCGGATACGGTAGAAAGTGCAGACTTAATTGTTTCGATTGCGCCGAGGGCGTTTTTATCGTCCGCGCCGTTCACTTTAAGACCGTTTACGCCAAGTCCCTTTGCGCTCATTGCCTGAAGGTTGATTGTGATCTGGTTGTTCTTTGTTGCATCGGCACCCACATGGAGTTTTAATTTCAGGTCGCCAACCAGGTTGTCGGTGGCAACGATAAGCGGACTGTCCGAGTCGGCTTCACCGGCAGCAGCGAGCATATCAACGGCATTGCCAACCGCATCATAGAGTTTTACTCCTCCTTTAGCTAAAACCTGGATTTCGCCGTCCTCTGTAGTCTGGGCTGTGAAATAATCCTTGAGGGAGTTCGCGGAGATGGCATTTCCATCCTTGTCATAGTATTGTTTTACATCAAGGTCTTTTTCAGCAGCCGTTATGGTGGTGGCTGTCATAACTGTTGACTGGAGGCTGCCGGCTTCATCGCCATCTTCTTCCGCGCTGAGGCTCCCTCCGCTTACGGTGACCGTAGCAATTGTTTTGCCCGCCGCATCTAAAATATCAAATGTTCCTTCTTCTGCATCTGCCTCAGTTGTATTGTTTATGGTGTAATTCTTTGCAACTTCACCGTTCAGGCTGATGTTATACCTGGCTACATTACCCTCAGCATCCTCACCGATTGCAGCAACGATTTCCTTTGTGACTGTGATACCCTGGTCGCGGAATGCTTTTGCCAGTGCATTCTGGTCTGCGGCATCCGCGATTTCTTCAACTTCGGAGTCATCGGAGCCTGCAAATACTACGGACAGTTGGAGACCGGTTGCCGGGTCAGCGCCGCTTTCCGCGTCATCCGGGTCGGAGCCGAAAACAACGGTAGCACCTTTCCCGGTGCCTTCTGCAATCTGACCATAGTTAAAGGAGAATTTTTTCGGGGCGGTATTATCGCCTCGGAGCAGGTAAGTTTCGTTGAATTTTGTTGTTTCCGAAACGCGGTCAATCTCGGTGGTAAGCTGGTCAATCTCATCCTGGATGGACTGGCGGTCGGACACGGAGTTCGTACCGTTCGCTGCCTGTACTGCGAGCTCGTTCATCCTCTGGAGCATATCCTGCACTTCGTTCAATGCACCTTCTGCGGTCTGCACAGCGGAGATGCCATCCTGTGCGTTCGAGGATGCCTGGTCAAGGCCGCGGATCTGCTTGCGCATCTTCTCAGAGATTGCAAGTCCTGCCGCATTATCTGCCGCGCGGTTGATTTTGTAACCGGAAGAGAGTTTTTCAGTGGATTTTGCCTGCTGTCCGGCTGTGATGCCAAGCATTCTGTTGGCATTCATCGCCTGCATGTTGTGTTGTACTACCATAGTGTTTACCTCCATGTTTTGAATTTCTGCCCCATATTAGGATGCAGTATCGGGGCGTTCCTTCGCCCTGCTTGTAAGATGGTGGATGCATATTATCTTTTTGGACTGGCAATTGGGTATTTGAGGTGTCAGAAACCTTACTTCCGGGTGCAAGGAATTTTTTGACGGTGCATTTAGAAAATAATTGCCTTTATTGTCGAAAAAGATGGAACAAAATGTACAAATTGTTGCATTTTGTATAAAATTGGGTACATAATATTTGCGTAAGTGGAAAATACTTCTATCTAATACGTGCAGCAATGCCATACTGTACGCCCCAAAATAATAAATAAATGGCATAGAAAGAGGTAGAATATGGGAACTACGCAACCAATCCGCGATCTGGATGAATTAGAGAGGTTGAAAAATTACTATTTGACCGATCATCCAAACTTGCGCAATTATGCTTTAATCCACACCGGGCTGAATACGGCACTGCGCATCAGCGACATTTTGTCGTTGCGCTGGAAGGATGTATACAATTTTGACAGGAAGCAATTTCAAAAATACATTATTATTAATGAGAAGAAGACGGGCAAAAGAACTTGTATCGCGATTAACCAGAGTCTTAACCGGACGCTCGCTATGTATATGGAAGAGATCGGTGAGCCGGAACCTGAGGATTTTTTGTTTGAGGGGCGTTTGCACGGCGCGCCTCTGTGCCGTTCACAGGCTTTCCGGATTATCAAGCGAGCCTGTGCCGACCTGTCGTTTTCATGCCAGATCAGTTGCCATTCCCTGCGCAAAACATTTGGTTATCAGGCTTATAATGCGGGTGTAAATCCCACCATGCTGATGATGATTTTTAATCATTCTTCGTTCGCTGTTACAAAAAGATATCTTGGGATTGAGCAGGAGGACAAGGATCAGGTATTTCTGAATATAAATCTTTAAATTTTTATTGCGCTGGTCGGTTCCGCACGAGGTCGGAACCACGGAAAGCATTTTAGTTCTGACATGGAGCATGTCATGGATAAGAGATGTTTGTGTGCAGGATTTATCCGAAGCTGTTCATTCCGGATTAGACCTGGGATATTACTGGAGCAGGGTTTTTGGGAATGTGCTGGAAACAGACCGGATTTAAGGCAAAATGGATGGGAAAGAGTGGAAAGTCATCAGGGGGAACGGTAATGGGTAGGGTTAATGGATATTAGAGGACTGGGGAACGAGGAATATTTTAAAATTCTTTGGTTTTGAAAGCCCGGTAAAATGGGCGTTTCAGGAAAAGTTATAAAAAAATTGAAAAAAAGTTTAAAAGAGGGCTAAAGTATTTTCAAAACCGTCCGATATATTAGGTGTAAGCAAGGATGCAACAATTTGCACAAAATGTTGCATGTATGTGGGATGTGTGTTTTCTTAGGAGTTTTTAGTATGGTTTAGGATACTTCA
>CAJTOR010000102.1 GCA_910577675.1 uncultured Lachnospiraceae bacterium
TAAAAAATCGGTAGGCGATCTGGCAAGGAGCATGTCCCTCAATATCAGTAAGGTATGGCTGCGCAGGGACGGGCAGGAGATACTGGTGCCGGTGTCCGATATCGCAGTCGGTGATGAAATCGTGGTGCGCATGGGCAATGTGATTCCTTTTGACGGCGTGGTGCTTTCGGGAGAAGGGATGGTCAATCAGGCGTCCCTGACGGGGGAATCCGCGGCGGTCTTTAAGCAGGCGCATGGATATGTGTATGCGGGAACCGTGCTGGAGGAAGGCGAGCTGTCCGTCCGCGTGGAAACTGTGGGCGGGGCAAGCCGTTTTGAGCGGATTGTCACGATGATTGAGGAGTCGGAGAAGTTAAAATCTTCTTTGGAAGGGAAGGCTGCACATCTGGCAGACCGGCTGGTGCCATTTATGCTGCTTGGAACTGGCGGCGTTTATGCCCTTACCCGGAATATCACAAAGGCGCTGGCGGTGCTGATGGTGGACTTTTCCTGCGCATTAAAGCTGGCGATGCCGATTTCTGTGCTTTCGGCGATACGGGAGGCAAACGAACACCGCATTACGGTCAAGGGCGGGAAGTTTCTGGAGGCGCTTGCCGAGGCGGACACGATTGTTTTTGATAAGACAGGAACGCTGACGGAGGCGAAGCCGGTGGTGGCGGAGGTGGTGCCTTTTCTGGGGGACGAACCGGATGAACTGTTAAGGAACGCTGCTTGTTTGGAGGAGCATTTTCCCCATTCGATGGCGCGTGCCGTGGTGGAGGCTGCAGGGCAGAAGGATTTGGAACACAGCGAGATGCATTCCAGGGTGGAGTATATTGTGGCGCACGGGATTTCTTCCCGCATCGGGGAGCAGAAAGTCATCATCGGGAGCTATCATTTTGTCTTTCAGGACGAACAGTGCACCATTCCTGAAGGGATGCAGGAGCGGTTTGACTCCCTGCCGGCGGAATATTCCCACCTGTATATGGCGGTCGATTCCGTACTGGCGGCGGTGATCTGTATTGAAGATCCCCTGCGGGAAGAAGCGGCGGATGTGGTCAGCGCACTACGCGAGTGCGGGATAAAAAAGATTGTGATGATGACGGGCGACAGCGAGCGGACAGCCCGCGCCATTGCGGAAAAAGTCGGTGTTGACGAGTATTATTCGGAAGTGCTGCCAGAGGACAAGGCGCGCTTTGTGGATTCGGAAAAAAGAGCCGGAAGAAAGGTTGTCATGGTCGGGGACGGCATCAACGATTCCCCGGCGTTGTCGGCGGCGGATGTGGGCATTGCGGTCAGCGACGGGGCGGAAATTGCAAGGGAGATTGCGGACATTATGATCGGTGCAAATGATTTATACGGACTTGTGAAGCTGAAAAAGCTGAGCAATGCACTGGTCGGGAGGATTCACGGGAATTACAGGGTGATTGTCGGTTTCAATACAGCGCTGATCCTGCTTGGTGTTGGTGGATTTTTGCAGCCCGCATCCTCGGCGCTTTTGCACAACACTTCAACGCTGGCAATCAGCCTGAAAAGTATGCAGGACCTCTTGTAACAGGTGCGGTTTTGCGAATGGCGCGGCTGAACAGAAAGGATGCGTTTCAGTCCCGCCCCAAAATGGACAGGATGCATTTTTTCATTGCCTCATAGCTTTCCGGGGTGATGTCATGCTCCATTTTACAGGCATCGCCCGCCGCAATCATGGGGTCAACGCCAAGATGGATCAGCCAGTCCGTCAGCAGGGTGTGGCGTTCATAGACGCTTTCTGCGATTTTTCGCCCTTCGTCCGTCAGATGGAGAAAACCTTCTTCCGAAACGGTGATGTATCCGCGGTTTTTCAGGTTTTTCACGGCAACGCTCACGCTTGGCTTTGAAAAATCCAGCTCGGTCGCCACATCAATGGAGCGCACCACGGAGAGGCGGCTGCTTAAGATTAATATTGTTTCAAGGTAATCCTCAAGAGATTCCTTGGCTTTGTGTCGTATATAACTCATGGTATCACTATACTCCTTTCCGGGTTTAGAACCTGCCCATAAGTTAATCCTAACACTTTGGGGAGGGCGGCGCAAGGTCTGACGGCAAAAAAGGATGTCATTAAATTTTTATGACAGAGGAATGAATTGGAAATATTTGCGGCATTGAAGAGTGTGCCGCATTTTTGAAAAGCACTGGTTAGAGTCTACTAACACGAAAGGAAAGAGAGGGATTGTTCATGGTTAAGATTACAGTGGGTATTGACGGTATGGCGTGCGGGATGTGCGAGGCGCATATTAACGAGGCGGTGCGTAACGCCTTTCCGGTAAAGAAAGTGACCAGTTCGCACACAAGGAAAGAAACCGTCATCCTGGCGGAGAGGGAGATACCCGAACCGGCGCTTCTTAAAGTCATTACGGAGGCAGGGTATGATGTAATGAGCGTGAACTGGGCGCCGTATGAGAAAAAGGGGCTGTTTGCAAGACGGGAGAAGATTGAAAATTAAAATTTGAGATGCGCAAAAAGCCGCGCAGAAATGGGGAAAATTATGAAAGATAATAAAGGATTCTGGGACAGGTGGGCGAAGCGGTATGATCTTATGATGTCAGGGGATGGCAGAACCTATGCACGGATTGTCAGCCGTATAAAAAAGGTACTGGACAGGGAGATGACTGTGCTGGAGCTTTCCGGGTTTAAAGTGTTTCATAAATGGACGCCGCAGGAATATTTGGATTTTCTTAAGGAAAACGGATTTGAAATAACCGGCAGAAAAATTTTCGACGGCACCCTGAAACTGACCTATGCCGAAGCGGTAAGGGGACAGGGATGAAAAGCTGCAGCGAAATACATTGTGGAAAATAACGGGTTCTGAATGGATGATAACGTTACAGTCCGGCAAGG
>CAJTOR010000103.1 GCA_910577675.1 uncultured Lachnospiraceae bacterium
GTCCATTTGCATCCATGGGGATTTCGTTTGCAATTATGTACCTGGGGAATATAGAGGTGATATATAATATTTTGTCAACCTCTGTTCCGATTGTGAAGCGTATTTTTTCATTTTTTCCAGTTAATGCATTAAATATTCTTCAGGTTGCGCTTGTACCCACAATAAAATGGGGGGATATCAGAATCTATTGGTTTTATGTTCTTGAAATTACATATGTAGCCGGGTTTGTTCTCTTTTATGTTTGGCTGATGGGTCAGGAAGATAGAAAAAATAATAATAAGGCGGTATAGGTTATGAAACTAAAATTAGAGGATATAAATAAGAGTTATAAAAATAAGGTGTTGGATGGGATTAGTTTTGAAATGGAAAAAGGGGTCTATGGGCTTTTGGGGCCAAATGGTGCGGGTAAGTCCACGTTGATTCGGCTGTTATGTGGTATTGAAGAAGCGAATAGCGGTGATATATTGTGGGATGGGGAAAGTATTCATAAACTGGATGAACGTTACAGAAATATTCTGGGTTATGTGCCACAAAAAATTGGATATTATCCTGATTTTACGGCGGTGAAATTTATGGAATATATAGCACAGTTGAAAGGGATACCAAAGGAAATCAGAGAAAAAGAGATATCGGATGCCCTGTCACTTGTGAATTTGGAAGACACTGGAAATAAAAAAATCAAAAATTTTTCGGGCGGGATGAAACAGCGCCTGGGAATTGCGCAGGCAATTTTAAACCATCCTGAGTTATTGGTTTTGGATGAGCCAACGGTGGGGCTGGATATTGATGAGAGGATGAATTTTAAGCAGTTTATCAGTGAGTATGCAAAAAATAAAATTGTACTTTTTGCAACTCATATTGTATCAGATATCGAGGATATTGGGAATGAAATTATTATGCTAAAAAATGGGAAGATTGTTAAACAAGGGGATATTCCTACGCTGTTGGAACTGGTGCAGGGAAAAGTATGGAAATGTGTCTGTACACAGGAGCAGGCAGTGGAATTAAAAAAGCAATATAAGATATCAAATATGCGGATTGAAAAGGATGGTATTGAACTTAGGATTGTGTCGGATGAAAAACCGCTCTTAGATGCAACGGTGGTAGAAGGGAAACTTCAGGACTTATATTTATATACTTATAATATTAAGTCGGAGTAAGAAAGTTTGATAGAAAAATGCTTTTAAATTATTAAAGCATTTTTCAGACAGACCTTAGCAATTCACAATTATAATTACGGATAGGAGCAAGGTAAATGAATCTATTTGGTTATGAATGGAAAAAAATGATTCCTAAGAAGGGATTGTTATTTATTCCTTTATTATATATATATTTGTTTATTGATTTTGGATTTGTATCGAGTGATGATATATGGATCGAATGGTTTATTTCATATAATTTCGATTTCAAGATTTTATGTGTGATTTTGATATTTATATTATCCCCTTTGTTTGCAAGGGAAAAAGAATTGGATATGCTGGATTTGATCCTGACAAGTAAAAATGGGGTGAAAGAATTACCAAAAATAAAATTATTGACGGGCTTTGTTTTGACAAATATACTGGTGATTTTATTTTGCGTTATTTCTTATATCAGTTTTGGAATCGGACACTCCGCATGGAATTGGAATGTACAGATTGAGGATATGGCATTATACAGCTTTATAAGTAACCCGGCAATTGTTACTTATCGGGATATGCGCAATCAGGTATGGCTCAATTCTTTTTTGGCTTTGAATCTGTTGGCAGCGTTTGTTATGTTGGTTTCTGGAAAATCTAAGGAATCCCTGCATACCGCGATTGTTTCGATAGTGGTGAATTTTGTATTAGGGGCAAGGAACATGATTGCGATAATGCGAACCAGATTTGGTGCAATGCTGATAGAAAGTTTTCCTGCCAATTTTATATGGAACAAGGCACTGAATGAGGAAAGTGTTTTGTTCATGGGAAGGGAAATACATATTATTTATATTGCGCAGGTAGTGGTTGCTATTTTATGTCTTGTATTGTATAAGCTGATTAGTATGGTATATAAGAAATGATAGCAGTTGCTTTTATGGCGTGCATTCTGCATTGAAAATATGGCTACTGCAACCCTACTGGTTTTAGACAATGGATAGTTCAAAAAGATACATGTTGTACCGCAATTAAGCAGACAGAATGAGGGTTATGTAAGGAAAATGGGGCAATAGGGATGGGATGTTTCGATGTTAATGGAAGCATATCCCCAGATAGAGGAAGTGGAAAAGATACAGTATGGATATTCCGATGTACGGCAGGAAATATTTATAAGTATTAACGAGATAATGATATGTTTCCCCTTTGTTCTTATACTGATCTTTGCACCTGTGATTTCTTTTGACAAGCAGTGTGGTGTGTATCCGTTCATACTGACATTAAAATATGGCAGAAGAAAACTGATAAAAGAAAAGACATGGGCATGCCTTATGCTTGTGAATATTGTTTTTTTTGTTGTAATGATGGTATTGTGCGGAAGTTATCTCTTTCGGTATGGTTTGTGTGGATATGATACGGGCATTCAGTGTGGAGTATGGTATGTTTTTTATCGATCGGATTGCTTGGTAACATATGGGTATTTTTTGCTCCATACACTTTTTCTTGATTGGGTAATCATAAATACACTTGTACTAATCATCCTATTGGTATCGAAAAAAACTTCAAGTCCATTTGCATCCATGGGGATTTCGTTTGCAATTATGTACCTGGGGAATATAGA
>CAJTOR010000104.1 GCA_910577675.1 uncultured Lachnospiraceae bacterium
TAGGTAATTGCGAAACAAGTGCTAAATTGGATGCCCAGTAGTCAAAAATCCCGGCAGGGGGGCATGGCAGGGAGGTGTAAGCAGGAAACAGGATTTTATGGCAGCACAATAAGACAGGTGGATGCACCTGCCAAAGGAAATGTATGGGATGGACGGCTTCAGGCAATCAGGGGCTTCAGGCTGCGGATATACTGGTGTTTATGGATCCTGTCAGCCACCATAACGGTGATAAGCTGTGTGATCCCGGCAAGCAGCAGATCCGCATGGAGTGTTTTCTCATTTTGGGTCTTACGTCCGGCGACACAGAAACTGTCTTTGAAATGGTGGATGGATTTTTCCACATTCACACGTATTCTGTAGGTGGAGTTCCATTCCTGCGTACCCCGGAGAGTGCCGGGATAAGCCCGGAGATTCTTTTCCGGGTATATATAGAACATCCTGCCACAGGAGGAATCCGTGCAGGGATTTTCACAATGGCAGACACGCCTGCTTTTTCTGGTCTGCTTATTGTATTCCCATTTCATTTTCGGGCATACAAACTTCATGGTGGGAAGTCCGCAGCGAAGATGTGATTTACTCCCTTCCCGTTTCATCGGAAGGGAAGGGTCTTTTGGACAGCAGGGGATCCCATCTTCGTCCAGGGGACAGTCAGCGTCCGGAAGGGAGATTCTTCCGTTCAGTGGGATGTACGCTTTTTCAATGGAAGTGTCCCCCAGGAGGTATTTGTAGATTTCAATGGAATCAAATGCGGCGTCTCCCAGAAAAGTTTTCGGATTGATAAGCGGATGCTTCCGGAAGAAATCCTTTAACACAGGGATGAGGGCTTTGGAATCGGCAAGGCTCTTATCCTCGTCCGGGGAACCGGATTTCTTTTCTACTATGATATCCGGGTGTGAGGCAAGAAAGTCCTTGTTATAAAAGGAAATATCCCGGACAATGCCGAGCCCATTAGTAATAATACCGAATTTATAAGCATAACAGAAATGCCCGTTAATGTACATCTGCTGAATGGCTGGATTGGCGGCAGCATGGGAAGGCATGGAGCCGTAGGCGGCTTTATAAGGGTCAAAGGAATCGTCCATCCCTTTTGCTTTTTTGAAGGCTTTAAGCTGTCTGATGATACGGTTGGCATATTTGGGGTTGTTTTCTGTAACCCATGCCTCAATGCCGGAGGTGTCAAAGAGAAGCATGGAAGCTTCCTGTGTATCAATACAATGGCAGATTGGTTCGGTCAGGTCAACAAGATGGTCGAACATGGATTGTAAGTCCGGCAGGAAATCCTGTTTGAACCGGGTGAATTTCGAGGCATCCGGGACAACATCAAAGCCGCAGAAGTCCCGCAGTTCCTGGGAGTATTTCAGGAATACAATCAGCAGGGAAGTGGTTGGGATTGAAAAAATAAGCTGCAATAACAGGGCTTTCATCATTGGATAAAGAAGATGCCTGCGGGGCCTGCCGGTGGCAGCGTGAAAATGGGAAACAAAGGATGCCGGGACAATTTCATCAAGGTTGATGGTTTCATCGAGCATGGAAAGGAACTCAGATTTATCATTATCAAATTTATTTTGGCAATCGGAAAAAATATCTTTCAAAGAAAGCTGTTTGTATGGTATCATATAGGTGCAACTCCTTTCTGGCGGATGGCTGATTGTTTCTGGACAACTCAATTATACCATAAACCAGTGAGGAGTTGTTTTATTTTGTAGCAAAAAGAATCCCGTGTTTATGCGGGTTCTGGCGTTTCGCAAACGCCTA
>CAJTOR010000105.1 GCA_910577675.1 uncultured Lachnospiraceae bacterium
GGTTCGCAAGCAAATGTTCAATCCGTTCCTTTTTATCCACGGAGGAACGGCGCACAATCCCGTGGACTTCATAGTTTTTTTCCAATAAGAATTCTGACAGGTAAGAACCATCCTGTCCAGTAATCCCTGTAATTAATGCTGTTCTCATCTTTTCTTTCCCCCTCAATCAACATCTATTTTTATCATCTCTTCGCGATAAATATCAATTTCACCGCCGCAATATTCATCCTTTTGCCAAACTGACGGAGCTATTACAATTTTGCCCCCCCCCGCATTCTCTGACAAGTAAGACCCCCACCAACTAAATGTACTATTAGATAAAATAAAATGCTTACAATGGCTCATAAGCCTCAATTCCTCATAATCCGGATTATTCAAATCAATATAATGAACTGGCTGTCTGAAATGATAATGTTCTTTGATCCACGCAATTTCGCTGCTGTTATTTGAAAAAATGTAGAACACTGGCTCATCCAAATGCTTTTCAATATAATCCATTGCCCTCTGGTAATATTTTTCCCCACAGACATTCAAAAATGAATACTGTGGCGAAAGATAATCTCCCCTGCGAATATGTACACAAACCGAATTGCAATTATCAAGTTCCCGCATTTTAATCTGATTGTCCAATGAAGCTTCGGTTTTAATTTCAAACTCTTCAAGCAAAATCCCCTTTATATCTTTAAAATACTTTTCATTCTGAAACAATCCCGTAATGCGCTTGTTCTTTTTGCTAGATTCCGCGCATGGAAAATAAGTAAAACCATACAGGGGATTTTGATAAATCCCCTTTTCACTCTTCCTTCTGTATATATTTCTGGATAAACCCTTTTTCCGGTTGTAAAAAACATCCCTTGAATAACTTATAATAGATACAACATTTTTAAAAAGTGTCCCTTTCCCACTTATTTCCCTAACATTATCATTCAATTTAAAATGTTTTAATGAGTTCGGTATTCGCGTCCATTTTTTTGATGCTGCCAAAAAATAAACCGCGTTAAAACCAGAATTAATCACAATCTCCTCATCTTTAAATTTTTGGCTTAACGCTCTTGCATATGCATACTCAAACATTTGATTTCCCAATCCGCCAATTAAATTCAGGTTTATCATGTTTAGCCCCTTTTCTACGCGGCTTTATATTCATACCAAGTTTGTGGATGCCGCGCAAACACAAACCTAGGATTGAAAATTTTAATTTTCAATCTTATTCCCCCCAACATCCAGTTTTACCATATCATCGCGGCAAGCCCCCCTCGAATCCCCTTTAAAACTCTCCTTAAACCATACCGATGGAGCTATTACAATACTGCCCCCCCCCGCATACTTTGACAAGTAAGATCCCCACCAGCTAAATGTACTATTTGATACCACATAATGCCTGCAATGATACATCAACCTCAACTCCTCATAATCCGGATTATTCAGATCAACATATTTAACTTCCTGCCTGAAATGATAATGTTCTTTGATCCATGCAATCTC
>CAJTOR010000106.1 GCA_910577675.1 uncultured Lachnospiraceae bacterium
TCCATGCCCCACATGGCATCAAAAACTTGCGTCTTACTGTTTTGCTGAATGGCTCTGCCTTTACAACAAGGTGCTTTATAGGCAGATGCTTCAACCATATCAGCAAACATTCCCACCCGTTTCCCGCCAAATATGATAAAATTCTTTGTAATACTTGAAGTTGCCATATAAACACCTCCTTCAAACCGAAATTATCATAATACAAAATTTACTACTCCATATACCAGATGACAAATCGTAAAAATTGACGTAGGAATTAAGGCTATTCCATTTTTTCTATCAATCGCAAAGAATAAAAATGCCAAACAAGGTGGAATAGTTAATCCCAATATTACAACCACATTTACCATATCATTATAGTAAGCTATCCAACTTGCTACATACAACAAATAGCAAACTGCTGCCATAATAATGAAAGGGGTTATATGCAATTTTTTGCTCCCTCTGTTTCTAAAAATACATAGAGCAGCAATCATCAATATTTGACATACAGAAGCTACAGTATCAACAGTTTCTGTTATTGATTTTGCCCTTAATATATCATTTGGTGCAGGGACTACAAACCAAATAAAATTGGGTATCATAATAATTAAGAAAAGTAACACACCCCAAATATCAAATCCTATCTTATATTTTTTTAACATCCAAGCATCCTCACAAATTCCAATTATGATTTGATAATTTTAAATAGGAATATTAGCCTTTATATATTATTATTAAAATTTCCGCCAACCCTTGAAAACACTAAATTTATCGCAGTTGAGCTTTCCCTTATTGTTTCCCTTGTGTTATATCTTCCCACAGGGCATTACGAACCCTGATAAGGGAAAAAAAGAGGGAAACAAAATCACATAAAATATTTTAATAAAAAATATTGTCCCAAATCTGTAATAAATCTGTAATAGTTCAACGGTCTTTTCCGGCATGGGATTATTGTGTAACTGCATATATAATCTTAATAAACCGTCTAAATCATCCTTCAAGATTTCCCTAATCATATATACCACCCTTCCGTATTATCCATTCCAGTCATAAATGTGCTTCTAACCATTTTGCCACTCCGTCAGCATTATTGCTTTCAATGATTCCTGTAGCAATTTCTTTTAATTCGTCAATTGCGTTTTTGGTTGCATATGCTTCATCTGCCATTTGAAACATGGAAATATCATTTGCCGAATCGCCAAATACAATTACCCTCTGGCAGCCGCATAACTGTTTTACTCTTTGAATTGCCGATGCCTTTGTTGCATTTCCCGGACACAGTTCTAACCAATATTCCGGTCTGTATTTGTCCTGTTGAAAAACACAATTAATTCCCTCTATATGTTTTACGCGTTCATAAAGTGGCTGT
>CAJTOR010000107.1 GCA_910577675.1 uncultured Lachnospiraceae bacterium
GGTGTGAGAGGACGGCGGTTAATCACCGCCTCCTACTCGATTTTAACTGTCAAAGAAGTCCCCACTTCTAAGTCTTAAAGAAGAAAGCAGTGGGTCAGGGGGCTTTTTTGTGTCAGGTAGGGAGTAAGCCGCGTCTGATATGCGAGAGCAGCATGGGGGATATAATTTCCTTTGACTGGTTTTGTCCGCCATTGATAGCAATTATGGAATAATCAGACACTGTGCTGTCACATAACGGGAATTATCCGCTTTGCCGTTAGGGGATGGTCAGATATTTGCAAGTATAAAAAGGGAAAAAGAATGGACATTGGATGGAAAATAGGGTAAGATGGTTTTATCATTGGAATATGTACATAGAATAAGGTGCAGGTGGACAGGAGGTGCAGGATGAGAAAAGCGGGACGGGCAGTAATGAGTATTATGTTGGCAGCGTCAATGGTTTTAGCCGGGTGTTCGGGCGAAAAGCAGAATGACCCAGCAAAGGAAATAGGGGATGATACAAAGGAGGGTGATGTGGATGGTAAAGGGAAGGGGGAGGACAATTTGAAAAAATGGCTACTGCAATCCCACTGGCTTAAGACGGTGGGTTAAGGTAGCCAAAAGTAGCGGTTTATGTTATACTTGCATCATGGGAATAATGAAACAAGTTTCATGGAAATCAAAAAACAGACACAAGTATTTATTACAGTACCACATAATTTTTGTATGTGAATACAGAAAGAAACTGCTGGTATCAAAACGGATATTAGATGATACAAAACAATTTTCACATGATATATGTCAGAAACATCATGTAATCATCGGGTATATGGAAACGGACAAAGACCATATTCGTTACATGATAGAAACGGCATCAACAATGCCTGTCAGTAAAATTGTAAACCTGATGAAAAGTTATACTGCGTATCATATTTGGGAAAGCCATCCAAATTATTTACAAAAATATTTCTGGAAGGAACATACTTTTTGGACAGGTGGATATTTCGCATGTAGTGTGGGGAGATGTTTTGGGAACAAAGGTTCCCAGAAGAAATGTTGCGTAAATTTATAGAAAATCAAGGATAGAAGGCAATGGAAGAAAATGTTAAAAACATACAAATATAGGATATATCCAAATAAAATACAGCAGGAGCAGATTGCAAAAACATTCGGCTGTTGCCGTTTTGTGTACAACCAGACACTTGCATATCGTAAAGATGCTTACGAAAAAGAAAAGAAGTCCAACAGCATAACTTAATATAAATAGGGATGGTGCAGCCCGAATTCACGCCTGTGGAGATAGTAGGTTACGAGGTCGATGAAGCAGGAAGCCCATTGGCTT
>CAJTOR010000108.1 GCA_910577675.1 uncultured Lachnospiraceae bacterium
AAACAAATGGTTGGCTTTTGCGCTTTCAGTATCCATTATGAGTGCCGGGATGTCGGGGATTGCAGTAAGAGCGGAAGAGGGAGGCGCACCGGCAGAGAGCGCAGCGGGCGTTTCAGGCGACGTGCAAGAGAGGGATGAATGCCCTTCGGGTCAGGTGGGCGAGGAGGTATCGGAATACGGCGAGATACTGGTGATTTCCGAAAAGGATGAGAACTCGGAAAGCATTGCGCGCTCGAAGAAGGAACAGAAGGCTGCCGAGAAGGAGGCAAAGAAAGCAGAGAAAGAAGCAAAAGAGAAGGAGAAAGAAGACAAGGACGAACAGAAAGAGCAGCAGAAGGAAGAACGTAAGCTGGCAAAGAAGCTTGATAAGGAAAAACATGAGAAAACTTCCGTAATAAACTCAGTGGATGACCATGAGGCGTTTTGGAATATTGTATCGGTGGGAAGCGAAGAGGGCGGAATCCTTACCATCGATGGGGATGCAGCGCTTGATCCAGTAAAGGTAGCAATCCTTGATTCCGGTGTGGATTACACCGAGGATATCGATGTGTACATGCGAAAGAACTTTATCCCGGGTGAGGATGGGATCTCTGTGATTTATGAGGATATTTCCGGGCATGGCACAAGTGTTGCAGGGATTATTGCCGCGAAGGACAACGATGAGGGGATCACGGGGATTAACCCTTATGTACAGCTTTATTCCGCAAGGATTCTTGACGAGAATAAGCAGGCTCCGGCAAGCCGTGTGGTTGCTGCGATCGACTGGGCGATTGAGCAGGACGTGGATATTATCAATATCAGTTTTGGCACAACGGTGGATTCAGAGGAAATCCATGCAGCGATCAGGCGGGCGTATGATGCGGGTATCCTGATTGTGGCAGCAGCGGGCAACAACGGCGTGGTAGAATACCCGGCGGCATATGATGAGGTGGTTGCGGTTGGTGCGGTGGATGCAAAAGGCGAGCGCACAGAAGGAAATGTGAAAGAGGCAGATGTAGTGTGAAGTGGTATTGGGTGTGACCTCTTTCACATTGCCATTGG
>CAJTOR010000109.1:0-271 GCA_910577675.1 uncultured Lachnospiraceae bacterium
ATCTTTTTTGATTAATTCATACTTAGTACCCTCCATAGCCCCATGAAAATACAATTCTATTTTATCTTCTCTTATATCCATTCCAAAATTGAGTGGTAATATATACGGGTAGCCATTATTGTTTAAAGCAATCCGGCACACATCACATTTTTCCATGATAGCTACAATATCTTTAAATTCTTTTACTTCTCTATCCGAACGACGCATTTTTTATCCTCCCTCGTATAACCACGATTTATCGCTGGCACTATTATACAACTTTAACTCGATA
>CAJTOR010000109.1:281-570 GCA_910577675.1 uncultured Lachnospiraceae bacterium
GGGCGGCAAGCCCACAAAGAGGTAGCTGGCAGAGCCAGCGCAGGGGAAGGGTAGCTTCCCCTGTGATGATTGGAGCAGATTGAAAATCTACGGAAATCATCTGCTGTCCGCAGGACGCCCCCGGCAGGGCGCAATGCACCACTTCCCTAAGTGGTGTATAATTGCGCCCTATCCGAGTTCTTGGATAGGGCGCATTATCCGAGATTTCCAATTATCCGAAGTAACTCTCAAAGCTGCCGATATGAAAGGCTTTCAAAGAAATTACCTCGGATAATTATTTATGAAAAGA
>CAJTOR010000109.1:580-835 GCA_910577675.1 uncultured Lachnospiraceae bacterium
CTTCCCTAAGTGGTGTATAATTGCGCCCTATCCAAGAACTGGGATAGGGCGCAATTACTCACCACCCGATAAATCGGGCAGTGGTATCCCCTTCGGGACTCGTGCGCTCTGCCGAGGGCTTATCCGCTGTTGCAGGCAACATCGAAAGGAGGTGCCAGACATGGCAATTTATCATATGCAAGCCAAGGTCGTCAGCCGGGGTTCCGGTCGTTCTGCTGTCGCTGCATCTGCTTATATGAGCTGTAGCCGGATGTA
>CAJTOR010000110.1 GCA_910577675.1 uncultured Lachnospiraceae bacterium
CCCATTGTATAAAAGAGCTTTAGAGCTGCTTTGACAGCACTATTAATTCAATCTGCCATCTGAAAACTTCATAAGCACCACCAAAATGCCGCTGCATGGACAAAATCCAGACAGCGGCATTTCCCTGTCAGCGTTTCCGGCTTCCTAAAGGCGAATCCTTGTAGATGCCGGATTTTTTCATAATGTTTTTCAAGTCCGTGCGTTCTTTTTCGGTCAGCTTTTCATAGCTGATTTGAAGCTGTGAACACATGACATAACAGAATTTATCAAGGGCGTTCCCCGGAAAGCGCATGGCTTTTTCTGCATCTGCAATTATTTTCAGGGTGCTGGAATCATCCGGCGCACTCTCCGCATCAGCTTCATGCGCCAGCCGGATATCGTGGAGAATTGCGTCCCACTCCTTATGTGTGACATGACAGAAATAATCTTCTTCCTGTATCTGCGAAGCCTGCAATGCTTTCAGTGTTGTATCTTCTTCCTCCGGCTGGTATTTCTGCTGGATTTCTGCCCTCACAGCCTCAAGGGAGGCATTGATATCCTGAAAACGCATGGTGGCGATACCGTCCACATATATCTCTGCATTTGTCATAAGGGCGGTGAAATTTTCATGCGTGGCAATCTCGCAAGGCAGGCGGTTGTTGATGCGCCCGCTTTTTAACAGTTCCACCATGTCATCATTGATATGTAGTTCCGTAAGTCCGGCATCTGGGCGGTTCCTGTTTTCAGTGGCACATAAAAGGTAATCCGTG
>CAJTOR010000111.1 GCA_910577675.1 uncultured Lachnospiraceae bacterium
CGGGCAGTATTTCCCCCGGTTTGACTTGGGGAGAAAATACCCGCCGCACTCGGTACAGCGTTTCCTGTCTGCCCGGTGGAGTAGGGCGGCTTCCAGTTTCCCGTCCAGCGGCAGCACGGCGGCAATGAACCAGCGGCACATAAGGGAATAGCTGATACTCTGTACACATACGCAAGGCTCGCCGTTATCCAGCAAGATACAGTTGCCGTTATCGTAGTTGCAGCACTCATGCACAAGCCGACACGCCTCCCGGTACTGGCGGCAGTCCATGTATGGTGTTTTTGCGCCCATGCCTTTAACGCTCCCTTTCCGGCTTCCTGTCCGGGTACAGCCTCCCGGCGGCTACGGCGGCATGGCTCTTTATCTTGATTTCTCCCCGCCCCTCGCTGGCTCTTGCGTTCTTATAGCCCTCATCAGAGAGGAAATAGCGGTGGCGTTCCCCCGGAAATCCCACGGGGCTGTCGCTGGTCTTTACGTCAAGGACAATCATGTGGCGGGTTTCGGGGAGAAAACGCTCCATGCCCGTCAAGTCATGCCCCTGCATTATCGGCTGTTTCGTCTGTGCCTTTGCTTCCGCAAGCCGCCGCCGGATAGAGTTTTCATGCCCCGCAAGGAAACGGGCTTTGTTGTCGGCTATGAACTGGCTGCACTCCGGCTCTGGTATCTTTTGCAGCTTTTCTATTGCGTTCTCCATGATTACCCTTGTCAAAAGGTCTTT
>CAJTOR010000112.1 GCA_910577675.1 uncultured Lachnospiraceae bacterium
TAAATCCTTCCCCTCTGTGATACATCCGGGCAAAGCCGGAACTGTAACTGTGATGGAGCCATCGTCTGCGTTTGGATGAAATACGGCTGGATAAACATATTGAGCCATTGCATTTACCTCCTGACATTTCGGGGGAGGGACGGGGCTTATTTCAGCCCTGCCGCCTCCAGAATTCCCTTTGCGGTGTTTTCGTTGACCTCGGCGTGTCGGGGAAGCTGGATTCTAACGCCGGGTTTTTGCGGATGCTTTGCGAAATCATGCCGCGTCCCGTGGCCTATGACCCATCCCGCTTTTTTTAGCGCCTTGTCAATGTCCCGCCGTTTCATTTCCCTCACCTCTTGAGCTTATTATAACACGTAATATTACGTATGTCAAGAAATTTTTAAAAACCTCTTGATATTCCTGTACGGACAGTTATAATATACTTGTACGGACAAGAACGGAGGTGAGTATATTGTCCCCAAGGCCAAAGTCCGATAAATCCAAACATCTACGCTTTGAAATTAGGATGACAAAAGAAACAGCGGATAAGCTGGAATATTGCTCAGAACAGCTTGAAGTCAGCAAAACGGAGGTCATTCAAAGGGGCATAGATTTGGTAAAATCGGAAGTGGACAAGAAATAAGACAACCGGGCCAGCCTGGACAGCATACCCCGATTGCCTTATTACACCAACACCCGGAGGTCTGGTAAATCCAATTATAC
>CAJTOR010000113.1:0-431 GCA_910577675.1 uncultured Lachnospiraceae bacterium
CTTCCCATTATGTTTGCAACCACAATGGTACTATGACCTCTGCTGACTTCTCGTCATTCGTTGTTACTACGGATTTCTTATGCATTTGTTGATGTAATTCCATCCGCTGACGAGACCTCCCCAGGTAAGAACGCAATCTTTCACTCCATCCATCCGCCACATTTACCACAGTTAGTTCCGGGTAGTTATTGGACTTCGACTTGTTACGCAGCCTTATCCCTGACTGTAGCCTGATGTGATTTCTGTTCGTCAGACCAGAGCTTTGCCTCCAGCTTTCTTCAGATTCCACCTCACGATGGACACCCTTGCTCTTGGCTATACACTTCCCACTACCAGGGTGTGTTACGGACTTTCACCGATTAGATTGCGCCCATACTGGGCGCACTTGAAAAAGAGAGGGCAGCTTTTGAAGCTGCCCTCTCAAGAGATTA
>CAJTOR010000113.1:439-677 GCA_910577675.1 uncultured Lachnospiraceae bacterium
TACTTTCTTCCAGTAGCAAGGGCTTTAATTGTTGAAATTCTATTGAATTGAGATAAATTTGAGATAAAATCGCCGTTCCGGCAGCAGTGCAATAACATACTTTCCTTTATTTCCGGGCTTTTCCGGCTCAAAAATCAGGAAAGACTTTTCATCGTCGGGATTAGTATTAAGGTTTGTTTGTCCTTGTTCGTCTTTTTCTATCTTTCCCATGAATAAAGGATTTTCAGACTTTTACACT
>CAJTOR010000114.1 GCA_910577675.1 uncultured Lachnospiraceae bacterium
TATGTCGTTGATGATTGTGTATTCGGGATGTAAAGAACAGGTTATCACAGAGAGGACGAATCCACAGCCTCTTAATTTTTATGGTGATAGTAAATGGCAGGCGGATCAGAAGGTAAGGGAATTAGAATCAGAAGGATTTAAAGTTGTTGTTTTGCGCCCGCCCATGATATATGGAAAGGGAAGCAAAGGAAATTACCCTGAATTGGCTAAATTAGCGTCAAAACTTCCAGTATTTCCAATTGTGAGAAATAAACGTTCTATGTTATATATTGATAATTTATGTGAAAAACTTAAGAAAGGTTTTGAGTAATATGGAGGAACAGGAAGCCCATTGGCTTTAGATAATGGATAGTTCACTTATGATAAATATTTCAGCCAAGGGGATGCCAGCAGGGCGGCGTTGGCAGAGTTTAACAGCAACAATACAAGGCTGATGTCTGTGGAAGAGGTAAAAGAAAAGTTATTTTCTTTGGAATATATTCAAAATGCCATGGCAGAGTGGAAAGAATAATACAGGAAAGAAAATATATACAGATTATGTACTAGAGATTCGTAGGGCTACAAAGGATATCTGAGGTGAGTGGTATTGCAAAAGGTCAGTTTATATTCATTTGCAAATAAGATGTTGTTATTGTTTGAGTTTTGGTTCCCATGTCTGGTCAGTGTCTATATG
>CAJTOR010000115.1:0-230 GCA_910577675.1 uncultured Lachnospiraceae bacterium
TGTTGTCATCTTTGCAACACGAGACATACTCAAACTTATTGATTGTTCGCCCCTTCGCTCCATCTCCATTACAGAGACTTCCTCACTACTATGGGCTCGGCTGACTTCTCACAGTTCGTTGTTACTAGGCTAATGGAACCTCTGTGAGACCTCCACGCTTAAGGTGCACGCTCTTTCCCTCCATATATCCGCCACATTTACTCTGCTACTACAAAGGTGGTAGTAATTAG
>CAJTOR010000115.1:237-662 GCA_910577675.1 uncultured Lachnospiraceae bacterium
ATCTCTCGTAGCCTAGCCTTATATGTGATTTCTGTCCGTCGGACCAGAGGTTTGCCTACAGCTTCCTTCAGATTCCACCTCACGATGGACACCCTTGCTGTTCAGCTATACACTTCCCACTACCTGGGTGTGTTCGGGACTCGCACCCGTTAGAGCGCGCCCATGGCGCGCAAACAAAAATAGGGACACTCTCATTCAAGTATCCCTATAATCTACCGCTATATCTGATAGTCCTCTAAGTTAGCAACCACCACTTCAAGTGGTGGTTTATTGCTAGCCCTAAAAAGGGCTGTTTGCGTGCGCGCCTGAAAGGCGGGTATCGCAAGCATTGTTACTGGTCCTCTATAAAGAGGTACTCCTGGTTTCTTCTTTCCTCGACTCTTCTGTCTGCTCCTGGATATATCTCTTTATTGCATCTTCCGTTA
>CAJTOR010000116.1 GCA_910577675.1 uncultured Lachnospiraceae bacterium
AGTGCTTATGCGCACTCCGCGCCGATAGGAGTAACCTACATAACTAGTCGGCGTTCCTTCTCATTATTCAGAAAGGTTGGTGTTACATATGGTACACGTTTGCGTCGGTTTTTACAGCAACGGCGATTACGTCGTCAACATGGTTGATGACAAGGACTTAGCAGATAACATCAAGTACAACAGTGTCTTTCGTCCTGGTCGTTTTTATTACGTTGACGGTAAATACACCTGCGGGGGAATGTTGATTCCAGAAGCAAAGAAAGAACGTATTGCTCAACACGAAGCACAGATTGCAGAGATGAACCTGAAGCCTACGATCTGCGCAAGAACACCATACAATTAATTTTTGTCGATGTGGCGGAATTGGTAGACGCGCTGGATTTAGGTTCCAGTGTCGTAAGACGTGTGGGTTCGAGTCCCATCATCGACATTACAAAGCGAAAGGATAGCCTATGTTGTACTATATTAAATCGCCCGTTATCAATATGTTTGTTGCTAGCTTTAGTGGAACTCTACTCATCTACTTCAACTCTATAGCCAACTTTATGTTTGCTCACGAATGGGTATCTCCAGTTCAGCTTATCGTAACAGCCGGTAACATCGCAGGAGCTGTGATATTTGCACTGCCGTTCACTATGGGCTTGTTATTGTGGGC
>CAJTOR010000117.1 GCA_910577675.1 uncultured Lachnospiraceae bacterium
TAATAGGTTCTGGACACCCCAGCCCAGTCCTTTTTCTTTGGAGCTCAGCCAACCGCTTCTCCGGGGCCTTATCCTCTTTTTTTCCAAATCCAAACACAAAAATCATCTCCTGTTGTATTTTGTTGGTGCGAAATAATCATGCCATTTTAAACTCTCTGATTTATTTTCCCCTGCTTCATAAAAAACTTCGATTTCTCTGTGATTCTGCTATCATAACGGCCAATTGTCACAGAAATGTCACAAGCGCAAGTTTTCTTAAAAATTTTACCCAGGAGAGCATTTGTCAAGGGGGATTTCGCCCAAAAGATGAAATCCCCCGAAAAACTAAAATGATTCGCACTAAGTTCTTTTCAGTCACAGTCGATATGTAGAAGGTATTTCCCGCAGTGGAGGCACCGAAACAGGTATCCAACCGTACTGCCGTCCTTTGTCAAGTCGGTGAAAATTTCTTCATACCAGTCATCGAGCAGGGTTTCCCGAACCTCATCCACCAAGCCCATTTCCTCAAGCTCCGCATAGCCCACCGTGCCCAGATAGGCGCAGAAGTCGCCGCAGTGGGCGCGCCAATACTCTTGTTGCCAGCCGCAGTAGCCGGGGGTGCGGTGAACCAATTCGTCCAGTTTGTTGGGGCTGTCCACCTCGTCAGTGGAT
>CAJTOR010000118.1 GCA_910577675.1 uncultured Lachnospiraceae bacterium
GGATACCGTATTTTCGGCAGGCATCCAGCAGCACCTGGGTGCCCATCACATTGGTCTCCAGGAACACCGCCGGGTTCTCGATGGACCGGTCCACATGGCTTTCCGCCGCAAAGTTCACCACAACATCAGGCGTCTCCGCCTCAAAAATTCTGTAGACCGCCTCCCGGTCTGCGATATCCGCCCGGATGAATCGGAAATCGGGCTGGTCCATCACGGACGCCAGGGTCTCCAGATTTCCGGCGTAGGTCAATTTATCCAAGCATACCAGCGTATCATCCGGATGTTTCCTCCGCATATAGAAGATAAAGTTGCTGCCGATAAACCCGGCTCCGCCGGTCACTAAAATCTTCATACTCACCACTCCTCAAAGCCTGTTACGGCATCCTTTAAAAACGGCGATCTGCTGTCCTTTTCGGATAAAACCGGATTTTCTACGCCCCAATCCACGCCGATATCCGGGTCATTCCATCGGATGCCGCCATCCGCTTCCGGGGCGTAGTAGTTGTCCGCCTTGTAGAGAAACTCCACATCGTCCGTCAGTGTCACAAACCCGTGGCCGAACCCACGGGGGATCAGTAGCTGCCGTCTGTTCTCCTTGCTCAGCTCCACGCCTACCCATTTTTTATAGGTAGGGCTGCTGGGCCGCAG
>CAJTOR010000119.1 GCA_910577675.1 uncultured Lachnospiraceae bacterium
CCTTGAGAATAAAGTTTCAGCCTATTCTTTATTATATGGATTTACATAATCCGGGCAGAGGTATTTTTCGCTCCACTCAAACATGGTTTCCAGTACAGGAAGGAAACTATGACCTAACTCCGTCAGGGTGTACTCCACTTTAGGCGGTATTTCTTCATATATTTTTCTATGGATAAATCCGTCCTGTTCCAGTTCACGGAGCTGTTTTGTCAGGGTGGATTGCGTAATGCCGTCTAAACGTCTCATAAGTTCCCCAAACCGTTGTACTTTGTAAAAAGATATATACCATAAAATCAGGATTTTCCATTTGCCCGCAATATAGGACTGGAGCCTGCTCATTGGCTCACAGCGGGCAAGCTGTTTTTCTTCACTGAATTTGTTGTCTGCCATGCTTACCTTCCCCCAATATATAAATTCTGAACATGCCGGCTCTGCCAGCACAAACATTGTCATGGCTAAAACACCGGGCTGTCGCTGCTACGCAGCTTTACCAGCCCTCCCTCATTCGGAACTCTCGTACTGCTTGCAGCATCACTTCGTTCCTCATGATGGACGCTCGCACAATTATAGGTAATATTCATGCAAGCATGATATTACTTATAACTCTGCTCACTGTTTTAGTCACATTTACATCACCATTTAGTATAG
>CAJTOR010000120.1 GCA_910577675.1 uncultured Lachnospiraceae bacterium
AGGCTTGACTTGCCGCTGCCGGATACGCCAGTGATTACGGTGAGTTTATGCTTTGGGATGGTAACGTCAATGCCTTTTAAGTTGTGGATTCTTGCGTTTTGAATCTGGATGGAGTTATTTTTCATGGTTCACCTGTTTCTGTGCAGTTTTTGTGTGTGATATGTTTTGTTTTCTGTTTTTAATTTGGGAAGGATAATAAAAACGTCTATCCGGCTTTCCTGGCGGGTGTGTGCGTGATGCAACGGTGATATTTTCTCTTCATCGTTGGTGTGGTTTGTTCGGTCGAAAGCGAATCAGCACTGGTACAATATCTGACGATATTATACCATGTCGTTGCGGACATGCGCCGAACTTTTTTTATCATTGTACTTTTTCATGTTATCCTTGGGCTTTATAGGGGGATGGCGAAAAAACGAGGGTTTAATAACAAGTTAAAATAAATTCAAGAAATATGTATAATATTTTTTTGCGCAACACCGGAGGGAGCTGATATATACCGGAAGCGTTAGTGCAAGAGCGGTTATTTCTATTTTTTCTGCGGTATGTTATGAGAAAGAATTGTAACATTAGTTTAGTTGACAGAGTAATTTTTCAAGGGTGTGGATAAAGATATTGAGGTTAAAGCCAAAG
>CAJTOR010000121.1 GCA_910577675.1 uncultured Lachnospiraceae bacterium
TGCTTCCCATGATGCACCAAGGGTTTCATTCAACTGACGAAACAGTTTCCGGCAGTCCCCGACTTCATCGACCACATTAAAATGCGTCTGCACAATCTCATCTTTACATCCCGATGCCCGATGGCATAGGACCGTCTCGCCAAGTTCTTCCTCCACCGCGCCAATACTGCACAGGTTCTCAATATTCATAACAATATCGAAAATCAGCGGGGCCTTCCTGCCTCCCGCAGCAAGCGCCCGCCCAATCTGCTGTTTATATATAATTGGCGAAACGGTAGGGCGGAGCAGGATCACGCCGTCAAGCCCGTCCACATGGATTCCTTCATTTAACATATCGATGCAGTAAAGAAGCTTTAAATGTGCGCTTTCATCCTTCTTAAATTCCTCGAACTCCCGTGCACTTCCCGGATCGTCCGAATAGGCTGTATAAATATGGGGCGTGGGATCGACCTTAGCAAACCATTCCCCTGCCAGTGCCTTCATCTCATTCAGGTGGTTATAATTGGCACAAAAAACAATATATCTTCCCCTGTTTTCAGGATTGTAGTCGAATTCTTCCGCCACCACATCCTGCTTCTGCCCATCCACTGCACTATTTCTTCTATTTTGACCAACCA
>CAJTOR010000122.1 GCA_910577675.1 uncultured Lachnospiraceae bacterium
GAAATGTGTTATGTTCCATTTTACAGAGATAGAAGTTCCTATTAAACGAGATAGAATCTCTATGAATAGGAACTAATAGTTCTATATAAGAGATGGAGCAGTGAATAATAGAATTTTAGAAAGAATTGATTTCTCAGAAAAAGTATGTTACAATACTCCAATATTTATGTTTCATTTGTCACTGGATTTACCGAAGGAGGTGTTTGGTAATGGACTTTCGGATTCAAAATTGTTCAGATAGTGAATTTTCCCATGCAGAATAGCAGAATGCAACGGTCTGTATGGGTTGAGTAAAAGTTGCATGGTCTGCTGATTCTGCACTTTATTTAATCATATTAAGTAAAGGACGGAAGAAATTATGGAATATTTGAATGCAGCAGATGTGCTTCCGAAGAAACTTCTAAAGGAGCTATCCACTTATGTGAATGGACAATTATTATATGTTCCATCAACAGAGAATAAAAAATCATGGGGAAGTAAAAGCGGTTCAAGGCAGTATTATGAACAGAGGAATAGCAATATTGTGGAACTGTATCAAAAAAATACAAGTATTGACGAGCTTTGCGAACAATTTAATCTATCCTATGATACGATTCGTAAAATAATAAAAGTTAA
>CAJTOR010000123.1 GCA_910577675.1 uncultured Lachnospiraceae bacterium
TCCGGCACCAGCGTTGCCCCCTTTATATACCACCAGAAAAGTGGAGCAAATGGAGACGGCAATCGCATATTTTTTTGAAAAACCTCCCCTCAATAACCGGGACATTTCTGGATGGTTTTCGGACTGGCCCGGCGGAATTTTTTCATAATCTTTCTCTATTCATTGATAGGGAAAACTTCCCCCCCATATACCGAGACAGTTTTTCGCTATAAATGGAGAAAATTTTTAGTCTGTTTCTTGTAGGAGAGAACTGCCGGATGTGAAAAGGGGCGGCACTATGAAAAGTGTCGCCCCAGCTTTGGGACATTTTGTCCCAAAGAGGATAACCATTATCAACATCAAATTGTATGGATTTAGTCACCATCACTTTTTGTTATTTCTGTTAGAGACAGTTGTAATTGGTACACATTTTCTTTACCATTTCTATCTTTCGTAGTAAGCTCAAAAAGGAGAATGTTTTCCAAATCACTTGTATCATCAATTTTTATTCTTCTAATTGTGCTGTTCCCAGATATTTGTCCTAAATCACCAGATATATTGACCGTATCTCCCGTCATGTCTACTACATCATTAGAAAGAATAACATCCTTTTCATCACCAACCATA
>CAJTOR010000124.1 GCA_910577675.1 uncultured Lachnospiraceae bacterium
AGTACATGTCCATTGCCTTTTTGGAACCTGTGCTGGATATGCCCGACACGTTGTTGATTTTGGAAAAGATCGACAAATTTTTAAAATGGTGCGCCTCGTCCACCATGACGGAATCAATGCCCAGTTCCTCAAAGGTAATCAGGTCATCCTTGCGGCTTTCCTCTGTCAGTTCCTTTAGCTGTTCGTCCAGCTTTTTCTTCTGTGCCTCCATCTGCTTGATGGTCCACTGCTCCCCCTTTTCCGCCTTGATTTCATCAATCGCAAAGGAGATTTCCTGTATCTGGTCCTGCAGCATACGCTCTTTCCGTTCCTTTGAAATCGGTATCTTCTCAAACTGCGAGTGCGACATGATGATGCAGTCATAGTCCCCGGTTGCGATGCGGGACACGAACTGCTTCCTCCTGCTTTTCTCAAAGTCACGCTCCGTTGCCACAAGGATATTGGCGGACGGGTACAGCCGCATGAACTCCCCCGCCGTCTGCCCCACGATGGACTTCGGCACGACGATGACATTCTTGTTGGCAAGTCCGAGCCGCCGCTGTTCCATACATGCCGCCATCATGGTAAATGTTTTCCCTGCCCCTACACAGTGCGCA
>CAJTOR010000125.1 GCA_910577675.1 uncultured Lachnospiraceae bacterium
TGGAACAAATAAAAAATAGTCTTTCTCTAACGAAAAATTATTGAAGCTACAAATCATACAAATTCCCCAACATATTGTCATTATAATAAATGTATATATTAGAAACTGTCTACTCACTTTACTCATTATACATTCTCCTTAGCCTTGAAAATTCCTATTGAACAAAATCGCTGCGCGATGGCCTGCCATGGCTGTGGCGCAGCGATTTTGTTCAATTAGGAAGTTATCGCTTTCTGATAATCCAATCGTCATCTTGGGTTTTCCTTTCTGCATAGTAACCGCAAGGCATATCCTTTAAGGTACTGACAGAGTTGTCTAAATTAAAAACCCATTTTAAAGATACTAACTTTGCTTCATCTGTTTCGTGTGTTTCCCCGCATAGAAATTGCCACATTCCGTCATCTTCATCATGTGATACATATAGAATAGGTGCCTGACGCTCCAATATATGACAACAGATAATCGTAGCAGTATCGGGTGAATCATAAAAAGGAAATTTCATGTCTGTTACTCCTTTCAAACTTCGATTTGTCGTTGCTTTATTATATATCCGTTTTCCCAAAAATGAAAGCGATTTCTTATGCTTCA
>CAJTOR010000126.1 GCA_910577675.1 uncultured Lachnospiraceae bacterium
TCCCGTTCCTTCCCATCCCATGTATCATCACAAAGCCCATACCGCATCTTTTTCCCCTCCATCCATTCCCTTTAGGGCTCCCCCTTTTAGGAGCCCTTTTATTTTTGTTCCCTTATCCCCTGTTTTTAGGGGTACTTCCCCAAAGGATAACCACGGACTAATTTATTTGTTTACCAATTCAATATCATGTTCTGTCATTCTCCGGACAAGTTCCCCAAATGGGGTCTTCTTCGGCTCCCACCCAAGTTCTCCCCTCGCTTTCGCTGGGTCGCCAAGCAGTGTTACCACGTCCGTCGGCCGGAAAAACTCTTGGGATACCTCAACCAAGACCCTTCCCGTCGCCTGGTCCAGACCTTTTTCTTCCACGCCCTCCCCCTGCCAGATCAGTTCCATCCCCGCATAATGGAAGGCAAGGGTGCAGAACTCCCGCACCGAATGCTGCTCCCCGGTCGCAATCACAAAATCCTCCGGTTTATCATGCTGTAACATCAGCCACATACATTCCACGTAATCCTTCGCATACCCCCAGTCGCGCAGGGCATCCAGGTTCCCAAGGAAAAGC
>CAJTOR010000127.1:0-228 GCA_910577675.1 uncultured Lachnospiraceae bacterium
CTGTTGAGTTTCCGTTTCAAGTCCTTCGCGGCCTGGGCCTGCCGGACCTCCGATGCCGCCCGGACCTTCTCAATGAACTCCGCCTCGTTGGTGATCGCATAGGCGCTGACGGTTCTGATTGTATCCAGAATCAGCGCCCGGAGCGCCTTGGTGCTGATGTAGTGGCCGAAGCACTCCTGATGGTAGTGGCGGAATGTCAGCGCGTAGGTGGAGCAGTCGTAGTGGTCA
>CAJTOR010000127.1:238-554 GCA_910577675.1 uncultured Lachnospiraceae bacterium
CCGGGTCTTTGCCCCTGTTCTCTTTGTTGGCCTGCGCCCGGCCCCGGTGGTTATACATCTTTGCGCCGCAGTCGGCGCAGTAGAGCAGGCCGGTCAGCGGGTTGGCCTCCCCGGTGGTGTCCGTGCGGTGGACGGTCTTTCTGACCTGCTGGGCCAGTTTCCAAGTCTCCGGGTCCACAATGGCCTCATGGGTATGCTCGAAAACCGTCCATTCCTCCGGAGGCCGCTTGATGGCGTGTTTATCTTTGTATGATTCCTTATAGGAACGAAAGTTGACCGTATGCCCCATGTACTCCGGCTTGGCGAGGATATTCGA
>CAJTOR010000128.1 GCA_910577675.1 uncultured Lachnospiraceae bacterium
CGCCCGCTCAACTGTGGGAGCTCTTTTGCCGCGGTGGAAGCGCTCTGATAGGCAATGGAATCGTTGGTTCCGCATATGTTGTAAAAATACAGGATCTCCTCGTCAGGAAACTGTGTATCGATCGTCTTGACAATATCTTCCCCTTTGTAGGAGGTAGGCGCTGCGGAAAACGCCCCGAAATAGCTTATGATATCCAGACATTCGCACATGCCGATATTGATGGTCTGCATACCGCCCATAGACAAACCAGCCATTGCCCGGTGCGCCCTGTCTGTCTTCATATCATAGTCATTTTCGCCGGATTGCCCATAGGTTGCATAGTGGCTCTCGATATAAGGGATCAGGTCGTTTCTCAGCTCTTTCCCGAACTCATAAAATGAATTGTAATCAGAACTTCTATTTGCAAAATCCGCACCGGAGCGCCCGTTGGGAGTCACCACGATAAACGGTTCGATGTCCTCGTTGTAGATAAGGTTGTCCATGATGATCTTTACCCTGGAGGTGTCTCCGGTCATGCCCCACTCATTCTCATCGCCGCCGATTCCGTGCA
>CAJTOR010000129.1 GCA_910577675.1 uncultured Lachnospiraceae bacterium
TATCAATATCTGCAACGCACTGAAAATTTCTCCGGATTATCTGCTGCGGGATGCGCTGGAAGATAATGAGGTCAGTAAAATACGAGAACTGGCAGCATTGTGGGAAAGCACTTCGCCCAGCCAACAGGAAATCGCCGTTGCCATGATTCGGGCGGTATTGGAGCGCAGGGAAGATTAGAAAGACCAGCCGGTAATCGGCTGGCCTTTGCATATCCAATCAAATATAAATCAACTCGCTGTTTATGATTTCCTCCGCCCGGTTGCGGATATTGTTCATCCGGCCTACCCATTCAAGCTGGTTCCGGGCTTTCAGTTCCTCGGTCACTCCCTCGGCGGCTTTCATCTGCTCTATGATTAAGTCACGCCGTTTCTCTGCCTGCTCGTTCAGGTCGGCAAGGTACGTCCATAATTTCCCGGTCAGGATAAGGGAGCTGTACCATGCCGGATGTTCCTGTTTCAGATATTCCCGGTGCAGCCGCCCATAGCGTCCGATGGGGCGGTTTTCCTCCGGCAGCTTCAAGTCTGGGATGTAGTAGTCGCCT
>CAJTOR010000130.1 GCA_910577675.1 uncultured Lachnospiraceae bacterium
TAATCAAATATCTATTCCTTTCCTATCCTTTCCCCTAACCCCTTTCCTTTGAAGCACAATATAGTGACAGAGCTGCAAGAATGGAAAAGAATGGAACGGAAACGGCAGTATAAAGAAATATTGTTTACTATGTTACGCAATAGAACACCGTTTTTAAGGGTAGGAGTATAAAACCCTTACCCTTGTCCTTATCGCCGCTGTAATGCGCTTAAATCAAGCGAGAAACACCCTCTATCGTGTAACAATCATTCCATACTGGATTGAGGGCGAAAGCAGTCTACTGATTTCGTCCTCTTGACTGCCCATTAGCAAAGGCGGGAAAAGCTGTCAAGGGCGCGTAGCGCGAAGTTTACCCTTGACAGCTTTTCCTGTCTTTGCTACTTCCTATCGGTCGAAGCGGAATTTCAATATGGCTTCAACCAGTTTTGCCTTTAATCTGTCCTGTGTGTCGTCATTGATATGCCCCTTATACATAGACAGGTATTTGATGTGTGCGGTGTAGTGCTGCAATACCGCGTCTACCGCTTCCGGC
>CAJTOR010000131.1 GCA_910577675.1 uncultured Lachnospiraceae bacterium
ATAAAATCTTTTTGTCTATTTTATATCCTTCAATGATTGAAATACCACCACCTATTCCCGGATAGGAAATTATGGGTATCCCGGCAAGATTTAGTGTATCTAAATCACGAAAAATAGTCCTTTTAGAAACCTCAAAACGGTCTGCCAATTCTTGAACTGTTATTTTGTCAACATCAGCAAGAACGCATATTAAACCAATTAAACGCTGTATTTTCATTTGAATTATACCTCTCGCATTCTTCGCAATCTATTTTATCATACGAAAACGGATTTTTCTATTGTTTTGAATGATATAAGGAATGAGAGGGATTCCATAGCCAGTTATGCACATTTCCACAATGCTTCTTTTGTTCTTCCCGGCACGGGAATGTCCCCGCTAACTGACTTTCCTTTTCGGCTGGTCGCTTTTCTTTCCCTCGCGTCTTGCCCTCTGCTGACCGGCTTTCTTCCGGCGGTATACTGCAAGCCGTTCTGTTTCCTCCGGCGTAAGATCTGCCCCAGAATTGTCATTGCCATAACCTTCCAGAAGG
>CAJTOR010000132.1 GCA_910577675.1 uncultured Lachnospiraceae bacterium
AATGCAAGCTCTGCCTGCTCCATTGTCTGGGTGTGCTGGCCAAGGATTATTTTCCTACCACGGTTCTCCCAAAGGAAATCAAACAGCCGCTTTGCTTCATCCTGCGCGTTTTTATTTGTTAGCCCCATCTTCATCCTCCTCTTACTTTAAAATAATTTCGGATACTGTGAAATATCCGGTGCTTCCACATAGCGCCCCACATCGCGGCGCAAAACCATTCCTTCCAACTGCCTCTCGACCTCATACACGGCAAACGATATTTCAACTTCATTATACTTAGTTTTTCCGCCGATTACAAGCGGAATTGCAGTCCGTTTTCCCCCGGAGGAGGACATCTTCCTTGGCGAACCGTGTGCATGCCCCGCAGGGAACCATGTCGGAACAACATCTTAATCGCACTCCTATCCCTGCGGGTACTTCATTCTCTCAATCTTACAGGTATGCGGTTTATCCCTATCCCCCTTATCGTAATTTATCCCAACAAGCAGGATTTCCCCCACATAACCTTCCTGTGCCTTTGTATACTGCC
>CAJTOR010000133.1 GCA_910577675.1 uncultured Lachnospiraceae bacterium
TGTCTATTCACGTTTTTAAAGCCTATTTTCGCCCTTTATCCCCCTACCCTTATATTTCTGCCCTTGCGCTATTTCAAGCCGAATTTGCCACTCTGCAAGCCCTACTACAAGGCATTTGAAACTATCTCCGCTTGAATCTCTCCGCTATTTCTCTGCGCTGTTCCTCTGAAAGCTGTTTTGTCGGATTTATCTTTATCCATGCGACCGGGATATGTGCGCACAAGCTGCCGTCCTGATTCTCCGCTACTATCTCGCATTCCTCTGGGCGTTCTGCTGCCAGTTTCTTAATGCGGCTCTTATACCGCCCCTGGCAGAAAGTGACTGCTGCCCTCTCGCCGTCCTTTACGAACTCAATCACATTCTCCACATTTCCAGTGATTTCCGGCAGCAGGATTTCCCCCACTGTCAAGCCGACCGCATCCGCTATCCGTTCCGCTGCGTCCTCGGATGCAAAGCCATCTTTTACAATCCACTGGAAAGACTTCTGATAAAGCCCCGTCCTGCTAC
>CAJTOR010000134.1:0-235 GCA_910577675.1 uncultured Lachnospiraceae bacterium
CGGACTGATTGATACCTTTGACCTGAGCGGGAAGATTCATGAACGGTTTTACCAGGGCTATCATCATGTGACCCTGCCCCATAAATTCAAGATCGCGGTGGGAGGATGTCCTAACAACTGTGTGAAGCCGGATTTGAATGACTTGGGTATCATCGGCCGGAGAGTGCCGCTGTTCGATTATGCCAAATGCAGAGGATGCGGGAAATGTCAGGTAGAAACCGCCTGCCCGGTGAAG
>CAJTOR010000134.1:245-506 GCA_910577675.1 uncultured Lachnospiraceae bacterium
GAAGAGAAAATGCTGAAGGTGGATTCGGACGCCTGCAATGGATGCGGGCGCTGTAAGGGAAAATGTCCTTTCGGCGTCACAGAGGAATACACGGACGGGTACAGAATTTATATCGGCGGCAGATGGGGCAAGAAAATTGCCAGCGGACGTCCTCTGGATAAGCTTTTCACAAGCGAGGAAGAAGTGCTGGATACTGTGGAGAGAGCTATACTCTTCTTCCGGGATGAGGGTATCACAGGTGAACGATTTGCGGATACGGTG
>CAJTOR010000135.1 GCA_910577675.1 uncultured Lachnospiraceae bacterium
GATCTGTTCCAACGCTGTCCCCGCGGACTTGCCATATTTTAATTCCACCACGAGGGCGGGCTTTTTTCTAGAAGGGAGCGGCAGGAAAACAATGTCCGCAAAGCCCTTCCCTCCCGGCATGTCGCGGATGATCCTATAGTCCTTTCCCGCACTGTAGTATGCAAGGCGGACTGCGCTGGCAAGCGAATTTTCATCGTTGTATGTCAATATGGATGCCACCTCCATATGCGCTAAGTGAAGCCCCGCAGCAACTCTTTCTCCATCGCACCGCAGTGTATCCTCAGATAAACTTTGTCAAGGGTGTTTTAGAAAAAATAGAATTATCACCAAAGGGCGAATGGTTCTAAAGCTGTTGTCAAGGGGGAATGGAGATTTTGGCCTTGTCCTCTTGTTTCAAATTTCAGTTGTGCATGAGAGGCCCCCCTCGAACTTGAATTCGACTTCAACCCACGGAAATCAATTTTCCATAAACAGAAAAAATAATGTATAATAGCACTATGA